>JAFQRL010000035.1 GCA_017410065.1 Clostridia bacterium | reverse complement strand
GGCGGCGCAAAAATCTTGTCCGCCGCCTCTGCCTTACCATCGTTACTATTACTTAAACGACGGTGCGTGCGTTTCACCCGTCGCAAACGTATTCGGTCCGGGGTTTGACATAGAAAAATACATCTTTGCCGCTTTGGTCGTACCGAAATCGCGGTTGGAGCCGGTTTCCTGCACCTTGTTGAAAGCATCACGGAACATCTGGTTGTGCGCTTCCTCACGGTTGAGAAGAAAGTCTATGGTTTCGCGTACCTTCTTGTCCTCGATCTGACGGTAGAGATATTCGTAAACCACCTTGGCTCTCTGCTCAGACGCAATGTTGGAGAGCAGATCGGCGCACAGATCGCCCGTGACGGTAACGTAATCCGCCGTCCAGGAGTAGCCCGAAGCATTGATGAGTCCGGGATTCAGCCCCAGCAGAACGTGCGTCTGCACCTCGCCCGCCTGCACCTTGCTCGCGTCAACGTCGTGACCGTTGAGCAGATTGATTGTCTGCGCCACCATTTCCATGTGTCCCAGCTCCTCCGCGGCTATGTCAAGAAACAAGTCCTTGATCTCGGGATCCTTGATGCGAAAGCTCTGCGACATATACTGCATTGCCGCCTTGAGCTCTCCGTTGCCGCCGCCAAGCTGCTCCTGAAGCAAAACCGCGTATTGCGGATTCGGTCTCTCTACCTCTACGGGATGGAATAACATTTTTTCGTGTTTGAACATATATACCTCCGTTTTTTGTATTCACCGTTATTATTTCCCAAAGTGAGGGAAAATATATTGCTGAAGGCATAAAAATACGTAAAACAACGAATTAAAAGCATTTTTCGGCTATTTTTAAGAATTTATATAAATTAGCCGAAGTTTTCTGTAATGGGTATTGATTCTTCCGAATCTGCAAAGACTAATTCTATTAAGTTTCGGAGGATTACTATGGACTCAATATGGTTAAAAACAGCGGATAAGCCGAGTTTTGACGCGCTTGGCGGGAATAAAAAGACAGACGTTTTGATTATTGGCGGCGGAATTGCGGGGATTTTGTGCTTCTACAAACTCAAAAACGCGGGCGTGGATTGTATGCTGGTAGAGGCGACGGAAATCTGCGGCGGCATTACAAAAAACACCACGGCGAAGATCACGCTCGGGCATGGCTTGATCTACGACAAGATGATCAAACGCTTTGGAGAGGACAAGGCGCGGCTGTATGCGGAGGCGCAGAGCAAGGCGATTAAGGAATACGTAAAGCTATGCAAAAATATCGACTGCGATTTTGAAACGCGGGATAACTATGTTTATTCCCTTGATGACCACAAGAAGATCGAAAAGGAAGTTGCCGCACTTAACAAAATCGGGGTGAACGCCGAGTTTTCGGATGCAAAAGGACTTTCTTTCGCTGTCGCCGGCGCGGTTCGTGTCAAGGAGCAAGCGCAATTTCACCCGCTGAAATTCTTATATGAAATTGCAAAGGAACTACCTATTTACGAACACACCAAGGTCTTGGAGTTAATGCCAAACAAGGCGAAAACCAATCGTGGCGAGATTGCTTTCAAAAAATTGATTATCGCAACCCATTTCCCGATGCTTAACAAGCACGGATTGTATTCCTTAAAGCTTTATCAGCACCGTTCCTATGTCATAGCCCTCAAGGGTGCGCAGAATGTCAGCGGTATGTACGTGGACGAATCGGACACGGGGTTGTCCTTCCGAAGCTACGGAGACCTGTTGCTCCTCGGTGGTGGCGGACACCGCACAGGCAAGAAGGGCGGCTGTTGGCAAGAGCTTGAAGATTTTGCCCGCAAGCACTACAAAAACGCCAAAATTGTGGGCAAATGGGCAACGCAGGATTGCATGACGTTGGACGACGTTCCCTATATCGGGCAGTATTCAAAATCCACCCCCGACGTGTTCGTTGCGACAGGCTTTAACAAGTGGGGTATGACAAACGCTATGGTCGCCGCAGATCTTCTCTGCGATCTCGTAGGGGGAAAACAGAATCCATATGCTACCGTTTTCGATCCCTCGCGCACCGTTCTGCATCCACAGCTTGCTGTCAATGCTTTTGAATCGACGGTAGGTATTCTCACGCCCACCGCGCCCCGTTGCCCACACCTCGGCTGCGCCCTCAAATACAACCGCGCCGAGCATACGTGGGATTGCCCCTGCCACGGCTCACGCTTTACCGAGGACGGTCAGCTTATCGACAACCCCGCAACCGATGACAAAAAGATGTAACAAGCATTCTGACACGAAAAACGCACTTTGAAAGCGGATTTTTACCGCCGACAAGGTGCGTTTTTCAATTTCTCAAAAATATTTTTAACTTTTTTGCAGAACAACGCCATCTCGGGCGTATTTCATAGGTGAAGGGACAAAAAGAAAATGTAATAGCGGACTTGCTATTTTTCATATATTTATTTCAAAAACGAAGGGAGGAATGCTATGGCAAAAGAAAAAGCCGAAAGAAATGATATGAAAAACGAAATTTGTACAAGTGTTTTTAAAAACAAAACATTGACAAAGGAGGATTACACGCGTATATGGATCGAGCTCATATCAACTTTAGAACGCAACAAAAGTGTAAATTTTTCTCCGAGTCAATAACAAATAGCCCATCTGTATGTTATAATAAAGGCGGAGGAAAACAGCTTGTTCTTACAGATACGGAGATAAGAACATGAGAGAAAAAGTAGCAATCTATTGCAGACTGTCCGAGGAGGACAAAAATAAGCAGAACGCCACCGACGATTCGGGCAGCATTCAGAATCAAAAGGCGATGCTCCGCGACTACGCCGACCGAATGGGCTGGGAGCTTTACGGCATTTACAGTGATGACGATTATGCGGGCTCGGACCGTAACCGCCCCGAGTTCAAGCGGTTACTTGCCGACGCGCAGGCGAAAAAGTTTGATATTATCCTTTGCAAAACACAATCGAGATTTACCCGTGAGCTTGAATTGGTGGAACGGTACATACACGGTTTGTTTCCCATCTGGGGCATTCGATTTGTCAGCATCGTGGACAACGCCGACACCGCCAACAAGGGCAACAAAAAAAGCCGTCAGATCAACGGTCTTGTCAACGAGTGGTATCTGGAGGATATGTCGAACAGCATCAAATCCGCGTTGGACAGCCGCCGCAAAAACGGTTTTCACATCGGCTCCTTTGCGCTTTACGGATACAAAAAGGATCCCGACCACAAGGGTCATTTGATCATCGACGAGGAAGCCGCCGCTGTGGTGCGAGAGGTATTTACGCTATTTTCGCAGGGCTACGGCAAGACGGCAATCGCTCGAATACTCAACGACCGAGGAATTCCCAATCCCACCGAGTACAAACGAATGCAGGGGCTGCGCTTTAGTCTGCCACCAAGTAAGAACAGTACGCTGTGGAAGTATTTCGCCATTTCGGATATGCTGGTAAACGAGACCTACATCGGCAATTTGGTGCAAGGCAAATATGAAAGCATTTCGTATAAGACCTCGATCAACCGTCCACGCCCCAAGGAACAATGGTTTCGGGTGGAAGGCACACACGAGCCGATCATTGACCGCGCCCTGTGGGACAGAGTGCAAAAGATGATCGCCGAGCGAGCAAAGCCATTCAAGGTCGGTACGATCGGACTATTTGCCAAGAAGGTGCGGTGCGCGTCCTGCGGATACGTGATGCGCTCGTCAAAATCGGGCGGCAGACACTTCCTGCAATGCCCCAGCCGACATTATGCCAAGGGTGCTTGCGAGGGCGCGTTTATTTCGGTGTATAGGCTTGAACGGATGGTCATTGCGGAACTGCGGAGACTGAACGCCGAGTATCTTGATATGGACGAATTGGAACGTAAGGTGCAATTTAATGCCGAACTCCTCACGCAAAAGGAAGAAATCGAAGCCGAAAACGCCACCTATCAAGGAAAGATTAATCAGTTTTCCAAAGGCGTACGTGACCTCTATCTTGACAAGGTAAAAGGGCTGATTTGTGAGGCGGACTTTATCGAACTGTCGAAGGAATTCACATTGCAAAAGGAACGCCTTGAATCGCAGGTGCTCGAATGTCAAAAGCAAATTGCGGAGATCGAGATCAAAATCGCCGTGGGCGACAACCGCCGAGAATTGATTGAAAAATACGTCAAGGTAGAGCATCTGACAAGGGAAATGGTGGAGATTTTGATCGACAAAATCATGGTCGGAAAGCGAATACAAGGAACAAGGAATGTTCCTATTGAAATACATTGGAATTTTTAATGAAATCTTCAACTGCGTTGAAGATGAAATCCTCGCGCAATCGTAGATTGATTTGCTCGGATGAAATCGAAGCGAGGGCTTCGATGAAATGAAATCCACCCACTCGCCGTCGAGGCGAATTTCATCCTCCGCAGGAGGATTTCATCGACGAAGTCGATTTCACCCACCCGCAAGGGTGGATTTCGTTGCTCTGCTGCGCAAAAGCTTGTGCTTTTGAGGTTGCAGCAGAGCAGAAGGCACGCGCAATGTACGACAACATCCTTCGCCTCTCCGATGACCCCGACGTGAACGAAGCAATTCGCTTCCTCCGTCAGCGCGAGGTGGTCCACTTCCAACGATTCGGCGAAGCAATGGAGATCTTAAAAGATAAAAAGCTTTAATAGTTGATTATAAGCTAATACTTTGCTTAATTTCCACCTTTGGCTCAGCATATTCATACTTTAAAGCTTTGCTTTTATAAAACGCGAGTATCAAAAAATAAGGCGGTTTGAGCAAATACAAGCCGCCCTATTTACTTTTTCTTATAAGTGTGGTATAATAAAAAAGTAGGATAAAATTGAAAAGGTGGTGCAACTTTGACTATAAATAAATGGCTTTCCGTATTTGCCAAAGATGTGGACAAAAGGCTGATTAAAAAGCACGTGACATCGGAGGGTAATTTCCTTTGGCACATTTTTACTTACGGTAACGTACCTTGCCTTGAAGGGGATGAAGCCAGAAAAGCCTTTGATGCTCTTGATTATACCGAAGCAATAAAATTTACAGATGGCTACTCAAATAGAATTAAAAACAAGGGCATCATCGGACGGCTCTCCGCGGAGGAGGTCGATAACGCCCCTGAAGGAGATGTATATATCGTAGCAAGAGATATGTCTTGGACGTATGTTCGCACTCACGAAGAAGGACTGTGCGGTCCCTATTTTTGCATAATAAAGTAGCAAAAAAAGAAAATCCCCGATTATCGGAAAATCGCCGAAAATCGGGGATTTTGTAAAGTTAAGTATGAAAAATGCGAAAAAACGTCAGATATCCGTATCGACTCCCATAAGACCGACGTTCTTAAAATCGCTCATATTGTGCCTGATTATGTAGTCGATATAGGAAACGAAGAACCTCGCGATCATAAGATAACCCGCAGGGCTCATATGTCCGTTAAGGAAGAATAGCTCTCTGAAGCTTGCATCAAAATCGGGGGCGTATTCATAAAGATCTATAACGTAGGCGTTGTCGAAATACTCCGCAAGCTTATATATCGCGTCCCTCTGTGCGCGAGTCTTTTCCGCTCTGGCCTCGCCTCTGTCCGTTTGACGGGGAATTGTAACAAGGAAGAATTTTGCCTCGGGCTGAATGACCTTATATCTCTGGATAATATAAGCGTAATTTCCGATAAAGGTATCCGCGTTTTTCTTCGGGTCCTCGGGGCAGATGTCGGTTATATCGCCGATGGGAGTGTCGCTGTTCAGGATGTCGTTTACGCCGAGAGCGATTATGTATGCGTTTGCCGCAAGCTCTCTTTTCCAGAAGCCGCGCTTGTTTGCAAATTCGTTTCTGTAAGCTCGTGCTGTCATACCGCCCTGCGCGAATACAGAGGTAGGAATTCCAACCTGCTTTTCAATGAACTTGCCCCAGGAGTATTCGTAAAAATCGAAATACGCGTTAGTGCCGTCCGCCTTTTTTATTTGTTGCTCGCCTGATGCAAGGCTGTCTCCAACACAAGCTATGCTCTTGAGTATAGGCAAAAATCCGCCGCCCTCTATCATTCTGTCAAGCGGCCTTTCATTTTCATCGCCCATAAATTTTTTGATATCCATTTTGTGCCTCCTATGTGGTTATTTCAGTTCGCTGTCGGTGCTCTTGCTGTATTTCAAGGGAGAGACTCCGTAGGTGCGCCTGAACTTATCCGAAAAATAATTTGAATCGTTAAAGCCGCAGCTATACGCGATCTCCGATATACTCCTCGCGCCTCTCTCCTTAAGCAGATGCTCCGCGTGCTGAAGCCTTATTAGCGAAAGGAATTCGTTGAAGCCGAAGCCTGTGTCGTGCTTGAAGGTCCTGGAGAGATGCTCGGGGCTCACGAAATGGCTCTTTGCCACGTTCGCAAGCTTTATATCCTGCGCGAAATTTCCCTTAATATAATTAATAACGTCCTCGATCATCGAATTCTTTGATGCCGCCGACCCTCCGAGCGCCCTGTTTCTCGCAAGGAAAAAGAGAAGAGCTGATATCCGCGCCTCAAGAGATTCGCAGGTAAATTCATCGGGATTTTTGAATTCGCCGTCGATCGCACGGATCATCTCGTGGATCTCCGCAGTTAAGGTCGGGTTTCGGAAAAGATAGACCATTGAGGGAAGCTTTGCTCTCACCGATTCGGGCACGAACCGCGACGAAAACTCAAGCACGACTCTTGACTGCTCCTCGTCAACACCGTAGTTTGTCCTGTGAATTATTCCCTCGGGAATTAGTATGAGATCCCCCGCCACAAGATCGTAGGAGCGGTTATCTATAAAGAAATGGCATCTGCCGCCCGTGAGATAGTATATCTCAAAACGGTCGTGGTAATGATGGGAGTGCATAGACTCGCCAACGCTTCGCTTGCTGTTGCAGCGAAACACCGAGCCGTCGGGAAATGTAATCTCAGCCATATTTTTTCTCCTTTTTTGCCTGACTACAACTATCTTATCATAAATAATCAAAAAAATCAAGAAATTTAAGAAAAAATATATATTAAAATATCAAGTTATTTAAGGCGGAGCCTGCGCGGATATTATATAATTTATGATAGTGGTAAAAATATTTTCTAACGAAAGGTAAAAAAGAAATGAATTTTGAAAAAAAGCAGAGAACCGAAAAGGTGATACAGTTCGGCGAGGGCGGCTTCCTTCGCGGCTTCGTTGATTGGATGCTCCAGAAGGTGAACGATTCTTCCGATTTCGACGGTAGCGTCGTTGTCGTACAGCCCATCGAGCAGGGTATGTGCGATATGCTCACCGCGCAGAACTGCGTATATACTCACGTTATCCGCGGTGTTGAGGGCGTTGATAAGACCGTCGTTGACGTTATCTCCCGCTGCGTTAAGCCCTACGAGGACTTCGCCGCATATATGGCTCTCGCAGAGAATCCCTCCTTCCGCTTTGTGGTTTCCAACACCACCGAGTCGGGTATAGTATTCTCCGCAGAGGACAAGATAACCGATGCTCCCCCCAAGAGCTTCCCCGCAAAGGTAACACTCCTTCTTAAGAAGAGATTTGAGCTCGGCCTTCCAGGCTTCATCTTCCTCCCCTGCGAGCTTATAGACAGAAACGGCGATAACCTTAAGAAGTGCATACTTCAGTATGCAGACCTCTGGTCCCTCGGCGCAGACTTCAAGGCTTGGGTAGAGAAGGAAAACGTATTCACAAACACCCTTGTTGACCGTATCAACACAGGCTATCCCAGAGGCGAGGATATGGGTCTCGGTTATGAGGACAATATGGTAAACACCTCCGAGTTCTTCCACCTTTGGGTAATCGAGACCGACTTCGACGTTGACGCAGAGCTCCCCTTCTCCAAGGCGGGCCTCAACGTTATCATCACCCCCGATAAGCTTGAAATGTACCGCACAAGAAAGGTAAGGATCCTTAACGGTGCTCACACATCCCTCGTGCCCTACGCGCTTCTTTCGGGACTTGACACAGTTAAGAGCTGCATCGACGATCCCACGATGCACGAGCACATCAGAAAGTGCGTGTTTGAGGAGATCATCCCCACTCTTGATCTCCCCGCAGACGAGCTTGACAGCTATGCAAAGAGCGTGCTTGAGCGCTTCGGCAACCCCTATATCAAGCACTACCTCTCCTCCATCGCTCTCAACTCCGTCTCCAAGTTCAAGGTGCGCGTTCTCCCCTCCATCCTTGAATACATAAAGAGATATAACAAAATGCCCGAAACTCTCCTCTTTGCATTTGCAAAGCTTATTGAGTTCTATAAGACGGATATGACGAACGATGCTCCCGAGGTAGTTGAGTTTATGAAGAATAACGACACCGCGGCAATTCTCGCAAACGCGGAGCTTTGGGGCGAGGACCTCTCCCGTCTCACACCCGAGGTTGCAAAGTATATCGGCTGAAGATCGGGAAAGGATAAATAAAAATGCTTATTAACAGACTTGACAACGTGGACATCAATCTTGAGGATGGCCATAAGTATGCTCTCCGCGATATAAAATGCGGTGAAAACATCATCAAATACGGCAACCCCATCGGTCACGCCACCTGCGATATCAAGGCAGGCGAGCACGTCCACACCCACAACGTAAAGACCAACCTTTCGGGCAACCTTGAATACACCTACGAGCCCGTGTTCTACGATATCCCCGAGGAGGAGCAGGGCAGGACCTTTATGGGCTACGTCCGCGAAAACGGAGACGTGGGTATCAGAAACGAAATTTGGATCGTAAACACCGTCGGTTGCGTGAACAAGGTATCCCAGCGCCTCGCAGAGCTCACGGGCGCGAGATATTTCCCTCACCCCTTCGGCTGCTCGCAGCTCGGTGACGATCAGACCATCACCCAGAAGATCCTTCGCGGTATGGTTAATCACCCCAACGCCGCAGGCGTTCTTGTTCTCGGCCTCGGCTGTGAGAATAATAACATTGAGGTCTTCAAGAAGGTCCTCGGCGAATATAACCCCAACCGTGTTAAATTCCTTAACACCCAGGATGCGGACGATGATATCGCCGCAGGCGTAGCTATTATCAACGAGCTTAAGGAGTATGCCGCAAAATTCGAGCGTCAGCCCGTTCCCGTATCCAAGCTCCGCATCGGTCTTAAGTGCGGCGGTAGCGACGGTTACAGCGGCATCACCGCAAATCCCCTTGTTGGCAGACTTTCGGATAAGGTCATCGCAATGGGAGGCAGCTGCGTACTCACCGAGGTTCCCGAAATGTTCGGCGCAGAGCATCTTCTTATGCAGAGATGCGAGTCACGCGAGGTCTTTGATAAAACGGTCGCTCTCATCAACGATTTCAAGGATTACTACACAAGGCACAATCAGGTAATATACGAAAACCCCTCGCCCGGAAATAAGAAGGGCGGCATCACCACTCTTGAGGAAAAGTCTCTCGGCTGCGTGCAGAAGGGCGGTCTTTCCAAGGTAGTTGACGTCCTTGATTACGGCGACGTCCTCACAAAGAACGGTCTCTCTCTCCTCAACGGCCCCGGAAACGATATCGTTGCCATCACAAACCTTATGGCGGCAGGCGTACATATCATACTCTTCACCACGGGCAGAGGCACACCTGTCGGCGGTCCTGTTCCCACAGTCAAGATCGCGACCAACCATTCTCTTGCCGAGCGCAAGCAGAATTGGATCGACTTCGACGCATCTCCCACGCTTGATGGCAACCCCCTCACAGACGAGCTCTTTGAGTACGTTATCAGCGTAGCTGAAGGTAAGGAGACCCGCAACGAGGAGCACGATTACAGAGAAATTTCAATCTTTAAGGACGGTGTAACGCTATGAGTTTTATAAACGATAATTTTATGCTCAAAAATGAGCCCGCGAAAAAGCTTTACGCAATGGTAAAGGATCTTCCTATTATCGACTACCATTGCCATCTTTCCCCCAAGCAGATCGCAGAAAACTACCAGTTCAAGAACGCCTTCGATCTCTTCCTCGGCGGCGACCATTATAAGTGGCGTCAGATGCGCACCGCGGGTGTTCCCGAGGAGTACGTAACGGGCGGCGCAGACGAATACGCAAAATTCAAGGAGTTTGCAAAAACTCTCCCCAAGCTTATCGGCAACCCCCTCTATCATTGGACCCACCTTGAGCTTAAGAGATATTTCGATATAGACGAAACTCTTAACGAGGAGTCCTGCGAGAGGATCTGGAATAAGTGCAACGAGCTTCTTGCGAAGCCCGAATTCCGCGCTCAGGAGCTGATCAAGAGATCCAACGTCGAGGTCATCTGCACCACTGACGACCCCGCCGACACCCTTGAATATCACGCACAGCTTAAGGGCTTCTCCACGAAGATCCTTCCCACCTTCCGCCCCGATAAGGCAGTTGAGATCGGCAAGGAGACCTTCATCCCCTACGTTGAGGCTCAGGGCATCAAGTCCTACGAGGCTCTCGTTGCCTGGATCAAGGATAGGATCGCATACTTCGATAGCTTCGGCTGTCGCCTCTCCGACCACGCCCTTGAGTACGTTCCCTTCGGCGTTGGCGATGCAAAGGCGGCGTTCGATAAGAGAATGGCGGGCGAGGAGCTCACAAAGGATGAGATCGATGCCTTCAAGTGCGCTATCCTTAAGGCTTGCGCAGAGGAATACACCAAGCTCGGCTGGACGATGCAGCTCCACATCGGTGCTCTCCGCAATAATAACCGCAGAATGTACGAGAAGATGGGACCCGACACAGGCTTTGATTCCATCAACGACCTTTGCATAGCAGAGGATCTCGGCGCGTTTATGAATCTCCTTGAGTATTCCGAGTGCCTTCCCAGAACTATTCTCTATACCCTTAACCCCAAGGATAACTACGTTCTCGGCACGATGCTCGGTTGCTTCCAGGGCGGCGGCATCGCAGGCAAGATCCAGTTTGGCTCGGGCTGGTGGTTCAACGATCAGCGCGACGGTATGGAAGCTCAGATGCAGGCTCTTGCAAACCTCGGTATGCTTTCCGCATTCGTCGGTATGCTCACCGACAGCCGTTCCTTCGTATCCTATCCTCGCCACGAGTATTTCAGAAGAATACTCTGCAACCTTATCGGTAAATGGGTAGCCGAGGGCGAATACCCCGAGGACTATGCTGCTCTTGAAAAGATCGTCACAGGCATCGCATACTACAACGCAAAGGAATATTTCAAGTTCTGATATTAAGGACTGAATAAAAAAGCGGCTGAGTCGCGGGCTTTGATAAAGTCTTGGATTTGGCCGCTTTTCTTAATTGAGCTTTAGTTTGCCTGAGTTTGCTTTTCGATTGAGTCTTGTGGTTGGCGGCAAAGAAATGTGAATGGTTGGCGCCGTACTCCGTGTTGTATGAGGCAAAAGAGCAAACGCGAAAATCAAAATATATGCAAGGGGTGGCTGTATGTTAGAGCAGATTGGACTTGATGAGAATTCTTTTCTTGAGTATATTGATTATTTGAATTCGGATGAAAATAAAAATCTTAAAAGATACGCAATGAATAATATCACCTTCGGAGACGACTATTTGAGTTATTGGTCGTTGGATGATGTTTTTGAAATATGGGCCAGTGAAGGTGAAAGGGAGAACAGAATAACTTATTCTTATAATTCTGGTAAAATAGACACAATTGAGAATTTGGAGGAGGAAAATGTTTTCGAGAATCAATATTGCAGAATATTCAAACTCAACATCAAAGATGTTTCCTACCCCATATATGCTGATTTCCCGAGACTTTGTATTCCGGAAATAAAACCCGAGGAGAGATACAAAGCGGCACTGAGTGCAATTTGCCAATGGATAGAAGTGTATAAAACTTATTCGGAGTTTGAAGAAAAATATGAAGAGTTAGTCGGCACGGTGAAATCCTGTTCCATATATGATGAAGGGGAAACGTATGCCTACATAAATTTTAGCGGCCATGTTAAAAAAAGCGAAAAACTGATGAATTCGTTCACTAAAAACGTTTTTTACAAATTAACCGTTTCAAGCGATGAGTACGAGTATATAGCTTATGCAAGTGAAAATGATGTTCCGGAAGATCTGAAAATCGGAGATATCGTGTGCATTGGAGCCAGAATGACGGCCAGATTTGAGTTCGAAATTCCAGAGAACAACATCATTTCATGGAAATTCTCGGACGGTGCTGAGCGCTACTATTCGGAAATAGCTCCTCTGATGTTTAAACTCAAGCCCATTTTTTTTGATTTTCTAATCGTTGAATTTGACAAAGAAGAAATGGTTGACAATATAGAGTTCATTCAAACGAAGGTTGATAATTATGATAAAAAACTATTAATAGAAGTTAAAAAAGTTATAGACGGGGTTAAATATCTTTATGCTATTCAAGACATTGAATTGCATGTCGGTATGAAAATTTTTTACGATTTGCTCGTGAATCGCAAATCACCTGATGTGTCGCTTTGGGAGGATATTTCAGACGAAATTTTTGAAAACAGATCGGTAGATGACGGCGAGACCAATGGCGATTGATTTTTAATTCAATTACTATAACAAGAAAAATAAAAACACCGTAAAATGCAAATAATAATATGCATTTTACGGTGTTCTTTGATGTTTTCGCCGCTCAAAGCAGAAAAACTATATAGCGAATAAAGTGCGATTTTACTGAAGCTTGGGCGCGGAGAATATCTTATTCTCAACCTCTGCGCAGATGGCGTGGTAGATAGGCAGATGGTATTCCTGCACCTTGTAGGTTTCGAGAGCGGGGGTGCGAATACAAACGTCGGCTATATCAAGAAGCTCGCCGCCCGATTCGCCTGTGAGCGCGACCACCGTGATACCGAGCGCCTTTGCACAAAGCGCCGCCTTCACCACGTTCTGAGACGAGCCTGAGGTGGAAATAGCAATGAGCACGTCACCCGCGCGACCCATAGCATACACGAGCTGGGCATATACAAGCGAGGGCTCAACGTCGTTTGTGTATGCGGTGAGAGCTCCCGAAAGTGAGGGAAGGGGAATAGCGCAAACTCCCCTCTGGAGCAGCTCGCATTCAGCTCCGAGCATCTCGGAGAGCCTTTTGTGCTCCTTTCCCTCGGGAGTTCGCTTCAAAAGAAAGCCCTTCAAAAGCTCGCCCGATATGTGTTCGCAATCGGCAGAGCTGCCGCCGTTTCCTCAAAGAAGGAGCTTTCCGCCCTTCAGATGAGCCTCGCAAATAAGCTCACACGCCGCCGCTATCGCGTCCTTTGCGCTGATAAGCTCGGGGCGCGCCGTAATCAAATTTTCTATGTAATTCATTTTTTCACCTCAATTAAATATTTCCGAAGCAACCGCAAGCGCCGCAAGGTCGCCTATCTCGTCTCCAAGCTCCGCGGGGACCACCGAAAGCCTTGAATATGTTGCCCCAAGTGCTTCTTTTGAAAGCACTTGGTCCGCCTGCTCGCAAAGCAGATCCGAGCACCGCTGATAAATGCTTCCTATAACTATTTTCTCGGGGTTAAGAATATCAGCGAGTATTGCAAGACCCTGACCAAGCCGCCTTCCGCACTCATTGAAAAGTGCCTTGGCATCGGGGTCTCCAAGCCTTGCAAGCCTTGCGATCTCGGCTGCCGTCAGCGCATCTATCTCCTCGTCCGAGACCGCCGAAAACGCAACACGCCCCGCCTCTTTCGCTCTTTTGGCAATATCCTTTGCCGCCCTTGCAATTCCTCCGCCCGAGCAGAAGCCCTCAAAGGAGCCCGCCTTGCCGTAGCCGATCGGACCCTCCTCGGCAAGCCTTATATGCCCGACCTCTCCCGCCATTCCGCAAGCACCCGAATAAAGCTTGCCGCCGAGTATCAGCCCGGCTCCAAGACCTGTGCCGAAGGTGAGAAAGATCATATTTTCAGCTCCGCGTCCCGCGCCGTATTTCCATTCCGCAACCGCGCAGGCGTTAGCATCGTTAAGAAGCCTTACGGGCACGCCGAATTTGTCCTTTAAAATATCCGTGATGTGAATATTATCCCAGTCGGGAAGATTTGGCGGAGACATTATAATTCCGCGTTTTTCATCAAGAGGACCGCCGCAGGAGATGCCGATGGCGTCGCAGGGCATCATTTTCTCAACCTCCGCTGTGATCCGCGCTATGGTTTCGTCAACACCGAGGGTCGGAAATTTTACCTTTTTCAGAACTTTCCTGTCGCCTTTTGGGTCTCCAAGCACAACGGCACACTTCGTGCCGCCGATATCCACGCCGATATACATAAGCTCCTCCTGTCTGTCTGTTTTCTTTATTATAGCGCAATTTGAAAATAAAATCAATACTTTTGTATCTCTGTGAAAAAACTTATAAAAAATACCGCTTGCCGCAAAATTTTTCTCCCGAAAGCAAAAAAATCGCTATTAGGGTTTACTTTAAAAATATTTTGTGGTAAAATATATAATGAATAAATATGTGCTATGAAAGGAGACGGAATGGAAGGCAAATTCAAGCTTGTCAGCGACTATAAGCCCACGGGCGATCAGCCCGAGGCTATCCGCGCCCTCACGGAGGGTATACTTGCAGGCGAAAGAGCGCAAACGCTTCTCGGCGTTACAGGCTCGGGTAAGACCTTTACTATGGCAAACGTCATAGCAAATCTCAACCGCCCGACCCTCGTGCTTGCTCATAACAAGACCCTCGCCGCCCAGCTTTGCACAGAGTTCCGCAGCTTTTTCCCCGAAAATGCCGTGGAGTATTTCGTTTCCTACTACGATTATTATCAGCCCGAGGCTTATATCCCGGGTAAGGATATGTATATCGAGAAGGACGCAATGATAAACGAGGAGATAGATATGCTTCGCCATAGCGCGACCTCCTCGCTTTTTGAACGTCGCGACGTTATTATCGTTGCCTCTGTCTCCTGTATCTACTCCCTCGGAGACCCCTCCGAATATCACGATCTGCTCATTGGCATAAGAGCAGGGCAGGATATGTCCCGAGACGAGCTTATCCGCCGTCTCGTTTCTATAAGCTACGAGCGCAACGACGTGAACTTCGTGAGAAATAAATTCCGCGTCCGCGGCGACGTTGTGGAGATCTTCCCAGCATCAAAGAGGGATTCGGCTATCAGAGTTGAATTTTTCGGAGACGAGGTGGACCGAATCTGCCGTGTCAATCCCCTCACGGGCGAGGTGCTTGAGATACTTTCCTACGTTTGCATTTTCCCCGCCACTCACTATGCGGTGTCCGACTCCAAGCGCGAGGCGGCGCTCCTTGAAATTGAGGAGGAAATGCGTGAGCGGGTGGAATTCTTTAAGTCGCAGAATAAGCTTATCGAGGCGCAGAGGATCGAGGAGCGCACAAAGTACGATCTTGAGATGCTTCGCGAGGTGGGCTTCTGCTCGGGCGTTGAAAACTATTCGAGAGTCCTCTCGGGCAGACCCGCGGGCTCAACCCCCTTCACCCTTCTTGATTATCTTCCAAAGGATTTTATCCTCTTTATAGATGAGTCTCACGTAACTCTCCCCCAGGTGCGGGGAATGTCGGGCGGAGACTTCGCAAGAAAGAAAAACCTTGTGGAGTACGGCTTCCGTCTCCCATCCGCCTTTGATAACCGTCCACTTTTCTTTGAGGAATTTGAGGAAAAGCTCGGACAGATAGTATTCGTCAGCGCGACCCCGGGCGGATACGAGCAGGAGGAAAGCTCCTCGGTGGTAGAGCAGCTTATAAGACCAACGGGTCTTGTTGACCCCGAAATATTCGTCCGTCCCATTGAGGGACAGGTGGATGACCTTATCGGTGAGATAAGAACTACAACCGAAAGAGGCGAAAAGGTCCTTGTCACCACTATGACGAAAAGTATGGCAGAGGATCTCACAGAATATCTCTCCACTCACGGCATAAAGGTAAAATATATTCATCACCAGGTGGAAACGATGGAGCGAATGGAGATCATAAGAGATCTTCGCCTCGGAGAATTCGACGTGCTTGTCGGTATCAACCTTCTCCGCGAGGGACTTGATATTCCCGAGGTCTCTCTGGTTGCTATCCTTGACGCGGATAAGGAGGGCTTCCTCCGAAGCGAGACATCCCTTATTCAGACGGTGGGCAGAGCCGCGAGAAACGTTAACGGCAGAGTCGTTATGTATGCAGACAGAATAACAGGCTCTATGAAGGGTGCGATAGATGAGACCAACCGCCGTCGCGAAATACAGATGCGCTATAACGCCGAGCACGGCATCGTCCCTCAAAGCGTGCAGAAAAAGGTCGCGGATATTATCGAGCTTGGCAAAAAGCCCGAGGCGGAGAAGAAAAAGAAGCTCACACGCCCCGAAAGAGAAAAGCTTATCGCAGAGCTCACTGTGGAAATGCGCGAGGCAGCCCGCGCCCTTGAATTTGAAAAGGCGGCATATCTGCGCGATAGGATAAAGGAGCTGCGCGGCTGATAAGCTTGCGGCTTGTATTTCAATGCAAGCGCGGATAAACAGAAATTGAAGAATTAGAGAAAATAAAGGAAAAACTGTCGAAAATGTCAAGAAATATTGTCATTAAAGGCGCAAAAGTTAATAATTTAAAGAATATTGACGTCACAATACCGAGAGACAAGCTTGTGGTTTTAACAGGTCTTTCGGGTAGCGGCAAGTCATCTCTTGCCTTTGATACGCTCTACGCAGAGGGGCATCGCCGCTTCGTTGAAAGCCTGTCCTCCTATGCGAGAATGTTTATCGGGCAGATGGATAAGCCCGAGGTGGATCTTATCGAGGGTCTCTCTCCCTCCATCGCCATAGATCAGAAGACCACCTCAAAGAACCCTCGCTCAACGGTTGGTACGGTAACGGAAATATACGACTATCTCCGTCTGCTTTACGCAAGAGTCGGCACTCCTCATTGCCCTGTGTGCGGCAAGGAGATCACCCAGCAATCGCTGGATCAGATAGTCGATAAAATATTATCCCTCCCCGAGGGTACCCGATTTATGGTGTTAGCTCCGGTTGTCCGTGCGCAGAAGGGTATGCACGAAAAGACACTTGCGGATGCTCGCCGCTCGGGCTACGCGAGAGTGCGTATAGACGGAAATATGTACGATCTCTCCGAGGAGATCGCTCTTGATAAAAATTTAAAGCACACGGTGGATATCGTCGTTGACCGTCTCGTTATAAAGGATGATATTCACTCACGCCTTTCCGATTCGGTTGAGTCGGCTCTTAAGGCGGCAGACGGCAGAGTGAATATTCTCGTTGTGAACCCAGACAGGACCGACGGCGAGGAGCTTGAATTCTCGCAGAAATACGCTTGCGAGGAGCACGGCATCAGCTTCCCCGAGCTTGAGCCGAGAATGTTCTCCTTCAATAATCCCATAGGTGCTTGCCCCGAGTGCGCGGGCATCGGAAATATGCAAAGAGTCTCCGTCAAGAAGCTCACTCCCAATCTCTCCCTCACCCTTCGGGACGGCGGCATTGCGGCAAACGGCTTCAAAACTATGACGGAGGATTCCTGGACGGGACCCCTCGTTGCCGCTGTGGGTAAGGATTTGGGCTTCACTCTTGACACACCTCTTAAGGACTTCACCCCCGAGGCGATGAACGCCTTGATGTACGGCACAGGCGCAAAAAAATATCACGTAACAAGATACTTCGGCGGCTCCTCCAAGGAGCAGCTCACCACCTTCGACGGAGTAGTACGCATTATCGAGAAGCGAATGAAGATGGCGGGCGGCGACTACTATCAGGAGTTCGTTGAGGAGGTCGCTTGCCCGAAGTGCGGCGGCAGAAGACTTTCGGATATGGTCCTCGGCGTCACCGTCGGCGGTCTTAATATCGATGAGATATGCCGCCTCTCTGTGGATAAAATGCTCAAATTCGTAAACGAGCTTGCCTTTGGCGAGGAGCAGGCAAGGATCGCAAAGGAAATTCTCAAGGAAATAAAGGCTCGCTTAAATTTCCTTATCAGCGTTGGACTTGATTATCTCAACCTTGCCCGCACAGCAGGCACGCTTTCGGGCGGCGAGGCTCAACGCATAAGGCTTGCCACCCAGATCGGCTCCGCTCTCACAGGCGTGCTCTATATTCTTGACGAGCCCTCAATAGGTCTTCATCAAAGAGATAACGGAAAGCTAGTTAATACTCTCAAAAATCTTCGCGACCTCGGAAACAGCGTGGTTGTGGTCGAGCACGACGAGGACACTATGCGTGAGGCGGACTTCATCGTTGACGTTGGACCGGGCGCGGGTATTCACGGCGGCGAGATCGTTGCCGTCGGCACTCCCGAGGAGGTCGCAAATTGCGATCGCTCTATCACAGGCGCATACCTTTCGGGCAGAAAAAGGATAGACGTTCCGAAGACTCGCAGAGCGGGCAACGGCGGAAAGCTCTCCATCATAGGAGCAGAGGAAAATAACCTTAAAAAGCTTTCGGTGGATATCCCTCTCGGAACCTTCACGGCAGTAACAGGCGTTTCGGGAAGCGGAAAATCCTCTCTTATAAATTCAATACTCTATCGCACCCTCGCAAGAGATCTTAACCGAGCCATCACCTATCCCGGTAAGGTGGAGCGCATTGAGGGAATAGAGCAGCTTGATAAGGTTATCGCCATAGACCAAAGCCCCATCGGCAGAACCCCAAGATCAAACCCCGCAACCTACACAGGTCTTTTCACCGATATAAGAAACCTCTTTGCGCAGACCCGCGACGCAAAGGCAAAGGGCTACGACGCAGGCAGATTTTCCTTCAACGTTCGCGGCGGCAGATGCGAGGCGTGCGAGGGCGACGGCGTTAAATGCATCGAAATGAACTTCCTTCCCGACGTATACGTCAAGTGCGACGTCTGCAAGGGCAAGAGGTATAACAGAGACACCCTTGAGGTTAAATTCAAGGGCAAGAATATCCACGACGTGCTTGAGATGTCCGTGGAGGAGGGAATATCCTTCTTCGACGGTCTCCCCGCTCTCCAAAGAAAGCTTCAGACCCTCTTTGACGTTGGCCTCGGATATATCAAGATAGGTCAGTCCTCCACGACCCTTTCGGGCGGTGAGGCGCAGAGAGTGAAGCTTGCGACCGAGCTTTCAAAACGCTCCACGGGCAAGACGATCTATATTCTTGACGAGCCCACCACAGGTCTTCACAGCGAGGACGTCTCAAAGCTCATAGCCATACTTCAAAGGCTTGCGGACGGCGGCAACACGGTGGTGGTCATCGAGCATAACCTTGACCTCATCAAGACCGCAGACCATATAATCGACCTTGGACCCGAGGGCGGTGAAGGCGGCGGAACCCTTGTTGCAGAGGGCACGCCCGAGGAGGTCGCAAGGTGCGAAAAATCATACACGGGTGCCTTCTTACGTGAGAAATTAGGTATTTTCTGATGTATTACGGTAATATTAAAAAATTCGATATCGCAAACGGAGAGGGGATCCGGGTCACCCTTTTCGTCAGCGGTTGCCGAAATAGATGTAAGGGCTGCTTTCAGCCCGAGACCTGGAGCTTCGCCTACGGCTCGCCCTTCGATAAATCTGCGGCAGACGAGCTGATGGCGGCTCTTGATAACCCATCGGTCAGAGGTCTCACAGTCCTCGGCGGCGAGCCTATGGAGCCCGAAAACCAAGAGGGACTTCTGCCGCTTTTGAAAGAGGTGAAGTCCCGCTATCCCGAAAAAACCATCTGGCTCTACACAGGCAATCTATATGAGGAGCTCACAGGTGAGATGGGTGAGCACGAAAAGCATCTTCCCATCACGGAGGAGCTCCTATCCCTTGTGGATATCCTTGTGGACGGAAGATACGAGGAGAGCCGACACAGGCTGGGTCTCAGATTCCGCGGTTCGGATAATCAAAGAATAATTGATATGCAAAAAACTCGCGCAGAGGGCAGAATAGTTATCTGGCAGGGCTGTGCCGAGGATAAAAAATACCAACATAAAAACAACGAAAACGGAGATAAAAATGAAGGTTAGGATAAAAAAGCTTGACGAAAGAGCAACCGTGCCAACCTACGGCACCGCATATTCCGCAGGTGCGGATATCTATCTTCTCGGTGACAAGCCCGTCACAATAGCTCCCCACGAAACAAAGCTTCTCTCAACAGGTATTGCCGCAGAGATCCCCGAGGGCTATTGCGGTCTTATCTTTGCAAGAAGCGGTCTCGCCTCAAAGCGCGGCCTTGCTCCCGCAAATAAGGTGGGCGTTATAGATGCGGACTATCGCGGCGAGATAAAGGTGGCTCTCCATAATCATTCGGGCGAGGCGCAGACGGTCGAGGGCGGCGAAAGAATAGCCCAGCTTGCGATCGTGCCCTTCCTTAAGGCAGAGTTCGAGATAGCCGATGAGCTCTCCGACACCTCTCGCGGCGCAGGAGGCTTCGGCTCAACAGGCAAGAAATAAAAGCGAGATCGGCAGAGTCAACGATTTATATGAGATCGATTTGAAAAACAGAGGAGCTCAATATATGAAAAAAGATCTTATGACCGAAGATGAAGTAATCGAAGCTGTAACAAAATTTTTAAAAACCAAGGGAAATACCGAAATTAAAAAAGTCGTACATCGTTCCAATGCTTCTCGAAAGGAGCACGGTATAGACCTTCAAGTCAAGTTGTCTAATGACAAAGGCCGTGGTAACAATTATTTCATAGAGGCAAAAGGAAATAAACGCGCTGACGGCACGCCGATGCGCTCAACCGCTAACACAAACTTTAGATGGGCAGTTTCTCAAATCATTTTAAGAATCACCGTTGACTCCACGAAAAATAATTACATATATGGCATTGCACTGCCTTACTCCGAAATCAAAAACGCTATAAAGCTGATAGAAAACAATTGGGCGTTGAAGCACCTAAAAATCCGTTTGTATGGCGCATTTTATAATGATGAAGGAGAGCTCAAAGCAATAGAATATTGCCCGAGAGATATATACAAATAAACCATATTTTACAGCTGCGCAATTAAAATGACAGTTGCGTATGTTGCACCGATACAAAACAAAGCCTTGAAAACTCAATGTTTTCAAGGCTTTGTTTGTTGTTTTTTAGTTTAGGAAAGCTCCTTGCGGTAGGTGATGAAAAGATCGGTGCGGACGAAGCCCATCTTCTCGTAGATGGAGAAGGCGGCACCGTCGGAGGGGGTGCTTTGCGCCCAGGCGTGACGAAGTCCGCGGCGCTTCATAGCCATAAGTGTGTCGTAGAGCAAAAGCTTACCAAGTCCGAGACCGCGATATTCCGCGCTGACGCCGTAAGGGCCGAAGCGCTCATCACAGCTGTATGGGTCGCCGAATACGGCACAACCAATGATCGCACCATCCTTGAGGACAAGGCGCACCTTGTCGTAGTCCATTGTTTCGTTTATGAGTCTTCTGAATCTGTGAGTCCAGCCGGGGAAGGTGTAATTCATCAGATCAAGCACGAGAGCATCGGTCAGGGGAGCGATCAGGTAGCCCTCCTCCTCTCTCTTTCTTTTCAGCTCCTCAAGCGCCTTGTTTTCGCCGAAGCGGAGAAGATCGATTCCGATGGAGTAGTGACCGCCCGCCTGAACGTATCCCATACTCTCAAACACCTCAATGTAATCGGGGCGTGCGGTGGTGAGTCCGGGGTAAACGTAGTTGGGAGAATAGCCTGACACGACGATAAGCTTTTTGCCCTTTGAGCGGATATATTCCTCCGCCGCCGTCAATAACGCGCGACCCGTGTTGAATTTTTCGGGGTTTTCCTCATCAAGCGCGAGGATGTTGATATACGACTTTTCCTCATCGGAGGGGGCACCGACGTCAACGGGATACCGTCTGACTACCGCCCAAACAAAGCCTGTTATCTTGCCATCTTCCTCGGCAACAAGAAAACCGCTTGGATCCATATTCATATCCAACAGCACGTTTTTCACAAAGGCTCGACGGTCCACCGAGTGCTCGGGCAGAGCCTTGTTCCAAAGGGTTATTATCCGATCAAAGTCGGTGCCTTTATATTGTCTGATCATTTGCTTTCTCCAATCTATATTTAGATAACTGCAAGCCGATCGGCTCGCCGTTTTCACCTATCCTCCCACGAGGTAAAGTCGTAAGCGGTTTTGGGAGCTTTCATTAGTCCGACTGCCAAGCCGGAATGTCCCACATCCGCTTTTCTTGCGGCAAGCGCACCTCTCATACGGTGCAAGGCTTCGTAATAGCCTCTATAATTGAAATTATAAAAGCTGCCTCTGAAAAACTCAAAGCAATTGCAAGCCATCAGCCACTTTTCTTCATCCTCGGGAAGTATGGATACGTAAACGTCGGGAACAAAGCCGTCGGCATCCTCCCAATTATCTCCAAAATACAATTCACGTACCTTGAATACGTCCTGTCCGTCCTCAAAGCTCTGATTTGCCGCAAGCCTGATGGCTTTTGTAGTAATATAATAAGCCGCCACGTGATCGGTATGCATACTATTGCGCCAATGCGTGATTACAGTATCGGGCTGATACCGTCTGATCAGGGTAGCTAAATGCTGCACGTTTTCCGCTCTGACCTCTAATTGTCCGCTGGAAATATCCCATAATTCGCACTCGGCGCCTATGATTTCGGCAGCCTCGCGCGCTTCCTTATCCTTTTGCACAGCATACTGTGAACGGTTCAGTATCGGATGTCCTCCGTCACCGTTGGTCGCTCCCACGAACACGCAAGCGCCGCCCTCTCTTATTACCTTTGCGGCAATAGGACCTGCCATAATGGCTTCGTCTCCCGAGTGACCACCCACGATCATTAGCATTATGTCTTCCTCCCAAATTGACTGAAAAATATAAACGTCTTTCGCACTTACAAAAAACAATTTTCTTTCGGCAGTTTGAATGATCATACCGCCGTCTTGTGTACTTGTTATATCATATTACGGTATGTTTGTCAACGTCATATTTACTAATTCTGTTGTTTTTGCTTTATAGTTTGTTGTTTTTGGTTTATTGCTTTTTAGTTATACCGAAATCCTCTGTGAAATATATCTCGTTTTTGGGGATCCTGAATTCCTTGCCGTTAAGGTAATCAAGCACCGTCGGCTCGCCTTCCTTGAAGGAAAAACGCAGACGGTAGGAATAAAGGGCTTGATATTTATATCCCTTTGATCTGTCCTGTCTGTTTATGCCGTACTTGCCGTCTCCCACAAGCGGATGCCCGAGATGCGCCATATGAGCTCTTATCTGATGGGTTCTTCCCGTGAGAAGCTCCACCTCAACGAGAGAGGTGTCCGTGCTTTTTGCGATAACCTTATATTTTGTGATTATTTCCTTCGCGCCGCGAGGGGGATTTTTATCGAATATCTTAACGGTGTTTGTCCGCTCGTCCTTAAGCAGATATGCTTTTTTCGTTGCCTCTTTTTGGGAGGGAATACCGTGGACCGCCGCAAGATAAAATTTATCTATCTGGCGAAGCTTGATCTTCTCGTTCATCACTCTCAACGCCTCGGCAGACTTGGCGGCAATAACGATACCACCCGTGTTTCTGTCTATTCTGTTGCAAAGCGCGGGAGCGAAGCTCTGTTCGTCCTCGGGATCGTATTCGCCCTTGCCGAAAAGATATGCCTGAACGTGAGTTATCAGAGTGTTTGTCGAGCCCTGCTCATCCTCGTGAACCGAAACACCGGGGCGCTTATTCAAGAGAATAATATGCTCGTCCTCATAAATTATATCAAGATGGGGAGTAATGCTTCCGAGTGAGCTCTCCGTCACCTTTTTTTCGAAAAATTCCTCGGCGAGGAAGCATTGCACGGTGTCTCCCTCTGCGAGAAGCTGATTGCCCTCCGCTCTCTTTCGGTTAACCTTTATCTTCTTCAGCCTTATGGATTTATAAAGCAGGCTTGGCGGCAGATCGAGAGTTTTCGTGATAAACTTATCCAGCCTTTGCCCTGCGTCGTTCTTCTTTATTATCAGCTCGCGCATAAATTATTTAGTGCCGAAAATACGGTCGCCCGCATCGCCAAGACCGGGAACGATATATGCGTGCTCGTTGAGCTTCTCGTCAAGAGCCGCCGCGAAAATATCCACGTCGGGGTGCGCCGCCTGTACCTTTGCCACGCCCTCGGGAGCCGCAACAAGGCACATAAGCATAACGTTTCTTGCGCCTCTCGCCTTGACCATAGAAATAGCATCAGTCGCCGAGCCGCCCGTTGCAAGCATAGGGTCAACAACGATAACAAGTCTTTCGTCAATATCGGGAGGCATCTTGCAGTAATACTCCACAGGCTCGTGTGTCTCGGGGTCACGGTAAAGACCGATATGTCCAACTCTCGCCACAGGCACAAGGCGGAGAAGTCCGTCAACCATACCAAGCCCTGCGCGAAGAATAGGAACGATAGCAAGCTTCTTTCCCGCGATCCTGTGCGCCCGAGTTTTGCAGATAGGCGTTTCTATTTCTATCTCCTCAAGAGGAAGGTTTCTCGTGATCTCATAGCCCATAAGCATAGAGATCTCGTCAAGCAGCTGCCTGAAGTCCTTTGAGGGGGTGTTTTTTCTTCTCATAATCGTCAGCTTGTGCTGAATAAGTGGGTGATCAACAACGTGAAGGGTGCTCATTTCAGTCTCCTTTGTTTTGATTTTTATAGCTCGTGGCGAAAGGTCATCACGGCCCTGTGCCTCTCTGGAATATTATACCTCAATTCAATGATTTTTTCAAGTATGAGCGCGAAATTTGTAAAAAAGATATAAGCTTAAACGATTTTACAAAAAAATAATACGATAATCTATTGAAAAAACCGTTGGAATGTAGTAAAATAAATGTGTTATATTTTTACCCAAAGAAAGGAAAGACTATGAAAAACCCCGAGCTCGTAATTATGGCGGCAGGTATGGGCAGCCGCTACGGAGGTCTTAAGCAGATCGATAAGGTGGATGAATACGGACATATCATCATTGATTTCTCCATCTATGATGCCATCAAGGCAGGCTTCCGCGACATTACATTTATTATAAAGAAGGAGATCGAAAAGGATTTCCGCGAGGTTATGGACGCCCACCTTGCAGGTAAGGACGTAAACGTAAAGTACGTATTCCAGGAGCTCTATAAGCTTCCCGAGGGCTACGAGATCCCCGAGGGCAGAGTGAAGCCCTGGGGCACCGCACACGCACTTATGTGCTGCCTCGGCACAGTAAACGCGCCCTTCGCAACCATCAACGCAGACGATTATTACGGCGAGAACGCCTTCAAGAAGATCTATAACTTCTTAAAGGAGGATCACGGCTCGGATAAGAATCACTTTGCTATGGTTGGCTACCGCGTTAAGAACACCATCACCGCAAAGGGAACCGTTTCCCGCGGCGTTTGCAGATCCAATGACGACGGCCTCCTCACAGAGATCGTTGAGCGTACCAAGATCGGCGTTGACGGCGAGCGCATCTACTACATCGAGGACGATAAGGAATACGACCTTGACCCCAACACCCTCGTTTCTATGAACCTTTGGGGCTTCACCGAGGCGTATCTTGAGGAGTGCAAGAAGCGCTTCCCCAAATTCCTTGATGAAAACCTACCTAAGAACCCCGCAAAGTGCGAGTATCTTCTTCCCACCCTCGTTGCGGATCTTATCAAGGAGGGCTCGGCAGACGTCACAGTTCTTGAAAACACCGATAAGTGGTACGGCGTGACCTATAAGGAGGATAAGGCCGAGGTGGTCGATGCATTCAAGCGTCTCACCGCAGAGGGCGTTTATCCCGAAAACTTCTGATAATTATATCATTTCGCTATCATAAAACCGAAAGTTAAAAAGCTACTCCGCAAGAGGTGATAAAATGAATTTTTCGGAAATCGAATGGGAAGGCTATAAGGGAATAGAGTTTGAATTTGAGGGCACGCCCGCAAGGCTCATTCGCCCAAGCTGTGAGCCAAACGGAAAATGGGCTTATAAGACCGAGTATTTCGGCGCGTTCCCAAATCTTGAGGTGGAGCTTCTCCGCCGAGGCTGGCATATAGCCTTTAATAAAAATATAAACAGATGGGCGGAGCCCTACGACCTTGAGCGAAAGGTCCGCTTTATGAAGCTTATTCACACCGAGTTCGGGCTTTCGGAAAGGTGCGCTATGGTCGGTATGAGCTGCGGAGGAATGTATGCCGTGAAGCTTGCGGCGGTAGCCCCCGAGCTTGTGTCCGTCCTCTATCTTGATGCGCCTGTGATAAACCTTCTCAGCTGCCCCTTCGGTCTCGGTGAGGCAATAGACGATATCCGCGAGGAGTACGTGAGGATTACGGGCAGAGATATTCCCGAAATGCTCTCCTACCGCGAAAATCCCTTGGATAAATTCGGAATACTTAAGGAGCATAATATACCCGTTATACTTATCGCGGGAGATAGCGACAGAGTGGTGCCCTATAAAGAAAACGGAGCGCTTCTTGATGCATACTACCGCCAGAACGGTCTCACTATAAAAACGGTGATTAAACCCGGGTGCGACCATCACCCCCACGGACTTGATGACCCAACCCCCATCGCAGATTTTATAGAGAAGTTTTCATAACCTGATATATCAAAATCGCGGAAAATAGCGAGAAATGACAATAACTATATACATTATATCCCAAAAAAACGGAGAACCCGACAACTGCCGAGCTCTCCGTTTTTTGCTTTTTCAGACTAATAAATTGAAAATTTTAAGGGGTGGAGAAATCAAAGACCAAGCACGACAGCTCCGCTGATCTCGTCCTCGCCGCCAACCGCGATATATTTACCACTCGGGCTAACGGCTATACAGGTGGGACGGTAGATAGCAACGTTTCTGCCGCCCTCTGCCCAAGCCTCGGGAAGAAGACCGAGAAGCTTCACGCCCTCGTCCGCCTTGAAGGAGAAGAGCTGACCAACGCCAAGTGGGTGCCCCGCAACTCCAAAGGCTCTGCCGTCGGGAGCTACGTCAAGCGAATGAACGCCGCCTGCCGAGCAGACCTGACCGAGCGAATAAACCTTGCCGTCCTTGATATGGGCAAGCATCGTGTCGTGGGTGCCTGCGAGAATTGAGCCGTCGGGAAGCTTTACCGAGCATTCCGCAGTTGCGAGATACTTTCTGCCGGGAACGTCGGGCAATTGGAAGTCGGGAAGATCTGCCATAAGCCTTGTGAAGCTTGCCTCTCCAACCTCGCGGATATCCTCAACGTGTGCCTTGCCGAATTCATCAACGGTACATTTTACCTCAAATTTGCCGCCCTCGCCAACGCGAAGGACGAGCTCTGTGTCGGAAGTCCATTTAATATCCTTAACAGCTGCCTTACCAAAGCCGAGCCTTTCCCAAACGCTGATACCCGATGCCGAGGAGAAGGGCTTTCTGAATGCGTTGTCCTTAAGGAATTTTTCAAAATAAAGAACGGTGTCGTTATAGTATTTATCGTATTTTTTGAGGCAATCCTCAAGGTCGTCAAGGGGATACCACTCCAATGCCTCAGCCTGATAGGGAAGATAGTTCACGTAGTCGTGAGATGGGATTCTCTCCTCGGTCTCAAGGGCGGGAACGAATTTATCTAGCTCAATGGCAATTATTCCCGAGGGGGTGTCCTTGTCGCTTGTGTGGTTTCCGTCGGAAATATAAAGCACGTCGTCCACGATATGCATCTCCGCGGTGATGCTGAGAGTCCTTTCCTTTGTGCCGAGGAAGCCGCAGTCCACAGGCTCGCCGCCGTGAAGGAAGTCCCACATATAAAGCCTTGCGCCAACGTATCTGTGCCTCGGAATAAAGCTCATACAGCCGTACCACATTCTGCCCTTGCTGTCAAATGCCATTCCGTATGCGTTATAGAAAATAGAAGGATCATTCTCAAGAGCCTCTGCCTTGGGAACAGGTCTGCCGACCGTTGTGATCTTCCTCGTTTTAAGATCGTATGCGTAAAGCTCCTGACCTCTGCCGGGAACCGAGCAGGGACCCGTGGTGAAGTAAAGCACGCCGTCGACCTCTCTTGCGTGGCGGATAAGTCCGGGTGCATCTACCCCGAGCCACTCAACGTCGCGGATGTCCGTGTTGTATCTGAACATCGCGCCCGAATAGGTGGTGCCGTAAATATGTCCGTCGGAGAGAAGATATGTGCGGCTTGTGTGAGTGTCCGAGATCTGCCCGAGGCAACGGCACTCGCCTGTGTGAACGTTGTAAACGTATCCTGTGCCCCTCATCCAGGTGATGGCAAAGTAATCGCCGTTCTTGGGATCGTAGGTCGCGCCGTAGGTGGTGTCGTGAGGAGAGAGCAGACCAAGTCCGCGGCACTCTCTCTTGTTGTAATCGTAAATAAGCAGATTAGAGCCGGGGTAGCCCTCGTAGGGGTGATCCGCATATTCGTAGGGCATCCAGGTCGGATGGGTTGGTGCGGGGGAGGTGGTGTGAGTTGTGGAGAGGATCTTTCCGTCTCCGATAAAGGAAATCGCAGTGTGGAATTTACTGGTCCTAAGGGAATGAGGGCTCATAAGAATTTCCTTATCAAGCTCCATATGGCGGATGAATTTTTTATTTTTGTGATCGTATTCATAAAGCCTTGCGTAAAGTGCCTCGTAGCTCTCGCCGCAAACCGAGAAGAATATCCTTCCCTCGGGAGAAACAGCCATATCCCAGATCGCGTTATGCGCGGGATCGTCCGTGCAAAGCAGATGAGTCACGCCTGTTTGCGGAATAAGATCAAAAAACTCCTTCGGCTTATCCTTGAATACCGTGTATTTTCCCTTCATTATTAATATCTCCTTTTTGAATTACCCTTATGGGCAAATTTTCTATAATACAATTTTACAATAAAAGCGGATATATTGCTTTCATCATATATAAAACTATTTGACAATTTCTACGATTTTCAAAAAATCTATGGAAAATGCGCGGGATATGTGCTATACTTAAAGAAAAGCTCGTGGGAGGAGAGAAAAATGAATCTACCTGTCAGATGGAATATGAGCGAGCGGATATGCGAGGCTTATGAAAAGCTGGGTGCGCAAAGCTCGGCTCTCCACGGTCATCATCATTTTTTAATGACCCTTATCACCTCAGGCAGGGGCGTGCAGACCTTAAACGGCAAGGATATCCCCTTCGAGGCAGGCGACATTTTCATACTTTCCCCTGCGGATTTTCATAAAAACACGGTAGCGGACGGGGAGACCTACGATTACCTCGGCGCGAAATTCCCCTATGAAATACTTGATTCCCGACTTTCGGATATGTGCGAGCTTGGAAGATTTCCCATTCATCTGCATTTGTCAGAAACTACGGAGGAGCGAATAAGATCGGCTTTCCGTCTCCTTGTTTCCGAGTCCGAAAGGAAGGCGTCTACCCCCGATTCCGAGGTGCTCCTTCGCGCTCTTATAGAGCAAATACTGATCCTCGCTCTGCGAGAGCTCCCCAGGGAGGAGAGAAGTCCGTCGGGCGAATTTGTCAACCGTACCCTCGGATTTCTTCATTCAAGCTTCCGCGAGGCGGTCACGGTATCGGACGCGGCAAGCTACGTTGGCTATACCCCAAACTACTTCAACACCATCTTTCGCGGCGCATTCGGCGTGCCCTTTGGCGTTTATCTTCGGAATATGCGCCTCTCGTATGCAAAAAACCTTCTTCTCTCGGGCAACGCACCGCTAACCGAAATTGCAATAGACGCAGGCTTCGGCTCGCTCTCTCATTTTTCAAGGAGCTTCCGCGCGGCGAACGGTATGTCACCGATCGAATACAGAAAACGCTATAAGCCCGAGCAAAAGGAATAAGGGGCGGTCGAGCCTCTTGAAATAAAAGAAACACTGATCGTAAATATAAAGGAACGCAATATGAAAAATTGGATACCCGGCAGAGTTCTTCTTGCGGAGGACTCCCTTAAAGCGGCGGTACGCGGCAAAAAGATCGCAATGATGGTAAACGGCACCGCAATACATAACGACGGCAGATACCTTATGGATATTATCCACGAGGAGGGCTGGTGCGAGATCGCATTCTTCCTCGGAATGGAGCACGGCGTGCGCTGTAATTTCAGCGCGGGCGAAAAGGATACCGTGGATAAGGATGAAAAAACGGGAATACCCATCGTTAATTTGTACGAATACCCCGAGCGCAGACCCCCTGTGGAAAAGCTCCGTCAGGTGGATGCGGTAGTGTACTGCACCCAGGATTCGGGCGTTCGCCATTGGACCTTCACTCCTTGGATGCTCTACCTCCTTGATGCGGCGGCAGAGGCAGGCTGTGAGGTCATAATCGTTGACCGACCCAACCCCATCGGCGGAAATATCGTTGAAGGTAATCTCGTTGAGGAAAAATATCTTAACACCCTTCTCACAGGCGCGGGCTACCCCCTTCGCCACGGTATGACCGTTGGCGAGCTTGCCCTGATGTATAAGGATGAGCGCGGCTTGAAGCTCGATCTCAAGGTCCTTAAAATGGAGGGCTGGGAGAGGGATATGTTCTATTCGGACACGGGGCTTCTCTGGATACCCCCCACGCCCAACACCCCCGTCCCAGAAACCTTTATTGATTTTGCGACCACAGGACTTCTCCAGTCCTCAAATCTCTCCCTAGGAGACCACACCCTCGTGCCATTTAAGTTCATCGGAAGACCCGAGCTCAATTCGGAAAAGCTCTCCTCCGAGCTTAATTCCCGAGGACTCGACGACGTTTATTTTGCTCCCAAATTCTACGTTTCCTCCACAAGATGGGAAAAGGATATAAAATTCCCCTGTAACGGTGTCTATACCGTATATCGGGATAAATACAGCTTCCTTCCCGTTAGAGCACAGCTTCATCTTATTGACGCTCTCGCAAAGCTCTATTCGGACGTGATAGAGTTTGAATATAAGCCGGGTTGGGCAAGAAAACGTATGGGCACCGACGATATCTATAACTACCTTGAAAAGGGCGAAAGCCCCCTTCCGCTTATCGAAAAATGGCAGGAGGATTCGGAGACCTTCAAGGCTCGCCGCAAGCCCTATCTTCTCTATTAAATTGCGGAAAAGTCCAAAAAATGCAAACTCCAAAAACGATATCAAAATAAATACTTCAACGCCCATAAATGTAAACTACTATTTGCATTTATGGGTGTTTTCTATTGCTTTAAATAACAAAGAAACCGTATTGTTCATTAAATAGGAAGCCTTGCTTTTATTCGCCCGAAAAATAATGAAAAAGTTACGGTTGGTAATAATGCACATTAAATTACTTTTTTTACCGAACAATTTGGTTTCTTCGACAAAAGTAAACAAAATACAATAAAAATGTTGACAAATTTTACTAGCTAGTATATAATGTTAATTGGTAAAATATTAAATAATATTAACTAACGAAAGGATTTTACAGAAATGAAAAAAAGACTTTCCCTCGTCCTTCTCTCTGCGGTAATCGCAATGTCCGCGCTCTTCTGCGCAATGTTCGCGATCACCTCCTCCGCAGCAGCAGAGAAAGAAACCGTAGCAACCTTTGAGCTTGGTGCAAATGGAGCTGCATCACATTCAGACGGTTCGTCAAAAACCTCGTACACCGAAACCGTAAACGGTTACACTTTGTCAGTCACAGGCGGTAGCCAATTCTACACAGGTGCGCGCGATGCTAAAGGTAATTCGTGCTTTAAGCTTGGTTCAAGCAAGAATACAGGTTCTTTCAGCTTCACCGTTCCTGAGGACATATCCGAGGTTATTATTTACGCCGCAGGTTATAAGCAAACCGCGGCAAAGATAACCGTTAACGATGTATCGGAAACCATTTCTACTCTTTCGGATAACGGTGCATATACTGCTGTTGAGGTTGATACCACCACAAACAAAACCGTTACGTTTTCAACCGCTTCAGGCGGTGTCAGATGTATGGTAAACAGCATTGTTTTCAAAAAAGATGCCGTTGAACCCGATTGCCAGCATACAAACACCACTACAACTACCGTAGATGCTACAAAAACAGAAGATGGTTCTATAACTGTTATCTGTGATGAATGCGGTTATGAAGTAAGCAAGGAAATTATTCCTGCTCTCGGTTGCAAGATCGATTTTGTTGTTCCCGAAGGTGCAATTGCTCCTACACATAGCGATGCGGTCGTTGCGACTATGCCCGAAGCAGTCGATGCTCCTGACGGTACATATGCGTATGACTACGTCTTTGTGGGCTGGGCAAAGAATTCGGTTTCAAACAGTTCCTCGAAGCCTACCCTTTATGCACCCGGTGATAAAGTTACCCTCACAGGTGACACCACATTCTATGCAGTCTATTCATATATGGTTAAAGCGGATGATGGTGCGGGATCTTCTTCGTTCCGATTAAAGGATATTTCTTCCATAACGACAGGCACTACCGTTATTATCACAGTTACAACGAGTGACGGCACAGTGTATGCTATGCTAAATAGTAATGGAACAGGATCGGCACCTACTGCGGTAAAGATCACAGTAGAAAATGGTGAAATTGTCGGAGAAGTGAATGAGAACCTTCAATGGTATATTGAAAACGACAATGGAGACCTTTCGTTCTATCTTGATGAAAATAAAACCAATTGGCTTTATTGTACAAACGGCAATAATGGAGTGAGAGTTGGAACCAATACAAGTAAAATCTTTTCCATCGATTCAACTTCGGGTTACTTAAAGCATACTGGCACAAGTCGTTATGTTGGCGTATATGTTACTAACCCGGACTGGCGCTGTTATACAAGCGTAACATCAAATATTGCTAATCAAACACTCGGATTTTACGCTCTTACAACCTCAAGCTTCGAAACCCAATACACGACAGTTTTGGAAGCAGGCGAGTGCAGTCATTCAAATATTACGACAGTAAAGGTTGATCCCACTTGTACTGAAGAGGGAAGCATCACACATAAATGTAACGATTGTGGTCGTGAGGATATAGAGATTCTTGAAGCACTCGGCCACGATTACTCCGAGGAAATAACCAAGGCTCCCACATGTGAGGCAGAGGGAGAGAAAACATACACGTGCTCCGCATGCGAGCATAGCTACACAGAGGCTGTTGATAAGATAAACCATAATTTTGTTGATGGCAAGTGCGATATGTGCGGCAAGGTGGTAGCAGATGCAGAGTTTAAGCTTGGAGATGACGGAAACCCATCTCATTCTGATGGATCAGAAGCAGAATCCTATGAGGAAACTGATGGCGAGTATAGGCTTGTGATATCCGACGGTTCAAAGTTCTACTGTGGCGCTCGTGATGCTCTCGGTAATTCATGCTTAAAGCTTGGAACTAATAATGCAGCAGGTAAATTTACCATCATAGTTCCTGATAACGTTGGTAAGGTGGTTATTTATGTTGCAGGTTACAAAAAGACGGATGCAAAGATATCTGTAAATGGTACTGAATATACCGTAACAGAGGATTCCGACAACGGTGAATATTGCGCTATCACAGTTTATACCTATAGCACAAAGACTGTTGAGTTCACCACTTTGAGTGGCGGCTACAGAGCATTGATAAATTCTATTGAGTTCTATGATGAAGAGTCCGCCGAGCTCACAGGCGCATCTCTCAACGCAGGCAAGGACCTTACTCTCAAGTATAAAGTAAGCATCCCCGAGGGAGACGACATCGCTAATTACCGTATGGTATTCACAATGAACAACAAGGAGTACGTTGTAACCACATACACCGTTGAAGGTGATAAGTACGTCTTCTCCTTCACAGGCATTGCTCCCCAGGATATTGCAGACCTCGTTAATGCTTACCTCTATAAGGCAGACAGTGAAGAGGCTGTTGCAGAGAAGCTTGATTATAGCGTAGTTGAGTTTGCAAAGGACTTCGTTGAGCAGTACGGCAATGATGCAAGCTACGCCGATTACCTTACCCTCCTTGGAAACCTCCTTGTATACGGTCAGGCAGCAAAGGACTACACCGATTATAAGGTCGATGAAGAAATCGAGCCTGTTGCTGGCTTGATTTCCACGAACGATAAGGCGGCAGCTGATGCAAGTGTGAGAGAGCTTACTCAAAACGTTGAAGGTGCTGACGCAACCTTCGCAGGCGTAGGTGTCAGATTCGATTACGTAAACAGGATCTACGTAAGATATGAGGTCAGAAACGATGCAGAGGCAAGGGTTAAGGCTATGATGGGCGACACCGAGCTTGAGCTTGAGCTCATTGACGGCAAGTGGTATACACCCGCTCTCACAGCAACTCAGTTTGACGAAACCGTAACCTTCACCCTCTCGATCGACGGTGAGGTTGTTCAGACCCTCACGTATAGCGTAAATTCCTACGTAGTTGCTAAACAGGGCTCGACCAATTCCGAGGTTGCTAACCTCGTGGTTGCTCTCTATAACTACGGCACAGCCGCAGAAAAAATTGCACAGAGTGCACAGTAATGAAAGGAGAAATTAAAATGAAAAACGAAAAGATCATTTATGAAGAAGCAAAGCTTGAGATAGTTCTCCTTTCCGATGCTGACCTGATCACCACCAGCACAGCATTCGACGGCGAAGAGGACGAGCTCGTAGATACCAGAGTTTGGTGATAAACCAATTTCAAGCAAAACACAATATAACACACGACGCCGCGCAGGCAAGATCGTGTGCAAAAGGGGCTGAGCCATTAGCTTAATTATAAGCTTTTGACTCAGCCCCGTTTCACTTGGTGCAGGTGACGGGATTTCCGCCCACACGAATCTCTTCACTGAAACCTGATGGTAACGACACCTCGGTGGAAACTCCCGTACCCGGGTTAAGTTTATTTACGTGTTTATTATAGCATAAAAGCAGAATTAAATCAAGCGATTTTAATAGTTTTGTTGTGTTTTCTCTACAATTATTACCTACGGGTAAAAAGGCGAAATAGGCTGAAATTCACCGCGTGTTGCAAACAAGTGTAGCTTAAGGCAAGTATCCATGAAATAGATTTTAAAACGATTGTAGCGAGTTTTCGTCCGCGAAAACCCGCTTTTTACGCCTGTTTTCGATAGAGATAATGGCAAAAAATTATACTGCTTTAAACAAAGAAAAGAGAATTTTAAACAGCAAATTTAAAGTGCAATTTTAAGTGCAAAAAGCAAAAAAACTTGCACTTTAAGTATTGCACTTTAGAAGCAAATGTGGTATACTATATGTGTAAAATATGTTTTGGGAGTGCTATATGAAAAACGAAATATTTGAAGAATACTCAAGAGAAAAAGAACCGACTAAATATTATAAGACTTACGCGTGGAAAACCGCAATAGGACTGCAAAAGGTTGACGGACTTGAGCCGTCGGAATACCTCATAAAAACCGCTGAGCAGCACATTGACGGTAACATAAGCTTTGATGATGCACATAAGCTCATAACTTCATATTACAAAGAGAATAAAGCAAAGTCAGAGCGCGCAGAAGAAGCGGACAAAGTATCTGTACGTATAGCCCAGATTATATCCGAAAAATCCTTTGTATTCTCTCCTATCGAGTTTATCACAATCCATAAGCGTCTCTTCGAAGGTATATACTCACATGCCGGAAGAATTAGAGATTATAATATCACAAAAGACGAATGGGTGCTTGATGGGGATACCGTTATTTACGGCAACGCTATAAACCTGCGTGAAACATTGGAATACGATTTTGGTGTAGAAAAGAACTTCGACTACAAAGGTCTATCTACCGAGGACGTTATAAAGCACGTCGCAAGATTTATATCTAATCTCTGGCAGATTCATATATTTGGCGAGGGCAACACGAGAACTACCGCTGTGTTCCTCATAAAGTATCTTTCAAAACTCGGTTTCAACGTAACTAATGATATATTTGCAGAAAACTCCTGGTATTTCAGAAATGCTCTCGTAAGAGCGAACTACAACAACCGCGAAATGGGCGTTACTGAGACCACATACTACGTAGAACTCTTCCTTCGAAATCTTCTTCTAGGTGAAGATAATATTCTCTCTAACAGAGAAATGCACGTCGCTTACAAAGAGCCGAAAGAGCCCGCCACCATTGTCAACGACCGAGAAAACGCGATCATTGAGATTATCCGTGCAAATCCGAGTATTACGCTTGACGAGGTTGCTGAAAAAATCGGCAAATCCCCTCGTACAGTAAAAACCTCTGTTAAATCTATGCAAGAACGCGGAATACTCGAACGCGTAGGCGGCAAGAAAAACGGAAACTGGGTAATAAAGCCTTGTTAATCATATTTAATAACTTGTAAATATGAGAAAGCGAAAGAAAGGAAGACGATAATGAGCAGTATGAGCTTAACTGAAAAGTTGACATATTCAACAGTCTTAATTCAATGTCAGTATAGAGACGGAACACAAGGCAGTGGTACGGGATTTATTATTAATCTATGTCAAGACCAAGCATCTAATCAGTGTATTCCTGTGATTGTAACTAACAAGCACGTTATAACAAATAGCAATTTAACGTAATTCGAGTTTTGCAAATGTAATATTAGAGACAAAAACTTTTCTTATCCTCTTGACAATCAGGGAAAAATATGTTATCATTTAATGCGGCATAATTGTTTGTTTTCTATTCTCGCAGGTGTGGCAGAACGGCAGACGCGCTGGTTTCAGCTTTCGACACCTTGGTGACGAAAGTAATTGAAAGTTGAAAATGGAAAATTGAAAATGAGGAGAAACGAATATGGCAAACATAATCGAAGAAAAATCTTTTGCGTTTGCTATAAGGATCGTCAATCTTTATAAGCATTTAAATGAAGTAAAAAAAGAATTCGTTTTGTCCAAGCAACTTTTAAGAAGTGGAACAAGCATCGGTGCAAACGTGGCAGAAGCAGAACAGGCTCAAAGCACTCCGGACTTTGTATCCAAAATGAGCATTGCCTTAAAAGAGGCATCAGAAACAAAATATTGGATCAGACTTTTGGCTTCAACGAGTTACCTGACAGAAGCCGAGACTGTTTCTATATTAAACGATTGTGTTGAGATTGAAAAGATTTTAGTGAGTATTATAAAATCTTCTAAATAACTTTCAACTTTCCACTTTCAATTTTCAACTGAATAAGCAGGTGTGGCAGAACGGCAGATGTGTCGGTTTCAGCTTTCGTCACCAAGGTGTCAAATGCTAATGCATATTTCATAGTGCAAAGTGCAGAATGGAGAAATGTGTATGAGATTCTCAAACAGGACGATCTATGATAAGGATCGATTGATCAGATTTACTAATTTTGTTGTACTCAAAAAGAAGATCTTTTGGGTTATTATGATTGTATGTACTGTTTTGGTTTCTATTGCATTTGCTTTGTCTCTTGCTCTGAATAGCTATGATCCCATAGTTTTGCTATGCTTCGTACTTGTTATACTTCTTGATATGACATATGTTTTTTGCAGTTTGATCTTGCCTCGATTTACTATCAATAAGGCGGTTGCACTAAACGCAGATATTGTTTTTGAATTTCAAGATGATATTTTCAAGATCTCGGCAACGAGCAAAAATGGAACAGAATCCTCTGAACTGAATTATTCCGCCTTGATAAAAGTGATGGAATCTAATAGAGACATTTACCTTTTTATATCGCGAGCTCAAGCTTATATTTTGGATAAGTCGGGTTTCACTGTTGGAAGCTCGGATGAATTTTTGAACTTTCTTCAAGAGAAAAATATTTCCTTCAAAAGGTAAAACCGCATAAATGCGTTTTTATACAAATTGCGGAGTATGCGAAAGAGTTTGATTCAATCAAGCACCGCCTCGGGCGTTCTCCCCGTGTAAAAATAGAGGACAAAAAACTTAAAATGCGGATGTGGCGGAATTGGCAGACGCGCTGGTTTCAGCTTTCGACACCTTGGTGACGAAAGCTAATGCATAATTCATAATGCAAAATGCAGAATGGAGAAATCAATGAACGACAACGTTGTTGAGAATAAGTCATTTAAT
>JAFQRL010000034.1 GCA_017410065.1 Clostridia bacterium | reverse complement strand
AGAGCGGAAACCTGCTTCAGAAGAATTATGCTTGATATTCCGCGATATTTTTCATCCGTATCGGGGAAATGGCGGCCGATATCACCGAGGGCAAGAGCACCGAGCAAGGCATCCATAAGCGCGTGGATGAGCACGTCTGCATCCGAATGTCCCTCAAGCCCCAAAGAATATTCTATTCTTTCACCGCCGAGAACCAGCGCACGCCCCTCCTTAAAGCGGTGAACGTCATACCCGTGACCTATTCTGAAATCTATCATCTTGCACCTCTTTTCATCAAGAGAAATTCTGCGTATTCAAGATCCTCGGGAGTTGTGAGCTTTATGTTGGTTTTACCCGTATTTACGCACTTGATGGGAACTCCAAGCTCCTCGATCAGACCGTTATCGTCTGTGTGCCTATCTACGTCGCCTGCGGCTCCCAGTGCCCTTCTGTAAAGCTCAACGGAAAACGCCTGGGGTGTCTGCGCGAGGAAAAGCCCATCCCTATCGATAGTTGACGTAATGTAGCCGTCACAAGCTGATTTAACCGTATCGTGAACCAACGCTCCCGCACTTGCCGCGCCGTGAAGCCTCGCAGCGGCTGTCACCTCATTTATCATTTCGGGAGTAATAAGGCAACGTGCGGCATCGTGGATCGCAACGATATCTGCACATTCGGGTATCGCAGAAAAGCCGAGAGAGGCAGATTTCATACGGCTCTTGCCGCCTTCGACCACAGCTGTGATCTTTGAGAGATCTTTGATCTCTTTTTTTGTTTCGTCCATATACTCGCTCTGGCAGACCACGATCACTGAATCAACCGAATCCGCCTCGCAAAACGCCCGAGCCGTACGGCGTATCACAGACTCACCAAGGATCTTTATCAGATGCTTTGGAACCTCCGAGCCCATACGGGTACCGCTTCCCGCCGCCAATATCAAGGCGGTGACGTGTCCCGTTTTATTACACTTACCCATTTTATTTCCCCTTACTTTCTGTGGTAAACAAAATGAACTATTATACTGCGGAATTTACCGTCCTCAAGCAGATTTGGGCCCGAGACTATAACTCCGTCTCCGCTCATAAGAGTTGCGACCTCAAGCTCTGCGATATTGCAGACGAAAAGCCTGTCTCCCGAGGAATCCACGATAAAGGTGTCTCCGTGAACGGCAAGAGCACCGCCGCGACCGATAACATCCTCGTTATCCTCACGTCGCTCCGTTACGTATTTAACGGGCTGACCGTGCAGAGATCTTGCCTGCTCGAGCCTATATGAATAGCTCGTTGTTTTTTTGCTCTTACCGAAGAGCTTGCTGAAGAATGACATATTGATCGCTCCTCTCTTTGTTCTCCTATATTCTATCACAAAATGCGGTTAAATGGAAGTCTTTTTTTACATTTTACGGTCGTTTCGAAAAAATTTTTATTTTTTTCAAAAAAATTTCAAAAACCTATTGATTTTTCTGAAATTATGTATTATAATATATACACGTGGGGCAAAGTGGGTGAAAGTGTATTAAAATCCCCCAATTGTGGTGCACAAACCCCAAAGCGACCCCAAAATAAGAAAAAAGGAGGTGCGATATGTCATTCGTCGGTTCTTACAGTCATTCGCTTGATGCAAAAAAGCGTGTATTCATTCCTTCAAAGTATCGCGAGGATCTCGGCGACACATTCTATATCACAAGAAAATTTGACACGTACCTCTCCATATACACCGCCGAGGATTGGGATGCATACATTGAGAAGATCGAAAAGCTTCCCGAGTCCATCGGTGCCGAGATCCAGGATTTCATTCTTGGCGGAGCGCAGAAGTGCTCTCTCGACGGAAGCGGTAGAATAATCATAGAGGACAGGCTTCTTAAGCACGCAAGGATAGATAAGAACGTTGTTTTTGTCGGTGCTGGCAAGCAGATCAGAGTTTGGGCTGAGGAGCTTTGGGAGGAGCGTGAGGCTTCTCGCGACTTCTCTAAGATGCGCGACGTTCTCTACGAATACGGACTCTAATACAAGCACGAGAGGATATTAAGATGGCAACGGGCTTTTCCCACACATCGGTTCTTCTTTTTGAATGTATAGACGCACTCAACATAAGGGACGGCTACACCTACGTGGACTGCACGACCGGCGGCGGAGGTCATTCCCTTGAGATTGCAAAGCGAATGGGCGAGAATTCAAGGCTGATATGCTTTGACCGAGACCGCGCCGCAATAGCCGCAGCAACCGAAAGACTTAAGGGATATCTCGACAGAGTAACCTTTATAAACGACAACTTCTCTTCATTAAATAAAGTAATAAAGGATCTGAATATCACAAATCTCGGCGGCGTGCTTGCCGATCTCGGATGCAGCTCTCATCAGTTTGATACCCCCGAGCGAGGCTTCAGCTATATGCACGATGCTCCGCTCGATATGAGAATGGACACCGATTCTCCCCTTTCGGCATACGATGTGGTGAACGGATATTCGGAGGCAGATCTCAAAAGAGTTATTTATGAATACGGCGAGGAGAGATTTGCTCCGAGGATAGCATCTGCTATCTGCAAAAGACGCGAGATCTCACCCATCAGAACCACACACGAATTGACGGACGTTATCAAGAGCGCGATCCCGGCTGCTTGCAGAGCAGACGGACCTCACCCCGCAAAACGAACCTTCCAGGCAATCAGAATTGAGGTCAACGCAGAGCTTGACTCAATTAAGCCCCTGATCGAATCAGCGGCAAACAACCTGCTCCCGGGCGGTAGGATAGCAATCATTTCCTTCCACTCATTAGAGGACAGGCTTGTGAAGCTCGGCTACCGAGCAATGGCGGCAGGCTGCACCTGCCCGAAGGACTTCCCTGTTTGTATCTGCGGCAACAAGCCGAAGATCAAGGAGCTGACAAAGAAGCCCCTGCTTCCCTCCGACGAGGAGCTTGAAGCAAATCCGCGCTCCAGAAGCGCAAAGCTCAGAATTGCAGAAAAAATATAAGGAGAAAGAAAATGGCAACCACCAACTGTTATGATAGACTTTATGAAAATATGAAGAACAGACTCACAGTAGTCGAAAGCGATTCCGAATATACTCTTGGCGAATATATGCTCAAAAAGGCCGAGCACAAGAAGACTCAGGCTATGCTTCCCGTATCCGAGAGAAGCTTTGCGACCAAGGGCGAGCGTGCTCTTGCCATAGTTTCCTCCTTTGTAAACGATAAGCTCACCATAAAGAAGCCCCCCGTTAAGGATAAGACTATAAAGGCATTTCCCTTCCGCGCATCCGCCTCTGCCTTCCTTTCCGCTCTCGTGGCTTGCAGCTTTATGCTTTGCTTCGGTCTTATCGGTGCAAAAATGCTCTCCTCTGCCGCTTGGGGCGAGGACAAGGCTCCCTCAACCGTAGTTGCCGAGATCCCTCTTGAAGAGGTCGATATAGAGACGACCTATTTTTGCTGAGCCCAAATAGCATCCCTCGGGGATATCTATGCTTATAGGATTGCTTTAGCGTAGAGCTCAAGGATATCAAATTTATTTACGGCTTTCATTTTTTTCTCATAAAAACAGGTTTACCTCATAAGATATAGCGATGGCTTTTGCTGTCGCTATATTTTTTTATTTTCGGAGCTAAAAAATGAAGGCTGAAACAAAGGTGTCTACATCAAAACGAAGCATTGCTATTCTCGCGGTACTCGGTCTCTTTGCCTCATATCTTTTATTTACTGTTTTCAGGCTTTCCGTGTTTATGAACGAATACTACCGCGAGAAAGCTTATGAGCAGATAACGACCTCCTCGGTCCTGAAGGCGGAGCGAGGGGCGATATACGATTCAAATATGAATCTTCTAGCGGGGAGCGGTAACGTTTTCAGAATATTTGTTTCCCCAAGAGAAATAAGCCTTGCCGAGCGGGAGAGCGGCGGAGAATACGGCAGACTTATTGCAAATGCGCTTGGAGATATCCTCTCTCTTGACAAGGATGCAATTTATAATAAAATATCAAATTCCGCGCTTCTTGACGTAACCGTAAAAAAGGCGGCAAGCAAGGAGGAATACGAAAGGGTTTTGGGCTTTATTTCGGAAATGTCGCTTGAAAGGCTGGTTTTCACCGAGGCAGAGACCTCCCGATATTACCCCGAGGGGACTCTTGCCGCTCACGTCCTCGGATTTACGGGCAGCGATAATCAAGGACTATACGGGCTTGAATATCAATACAACGATATTCTCTCGGGTAAAGACGGATATTACGTTTATGCAAAGGATGCAAACGGCATAGCCCTGGACACAGAATATTCCTCCTATTCTCCTGCCCAAAACGGACAAAGCCTGGTTACGACGATAGACAGCTACATACAGTCGGAGCTAGAGGCGATAATCACAAGAGCTGAAGCTAACCACGGAGCACAAAACAGGGTGTGCGGCATCGTGATGGACACAAAAACAGGGGCGATCCTTGCTATGGCAACCACCCGCCCCTTCGATCCGAATTCCCCCTTTCAGCTTGACGAGCTCTCTCTTTCAGAGCTTTTGGAGTCGGGCTACGCAGAGGGTAGCGAGGAATATAAAAAGCTCAAAACAGAATTGATGCAGGTAATGTGGTCAAACAAGGCGGTAAGCGAGATCTACGAGCCCGGCTCGACCTTCAAGATCGTTACCGTTTCAGCGGCACTTGATGCGGGAGCAACAACTCTTGAAAGCACATTTTCCTGCAAGGGATATGCCGAGGTAGGAGGTTGGAAAATACGGTGCCACAAGGCGGGCGGTCACGGCTCGGGCTTCCCTCTTTCCTACGGCCTTCAAATGTCCTGCAACCCCTGTATGATCGCTATTTCCGAGAAGCTTGGGAGCGAGAGCTTTTATTCCTACGTCAAGTCGTTCGGTCTGCTCGATAAAACAGGGATCGACCTCCCAAGCGAGGCAACCGCGATCTTCCATAAGCCAGAGAGCATCGGTCCCACAGAGCTTGCAACCGCATCCTTCGGGCAACGCTTTAAGGTCTCGATAATAAATCAGCTGACGGCTATCGCGGCGGTGGCAAACGGCGGCGAGCTGGTGACGCCATATCTGGTTGATAAGATCGTAAGCGAGGACGGCTCGATAACTTACGAGCACAAGACAGAAGCAAAGCGCAGAGTGGTATCCGAGGAGGTCGCAGATGCGGTGTCCAAAATACTTATAGACGGAGTTAACGGAAGCGGCGGCGCGAAAAACGCGGGCGTTGCAGGCTACGATATAGCCGCCAAAACAGGCACGTCCCAAAAATTCGATATACTGGACGAAAACGGAAATTCATATCTTCGCATCGGCTCGACAGTAGCTTATTCCACCGACAGCGACAGCGGCATAGCCGCCATCATAGTTGTTGACGAGCCAAGCTCCCAGGTGAAATACGGAAGCGTTGTTGCCGCACCTTATATCTCGGAGCTTATGGAAAAGGCTCTTCCCTATCTTGAATTCAAATCAAATGAGGTCGATCAGCTTTGTGAAATAGGAAGCTACGTCGGCTTGACTGCCGATGCGGCTAAAGAAAAGGCAAAGGATGACGGAATAGGGTATTCGGTCGTTGGCAACGGCACAACGGTTATCGGTCAATGCCCCGCAAATGGAGAATACGTGCTCGCAGAGAACGCAAGAGTTATTTTATATACCGAGAAAGCGGACGACAGTGTACGAGTTCCGAGCTTTGTGGGAATGAAGCTGACGGATGCCGTGAAGCTCGCGATCGATACAGGTCTCAACGTAAGGCTTGGGGGCGGGTCGGCTATCGGAACGGATACTGTCACGTATCAGTCGTTACCGCCCGAAACGGTGGTCACGCGAGGCGCGGCTATCACGCTTCGTGCACCTTCAAAGGATTTTGAGGATTAAATATGAAACTATTTGAGCTTATAGATAAAAACGATATCATTCTATCCGAGCTTGACGGCTCGGAGCAGATCACGAAAGTAACCCACAGAGTCGATGAGTGCGAGGGTGCGCTTCTTGTCATTCCCAATGATAAAAGAATACCTTCTGAATTTAAAACGCGCCCTCGCGCGATAGTCTGCGGTGCTGACGCAAAGGTTCCATCGGGGATACCGACCGTGAGAGTTCTCTCACAAAGAAGAACTACCGCAAGGATCTATTCAAGGCTTTGCAATATCGATCACACCAAGTTCAAGCTGATCGGTGTTACAGGAACGAACGGAAAGACCAGCACGGCGGCATTTATAAGGCACGCGGCGGAGGCGTGCGGAATGAAGGTTGGCATCCTTGGCACAGGGATGATCAAGGCGGGTGAGGAGCTGTTGAGCGAGGACTATTATTCAATGACTACCCCCGATCCGTGGGTGCTCTACCCTGCTATAAAGAAAATGGAGCTTGCGGGCTGCGAGCTTATCGTTATGGAGGTTTCAAGCCACGCATTGGAGCTTCAAAAGGTAGAGCCGCTGAAATTCGATCTCGGCATTTTCACGAACCTTTCAATGGAGCATCTTGACTTCCATCAGGATATGGAAAGCTATTACAATGCAAAAAAGAAGCTGTTTTATTCTTGCGACAAAGCTATAATCAATATTGACGACTACTACGGCAGAAGGCTTGCACGCGAGATAGAATGTGAAAGGACTACCTCGGGAATACTTTGGCGAGGCGATACCTACGCAAGCAACATAATAAACCGCGGCTTTGACGGAATCGAATATATATATCACGGCGGAAGCTTTTCCTTTACGATGAAGCTTCGTGCGGCGGGAGTCTATAACATTTACAACTCAATGCTTGCAATATCCGCCTGCTGTGAGCTTGGCTTAAAGCCCTGTAATATCAAGAAGGCTTTATCGGATATTCCATCCATCAGCGGAAGGTATGAAATAATAAAAGACGATATTACGGTAATAATAGATTATGCTCACACCGATGCGGCGCTTGAAAACATACTTAAAAGTCTTGTCAGCGCGCGAGGCTCGGAACACAGGCTAACGGTCGTTTTCGGTTGCGGAGGCGAGCGAGATAAAGCAAAGCGCGCAAGAATGGGAAGAATAGCCGAGATATATGCCGATCAAACGATCATAACCACAGACAACCCGAGAGGCGAGGATCCAAGGGAGATAATAAGAGATATTCTTGACGGCTTCGTTGAGGACAATTATTCGGTGATAGTGGATAGAGAGGCGGCGATAGAGGAGGCTATCCTTTCGGCAAGGCGCGGCGACGTAGTTGCAATTATCGGAAAGGGTGCGGAAAAATACTCTATTGACCGCGAGGGCTATCACCCATTCGATGAGCGAGCTATCATTTCGTCCTCTCTTTTAAAGCGACGGGGGCGCGGCGCGCTGTGAGAATACGGCTGGGTCTGCCTCTTTCCGTGGGAGAGGTCGCAAGAGCTCTTGGGTGTGCTTGCCCGAGGGCGAAAAAATACCGAATGGTAGAATATATCTCAACAGATTCAAGAGAGACGGAGCGAGGCGATCTGTTTTTCGCCCTGGGCGGAAAGCGAACAAGCGGCGAGATCTATTTAGTCGCCGCAAGGTCAAAGGGCGCGATAACCGTTGGCAAGAGTAGTGCTGCGCAACTTCGTGTTGATTCTGCGGAGGATGCTTTGCTCAGGCTTGCGATCTATTACAAGGAAAAGATCCTGCGAGAGCACTTCTCCGTTGCTATCACGGGAAGCGTTGGCAAAACCACGACGAAGGAATTTTTAAAGGTGATCTGTCGGCAATGCTTCAGGGTACACGCAAACGAAGGAAATTATAATAATAAGCTCGGGCTCTCCCTGACCCTTCTTGCGGCTCCCGCCGATACGGAGCTTCTGATAACCGAAATGGGCACCAACGGCTTTGGAGAAATATCCGAGCTCTCCTGTGCTGTGAAGCCCGATATTGCGATCATAACGAAGATCGGCACAGCTCATATCGGTCGGTTTGGCTCGCGGGAAGGAATAGCAAAAGCAAAGCTTGAGATCCTGGACGGTATGAGCGGCGGCAAAATTCTTATTCCCTACGGAGAGCCGCTTCTCTCTGACGTTCGCAACGAAACGACCTTTTCCGTCTCCGAGCGCGAAGCCGATGCTTTCGCATATATGAGGAGCGGACGGGCGGTTCTGAATTTCCACGGTGCAGAGGTTCTTGAAGCAAGCTTCTCGCCCCTCGGAGAGCACAACCTTGAATGCCTTTGCGCCGCTGCTTTTGCGGCGTGGAATATCGGGTGCAGCGCAGAGGATATCAAACGCGGTATTTCTTCAATTTCAAATGAAAATATACGGCAGAACATCTACAAGATAGGTGATCTCGTGATCCTTGACGATTCCTACAACTCCTCATACGAGGCAGTTTCAGCCGATTTTAAGCTCATCTCGGGGATGAAAAAATACAAGCGGAAAAGCGCGTTGATAGGAAGTATTCTTGAGCTTGGCGAAATGTCCGAGCAGATCCATTTAAGGCTTGGAGAGCTCTCTGCGAGGCAAGGCTTCTCTACTCTGTTTTTCTATGGAGAATGGGCACAGACTCTTTCTCGGGGCGCGCTTCTCGGAGGCTTTGATAAAGAACGTATCCACACTAACCAAGATATATCCGCTCCGCGTGATACCGCGGAAAAAATATATGCAAGCTGTACCTCGGGAGAGCTTTTATTCGTCAAGGGCTCTCACGGAAATATGCTTTCAAGAGTTATGGATGAACTGAAAACAATGTACGGAGATTAATGCTATGAATATGCCGTGGGCAATATACCTTTTCGTTTTTATACTTTCCTTTGCGATCTGTGCTCCTACCTGTAAGGCTATCATACCAAGATTAAGAAGGTCTGCGGCACAGCCAATATACGAAGGCGGTCCCACCTGGCATACTTCAAAATCGGGAACGCCGACTCTCGGCGGTATATCGTTTATAATAGCTATCACTGTATCGGGTGAGCTTGGCGCGTTGCTTTTGGTGAACGGTGGAAAAACCGAAGAAGCAATATCGGTTGTTTCTATCCTGGCTTTTGCGCTTGTTAATTCCCTGATCGGACTTGCCGACGATATCACAAAGCTGACAAAAAAGCAAAACGCGGGCTTGACTCCTCTGCAAAAGCTTTTCTTACAGTCTGTCTCGTCTGTCGCGTTTCTTGCTTTAAGAAGGATACTATTCGGGGACGACACAGCAATAACCGTTGCGGGCTACACCTTGGAGCTTGGCGCGTTTTATTACTTCGCCGCGTTTGTTTTTCTTCTGGGTATCATCAATTGCGCAAATCTTACGGACGGAGTGGACGGCCTTGCCGCAGGAGTTTCCTTTTCCTCAGCTATACCGCTTTTCCTTATTTCCGCTCATATATATTCGGACTGCGCGATGATATCCGCGGCACTTGCAGGCGGCGCGCTTGCGTTTCTGCTCTATAACTCAAACCCTGCCAAGATCTTTATGGGTGACACAGGCTCGCTCTATCTCGGCGCGGTTGCCGCCAGTCTGCCGTTCACCTTGGATAACCCATTCCTCTCATTTCTTTTCGGTACGGTCTACGTTATTGAAGGGCTCTCGGTAATAATTCAGGTGATATCCTACAAAACGAGGAAAAAGAGAGTGTTCATTATGGCGCCTCTTCACCATCATCTGGAAAAGCGCGGTTGGGGTGAGACGAAGATCTGTCTTGCCGCCTCCGCCTTAACCCTTCTTGCGACAACACCGCTTTGCTTCCTTATATGACGACAATGAAGAAAATTAAGCAAATACGAAAAAACAACGGATCTTTGCGCAAGGGTCGGATCGATGGAATTTTTTTACTTCTCGTTCTGATTATTTCCGCATACGGAAGCATTATGGTGTTCAGTGCGGGCGGTCCTTACGCCGAGGCAAGATACGGTGACTCGCTCTATTTTGTTAAAAAGCAGATAGTCTGGCTCATTCTCGGACTTTGCGTAATGTTTTTCACCTCAAGGATAAATGCGGCGTTATATAAAAGGCTTTCGCCGCTCCTCTACTGTGCAACAGTAGTTCTTTTGGTCCTCGTACTCATTCTTGGCTTTGCGGGAAACGGCGCTAAGAGATGGATATCGGTGGGTCCTTTAACTATTCAGCCCTCGGAGCTTGCAAAGCTATCCCTCGTTATGATGCTTTCAAGGTATTTTTCGGATAACGAGGAGCGAGCGACGGATAAGAAGCATCGCGGCAGGGCTTTTATATACGGAACGCTGATCCCCTGCACAATTCTTCTGATACCCGTTCTCCTCGTTATGCTTCAGAAGCATCTATCCTGTATTATCATTTTAGGGGCGATAGGTTTGCTTCTTATCTTCTCTGCGGGAGTTGATCCAAGATACATAGGCGGCTTCTGCGGTCTTGGGACCGTGGCGGTCGGATATCTTGCCTTTTTCACCGATTACACGAAGGACAGGATAACCGTTTGGCAGGATCCCGAAAAATACAAGCTGACAGGCGGATGGCAGACGCTTCAGGGGCTTATGGCAATCGGCTCGGGCGGACTTTTCGGAGTAGGGCTCGGGAAAAGCGTGCTTAAGCATTGCTACGTATCAGAGCCCGCAAACGATATGATATTCGCAATTCTTTGCGAGGAGCTTGGACTTTTCGGAGCGGCTGTGGCTATAATACTTTTCGCGCTTTTGGTTCTGCGGGGAGTTAAGATCTCGTCAAGAAGCAGAGACGGATATTCAAGGCTTCTCACCCTGGGAATAACCATCAAAATGGCTATACAGGTGCTTCTGAACGTAGCAGTCGTAACAAACACTATACCGAATACGGGTATTTCACTTCCGTTTTTCAGCTACGGCGGATCTTCCCTCGTTATGCTGTTTTTCGAGATGGGAATAATTCTATCCGTGTCAAGAGATGCGGATATAACCAAGTGAGGATATAATGAGACTTGTTTTAACCGGCGGCGGCACGGGCGGTCATATAACGCCCGCTCTGAACGTTGCAAGAGAGCTTATGGAGTGCGACTCCAAGGCAGAGCTTTTATTTATCGGCAGACAAGGCGGCAAGGAAAACGATGCCGTAAAAAAATTTGGCATAAGGCTTACGGAGCTTGAAGTATACGGAATAAAGCGTTCTCTTTCGCCGAGCAATATAAAAACCGCAATTTCCGATCTTCGCGCGATCCGCAAAGCAAAGGATATTCTGAAGGAGTTTAAGCCCGATGCCGTTCTTGGAACAGGCGGATACGTTTGCTGGCCTGTGATAACGGCTGCGGTGAGGATGAATATACCGAGCGCGATCCACGAATCGAACAGCTGCCCCGGGCTTGTTACAAGACTTCTATCAAAAAAGTGCTCTGCCGTGCTCCTCGGATATGACGAGGCAAGGGAGCACGTTAAGGGGGCGCGACGGATAGTCACAGTTGGAAACCCTGTGGACAAAGCACTCTCAAGGCAAAGCAGGCTCTCCGCAAGAGCCGAGCTCGGGCTGAGGGCTGATGAAATATTCATAGTGTCATTTGGCGGAAGCGGGGGCGCCGCGGTTATGAACTCCGCCATAAGCGAGCTTATGGAGCACGTCTCATCCAAAGACGCGAAGATAAAGCATCTTCACGCCACAGGCAGAGCTTATTTTGAAAAATGGAATAAGCGGAGCCTCGCAGGCTGTAAGGTCGTGCCCTATATAGACGATATGCCAAAGTATTTAAAGGCGGCGGATATTGTGATATCAAGATGCGGAGCTATGGCTGTCTCGGAGCTTTCGGCGGTCGGTGCTCCATCCGTTTTGATCCCTTCGCCAAACGTCACAAACGACCATCAGCGAAAGAACGCACGAATACTTTCGGATAGGGGCGCGGCGATCGTGCTTGAGGAGGCTGAGCTCCCCGCCGGCAGGCTTATCGAGACGGTCAGAGAGCTATCCGAAAACCGAGGACTGCGCGATACGCTATCAAGAAAGATCAAGGCGCTCTCGGATACCTCTGCCGCAAAAAATATAATCGGTGTTCTTAAGGAGCTTTCGGGCGAGAGTTGATGCTCTCGTCCGTTTTTGTTTTTATGAAATTTACATTTTCTGCCAAACAATATCTTTAATATTTTAGATATTTTGTAAATAAAATATTTTCTTTATTTTTTGTAAAAAATCTATTGAAAAGATTTTAAAAATATGATATAATTTTTATTGGTTAAATTATATAAAATACGCGCGATGGCGCGTTTCCCTATAAATCGAAAATTACCCAAAAATAAAGCGGAGGATATAAAGATGGAATTTGATTTCGAACAGGTTTACGATAGCGGTGTTAATATCAAGGTTATAGGTGTTGGCGGTGCGGGCAACAACGCAGTCAACCGTATGATCTCCACAAATATTCGCGGTGTTGAATTCATAGCGATCAACACCGATAATATGGCACTTGACAGCTCTTGCGCTGCAAAGAAGCTTGTTATTGGCGAAAAGACCACTCGCGGTCTTGGCGCAGGCGCAAATCCCGAGATCGGCAAGCGCAGTGCTGAGGAATCCATCGAGACCATTAAGGACGCCCTTGCAGGCGCGGATATGGTGTTTATCACCGCTGGTATGGGCGGCGGCACAGGCACAGGCGCGGCTCCCGTTATCGCAAAGGCATCCAAGGAAATGGGCATTCTCACGGTTGGTATCGTAACCAAGCCCTTCAACTTTGAGGGCCGCAGAAGACTCACTCAAGCCGAGGCAGGAATTGCCGAGCTTTCCAAATACGTTGATTCTCTTATCGTTATTCCCAACGAAAGACTTAAGCAGGTCGAGGACACAAAGATCACACTTGCAAACGCATTTGAGATCGCAGACGACGTTCTTCGTCGCGGTGTTCAGTCTGTATCCGAGCTTATCAACGTTCCCGGCTACATAAATCTTGACTTTGCAGATGTTACCTCCGTTATGAAAAACGCAGGTCACGCACATATGGGTGTTGGCTCCGCTAAGGGTGAGGACAAGGCTCGCCTTGCGGCTATGGAGGCTATCTCCTCCCCCCTTCTTGAAACGAGCATCACAGGTGCAATGGGCGTGCTTATTAGCATCACCGCATCCGAGGATATCCAGCTTGATGAGATCGATATCGCATCTCAGATGATCCACGAGGAGGCGCATCCCGATGCAAATATTATCTGGGGCGCAACCTTCGATCCCACCCTTCAGGATGAGATGAGGATCACCATTATCGCAACAGGCTTTGTTTCCGACTACGAGGGTGCAAACTCCAGGATCGGCTCTGCCGCTCGCGTTGCTCCCAGAGCTGTTGAGGCTCCTGCGGCTCCCGTGGAAAGACCCGCTCCCGTGGTAGAAGCACCCGCGGCTCCCGCCGAGGAAGTTGCTCAGCCCGCGGTTGTTGACGTTACTCCCGAGTCCGTCACATACAACCCTGTTAAGAGAACTGTGGTTGAAGCAAAGCAGATCAATTCTGCGGCAAGCGCAAACGAGGAATACGAAAGCTTCTTCACCTTCATCACCAATAAAAACAAGAGACCCTGATCGGCGGAATAAATGCCGCTCGGTCCGCTAATTTAAAATAGCCCCGCAAGGCAGCTCATTGCCTTGCGGGGCTATTGGTTTTTTGATTTAAATTTTGTGAGAAGACTTTTCAACAGACCTAACAGGCTTTTCAAAAAAGTATCAAATTCCGTTGTGGGTATTCAACGTTTCAAAATGAATGTAAAATTCCGTTACGAGATGATTTTTCAAAATGTTGAAAAATACAGGCTGTTTTTTGGCGTTTTCAAGCCGTTTTATTTATCATCTGTTCGTTTCACATCGGAATAGTATAGTTTTTTCTTATTTGTTTTCAACAGCCACAGCGGAGTTTTCAACAGTTTTCAAATCGGTGATTACCCTTTTCCACACTTTTTAACACCCCGAAACCGCCTCAACGGAAAAGTGTATTTTACGTTTTTTAGTGTGTACGGAATTTGATAATTCCCTGTTTGCCCCATCATCAGTCCTCTTTTTACCTCGCCAAACCAGTCGCAAAAAACAAAGCCCGCCGAGAAGCACAAGGCTCACAAGACAGGCTTTATTTTATAATCAATTCATTAGGTGTTCTTTATTTTGCGAACACGTAAATAAGAGTTCCCGCAACCGCCGCAACGATCATAAGACCTGCAAGAATTGCCGCCATTATTCTTACTGCGTTCTTTGATATCTTCATACCCTTTGCTCCGTTCTGCCGCTTTGCGGCGTTTATTTTACACACGAGCCTTCCAGGCTCCATTTAACTTCCCTACCCTGCCGTCTTCTTCTCTTCGAAGTAGCTTGCCACAGCAGAGGTGATATTTTTATTCGCAGGCTTGCCCTTCACGGGGATCATACTGTTGATCATTGCAAGCCCCTTGGCAACACTGTCTATCGGATCCTTTGGCTGAGTAACCTTGATGCCGAGCACTCGGCTCATCATCATATCAAGGCCGTAGATCATTGAGCCGCCGCCTGTGAGAATGATTCCGCCCTCAAAGGTCTTTTCTATATGATCAAGGGGGATCTTCTTAACGACCTCTGCGATAGCCATAAACATTCTGTGCAGAGGCTTCTCAAAGACTCCGACTATATCCTCGGTGGTGACGCTCATTTTAACCTTGCTTCCCGTGATGGAAAGAGTTCCCTCGATGTCGATGCTCTCCGAGGGCTTACCGCTCCACACCGAGCCGAGACGCTCCTTGATGGCTCTTGCTACCGAGAGCGAAACGTTAACGTCTCCCTGCTCGAATATATACTGCTTGACGGCTTTATCGAAATCCTCGCCGCCAACGTTTTCCTTTGCCGTTTGAGTTATTACTCCGTTATTTATGACCGCTATCTCCGTGGCAAATGCGCCGACGTTCACCGATATGGCACTGACCAGAGGCGAATGCCCCGCTCCAACGAGAGCCGCCAACGCGCGGTTGACCGAATAGCAATCGGTGACTCCCGCAGAATTCAGCATACCGAAGAGTACCTTCTCCTGCTTTGGAAGGAAGTCCGAGGGCACGCCGAGAGTGCATCTCACTCTTTCGGCAGGAAGAACTGCGGCAATTGCGTTATTCACAATACTCTGCGTTATTGCGTGATCAAAGAGGAGTCCGTTTTTAAACGGACGGACGAGCATCCGCTCTCCCTCTCCGCCACTCGGGCTGAGCGCCGCCTCACCAACAGAAACGATGCGACGGGTGCTTTTATCTATAAGCGCAACAGATGGCTCGCGGAAAATACCTGCGGTCGTGTCGCTGAGGGTAATATTTGCATAGCCGAGATCAAGGCCTATTTTAGTTACCATACCGTCATCCTTTCTGTTTTATTTCCTTTAATGCCGCGGTTTTTTACCGATAGCTCGGGATCGTATCAAATCAATTATACTATATCTCTTGAAAAATTTCAAGTGCCTTTTTAAATTAAATTAATAATAATCGCGTATTTTACTCGTGAGAGTGGTGTATCTGAGGATCTCTCTGTTATTTTCGACCATTCTCGCAGGGATATCGGAGCGACCGACAAGGATGACCATACTCCTGGCTCTTGTGACCGCCGTATACAGAAGATTTCTTGTCATAAGCATTGGCGGACAGGAATACATAGGAACTATTATAACGGGATATTCACTTCCCTGGCTCTTATGTATGGTTATTGCGTATGCAAGCTCCAATTCATCAAGCATATCGAAGGAATACTCCGCAAGCCTGTCGTCGAACAGCACGAGCATTTTTTCATTTTTAAGGTCTATCGTTCTGATCTCGCCTATATCTCCGTTAAAGAGACCCACGCCGCGTGCTCCGTTTCTCTCCCATTCGATCTCGTAATCGTTTACGATCTGCATCACCTTATCTCCCTCGCGGAAGACCGTGCCGTGAGAAGCCTTTTCTCTTTTGAATTTGGATTCGGGATTCAGACGCTCCTGGAGAGTCGCGTTAAGATTTTCAACGCCCGCCGCGCCCTTACGTGAGGGGCTTATAACCTGTATGCGATCGCGGATGCTCCTGCCGTAGGTCTTGGGAAGTCTTTCAACTATAAGCTCGGCGATGGTATCGGTTATCTCGCTCTCCCTCTCCCTTCTGACGAAGAAGAAATCGTTGTTGGTTATATTGAGCACGGGACGCTCGCCCTTATTGATCCTATGGGCGTTAGTGATTATGAGGCTTTCCTTGGACTGCCTGAATATCTCTGTGAGTCTTACGGTGCCTATACGGCCTGTTGCTATAAGGTCGGCAAGAATATTTCCCGCTCCAACGCTTGGAAGCTGATCGGAGTCTCCTATAAGGATAAGCCTGCCTCCGCGCTTTATAGCCCGAAGGAGCGCTGCCGTGAGGGATAGATCAAGCATTGAGCATTCATCAACGATAACCACGCCCTCCGATAGAGGATCCTTTTCGTTTCTTGCAAAAAGCACGCCGTCGCTCGGTGATCTTTCCATCTCAAGCATACGGTGGACCGTTTTAGCCTCCACGCCCGTTGCCTCGCTCATTCTCTTTGCGGCACGACCCGTGGGAGCGGCGAGCACGCATTTTACACCAAGGCTTTTATATATGGATATAAGTGCCTTGATAACGGTGGTCTTTCCCGTACCAGGTCCGCCTGTCAGTATCATCACGCCGTTTTCAAGCGAGCAATAGAGAGCCTTCCTTTGAAGGACGGCAAAATCAATACCAAGTGAGACCTCCACCTTTTCTATCAGAGATGCCGCATCGTCTGTGCGATAGCTGACAGCCTCGTTTGCAAGTCTGTGAAGGTGGCGAGCTACGGTGTCCTCATCGTCGTCCACCTGTCGGCTCATTATAAACGCGGTGCCGTCCTGCTTATATTCGGATAGCTCGCCATCCTCTATGAAGCGAAGAAGTGCCTCGTATATTCTCTGCTCGGGTATGGCGAGTATCTGTGCGGTTGCCGAAAGGAGCTTTTCCGTTGGAAGGCAGGTGTGGCCGTTTGTGTGCGCGTTATAAGAAAGAATATACTTTATTCCGCTGAGGATACGGTGCTCGTCGTCCCCCGCAATACCAAGAGACATAGCAATAGCATCCGCCTTATCAAAGGCTATTCCGTAATCCTCCTCGCAAAGAATATATGGGTTTGCCTTTATTATACCCACAGCACCCGCACCAAGCCTTTTATATACCTTGGTTATCTCACCCGTGCCCATAAAGTCGCGGCAGAACATCATAACGCCGCGAATGCCTGTTTGCTCTCTGAAGGATTCGGAAATTGTCGCCGCCTTCTTAAGAGTTATCCCAGGGATATCGGCAAGCCATTCGGGGTGATTCTCGATTATATCGAAGGTGTCCGTTCCAAAGCGGTTTACTATTTTAAGTGCCGTAACGGGACCAACGCCCTTTACGGTGCGGGAGGATAGATATTGGAGAATTCCCTCCACCTCCTCGGGGAGAGTTTTCTCAAAGGAATCAAAGGCAAACTGCTTTCCAAACTCCTTGTGATATGCCCAATGGCCTGTGAGGACCACGTTCTCGCCCTCAAACGCGAACGGAATGATACCGACTGCGGTTATAAGATTATCGTCCTTATCGGCAATTTCAAGGACTGTGTAATCATTTGATTCGTTGTGATATACAACGCCCTCTATTCTGCCCGAAAGCTTTTCAGCCTTGCCGTCCTGTGCCATCGGTACCACCTCCTTTTTTGATAATAATATTATATCATTTTCCTATGGCTTTTTCAAGTCGTTTTTATAAATTATAAATATTTAGTGTTTTATAAAATATAAATATTTAGTGCGTATTCTTAAAACTTACTTCGTATTATATAAATTTGCCGTGTGCTTACCGCAGCCGTGTTTGGTAAGAAAGCGGAGCAACAAGCATAGAAAGACCGAGCCACACGGATAATGCGGCTCGGTTGATATATTAATTGACCTTTGGAATTATTCGGCGCAGAGTGCCTTAAGCTCGTCTGCGATATCGCATATCTCCCATTTGACTCCAAGCTCTTCTCTGCCCATATGACCGTACGCCGCCAGCTCCTTATAAATGGGGCGACGGAGATCGAACTTCTTGATAATAGCCGCGGGGCGAAGGTCAACGAGCTTATTTACCGCATCCGCGATCTTCTCCTCGCAAACGGTTGCCGTGCCGAAGGTGTCTATCATAACGGAGACAGGCTTTGCAATACCGATAGCATAAGCTATCTGAACCTCGCATTTTTTAGCAAGCCCCGCCTTAACGATATTCTTTGCAACGTATCTTGCCGCATAGGATGCACTACGGTCCACCTTCGTGGGGTCCTTGCCCGAGAACGCACCGCCGCCGTGGCGGGAATAGCCGCCGTATGTATCAACGATGATCTTTCTGCCTGTGAGGCCTGTGTCTCCCTGAGGACCGCCGATAACGAATCTGCCCGTGGGGTTAACGTAGATATTTACCTTGCCGTCCATAAGCTCCTTGGGTACTGTGGGAAGAATTACCTTGTCTATAATATCCTTGCGAATGGTCTTGGCATCTATCTCGTCGCTATGCTGGGAGGAGATAACGATCGTGTCTATTCTCTTGGGCTTGCCGTCAACGTACTCAACCGTAACCTGGGTCTTGCCGTCGGGGCGAAGATATGAAAGCACTCCCGACTTTCTGACCTCGGTGAGCTTCTTTGCAAGCTTATGCGCCAAGGAGATGGGCAAAGGCATAAGCTCGGGGGTCTCGTCGCAGGCATAGCCGAACATCAAGCCCTGGTCGCCCGCACCTGTGTCGAGCTCGTCCGTGAGCTCGCCCTCCTTAGCCTCAAGGCATTTATCAACACCGAGAGCAATATCCGCGCTCTGCTCGTGAATAGAGCTGAGGACGGCGCAGGTGGTGGCATCAAAGCCAAATTTTGCTCTGTTGTAGCCGATCTCGGAGACCGTGTCGCGCACGATCTTCTGAACGTCGAATTTAGCGGTGGTGGTTATCTCGCCCATAACCGTGATGATACCCGTGGTTGCAAAGGTCTCGCAGGCAACTCTGCCGTTAGGGTCCTCGGCAAGGATCGCGTCGAGGATCGCGTCGGATACCTTATCGCAGATCTTATCGGGATGGCCTTCCGTTACTGATTCTGATGTGAAAAGAATTTTATTCATTTTTGTCCTTCCTTTTAGACTTTGCAAAAGCGGCGGCTTGCTGTGGGCTATATGCCAAGCCCCGAGGTGAAAGCACCGATAAGCTCTCCGACAGATGCTCTATACTTCCCGAAAAAAGAAAATCGCTCGGGCGGCGCTTTGCTCCCGAACGACTAAAACTCATCTATCGGGATTTAGCACCTTATATGAAATACAGGTTGCCGGGCTTCACAGGGCCAGTCCCTCCGCCACTCTTGATAAGCATTATTTAATTAGCAGATATATTTTAGCATATTTCTATGAACAAATCAACCCTTTTTTACAAAATTAATCAAAAAATTTAAAATTCCGCACAGTGCATCCTGAGCATCTGCCATAGTATATTGGCAGACCGTAAGGCTACTGTGCGGAATTATTGAGCTTTATGCGACTCACCCTGCAAAAAGCTACTTTGCCCTTGGCTCGGATGAAAGCAAAATAAGTTAAAGCACTATGTGCTTCGGCATACCGCAGTCGTAAACGATATCAAGCTCGCCGAGAATAAGGGGGCGAAGATAATTGATGCCCGCCTCGGTGATACCGTTGCCCTGCTCGTTGATATACTCTGCGGGAACGCCCTTAACGCCGTTTGCTATTCCCGAAATATCGGCAGAGCCGAAGGAGACCTTGTATTCCTCACCGCACTGACGGTCGATGGTCATCATAACGCCACTCTCGCCATTTACAGCACATTCAACCGCGTGCTTACCAACGCCAACCGACTCTGTGATATCGGTGAGAGATGCGAGATGTGCCGCGCAGCGCTGAGGAAGATTAAGCTCTATGGAGCGAGCCTTGCAGCCGAGCTTTTCCTTAACAAGCTCCTCAAGGACCTTTCCCGCGCCCGAAAGCGCAACGTGACCGAATGCATCGACCTTTCTTGCCGACATTCCCTCGCCCACGTATCTGCCGTCCGCAAAGCGGATTCCCTCTGAAATAGCAACGACAATTGCGGGATGATCCTTCTGAAGCTCAACTATATCGGATATGAACTTATCGGGGTCGAAGGTGCGCTCGGGGAGATAGATGAGGTCGGGGCCCTTGCCGCCCGAGATCTTGGGAAGTGCCGCGGCGGTTGTGAGCCAGCCTGCATCTCTGCCCATTACCTCAATGATCGTCACAGCCTTAAGTGTATATACAGCGGTGTCTCTGATGACCTCCTTAACCGTGGTGGCAACGTACTTTGCCGCAGAGCCAAAGCCCGGGGTGTGGTCTGTTACCATAAGGTCGTTATCAATAGTTTTGGGAACGCCGATAACACGCATTTCATAATCGTGATTTGCGGCAAAGGCGGAAAGCTTTGAAACGGTGTCCATAGAATCGTTGCCGCCTATGTAGAAGAAGTATCTAATGTCATACTTCTTGAATATCTCGATAAGCCTTTCGTAGGTCTCGGGCTCGACCTCGGGGGACTTCATCTTCTTTCTGCAAGAGCCGAGCGCCGCCGCAGGAGTCTGCTCAAGAATTTTGAGATCCTCCTCGTTTGCAAATGCCTCGGTGAGATCAATGAGATTTTCCGCAAGGAAGCCCTCGATGCCGTTTCTCATTCCGTAAACTGTGCCGATAACGTCACGAGCCGCAAATGCACCCTTGATCACGCCCGAAAGGGTCGCGTTTATTGCGGCGGTGGGTCCGCCCGACTGACCGATAACTGCGTTTCCGCGAAGAATTTTCATAATGATTTTACCTTCCTTGTGCTTTTTAACAATACAATTATACACTTTTCAGATAGGAGTGTCAAGATATATTTTTGAGTTCTCTCCCGAAAATATTTCAGATAAATCAAGGCGCGGAAGCATAGCCGCAAGATATCTGCGTTTATCAAACGAATAGTCGGAAAAATACGCGTGCTCCGAAAGGTCTATCGCAAGAGTCGGCGGCGAGTTACGCAGGATGCCTTGCGGGTGGGGATCGCTTGTGAATACGGGCTTTCCCGATCTATCCCGCATAATATATAAAAAGCCGTGGTCAATATCCAAAGCCGCCTCTCTCACCTCATATAAGAATGCCGCCGCAGATGAATAATACTCCTTGATCTCGGGGCACGGACGAGGTCGCTCGCAAAATGAAGAAAAATACAATTCGTGAGATTTTATGGATATAATATAAGGCAGAATTTCCTTTTTGATCTGTTCAGAAAATTTCGAGCCATATATTTTCCGCAGCGGCGCCCCCTTGATCTCGGGGATGCTTTTTTCATAAATCGAATATTTGAGCCTTGTCTGCCGTACGTATTCAAGATGAGTCTTTATAGTCTCCTCGCTCAAAAATGCTCTCATTATTTCCGTATTCATCAAACCCTCCAAAACAAAAAACTCCTTATCGCATTTTATGCTTCAAGGAGCTTTTTGATTATCGGTTATGTAAAACTAATTTCCCTCCGGCACTCCGCCATCTTCTGAAAGAGGAAGAACCTCCATAGTCAGAATCATCTCTTTTATTTCTTCCCAAGTTAATTCAGCGAAACAATCAAGCACGAAGCCGTATCTGTCATTTTCCCACACTACCGTGTGTGTACCGTATTTATACGTATAATGAACGGTATAAGGCCCTACCTTTTCTTTTCGATAGTGTTCGCTTTCCGTATCAATATCCACTTGATATCTTTCCGTAAGAACTGTTTGTTGAAGAAAAATTATATTTTCTCCATTAGTCCATTCTGTTTCTATTTGAACTTTATTTTCCGTGTGATAAGTTACCTCATACGCTTCCGGTAATTTTGAGAATACATAATACCCTTCTACCGGCTTAAACTCACCTCCATCGGGCTCAAGTCTTACGCCTCCCGGAACAAGTGTTTCAATAAAATCTACTATTTGTTTCCTGAATGCAAATGCTGTAACTGTCAAAGCAATAATAAGCACCGCAGCAGCAATAATTGAAATAATTCTTTTGTAATTATACTTTGCCACACGTTCTTTTTTAAATATATTTTGTATTGTTTCGTCGTAATTTTGAGAAAATGCTACATTAGGTGATTCTGTTTTTTCTATTGCGTCAACCTCCCTACTGTTGATATCACGAAGAACTTGCACAATAAGATCAAACTGTTTATTCTTCAACCCCATCATAATACTACTCCTTTGTAAACAGTTCTTCAAGTCTAATTCTTCCTCTTCTCAATATACTTTTTATTGATGATTGAGTTCTATTTAAGACTTCAGCTATTTCTCTAACCTTTAATCCATTTATATAGTGCAAGCAAAAAACATCCCTTACTATTTCAGGGAATTCTAATATAGCTTTTCTTACCAATATATATTCTTCTCTCTTGGCTATATAATCTTCCTCATACTCTATTTGAAAGTATTCCTTCAATTCCAAAACCGCATGCTTTTTATTCTTTTTTAATTCGTTATAGGCTGCGTTTTTGGCAACACATATAACAAACGACTTTACCATCTTAAGATTATCAGTTTTTATTTTATTAATATTACGAGCTATGTTCATCCAAGCAACCTGAGAAGCATCCTCTGCATAATAAACGTCCTTTAAAATGTTATATGTAACCTTTATCACGAGATCTTTATACCCATAATATAAATCCGAAAATTTCAATTGTTCCTCAGGAGTTTCGATTATAGATAGATAAAACTCTAACAAGAAAATCACCAGCCTTTAATTAATACTTTTGCTGTACCTGTATATTGTAACACTTCCCTTCCATTTTTTCAATAAAAAATTAAAAAAAATATTTTTTGCAACCTTTTTTGTTTTTTAGTTGTATTAATATATGGAACCTTATTTGGAGGAAGGGATTCTATTAATAACCTAGTATCAAAACTCAGAAAGGAGATGTTATGAAAAAAACAAATTACTAATTATTTTTCTCGTTTTTCTCGCTATTTCTTTTTCTATGCTAGCTATTACTTCTAATGCAAGCGAGCCTAATGCAAGCGAGACAATAATGCCGTATTACAACAACGTATCCAGAACTTCTACATCATTTGAAATCAGCAGTGGAGAAGCGCACATTATTACCTCATTTTCTGGATATCCAGGAGTTACTCAAAGAGTTGAAATCACAACCACACTTTATGTATCGGTTGGAGTTGATTGGATTGAGCACTCAAATTGGTATGATGAATCAACACGGCATCGCGGCACTTTTAACCACACTATCGAAGTTGAAAGTGGAACTTATAAAGTATTTGTTGAGTATCGAATTTACGGAAGTGGTGGCGACGCCGACGTTATCACTTACGAAAAAGAGCTAACTAATTAGTATTTATAAAAGAAATTTTAAAAACTACAAAACAAAAGAAAGGATAATAAAATGAAAAACTTAACTCGATTAACTTCACTAATTGTTGCTATTGCGCTATGCTTATCAAGTTTAGCATTCACTTCTTCTGCCATCTCTAATACAATAGTACCAGAATACACATTCACCGAAGAACCGTCGAACGATAATGTGTGTGCTCAAAAGGCGCAGGGAGATTTCATATATCTTGATTCGGAAAAAACTTATTTTGCAAACGACCAGGTTGCAACTGCCATATTTGGATTGCACTCTGACGATGAAATCTTAAGCTATAATTTCACACCTTACGGCGTTGCGATTACAAGTAATCAGTTAATATCGAAAAAAGGATTTATACAGATTAATTTTTGCAAATTAGGATTATCAAGCAATGCAAGTAATTATGCAACTTTAGATTTAACCGTTTTACTGTCTTCACAGAAGACGATTAACAAAACCGCCTATTTTTATTTCGGTGATAACGGTTGTACCATTAGCTTGCATTCATTGGAGGATGCGGAACATATTTATTACGACAATCTTTTTCTTACATCAATTCTAACGGAAAAACAATATTATGATAAACTAAATGCATTATACGATGATTGCATTATTGAAACCTTTGAAATGAGCGAAAGGCATAGGGAAATATTATCTAAACGCCCGCAAAGAACGGAAACAAGGTCCGGTCAAATGGTAACGGGAGAAATCGTATGGATGGATAAAGAAAACCATCCCCACGCTTTGCGAGGTGCAAAAGTTGTGCTTTATACTACTTCTTCGTCTACACCAGTCGCAACAACGTATTCAGATTCTGACGGAATATACGAGTTTACAGGACTAACAACAATTCAAAACAAAAATGTTTACTTAAAAGTATACGCTGGTGATGATAATGCTATGGTATATAACGCAGCATTAACCGCACCTTACTTTATGGAAAGTAGGGACATAACTGCAGCCAATGCTGAAACCTATCTTAATTGCATCATAGCTCATCGAGGCGTTTTGGCACAAGCTATGCAAATTTCCCAAGCTGTTATTACCGCGCGCGACTATGCTTGGAATATGATGGGGCACTCGCCAAGCAACGTCAAGGTCGCATATCCTACTCAAGATGATAATTGCTATTATAATTACAACTCCAAAAAGATTGCGATTACTTCTATCGGAATTAATGAAGACATAGAATCGTTCGAATCATTTGATGTTATAATGCACGAATACGGTCATCATCTTCAATACCAACTGAATATTACAGACTCTCCCGGTGAAGAACATTATTCAAGCACAAATGATGCCGATTTATATGGGCAATATGCAGGAATACGTTTAGCTTGGGGAGAAGCTTGGCCAACAGTCTTTGGAATGGTTGCTCAGCAGTATTTTGGGGCTTATCTCTCAGATCTTTGCTATTACGGTCCTGATTGCCCTGAATACGGCACTGCTGAATTCGAAGAACACATTTGCTATGCTGAAAATGCAATTTATGAAGCATATAATTTCTTTACCGAAGATTTTTACTCGCTTGAAAGTGGATGCACAAGACTTGGCGAAGCTTGTGAAGACTCGATTATGGCCATTCTTTGGGATCTATATGATTACGGCACAGAAACAGACGATGAAATCGGATTAGGGTCATTTAACTTTTGGAGGATTACAACCTCAGGTGAGGCAAAAACCTTCTCTGAATTTATAGATGACTTTTACGGCTTCTGCTCAAGCTCCACATTTTCTGCCCTTAACCAGGATGATGTATATAAGCTAGGAAAAAATCTCGTTAGATACAAGGTAGCGGGAGAAATTCTATATAGAACGGGAATTCCTCACGAACTAACCATAAAACTAAATGGAGGTAGCGAAACTTATGGAAATAATTACTTCGTACTTACATTTTACGATTCGAACAATAACGCTATTTTGACCAACACCTTTACCGTAAGCGATCAATCAACCTATGATCATCAAATAAGTGAAGCGGATTGGAACACCATTCTTTCGGCGAGTGGGTCAACTTATTCTGTTGTCTTATCTTCTTATGCTATACATCAGGATAACAATTACAATTCCAGCACCGTTACTGTTACTACGGGACCGTACCACGCTCCAAGCAAAACCTACTATAAATAATGAACAAAAATTATCGATAATTTTAAACAGTTGTAAATTCAAAATTGAATTGCTTTTGTTTACAAATTGTTTATTGACAGGCTTGCAGTCTGTTGTTTATACTATGATTGGGAAGCCAAAATTATATGGAGGTACAGTATGAAATTTAGAGTTTTACAAAAGCTTTCGGTGATGCTAATCGTTTTAAGCATCTTGACCTCGCTTTATTCCTGCGGCTCGGAGGATGTCCCGGCAAATCGCGATAAAGGTATCTCTTCAGTTGACGGTGACGAAAGCACAGGAGGCACGCTGCCTTCTCCCACAATGATAGATTACAAAACCGATAAATCGGTATTTAACATCAATGAGGTCAAGGTTACTTATTATTACGGCTTTCTTTTTGGGAAAAATCCCGATTTTGAGTATATGATAAGCCAAGGATGGGTTTACCCTTACGTTGATTTGATCTTCACCTCATATGCTTGTGAAATAAAATGGGGGAGCGTAGCAAATCCCGATCCCGAGACAAAGGTGGAAAAGGTGGTAAAGAGGGTTGAAAATATTATGAGCGAGGATTATATGTATATAACCGATTTATCCTTCAAGCCCAAGACCCGTTATGACCGTTACCGCCACTCCGAGGAGCTGATAGTTCCCGCAGAGCTGTTTTTGCATAACGAAGGATTTATACGCTTTGATACCTATTATCGCGGAACTAACGAGTTGACAGGCGAGAATCTTGTCCTCGGCAATGCCAAAACCTTCTATTATGAAAAGCTTGACGAAGACACCGTGAAGCTTTACCGTTCCTATTACGATGCACATCCCGAGTATCTTTGGCAGTAATTTGCAGGGACGATAAAGCACCCTGCTCTACGGTATCAGCAAAATCAAAGGAGTGATACTATGAAATTTAAATTTTTACAAAGAGCGGCGTTTTTGCTTGTGCTTATCAGCCTCACCTTCTCTCTTTTCTCCTGCGGAGATATTGAGGAAGTAAACGGTGATGGCGACGCACCCTATGCAGACAGCAATTTACCTGTGATGATCATTAAGGACGTACAGTATTTGTACGTTGAGCCCGATGTCAAGGGGATTTCCTATGGCACGCCGAGCGGCGTTACTTCACCCGACGGGGTAATGATTTTTCCTATTGCTTATAGCGCAGACGTAAACGAATTTGGCGTTGACAACGTCGAGCTTACGCTTTATTTTGGAAATAATTTATGGAATAATACGCCGAGCACGGTTTACGTCGGTTTTCTCTCTCTTGGAGAAAAAGATATTGATCATCCGTACCGAACAGAAACAAATTTCACAAGGGAGAATTATAACTGTTCACAGTCTTCGTTCCAAAGTACAACGGAGTTTTCGGTATACGAATTCAATCATTCGGAGAAAATCGTAATTCCGGCAGAGCTTTTCCAGGATGAATACGGTGAAATAATGATCTACGTCACGGACGATCCTCGCGACAAAGCAAGCCGTTCTGTTTCCCTGTTTTATCACAAGGATAACGGGCGCGTGACGTTATACAACAGTCCGATAAAGACCTTGGAATATAAGATCGAGCGCGGCGACGATGGAAAATATGTGAAAACTGCTCTCCGTGAAAATGAGATCGGAGAATTCACAAAAACGCTTGCCAAGCGACTTGATAACGGTACTTATCTTCTCTGCGACCAAACGCCTGTCGGCTTCTGCGGTTACACCACGGAGCGCAGGGTGTTCCCTGCAAGCAAGGTCAGTCTCACGTTTTGCTATGCAGTCAATGTTCCGAATATCGATGAAGAGTTATTCAACAATTTTACACTCCCCGACTCTGCGGAGCTCTATTTCAAAAATCCGAATTCAGATGGATCCGAGCATTTGATAAAAAGAATAGACGAGCTTGATCCGGATAAATACGGCGCAAAGCTCCTCCCGTCAAGCTATCAATACGGCGCGCTCAACGTTCTGTATAAGCATTGGGAAACCATTACCGTACCCGAGAAGCTTTTTATCGGAGATTCGGGCGTGATCATATTTGAGGTCAGGGAGCTTAACTGCTCTGTTCCTATCTATTATGCCAGAACAGGAGACGAGATCACAATTTGTGCTTCGCCCTTGGGGTGATGCAAAATCAACTTAAATCGTATATAAAAGGCGGCACCCTGCGCTAAATCAAAGCGCAGGGTGCTTTATTAAAGAATGGATATTTTAGCTGTTTATTACGGTTTTCAGCCCAGCAATTCCTTTTCCGTGAATGTGTAATCCGAATTGCAGAAGCCGCAATGAGCGGTGAGCTCGCGAGGCTTGCCCTCGGCTACCTGCTCGTCCAGCATAGTGAGTATTTCCTTTTTACCGAGGCTCTTGACCTTCTTCTCCATTCGCTCTCTTGAGCAGTCGCACTTATAGCCGACCTCAAGAGTATCGAAGATATCGTAAGGAATATCGCGGAGCGCGATCTCGGCGATCTGCTCGTTTGTCATTCCTCGCTCAAAATAGCGGGAGATATTAACAAGATCCTGTGCGTTGCGCTCGATGAGATCCACTGTGCCATCGTCGGGGAACGGAAGGAGCTGAATAAGCACGCCGCCTGCGGCAAGGCAGGTATAGTCCACGTCAACCAGCACACCGAGAGAGAGGACTGTGGGGATCTGCTCGGATCTTGCAAAGTAGGTGGCGATATCCTCGGCGATCTCGCCGCTGACGAGCTCTATCGTGCCTATCTGCGGTTCATTTGCGCCAACCGACTTGATGAAGGAGATCGTTCCCTGCCCGACAGCCGCGCCCACGTCAAGCTTGCCGTTCGACTTCTTCGGTGGATTTGCCGCAGGGTTTTGAATATAGCCCTTAACGTTACCGAAATAATCGCCGACCGCAAGCACCTTGCCCGCAGGTCCGTCGCCTGCTATGCTGATGGTAACGGTGTCGCCGTCCTCGGGGAGCATCGTGCCGATCATAGAAGCGGCGGTGAGAGTTCTGCCGAGGGTGGCTGTGGCGGTTGGGGTGGTTTTATGGAATTTGATCATATCATCAACTATTTTCCTGGAATTGATGATAAGTATTCTTGCGGAGCCGTCTCTCGTCATACCGCGAAGTATGGTTGAGGTAGGAAGTTTTTTATTTTCGCTCATTTTCATTTCCTCTTTTCTTATTTTTTGCATCTTGCGGCGATATATATTCTCTCGGAGAGGTCGGTGCCCTCGTTAAAATCGAAATCCGAATATGCGCCGATAAATTCAAGCCCTGCCCGCGAGAGCTTGCGCTTGATCTCGGAGAGAGTATACATCCGCTCGGTTTGCTCCTCGTCAAATCTTTCGTAGGAGCCGTCCTCTTTTTCGGAAAAGAGGGTTATATAGAAATCGCAGAGCTTTTTCTTTTCGTCGTAGAAATTCTGCCAGATACAAACTGCGCCATCCTCCTCCATAACGTAACTTCTGTCTGCATAAACGGTCTCAAATTTGCTTTTGCCGTTTATATCGAAAATGAAAAGCCCGTTTGGTATGAGGTAATTATGGACAAGGGAGAGGCATTTTTCAAGGTCCTTCGGGCTTGTGAGGTGGTTCAGAGAATCAAGGCAGCAGACCGCCACGTCAACCGTGCCGTATAGCTCAAATTCCCGCATATCCTGGCAAAGCCAGAGGACGTCACACCCTCTGCGCTCGCTCTCCCGCCTTGCAACGTCAAGCATCTCGGGAGAATAGTCTATGCCTGTCATATCATAGCCGCGGGAGGCAAGCTCAAGCGTCATTTTTCCCGTGCCGCAGCAGAGGTCGAGAACAAGCTCGGGGCTTCCCACGTATTCTTTTTCTATTATCTTTTCTATGAAATCCGCCCAAGCCTTATAATCAAGCTCTGCATTGATGGAATCATAGAAGGGTGCAAGCAGATCGTATATCATAATCGGTTGCCCTCCGTGCAAAATCTTTCGATGACCTCCTCGGGGCAAAGCCTATCCTCGGCATAAGCCGAGCGAAGAAGCTCCGAGGGGATATAGTCGTCGTATTTATCGAAAACGGGACATTCTCCGCTGAAAACAAGCTCGTGAGGATCAAGTCCGTCGCGCTCTATTATTTGGCGAATATGCTCTGCAATGGAGGCTCCCGCCTCACGCTCCTTCGCCTTGAAGGTGATATAACAGCAGCCCTCGCTCTGAATATCGCTGATACCAAGCTCTGCGGAGTTTTTCTGCATCAGGCGACGAAGGGTTCTGAAGGCGCGCGTGCCAAGCCAGGGGAACAAAACGAAGCTCTGTCCGCCAAGGAACACCGAGAGGCTTTTCTCCATTCCCGCATTTGCCGCAACACGCCTTGCATTTTCAAGCCTTGCCGCCGCATTCGCGCCAAGATACGCATAGCTTTTGCCGTTGAAAAGAACGTCTCTCATTGCGATGAGAAGCTTTGTGTGGATCTCGCCGCCGTCACCCGGCCAGGAGATCTCCATTTTGCCATCAACGCCCTTAACGAATATAAGCCTTCTCGGAACGTCGACCTCCAATACCTCCCATACTCTGCCCGCAAGAGCGAAGCGGTCTCCAACGGGAGGAGGTGTGGTTATAGTGCCTATCTCCTCGCTGTCACGGCGGACGGTGTAGTCCTCGCTATCCTTGAATACGGCGTAGAATTTAAAGGAATTTGTGAGTCTTTCGCCCTTAAGACCGACGATAAGCCCTCGCTCCTCCGTCATTTCTATATAATCGTCGTTGATCATAGAAACGAGAAGCGCGCGATAGGTCTCCTTATCAAGCCCCGAAAGCGGCGGCAGAGACAAAACTCGCTCCGCAAGTGCCTTTGGGGTAAGCTCGCCAACCGAGAAAAGGGTTGAAAGCGTTTGATGGAAGGCGAGGCTGAGGGGCATTTTTTTGATCCTCGGGGGCTCAATAAACCGTTCTCCCGAATAAAGATCTATTATTGCAATTCCGCGCAGAAGCTCCCAGGGTATTATTTCGGGGAGAGGGGCGTTTGGCAGAGGGGTGTCCTCTCTGTATACCATTATCATTTCGGGAGGCGAGCCGCGTCTGCCCGAGCGACCGAGCCTTTGAAGAAAGCCCGAGACGGTGGTGGGAGAGCCCATTTGGGAAACTCTGTCGAGCTTTCCGATATCTATTCCCAGCTCCATTGTGACCGTGGCGCAGGTGACGGCGCGACGAAGGGTATCGTCCTTCATTTTTGCCTCCGCGTCCTCTCTTAAGGATGCGGAAAGATTGCCGTGGTGAATAAGGAAAACGTCGTCGTCTCCTCTTGCTTTTGCTATCTGGCGCAGGGTCGCCGTAACGTACTCGGTCTCCTCGCGAGAATTTGAAAATACAATTGCCTTCGAGCCGTAGGTGGCATCGTAGAGATATTCATAGCCTGGGTCGAGCCTTGCATAACCGCCTCTGTCCTCGGGGGCGGCGGTGGCGACAGTTGGCTCGGGGGTCTGCTGCTCGGAGGAATTCTGAATATAAAAATGCTCAAGGCAAAGCCTCCATTTAAGAGGCGTTTTTTGAGGGATAGGAGCTACCGTTTCCCTTCCGCTGCCCGCGCCGAGCCAATTTGCCGTCAGCTCAATATCGCCAACGGTGGCGCTGAGTCCGATCCTTCTCGGGTGATAGCCGATAAGCCTTCCGAGTCTGGCAAGCAGACAAAGCACCTGGTTTCCGCGATCCGCACCTATCATAGAATGGACCTCATCTATAACAACGTATCGCAAAGCCGAGAAGAGCCTCGGTATATCGTTTGAGCGATTCATCAGCATAGATTCCAAGGACTCGGGGGTTATCTGAAGAATACCCTCGGGCTTTTTTAAAAGCTTGGTTTTGTGGCCCACGCCGACGTCTCCGTGCCAATGAGTCACGGGAATACCGCTCATATCAAGCAGCTCGTCAAGCCTGTAAAACTGATCGTTTATAAGCGATTTTAGGGGCGCGATATAAAGCACGGACACCGAGCGGCGACATTCAGGGTCGTCGTGTATATCCGAGATGATCGGGAAAAATGCAGCCTCGGTCTTTCCCGATGCCGTGGATGAGGAAAGAAGGAGATTTTTATCCGTTTCAAATATCACGCGAGCGGCATCAAGCTGGACCTCGCGAAGCTCCGACCAGCCGTGGCTATAAATATATTCCTTGATAAAATCGGGAAATCTTGAAAATACTCTATCCGCCTCTGTCACGGCAAATCTCCTTTCTGCCCTAAATTAAATATCGATATCAAATAAATTTATCTTTTGCTTTGGTTTTTCAGCCGCTTCGGTGTGTTGCGGTGCCAAGCCTTGATCGGGTGCGGAGATCCCTTGCGTGACAGCTGGCTCAGAGTGCTGTCGGTCTGCCGCGGGAGGCTCTCCCTCCGACCTTGAGAAGCTTATATTGCTCATAATTTGGGCGAAGGTCGCGTCCTTATTATCCCGAAGGATATTGAGGAGTGTGAGGTAATCTCTGATGATCTCGCGAGGCGTTACCATTTCCTCCGCGCCCGCTCTTGCGAGTGCCCTTGTGAGGAATATTTCGATTTCCGAGTCTGTCAGTGGGAGGGTGCTCATTCCCTCTCTTTGGGCGTAGAGCTTGGTGAGTCGCTTAACCAGTGCAAGCAGCTCGTTATCCGAGAGGCGGCGAAGGCGTATAACGGGCGAGGAAAGATTCTGATAGCCGAGCTCCGAATATCTTGAATCCGCAAGCCTTGATTTCAAAGCATCGTAGCTGAAAAGACCGCGGCGTGTGTCCTCAAGAAATTGGGGCGTACCGCCGAAAATCACGCCAAGCCTTTGAGCCTTACCCTGGAGGGTATCGTTGAATATTGCGAGAAGCTTTTCGTAATTTGCTTCTCTTGAAATTCTGTTTGGAATTTTATAAAGATTTACACATTCGTCTATAAAGATGATGAGACCCGAATAGCCGAGCTTGACCGAAAGCGAGGCGAGAAGCTTTATGAAGTTATACCAATTGTCATCGTCTATAACCGTGCTGACTCTGAAGCCGAGGGCGGATATAGCCTCGGTCTTATTTGCAAATTCGCCGCGAAGCCAACGAAGGCAGGCGGTCTTCTTCTCGTTTTGATCCTGTATAAGGGCAATATAATATTCGCCGAGGACTCTTGCGAAATCAAAGCCGCCAACGTCGCCCTCAAGCTCGGAAAGCGTTGCATACACCTTCTTTTTGAGCTCACTCTCAAACGCCGCGTCATCGGGCATAATTCCCTTCTCCACAAGCTCTGCCTTGAGCTTTATGAAATGCCTTGAAAGGACTGTTGGAAGTGCTCCGCCCTCGGGGCTTGCCTTTGATGCTATATTGATCATCAGCTCGCGATAGGTGGCTATTCCCGCGCCGCCACCTCCCGTTAGCCTTCTTTCGGGCGAAAGATCAGCATCGGCGCAGATAAAGCCGCGGTCAAGCGCGTATCCGCGAATGAGCTGAATGAGGAAGCTTTTACCGCTACCGTATCTTCCTATGAGAAATCGGCAAAATGAGCCGCCCTCTGCCGTGTCGTCAAGATTATCCAGCAGAGAGTTTATCTCGTCTTTTCTGCCAATGGCAATATAGGGCGCTCCGCTTCGCGGAACAACACCTGCCGAAAGAGAGGAAAGAAGGGTGTTGAGTATTCGCTTCGGTACTGCTATCTCTTTATTATCTAATGTCATTATGATCTCCTGTATCGTTTAATAAAAGTCGTTTTTTACTGCGGCAGGCTGTGCTTACTTTTTTGCGGACTGCGAGGCAAGAGCTTAAAGCTTTGCGAGCCACTCCTCTATATCCGAGCGGTAATCTTCGACGAGAGAATATCCCTCATCTGTGGGCTCAAGTATGAAGTCTCCGAGCTCCGAGGAAATAAATGCCTCGTTTATTCTCTCGTAGGCTTCGTCGCTTGTGATGGGCTTACCGTCCTTCAAAAGGGCGCGAAGCATAACCAGCTCTTCGGCGCAAAGCCCAAGTGCCGCTCCACTACCCGTGTCTTCGGTAGCCTTGCTAACATCGGCAAATGCCGTGCTCTCAAGTGCCTCAACGGGTCTTGCTATAAAGCCGATCTCAACTATGATATCGCCCGATGCCGCTTTAGAAGCCTCGGCTACGCTCTCGGCAGATCCTGCCGTTGCGTTAGTTTCCGCGGGCTCGTTCTTCCCATACAAAGCAAGCCCTGCGGGCGCATTGGCAGCGGTATCATCCATCTCCGAATCCGAAACCAGCCTTGCCGTGGTGCTCCAGGATGCAAGCTCGATCTCATCCGCATCCGCGAATGAGAGCTTTGTGTGCTCTGCATCATAAAGCTTTTCATATTCCGGGGCGTTTTCTCTTATGCGCCTTCTCCGCTCTATTTCAAAGATATTCTCAAAATAGCCGTCTATAATGCTTTTTGCCTCTGCGTTCATATCCTTAATGCCAAGTCTGCTTTTCACGCCGAAGAGTGCTCTGAGCTTATTTTCGGTGTATCTCGTTGCCGCGGTTATAAGATTACGAAGGCTGTCGTCCTTGGCGATGGGAACGTACTCTATCTCAAGCTTACACTTCACCGCGTGAGTACAGAGCGAATGAGGAAAGGCGTCGCGCTTGACGGTTGCAAGCTCCTCTGATGAGGTGAGAGCCTGCGGGTCGCAGAAGCGGTCGATAACGCGGCGCATAGCCCCCATCAGGTGATTGCGGAATATCTCGCGGTTTTCCCCCTCGGCGTATCGCGTGCTTCTCCAATCGTAATCAGAGAGGTATGCAAGCATCGCCTCGGTGCCGTCCTTGCCCGCATCCGCGATATCGGAAAGGTAGAATTCCTTGAAATCCGAGCCCGAGATAACGTCAAAAACAAAATCGCGTATCTCGTCCATCGGGCAGGAAAGCTCGTGAACAAAGCAATAATCCTGGATCCATACCGAAAAATATGCGTCTATACGCGGCAGAGTCCTTCGGTATTCACGCCAAAGACCGCAAAGTGCCCTGATGGCAAGGTTCGGGGCGAATTTATCGGGAAGGTTCAGTATCTCATAAACGTATAAATAGAGGTATGAATAGTCGCATTTTATATATCTGCCGTGGCGCACCTCGTCTCGCCAATAGAAATAATAAGCCTTTTGGGGAGAGGTGAGCTGTGAATACTGGGGCATATAAGAGTAGTACGGAACGAAATCGCACTTTGGGGTCTTATAGTCGTAGTAGACGAGCGCCGCCTTGCGGAAGTTTCCGTAAAAATCAAATTTATCTATAAATTTTCTTATTGTGACGCGCTTTATAAGCGAGTGTCCCTCGGGGCAATAGGAACGCTCCTCACCGCCAACAGATCGGGTGGGAGGCACAGCCGTGAGCTTACGCTCGGAGGGGTCGCGCTCTGCTTCGCCGCCTACGGTGTGTACCTTCACCTGGGAGGAGGTAACAAAGGGAGAGAGCGAGGGCTTTCTTTTCGGAACGAGCTTGTCCACTGCCCAGAAATCGTCCTTATCGCTATTCGAAAATGCCATCTTCTCCCCTCCCTTCAAGCCTTATTTTGCCATATATCGTCAATAATATATTTTATCATAAAAAGCGTTGATTGTCAACTTCTTTCAGCCGCTTTTTTCATAATTTTATATTTTATTTTACAAAAGCAAAAAGGCGCGTGACCGCGCCTTTTCGGGTTCCTCGTCAAATATTAATTATCCGCGCAGTCAATATCTGACCGTGCGTGCGCAAGCGGCAAATATTCCGCCCTCGCGAAGCTTGCCTGCGGCTTCTTCTGCCTTGGATTTTGTGCCGAATATTCCAAAAACCGAGGGTCCGCTGCCGGACATCAACGTAGCCTCCGCGCCAAGTGAGCGAAGCTTATCCTTGATTCCTTCAACCTCGGAAAGCTCGGGAAGCTCCGAGCACTCAAAGATGTTGTATATGCAGCCCTCCGTGCCGTCCTCGGAAAGAAGATGCCAACGAAGCTCGCCCGATGCATTTTCCTCGCCGCCCGAAAGGAGCTCCTCGCCGTGGCTCTTGACGGAGCCGTCGAAATCCGAGAACACCTTATCCAGCGCCGCATAAGCCTTTGGCGTTGATATTTTAGCCTTGCCGATAGCAATAACTATATTGAGATCGGGGGTATACGAAAGCCTGACGGTGTGCTCTCCTCTGCCCGTGCAAAGAGCCGTGCCGCCCTCAATGCAAAACGGAATATCGCTTCCAAGCTCCGCGCCGAGCTCCGAGAGCTCCTTTGCGGTGAATTTGCCGTATTCCTTATTAAGCACACGGAGGATCGCCGCCGCATCCGCAGAGCCGCCCGCAAGACCTGCGGCAATGGGTATATGCTTTGTGAGCCTCACCGAAACGCGAGCCGAGATCCCCGCTCTTTCAAGATAAAGCATTGCCGCACGACAGACCAGATTTTTTTCGGGCTCACCTAAAAGCGCGGGCGTTATCCCAAGAGCCGAAAGCTCGCCGCCTATATCTACCGATAACAGAACGGAGGGTGCTTCCGCCTCGCATAAGGAGACTTCAAGGATATCGGCAAGAGATACCGATTGCATAATACTTCGGATATTGTGAAAGCCGTCGGTGCGCTTGCCTGTGACGTCGAGAAAGAGATTTATCTTTGCGTATGCTTTTTCGGTCATAGTGTAGCCTCCTTACATTTATAGTTATATTATACAAGATAATCGCGCATAAATCAAGGAGTATGGTAAAATTAAATAATTTTTATTGAGTGAAAAGAAAATTCAAGCTTGACTCTTGACAAATTATGAAAAATGTGGTATAATACTTCGGAAGTTTGGATGAACGGCATCCAACCCCTTGCTACCTTGAGGTAGCCTTAATGACCAAAAGGAGGTAAAAAAACAGATGGAAAAGATTTGTTCTTACGAAACTCTCTTCGCAGTGAACGCAACTCTTCCCGAGGAGGAGTACAAGGCACTTGTTGAGAAGTTTGTAGCTCTCATTAGCGAAAACGCATCCGACGTTGACGTTAACGAGTGGGGCAAGCGCAAGTTTGCGTATCCTATCAACTATGTAAACGAGGGATACTACGTGCTTGTTAACTACAAGAGCAACGCCGCTTTCCCTGCTGAGCTTGATCGTGTGTTCGGTATCACCGAGGGCGTTATGCGCTTTATGACCACGACCGCTTGCGCAAAGAAGGCTGCGGCAAAGTCCGAGGAGGCAGCTGAGGCTGCTGCTGAGGAGTCCGTCCAGGTTGCTGAAGATGCTTCGGCAGCTGAGGCAGAGGCTTAATTTTAAATTTTACGGAGGCGAAAAATGGCAAGTTTCAACAAAGTTATCCTTATGGGTAATATGACCGCTGATCCCGAGCTCAGACAGACCACCTCAGGTATTTCGGTGTGTAGCTTCTCTATCGCCGTTAACCGTCGCGGTTCCAAGAACGAGCAGAATCAGCCCAGCGTTGACTTCATCAACATCGTTGCTTGGAGACAGCAGGCTGAGTTTGTCTCCCGCTATTTTAAGAAGGGCAATCCCATCCTCGTTTGCGGACAGATCCAGACAAGGACCTGGACCGACAATCAGGGTCAGAAGAGATATGCGACCGACGTAGTTGCTGACGAAGTCAGCTTCACAGGTCCCGCTTCTCAGAACGGCGGCGCCGAGGATGAAAGACCCAGCCAGCAGAGCTACACTCCTGCGGCATACAGCGCTCCTTCTTACAACAATACGCAAAACAACAATTTTGAAGAAATTCCCGGCGACGAGAGTCTTCCCTTCTAAAAGGCAAGCTCGTCCTCGCTCCGCTTGGCTCACTGCGGCGCGGGCAATACAGAAATCGTGAGCTAGAAAGGTTGATGATTTCCTATGGAAAGAAACGATACACAGCGCGGCGGCTTCCGTCCTAACCACAGAAGAAAGAAGGTTTGCATCTTCTGCCAGGACAAGATCGCCGAGATCGATTACAAGGACGTAGCAAAGCTCAGAAAGTTCATTTCCGAGAGAGCTAAGATCCTCCCCAGACGTGTATGCGGCAACTGCGCTCTTCACCAGAGACAGCTTACCGTTGCAGTCAAGAGAGCTCGTCAGATGGCTCTTCTTCCCTATATTTCCAACTAATATAGGATAAAAAGCTCGCTTGCTTGCAGGCGAGCTTTCTTTTTTCAAATCCTATTTAATAGAGTATAAAAATTGCAAGAATAAAAAACTATTTCCAAGGTTTTTGTTTGCATTTCATCATAATATAATTTCTCAAATTTTGTTATATTCATTTTTAAATTTGCGACTTATATATTTGTTTATTGACAATCAATTTTAATTATGCTACAATACAGTCAAATCAATGATATTGCTGTATATTTCGAGTCAAAACGAAAAGCGTGATTCTTTAAATAAAATCTTTTCTCGGGAGACAAGATTATGAGAAATACTAAGATAGCTTTAGCAAGACCTTTTGAGGGAGCACCAAAGATCAATCTCGCCGCTATCGTTGGAGCGGCACCAAGCAAGCCCTTCCTGCTTCGCATTCCGGTAACAGGAGAAAGACCGATCAGCTGTCATGCCGAAGGACTTCCGAATGGAATTTCACTCAACGGACAGATACTGTCCGGAACGTTTCCCGAGGCAAAGGATTATGAGGTGACGCTGATTTGCGAAAACGCAAAAGGAAAATGCGAAAAGAAGATCGTATTTGAAATCGGCGAAGGTAAGCTTTTGCCAACTCCGTTACTCGGCTATACAACGTGGAACGCCTTTGGTCCCGACGTCACGCAAAAGGACGTCGTGGACATAGCAAAAAAGCTCACCAAGCTCGGTATAACCGAGTACGGCTACGCCTACGTTAACACCGATGCGGGTTGGCAAGGAAAGTACGGCGGCAAGCACGACGCTGTAATGCCAAACCACAAGTTCCCCGATATGAAGAAAATGACCGACGAGATCCACAAGCTGGGGCTTCGTGCAGGCATCTACTCCACACCTATGCTGACCTCGTGGGGCTGCCCGAAGGAATTCGAGTCGATTCCCGGATGCACAGCCGGTGATCCCGACCCCAGATTCTCCGATATCAACGGCGGTATAGGTATGATCCGCAAGGAAAAGAATAACGTCCTGCAATGGGCTGAATGGGGCTTTGATTATCTCAAATACGATTGGAAGCCAACCGATACCGTAAATGCGGATCTGATGCGTACTGAGCTTATAAATTCAAAGCGCGAATTTGCCTACTGTATATCGGTTGATGCAATGTATCAGTACCGTAATTATTGGTCACACTACGTCAACTCCTATCGCTCAAATCAGGATGCTCTCGGCTTTTGGTCTAATCTGCTGCGCGTTTACGAATCTTATTTTAAGTTTATGGAGTACAACCGCAAGGGTCATTTCTTCGATCTTGATATGCTGGACACCGGAAGTTGCCGTTGCGAGGTCGTTAAAGGCGAGCTAACAGAGGACGAAATGATATTCGCATACACGATGCGCGCTCTTTTAAACTCGCCTATTCAGATCTCAAGCACGCTTGAAAAGCTAGATGATTTTGAGCTTTCTCTCTACTGCAACGACGAGATAATCGCAATAAACCAAGATACCTCATTTTCGCTTTCATTGCCGATCCTAAGAGAAAACGGCATAGACGTTTTCGAGAAAAAGCTCGCTGACGGAAGCTACGCCTACGCATATTTCTGTATAGGAGACGATTCCCTGACGGTATCGTCAGATTTTGAATCAGAGACTGTTCCCCGTGACGTTTGGGCAAAGGAGGACCTGGAGAGTTGCCAAAATCTAACCCTTAATCTCGCACCGCATACCGTAAGAGTCATTAAAAGCAAATCAAAAATTTCAAGCATCTACGTCAAATAATTGATATTAAAGGAAAAAAATGCGACTCAAAATTGAGTCGCATTTTTTATTGAAGCAAACGTACAAAAGCTCGTTGCAACCGAAGGATCAGTATATCGGATCAAGTGTTTCAAAATAGCCGTGATACTCGATGTCGATACTACTCTTCGGGAAAAGGAACTTATAAAGCTCAGCGCAATAATCGTCTGTCATAGATGCAATATAATCAACGACAATTTGATTTGGCTCCGTTTCAAGATAGGGCTTAGCTGTCGGTGCATAATAGTTTGTGGTAACGAAATCGATGTGATGCTCAAAGATGGGCGAGGACTTCTTTCCCTCCTTAAGATCGGAAAGAAGCTTCATATAAAGCCTTTGGATCATCGGCTTAACGGTGTTATCAAGCATATTAGTGAGGTTATCGCGATGGTATATCTGCTCGTAGTTCACGCGCTTTGCGTGCTTCAGACCCATATAATGCTCGTTATCGAGCATAATGTAGGGCTTGCCGTAGCTATTCTCAATTATGTTGACCATCAGATTGTTGATGATCTCCTGATTAACGGTACCGATACTGCCGTCGCCAAGCTCGTTGTGTGACTCAATGAGATTTGCTCTTATAGCATCCTGCCTGTCCTTGCCGAGATATGCGATAATATCGCAAACGCGCACAACGCAGCCCTCAAGGGTTGAGGGAACGATCTTCAGGATGTTCTTTTCGTCAACGTAGCAGCTTTCAACCATCTTATCGAATTCATCGAAGCTGTCCATCGGCTCGGGGCGGTATTCGTGCATTTCAAATTCGCCGTTGTGAGTGATGATGCCGTTGAGTGTATCAAGAGTCATATTTAAGGGGAATATTCCGTCAAGCACTCGGAGTGAATGAACGTTATGGTTGAAGTATCTTCCCGTTTCTGCGTGATAAACCTCGGAGAGGAAGCGCTCGCCTGCGTGACCGAAGGGGGTGTGACCGATATCGTGGCCGAGAGCGATCGCCTCGATGAGATTAAGGTTAAGATTAAGAGCCGAGCCGATGGTGCGCGCAATGCGGGATACCAGCTGAACGTGAAGCGCACGGCGGGTGATATCGTCATTCTTATAGAATGAGAACACCTGGGTTTTGTCCGTATAGCGGTTATAATACGGGCTATGCATTATTTTATCAACGTCTCGGATATAAGCGGAGCGCCATTCGTTCTCCACATCCTCGTTCATTATTCTGCGCTTGGCATTTGCGCTGACAGCACCGAGATTGGGGCGGCAGTTATGCTCTTTATCGTACCTTATCCGCTCAGCGATCTCGGGGCTGAGCCTTTCATAATTTCTGCTTTTCATAGTATTTTCCTCCGCGGAAGGATAGTTTCCTGATTATATTTTATCATAAAACAAAAGGATAGTCAAGAAAAATTTTTCCGCATTATTCTTCCCGAAGCCAAGAAGACTTTACATTTTAGTCTATCGGGACTATGGCTTCTGATGGAAGCTCGTGTCGTCAAGACTCACGGTTGCGCAGAATTGGCGCATAAACACAAGGCTCATCGTCATATTGACGGGTGTGTGAGATATAGCGGCGGAATACACGTCGTTGGTTGTGTGAACACACTCGCCGTTTATATAAACCTTGGTTTCGGGCGTTCCGTCGGAGAGTCTATATTCAAATTTTATGGTGAACCACTCGCCCACCTTCGGGGCTATCTCAACTTGATTCACGGTCTTGAAGGCGGTGCCGCTCGTCCATTTTTCCTCGCAAAGGGTAATAGCGGAGCCGTCAGCCTTAGAGCCAAAGGAAAGCGAGAAGCGCAAGGGTCTTGAGTCGTGTCCTGCGCCCTTGGTGGTCATACTGAAGCTGAGTCGCTCAAGAGAGGTTATCTCGGAAATTTGAATATCCGTTTCAAAGGAAACGTATTCCGGATGATCTGAGGTCCTCGTTAAGCCGTAGTTGATAACCGTCTGCTCACTTGTGTCAAATTTCTCAATTTTATAGAACGAATCGCCGTCGCTTCCCTTCTCCAAGGTTCTGTTTGATGATTTACCTGTTGCCCAGAGTATGGAGGACAGGGGCAGACCGTCGTAGGAGAGTGTTTCCTCCTGCTCGATAAAGTATACCTTATCCTTTTCCGCCCTCTCTTCTGCCTCAAGCATTATTTCAAGATATTGCATCCAATGATGCCTTGTGTATATGGGTACTTTTTTCGCACCTATAAGAGTGAACATCGGCTCAAGCATTCCGTAGGTGGGCTTACCGATAGCATCAACGTTGCTTTCCTTCACGCCCGTGCCAACGGGTATGCAGCCGTGAATAGTTCTGAGTCCACCCGCAACGGTGCTTGCGAAGCCGCCGTCAGGCTGCTTATAGCCGCTCATTTTCTCGTAGGAGCAAAGGATCGCCTCCGAACCGCGCTCTCTCATAGCTTCGTCAAACATCGCAAGCACGGTGTCACGCGAGGATGCGTCGCAATAGTTTCGAACGTTTGAGCGGAGACTGCTGAGAGCAGACCACACGTTATATACGTCGCAGATATTACCCGTTGTCTTCTCGTCGCTCACCGTGCCCGCAAGAAGTGCCTTCGCTGCAAGGATAGGCTCGGGATATGCGACCTTCCAGGCATTATAAACAGGAATTATCTTAAAGAAGCCGTTGGTGTAGAGGAATTCGGTGCCGTTCGGGCGAGATGACGAGGGCTCACCGCAAAGTCCCGTCTTTGGATTTATAAGAGAATTAACGTATGCTATCGTGATCTCCTTAAGATCCATTCCGTCAAACATCTTATATTTTTCGGGGTCGGATGCCGATGCCTCAAAGCACCCCTTCTCTGCTTTAAGAAGCGCGCTGTTATGGGCGATCTCGCCGTATATTGAATTGATCGTGCCAAGGCCCGAATAGGGATTTTTAGAAATATTCAAGGAATGAAGATAATCAATGAAGGTGCGATAATCCGAATAATGACCGCTTGCAGATGCCACAAGAACGACCTTTGAAACAGCTGTTACGGAGCTCACGGAAAGAGATGAGGTTAAAACGGTATTGCCGTTTTTGATATTGACGAGATTTGGAGGCGGAGCTATACCAAGCCCGAGGCTCTCCCAATATTCGTCTGCCGTTATTCCGTCACCTTTTTTACCATTCGGCGTATCGTAAACAGGAGCAGAGCCGAAAGCCGCAAGAAGCTGAGTGCACCAGCTGAGTTCTCTGCCTCGACGACTGATTCCGGAGCCGTCAAAGGTTGCTTTCGTCGTTGCAGGATTATAGAAATATCCGTTGGGGTCCTGGATCGATTTGACGTAATAAACTATCTTATAACCTGTCATTTCGGGCACGTTATCCCGGAATTTGCCGAGCCCGTCAAGCATTCCCGACGTTTCGAGAAAATTCAACGCCTGCTTCGTGCTTTCGCTATCGGGAAGATAGCCGCTCGTAGCCTTGCCCGAGGCGGTCTGATAAAACATACCCGTTATAGGGTCGTAAAGATTTGCGTACCAGCTGACGAGAGAATCGTCATATAGCGTATAAAGCTGCCTCATAGCAAGGTAGATATCCTCGGTGGTCGATGCCTTAACCGACTCCCACGCCTTCTCTACCGTAACGTCATCGAGCTTTTTCTGCTCGGCGATAAGATCGACAGAGCCGCTGAAAATTATTCCGTTCGGCAAAGCTACGTAGCCGTTCGTATTTATGGTTTTGCTTATAAGCTCACTACTTAAAAAGCTGATGGCGCTGAGGGGAGTATACGCGTTTTCATCGTATGCCACGGCGAGGGTGCCGTCACAGGAATAAACGAGATATCTCGGTGTGAAATACGACTCCCTCTCAAGTGTCTCAAGGGCCTTATATGCCACAATGCTTTCAGCCCTTTCTTCGTTTCTGCCAATGATTATCTCAAGCTTTTGTGAATTTCCGTATCCGAACTCAACCGAAACACCGATCCTCTCAAGCTCGGAAATATATGCGGAGACAGCCTCTCTGTCCGATGTGGTCGCGCTAAGGTAAACCGTGTCGCCGCTCATAAAAACGGTGGGATTTTTGAGGTTTGGATCGGTAGGCTCGGGCTCGGGCGTTGGATCGGGCTCGGGCGTTGGATCGGGCTCGGGCGTTGGTTCGGGCTCGGGTGTTGGATCGGGCTCTGGTGTTGGATCGGGCTCTGGTGTTGGGTCAACTTCAGAGCCGCCCTCGTTGCCTGAGTCACCGCCGAGCTCGGGTACCTCGTCGGAGCCGCCAATATCTCCCGACGTGCCGCCGTTATTATTCTGTGCGCTGCCCCCTGTTGAGCAAGCGGTGAGAAGCAAGAGGCAAAGCGCAAGTATTAAAACTATCAGTTTTTTCATAATTAATCTCCAAAAATATAACATTTTAAGAGTTTGATTTTTACTTGTATTATAATTATACAGTAATTTTTTCCAAAAGTCAATAAGGACCGCCACGATCATCGGGCGGTCCTTATGGTAATTTTAATGCTTCAAATCAATTTGCGATCTTTATGTTGATATCACCCGTTGAGGTAGAGGCTGTGCAACGTCCGCCTTGGGAGCTCTCGGGCACACTTACGCTTCCCGTGCTCGCGGTTGCGGAGAAGGACTTGCCCGAAAGCACAGTGCCACGGATATCGCCTGTGCTTGTTTTAAACGTAAGCTCTGCTCCATCGCACCTTTTGAATATAATGTCTCCCGTACTACGCTCAACGCTTATATTCCCCGTTGCGACCAGGTTTTCCATTTCGACCCTTCCCGTGCTACCGTCCGAGCTGAATGATGCGCAACTGAGGCCTTCGATCTCTGCGTCTCCCGTGGTAACGTTGACGAGCACCTTCCCCGAGCAGGACGAGTCTTTGAGCTCTATATCCCCTGTTGTTGTGGCGAGGGAGAGCTCTGACGCAGATGCATCAGAGACGGTTATATCGCCTGTTGTTGAGCTGATCTTCAAAGGACCGCTTGCCGAGGCACGGCAGGTTGCGTCGCCCGTAGTCAAATTAGCGCTTATGCTTTGAAAAACAAAGCCCCCTGGTATATTAATATCCCCTGTCTTATCGGATATTTTAAGCTCGCCATACTCTGCCTCGGGGAGATAAAGGGTGATTTTCGGATGAGTGAAATTGAAGCCAATGCGGTCAAACCAGCTTCGCTCATCAACACACTTAATATTCAATACACCATCCTTAACAGAAACCGTGTGCTTCATTTTCTCATCTACATAGCAAACGGCACGGCAGCTGCCGTCGCCCGAGGGGGCAATTATTATATCCGCTGTTTCAGTGTTAACGCTGATATCCGAGAAGGGCTCGGTTATACTGTGAATGCTTGTTTCATACTTGCCGCTGCCGAGCTTTGATAGATCCCAACCGCTCATTGCAAGGGCGGAAACGGTCAGCACACCTCCCAAAAGGAGAAGCACCGTTGCCAAAATAATCATTTTTCTTTTCATACAGTTATCCTTTCTTACCTACAAGAAGGCTGAAAATGGATTTAAAGATCGACAGAAGTACCGTGAGGACCCATTTACTAAGCCCAATGCAACCGCGTGCCATAGACTTTGCCGCAAAGAACAGAAGAACAGAGAGTCCCGCGGAAAGGAAAGCCGAGCCTATGGAAAATATTCTGGCGGCAAGCTCGACCCCTTGGGCAAAAACAGAGCTACCAACGAAGAATAATGCACCGCCTCCCAGCGACGCGCATACGGCAAAGAGGGATACCAGCACCGCCCAAGCAGAAGCAAGCACCGATATCACCACCGCTACTATTGCCACGGTCAAGGATAGCCATATTGGCGAGCCGAGCACGAGCAATATTATGCGAAGTGCGCCTCCGTCGCCCGAGGACTCGCGAGGCGGCTTTGTCCCTTGTTTTTTCTCTTTAGGATTTTCCGTGCCAAAGGTTTCCCCTTGCGGCATAGCATCTGCTTTTATTTGAGCGGCGATATCGTCTAACTCTCCAACGTCGGCGACCGCCTGATGCTCGGTGTAGCCCTCCTCTATTCGGTCATCTATTATCTCGCTGTAAAAATTCAAGCGTTCCTCGATCTCCCTCTCGGGAAGCTCAGAGATGCGAAAACGAAGCGCTCGCAAAAACAGTCGCTTTGTCATTTTTTCTTGTCCTCCTTCACTATAAACTGATAGATCGACACGACCTCTCGCCATTCCTCCTTGAAGTCCTCTATACGACCAAGCCCCGCCTTCGTTATATGATAATACTTTCTCAACCTGCCGTCGTGCTCCGAGGTGCGCACGGTAAGCATCCCCGAAAGCTCAAGTCGTTTCAATATGGTGTAGAGGGTGGATTCAGACATTTCAAGATACGGCTTCATATCCTTTATTATCTTATAGCCGTATGAATCCTCGTTTTTTATAGCGGTCAGAACGCAGACGTCAAGAAGCCCGCGCTTTAACTGTATGTCCATTTACGATCCTTTCTGCCGAAGCGGATTTTCTTGCTGTGTTTTCAAAGCATACACTTCACGTTACGTAATACATCATATCACGAAGTATTGTGCTTGTCAATAGGTTTTGCGAATTTTTCTGTCTGTTAATGCGATTTTTTCAAATTTCAAAATATAGTTTTAAGCCCTGTTTTTTACCAAAGCAAAAGGCATACCCTATGTTGTTTCCACCACGAAAACAAAAAGCCAACCAAAAAAGGGTGCCTTCCATAAAGCAGGTTTTACCTACCAAAATCGAGTAGGTAGAAACTAATCCACCTCTCACACCACCGTACGTGCCGTTCGGCATACGGCGGTTCAATTCAAATTAAATATGTGCTACCTTTAGGTAGTAATCGGAAAGACTGACTAAGCCTCGCTTGGTCAGTTT
>JAFQRL010000033.1 GCA_017410065.1 Clostridia bacterium | reverse complement strand
TATAATAACCTCGTTGCTTTGTGTGTGGTTTTTTGTGGTAATTAAATTATACAACAAAGCAAGCGGATGCTCAATACCTTTTGGTAAAGAACATCCGCTTTTTTCTTTTTTTAGGCTAAGTTAATGACTCAGCCCCTTTTTGTCGGCTTTGATTATTTATCAAGATCCATCATCATAGCAACTCTTATGGAGTGCCTGCCGCCCTCAAACTCTGCGCCGAGGAAGGAATCGACAATATCAAGCGCCAAGCCGGAGCCTGTAACTCTTGCACCGATGCAAAGTACGTTTGCGTCGTTGTGCATTCGCGTCATTCTCGCGGAAAAGGTATCGCTGCAATGGGCCGCTCTGATCCCCTTGTGCTTATTAGCGCACATTGACATTCCGATTCCCGTGCCGCAAACAAGTATGCCAAAGGCAGAGTCAAGCTCGCTCTGCATCGCCTCGCACACCTTTGCCGCAAAGACGGGGTAATGGCAGGATGCCGTGGAGTCACAGCCCATATCGACGACCTCATAGCCGAGAGCACGGAGATGCTCAATGATCTCTCCCTTAAGATTATAGCCTGCGCTATCTGCGCCTATATAGATTTTTCTCATTTTAATTTTTCCTTTCAGCCTTTTCTTTTTCAAGTCTTTCGCGCTCTGCCTGCGGGAGCCTCAAATAGGTGGGTTTAAGCTCCTTATCGGAAACCGTCTCGCCCCGCGCAAGCATCCTTTGAGCTACTCTGCCAACCGATACGGCAGACTCTGCTATAAGAAGCTCGGGGGTAGCTTCAAAGGAGATGCCCTCCGCTGTGAGAGCCTTTGCGGTAACGCCGTAGCCGTCGCCCGAAATATATATTCTCTCGCCCTCGTATGCCTTGAGCTCACAGCAAAGCTGTGAAAGAGAGATGGCTCTATCCTCCGTGAGCCTTTCGATAGCCTTTCCGTTTGAGCGGAAAAGAGCATTATAGACCTGCGACCGCCTTGCATCCATCGCAGGGACAAGTATTCCTCGAAGGGCACCTATATTTTCCGCAAGAGCTTCAAGGGTCGAAACCTCGCATATAGGAATATCCTTGCCAAACGCAAGACCCTTTGCCAAAGCCACACCGATCCTCACTCCCGTGAAGGACCCGGGACCGACAGAGGTTGCGATAAGCCCAACGTCACTAAAGGTGAGCTTCAGTGAGGAGAGCATATTTTCAGCCATCGGAAGGATAAGCTCGCTTTGAGTGAGGCCGTTATCTATTGAATAATTTGCAAGCACGCGCTCACCGTCAAGCACCGCGACCGATGCGATCTTTGCCGTTGTATCAAATGCAAGAGTTATCATAGTCTATCACGATCTCCCTCTTGGATTCGTCTCCCACAGTGCGCGAGATCTTCACGAATATCGCGTCGCTTGGAAGATATTCCTCAATATTTTCGCTCCATTCGATGATGGAATATCCGTCCTTTTCAATGTAATCGTCGTAGCCTATGGAATAAAGGTCGTCTCCGTCGGTTATGCGGTACATATCAAAGTGATAGATATTTGCCTTGCCGTGATATTCGTTAACGACGGTGAAGGTCGGGCTTCTCACGCCGTCAATACCGAAATAGGAAGCAAAGCCGCGAGTGAAGGCGGTTTTGCCAACTCCCATCTCGCCTCTCATTGCAATAAGTGCCCGACGGCAGCCTGCATCCGAAAGCCTCTGGGCAAGTGCTCTGCCGCATTCCTCGGTCTCCTTATCGCATTTTGTGTAGTAAACCATTTAAATTGCCTCGTTTATTTAAGATAATCCTTTGCGCCGTCTCCAAGGAGAAAGGCAAGCGCCGCCTCGTAGTCTTTTTTGTGGGCGGAAAGCGCATCCTCGCTCACAGAGCGAAGCCTCACCGCACGGATAAGTGTGTTCTTCGGGGTGTTCTCGGGGTCGGTGAGCTCAACGGCTGAAACCGAATAACCGAGCGACTTAAGCCTGAGCACGCGAAGCGCATCTGTGACAGCCTCGCCAAGCTTGCCCGCAATATGCGGATGATCGGTAACGAATTTCAGCTCGGGGGCGACGATTTTGCCGTTTATATATCTATGGCAGCAGGGAGTTGAGAGGATCATTTTCGCCTTTAGTCTTGCCGCTGTGTCAAGCACTATATCGGTGGCAATATCGCAGGCGTGAAGAGACATAACCATATCGGGAGTATAGTCTATCGAAAGCTTGGTGATATCGTCCGAGATAAATCTCATACCCGAATATCCAAGCTCTCTTGCAAGATTATCGCACCAGATGATAACGTCTCGCTTAAGATCTATTCCAAGCATAGAAACGCGCCGACCCTTCATCACGGTGAGGTAATAATACACCGCAAAGGAAAGATAGCTTTTTCCGCAGCAGAGATCAAGTATCTTAATTTCTTCGCCCTCGCCGAGCTGGGAATACATATCCTCAATATGCTCAAGAAATCTGTTTATCTGCCTGAATTTGCCTTGCTTTTTATCGTGAACTCTGCCATCCGCCGAGCTGATACCGAGCTTTATAAGAAAGCTCTCCTCGCCCGAAAGAATATAGTTTTTCTTTTTATCAAGTGCTTCGATAGCTCGCTCAAAATCAGGTCTCTCGCCTGAAAGCTTTCTTATGAGAGCATCGCCGCCGAGTACCACCTCGCTGCCGCTCTTTGATATCTTCCACTCGGCATCCCCGGCAGTAGTGATAAGATTTGCCTGCTTATAGCCGGAGAGAAGCTCTGAAAGCTCCTCATTGATCTTATCCTCGGGAACGTTCTTATGAGAGACGGTGTCCCCTGGGAGAGAATATTCTATCGCTAAAAGCCGCCTGCCGCGATGAGCGACAAGGCGGCAAGTGACCTTTTTTATTTCTCCGTCCTTCGGACGTGAGAATATCAGCTTTTTTAAAGCCTCGGAGCTAACCGAGCGCAGAGCGAGAGAAATAAAGTCCGCTCTTTTATTCATTGCCGGATTCCTTGTCCTTTTTTGACTTTACCTCAACGTCCTTTTTCTTGAAGGAAAGCTTTCTTTCGGTCCTGTTACCGATCCTCTTAAGGTTCTCGATATGGCACCAAACGATAATAATTGCCACGAGAATGGTGCAAAGAGAGATGAGACCGGGCATCGGCGAGCCGTAATCCTTGAAAACGACCATAATATAGCCGTGAACGATAACGGGATAGAATATAGCGCCCGAGACAGAGCCGAGGGAAACGTATTTTGTGACAGCTACAATAAGAATGAAAACGAGAAGCAGGATAGCGAAGGGGATGGGAGTGAGCACAAGAGCCATAGTTGCCGTAACAAGCACGCCCTTGCCGCCCTTGAAGCCGTAGTAGATGGGGAAGATATGACCGAGCACCGCAAAAAGACCTGCGATGTAGCACCAGCCGTTGAGATAGCTTATGCCTCTCCAGTAATTGAAGCCGAGAAGGAAGCCCGCGATCGCAATGGCAAGCACGGTTTTCAGCATATCTCCAAGCAGGGTGAGACCCGCAGCACCCTTACCAAAGGTACGAAGCATATTGGTGAGTCCGCCGTTGCCGCTTCCGTGCTTACGGATATCGTCGCGATATATCACCTTGGAGATGAAGATAGCGGAATTGATGCTACCGAGAAGGTACGCGCAAACAATGCTCACAAGAACGAAGCAGACCTGAACGAAATAAGGCTGCCAAAGCTCTGTGAAAACGCCTGAATCAACCATATATTGAAGCAGACCCGTGTTAATATTAAACATAAAATACTCCATTTTTTAAGAGCCTCGGGCTCTCGGATTTTCCAAAACCAAACCTATTATAGCACTTATCGCGGGCAAAGTCAAGAAATATCTTGCAAAAAGGGGCGCGGGGGTGTATAATAAAATAAATAATAAACCAAAAAGGAGACCCTATGGAGCTTCTTTATAAGAGCTTTGCAGAGCTCGGGATAGAATATTTTGCCGTGCTTGATTATAAAAATCTTATCGAAACAGGCGAGAATATAAGAAAAAGAGCAGGCTTTGAGCCTCGCTCGGCAATAATATTTCTTCTTCCGTACTACGGAGGAGAATGTGAGAATATTTCAAGATATGCGGCATCCCTTGATTACCATATCGCCCTTCGCGAAATAGGAGAAGCGGTGATAGGTTCATTAAAGGAATGCTTTCCCGAAATCCACGCCCACCCATTCGGCGACCATAGCCCGATCAACGAGTGCCACGCCGCATTGATATCGGGGCTCGGAGTCGCGGGTGATAACGGACTTTTGATAAACGAAAAGTACGGCTCCTACGTTTTTATCGGAGACATAATCACGGATATACCCGCCGAGCTTCTGGGTGCGATAACGCCAAAAGCCCCGAAGCGTTGCGAGGGATGCGGTGCCTGCAAGAGGGCCTGCCCAACGGGCATACTCAGAGGAGAGGGGGAGAGCTGCCTTTCCGAGATAACCCAGAGAAAGGGCACGCTTTCGGATGATGAGGCTGCCCTTATGAGAAAATACAACACCGCCTGGGGATGCGACGTCTGCCAGCAGGTGTGCCCCCATAACAGATCCCCGAGGCACACTCCCGTGAAATTCTTCCACAAGGAGCGAATAAGCCGCCTCACAAGAGAGAAGCTCAATGGGCTTGATAAGGAATCGCTCCGCGCTCGCGCATTCGGTTGGAGAGGGAGAGCGGTGCTTGAAAGAAACCTTGATATCCTCGGGGATAAATAGCAAAAAATCTTGCACAGTTTTTAAAAATTTAACGTCAAAATGCTTGACAAGCCATATAGCCTGTGCTAAAATAATTCACAAGTTAAAATAAAATGCTTTCCCTAAGGGAAAGATATCATTATCGGCACTCCGAGATCTCAAGGCAGATCTTGTTTTGCAAAGTGCCGAAATATCACCGCAAAGGGGAAATATGAGAGCTGAAAAAAGAAAACGACCGATATCGGTTTTTGCGTGGGTATGCACGGCGTTATTTTTGATTATTCTTTGCGTTTTCATTATCTCAAAGCATTCCTATGAATTTGCCGATCTCATCAACGGCACGGCATCTGCGTGGTACAGAACCGCGATGGCGCATCTCACAAGCTTTATTCCATTTTCTCTTTACGAGCTTGTGCTCATAACGATACCCTTACAGGTCATAGTCCTTGGCTGGCTTGCGATCCGCCGATTTAAGTCGGGGCAGGGGAGAGTGAGATTTGTGCTTAATCTTTTGTCCTTCGCGCTTTTGATCTACGGCGGACATCTTCTCGCTCTCGGGATCGGCTACAACACAACGCCACTTGCAAATAAAATGAATATCCCTTACGTCGAGATCAACGAACAAACGCTTTCCGAAACTATGATCTCCCTGCGAGATGAGGCAAACGAGCTTTCCGAGGGCTTTTCGAAAAACGAAAACGGTTCAACCGATTCGGGATATACCCTTGATGAAATAAGCGAGAAGATATGCGAGGCTTATGCAAGCTTTTCGAAGGAGCACGGATTTGTTAAGTCCTTTGAAAGCAGAGCAAAGGGAATAGCCTTCTCGGGCGGAATGTCCTATCTTGGGCTCGGAGGAATATACACCTTCTATACAGGCGAGGCAAACGTAAATATGAAATATCCCGATTACGACGTGATATTTTCCACCGCCCACGAGCTTTCTCATCAAAGAGGTATAATGCGCGAGAACGAGGCAAACTTTATGGCTTATCTCGTGCTTTCGGGCTCGTCCGACCCTTATCTCAGATACAGTGCGGCTCTATCGATGTATAGCTACGTTGCATCGGCTCTCTACCAAACCTCGCCCGATAAATATTACGAGATCGCGGGAGGGCTATCCTCTGCCGCACGCGGAGATCTTGCCACCTCCTCGGCGGTCAGCGAAAAATACGGAGACACCTTTATTGCCGATATTTCAAGAGCGATAAACGATCTTTATCTTAAGTCAAGCGGCACCGACGGAGTTGTGAGCTACGGGCTTGTAACACGGCTTGCCGTGGCATATCATTATAACGACAATCGAAAGTCGTAATTCGAGAATTTCGACTGCAAATCAAAGATTTGCGAACAAATTACGAAAGGGAATTTGTCGATTTCTGTTGCAATGATATAGAAGCAAAAAGCAGTTTTTTGCTTTTTGCAACGGCTGAAAAATCAGCCGCGAAAAGGCTATCTGCCTTTTCGACATTCTATAATTGCTAAATAACAGATTTGCCGTAACGGCTTTTTGCTCTCCCGAATAACCTAAAAGAAAAAAGGTTACCTGGAGAGATTATGAGTTTTTTCAGAGTGCTCGGCGGTGTACCGCTTTTCGGTGAGGTCAACATCTCGGGCTCAAAGAACGCGGCACTTCCTATCATATTTGCTTCGCTTATAACGCGAGGCACTTCTACAATTGAAAACGTTCCCGATATAGGAGACGTCCGCATAGCTCTGGAGCTTGTCCGCTCCTTCGGTGCGGTGACAGAATGGGAGCGGGGCACCTTGAGGATAAATACGGAAAGGCTTGAATATAGGGCAGCAGATCCCAGCCTAACGGGCGCGATCCGCGCGTCGACCTATCTTCTCGGCGCTTGCCTATCAAGATTCGGTATCTGCAATATATCCGATTCGGGCGGTTGCGCCTTTTCGGATCGACCTATCGACCTTCATCTTCTTGCTTGCAAGAAGTTCGGTGCAGAGGAAAGGGAAGGCGTTCTTGCATCCAAGGGTCTTAAGCCCACGACCGTCACGTTCCCGAAAATATCGGTCGGAGCAACGATGAACGCGCTAATCCTCGCATCCTCCGTGAGCGGTGAGAGCAGAATATTCGGCTTCGCAAGGGAGCCTCACGTTTTAGCTCTTTGCGATTTTCTTTCCTCTGCGGGAGCCGATATCCGTATTGAAAAAGAATGTATCACGGTCCGAGGCGGTAAGCTTCGTGGCGGTAAAATAAAGGTCGCACCGGATATGATCGAGGCGGGCTCATATCTTGCCGCGGGAGTTATAACGAACGGTAAGGTCACAGTCTCGGGAGTCGTGCCCGAGGAGCTTTCGGCCTTTTTATCGGAGCTTCGCAATATCGGTATTTCTGTTGATATAAATGGCGACAGAATATGTGCTCAAAGAGGCAGAGTATCGCAAAAAGGGCGGGTCGTGGCGGAGGCGTATCCGGGATTTCCAACAGACCTTCAGCCCATAATCGCCCCTCTTCTTACCATAGGTGCGGGCGGGGCTATTGTGGATAGAGTGTGGCAGAAAAGATACGGATATCTCAACTCCCTAAAACCATTTGGGATAAATTATAAATTGATAAACGGGGGAGTCGAAATTTTCCCTTCGGTACTCAAAGCAGGTGAGTGCGAGTCAACAGATCTGCGAGGCGGTATGTCAGCCTTACTTTGTGCCCTCGGAGCCGAGGGAGAAAGTCGCGTGAGACGTGCTGAATACATTCTTCGAGGCTACGAAAACGTTGAGACAAAGCTTCGCTCCTTGGGAGCTGAAATCGAGCTTATACAGTGAAAATGTAAACAATTATATTCAAAATTAAAGTAAAATTCCCCTTTCCCCAAATTACTATCAGAGCTTAGCATCATAGCAACCGTTTGAGAAAAGAGGTAAAAATAGAAAAGAGGAAAAGAAAATGAAAAGAATCTTAACGGTGCAGGATATCTCCTGTGTTGGCAGATGCTCGCTGACGGTAGCATTACCTATTATCTCCGCGGCAGGTGTTGAGGCGGGAATACTCCCAACGGCTGTGCTCTCAACTCACACGATGTTCAAAAAATTCACCTTCTGCGATCTCACAGGCGAGATAGAGAAGATCTCCGAGACCTTCAAGGAGCTTGATCTTGATTTTGACGCTATCTACACAGGCTATCTCGGATCCTTTGAACAGCTTAAGCTCGTCTCCGAGCTCTTTGATAGAAACAGGGCGGAGAATTGCCAGATAGTTATAGACCCTGTTATGGCTGATAACGGCAAGCTTTACCCCGGCTTCACCCCCGAATTCGCGAAGGAAATGGCAAAGCTTTGCGGAAAAGCTGATCTTATCGTGCCTAACCTCACCGAGGCATCGTTTATGCTTGATATTCCATATAATCCCGATTACGACGAGGATTATATTAAGGAGCTTCTCAAAAAGCTTTGCACCCTCGGTTGCCGCAGGGCTGCCCTCACGGGAATCAGCTTTGATAAGTCAAAGCTCGGCGTTTATTCATACGATAGTGAAACGGATGAATTTTTCTACTACGCAAACGATTATCTCCCTGTCTCTTATCACGGCACAGGCGATATATATGCATCCTCTCTCGTCGGTGCAATGATGTGCGGTCACAGCGTTAATTCGGCACTTAAGGTCGCCGTGGACTTCACGCTTGAATGTATTAAGCTCACGATGGCAGATGAGAACCGCCGCACCTACGGCGTAAACTTCGAGCAGGCATTGCCATACTACATCGAACGCCTGAAAAAGGACTGATAGCTCCCCAAAAAGCATTACATAAGCCCGTATAAGCAGAATACGTCGTTGATAATAATCGATCATCAAGATCTTTTTATTCAAGACAAATCAATATATAAAGCGGTTGCCCCTTACCCAAAAGGCAGGAGCAACCGTTTTATTATTTTGAAAAACGAGGTGCTGATCAATATCTTCTTTTTGGCTTATGCCGCTTTGCCCTTTTGCGACCGAGGACGGAGAAGATCGCGGCAGAGCCGACAAAGCATACGTAATTCATAAGCGCGGAGGGACTTGGAGCTTTGTGCGTAATAATGAGTGAGCACACAGCCATAACCGCAACCGCAATGAGAGAGCAGAGCAGGGTGCCTTTTGTGCCTCTGCCCGACCCCCTTGAAAGAATAATCCCGCAAGCGGCACCCGACGCAAGCAGGGCGCAGAAGGAGCAAATGCCGATCATACCCATAGGGTCGTCTGCCACAAGAGCGACCGCCGCCGCAACGAGCGAGCAAACGAGCACACAGCCAAGTGCAATAAGCACGCCGATCATCAAGCCCCGCGCACTCCCAAGAGTAGCAGAGCCGTTTTTTCTTTTCTTCATAAATATCCCCCAATAACGGGAAAAGCTCCCGCGTATACCTGTTAGAGTATATTCGGGAGCCTTGATATTTATGAAGATTATTTTTCCTCGGAAGCAGCTTCCTCTGCGGGAGCAGTCTCAACAGGTGCAGCCTCTGCGGGAGCATCTGCCTTCTTCTTGGACTTTTTGCCCTTCTTCTCAGCCTTGGGAGCATCTATCTCTGCGGGTGCTGCCTCAACGGGAGCCTCGTCTGATGCCTCCTTGGTCTCAAGAATAGCCGCTGCACGGTCTGCCGCCTTAACGTCAACGCTTCTGATCGCGCCCTTGAGGAAACGGATCTTGGTTTTATCCTTGGTTGTTTCAAGCACGAAGGTCTCGCCCTTAACAGAAACTACCATACCGATTATACCGCCGATGGTCGTAACCTCGTCGCCAACTGCGAGTGCGTCACGCATTTCAGCATCCTGACGCTCCTGCTTTTTTCTGGAACGGGAGCTGAAGAAAATGAAAACTACGATAAGGCCGATAGGAATAAGCATACCGAGCATACTGCCCGCGCCTGAACTGAGTAAAAATCCTGTCATTTTGATCTCCATTCATTGATTTTTAATTTGCCTTGTAAAGCATACTTTTATAATTATACCCTATATTTTTGAATATTTCAAGAAGTAAATGGAAAAAAATTCGCTTTTTGGCAAGTTTTATTCAAAATTTATAGATTTAAAGCTTAAAAAGTAGCGAAAACACGGCGAATTACTTTCCGCTCTTTGCCTTTTCTGCCGCCCCAGTTATGGTTTTGATAACTCTTTGAGGAGAGATCCACCAATCCCTGCACCACACGCGGATCAGATTCCAGCCCCTTGCCTCAAGGAAGCGATACTTGCAAACGTCGCGCTCCATTGCCGAGCGAGAAAAGGCATAAGCATCTCTGTCAAGCTCAACGCCAACAAGATATTTGTCGGTTTTTTCGTCGTATACAGCAAGAGAGATCCTGTTTCCGCCTCTTCCGAGGTCGGTGTGCACCTTGTAGCCCGACTTTTCAAGCTTTTCCTTTATCTGTGCTATAACGAGCTCGGAATATTCGGATCGTTCATCGCTCTTTTTCTCGGTGCTATCAAGCGAAAGAAGCAGAGCCTCGGCACCCGCAGTGTCACCCTCGGATACTGCACGAACGTAGGTGAGATAATCCCGAAGGAGCTTGGGACCGCGATTCTTTGAGGTCTCGACCTTGAGATCCTCGGGCTCAATGCTCGTGACAACGATGATCTTCGATCTTGCTCTCGTGATGGCAACGTTCAGCCTGTTTTCACCGCCCTCTGCGGAAAGCGAGCCAAAGCTTGTGTATATTCTGCCGTCCTCGTTTGGCGCGTAGCCTGTGGAGAAGATGATGATGTCTCGCTCGTCACCCTGTACGTTTTCAAGGTTTTTGATAAAGAGACCCATATCCTCGCCGTCGTCGTGCCTCAACCGCTCCTTTGAAAGAGCAAGACGGAAGGGGGTATCGGTGGCGGCGGCTTTATCAATTGCATCCGCAATGCAAGCCTGCTGATCGATATTGAAGGTGATTATTCCAACGCTTTCGTTTTCCTTCCTTGTGGCAAGAATGTTTTTAAGGAGAGAGACCACCTTATCAGCCTCTGCCACGTTCCTTCTGCCAACCCATTTTCCGTTGACCTTATACCGCTCGATCGGACGGTTTTTCTTGTTTGCGGAAATGTTCGGCGCAACCTTAAGCGAGGAGGAATAGAACGCCGCGTTTGAGAAATCTATAAGCTCGCTGTGGCGGCTTCTGTAATGATAATTGAGGTTTGCGCTCTCGTATCTGGCAACCGCAAGATCAAGAAGGCTCTCGACCTCAAGAGCCGCCTGTACCGAATAATCATCCTGACTTTCGGGGTCTGCACCCATATAACGCTTCATAAAGGTCGCAGAGGGGCGAAGCTGCTTGGAATCGCCAGCAACGACGATGTTCTTGCCTCGGTAGATCGCGGGAACGGTGCTCTCGATAAACACCTGTGACGCCTCGTCGAATATAACTATATCAAACATATTCTTCTTCAAGGGTAGAAGAGAGGATACGTTTTCGGGAGAAAGAAGCCAGCAGGGGAACAGGGAGAGAATGAAGTCTCCGTAAACGTCCATAGTCCTGCGAATGGGCCAATATTTTTTCTCCTTTGAGATCTGATAAATATAATCCTTTGCGCTGCCCGAGGAGCTGAGAAGCTTCTTATACTGCTGGCAGGTCTTGCCCGAGCAGATCTTAAAGGCAACGTCAAGCTGCGCCTCGGTGAGCTTTGTGATCTTTGAGGTTATATTCACAAAATCCAAGGTCTTTGCAAGCTCCTCCTGTGCCGACTCCTCGTACCTCAAAACCTCGTGATAGGTGCGAAGCAGAGGTATCTTTCCTATGATCTCGCCGTAGTCCTTATAATTTTTGCAGTTTATATACGCAAAATCAAGAACTGCCAGCATATTTTTATCAAGAGAGGAAAGAAGATTGCTTACGTCACGCAGAGCAATATAATTATCAAGTGCCTCATAAACCAGTTTAACGTAGGATGTATTTCCGCGAAGGATATTATCTATAACCGAGATATATCCGTCCTTGGTCATAACCCTGTGCAGGCAAGCATATGGATCAACGTGCTCCTCAACCGCCTTGAGAGTTTCTATCATAGCCGAGCGAACGCGCTTCGCCTTCTTTCCTTCAAGACGCGCCGTCATTTTCACGACCGCATCAAGAGCCTTGGGCTCTGCAAGTCGGGAATAGTAGGCGAGCACCTGGCGAAGATAGGGATATTTTGAAATGTTGAAATATCCGCGACGGGACCTCTGCACGTCTTCAAGCATTCCCTTGACCTCGCTGAGTGTCCTTATATCAAGCTCAGGCTTCATCATATCGATGAGAGGATTTTTCTCCTTAGCCTGAATGAACTTGAAGTACATCTCATCAAGATTTTTTGCATTAATGGCAAAGAGAGCATCCTGAATGGACTTGAAGTCCATAGACATAAGCTCCGAGTTATCCAGCATCTTCATATAAAGCTGATATTCCGAGGAATTCTTCGGAAGCATATATGAGGAGGAATACATATCGGAGAGGGAAAGACCGAAGGGCCTCTTTGAGTTGAGGGTGCGGTCGATGCTCTCAAGGGACGCTACCTCTGCGGCGATCTTCTTATCAAGCTCGTCGTATTCCTTCTGGAGAGAGGTGAGATCGGGGGCGTCGCCCTTGTCGTCTCTTTCGTGAGCCTCACGGCAAGCAAGGTAGAATTTCTTCTTTTCCTTTTGCTCGTCGTTTATATACATCGCCTTCTCGCCGAGAAGACCAAGCCTTGAATAAACTACGTCAAGCGCCGCCTTCTTCTGCGAGACGACGAGCACCTTCTTGTTTTTCGCGATAGCATCGGTGATAACATTTACGATGGTCTGCGACTTACCTGTACCGGGAGGACCGTAGATCACCATATTTCCGCATTTATCGACCTGCTTTACTACCTCGGATTGAGAGTAATCGGGCATCTTAACAACGTAGCTGCGAACGATACCCGTTCTTTTTGCTCGCTTCATAGCCTTTGCGCGGGATTTGAGCTTTGCTCGCTCAAGAGCCTGAATACGCTTTGCCCCTCTCTTGCCGCCTGCTCTTATAAGCTCGTTTATAGCGTCGTTTGTGAGCTTCTGCTTCTCAAGGAGAGTGTAGTCGTTATATATGGAATTTGAAAGAGGAAATCTTCCAAGCACCGCAGAATATCTAACGGAAAGCTCACCGCGAAGCTCGGGCTCCTTAAATCTTGAATAGCTGTATATATGCTTTGATGGAGCACATTCTATCTTGATCCTTGCTTCGTCAAGCTTTGCAATTATATCCGTCACTCCGTCAAAGGCGGAAAGATCCTCAAATTCAAGCTCCAGCTCCTCAACGCTTATCCTCTTTGCCTGTGCGTATGCGAAGATCAGCGCGCGGTTGAGCTGTATGCTTTCGTTTTCGTTAAGCCTTAATTCAACCGTTTTGTCGTTTATAATATCAATTCTGACAGGGAAGAGAAGAAGGGGAGCTTTAATAAGCATTTTATTAATGCCCGAATTGATGGAGCCGAAAACGAAGGGGTAGCCGATAAAGAGCTCGTATCTGCCTGTTTCCTTTTCAATATCCTCTATCTCGCGCTTAAGCTCCTTGACCTTCGCGATCTCTGCGGCAATAAGCCTTTCTCCGTTTGCCGAAACCGCCTTCGCAAATGCTGCCGCCGCCCGCTTCGCCTCGGCAACAGTCATACCCTCCGTGCTTGGAGGCGGCACCGTGCCCGAGGGCAGAGGCAGGCTCTTAACTATATCCTCAGTCTCCTCCTCGCTGATAAGCGTGAGAGGCTGCTTTTTATGTCTTGACCATAAAAAATCCAAAAGCTCCGAGACCTTATCGTCGCGACCCTCAAAGATCTGCCCGATATCGTAAGCTCCCTTGCTTTGTATTTTCTTGAGATAAAGGCACCTGTTTTTTCCGCCGATCTCAATGAGTCGTTCCTTGTAGTAGGTGTATATACCCTTTCCCATTTTTATCTCCTGTTCAGAAAAGTTGTATCGAATATAATTATATCACACGATAAATTAAAAATCAATAAAATGACGTAAAGAAAATGGCAAAATTCGGGTTGACCGCTCCCACATTTTTAAAAAATATCACTCACGGTATTGAAAAAACAACAAACTTATGCTAAAATGTCATTAATAAATAAACACGGAGACGATTATGAAAAGTCACGAAGATGTTATAGCAGACGTTCTCGGCGCGCTTGATGCCACGGAGATCTGCGAATACGATTATTTCAATAAGCACACGGTTATGGTGCCCTCCCGTAACGAGGTCATTAAGATCGTGAAAAAAATACAAAGCCTTATGTTCCCCGAATATTTCAGAATAAGCGAGGATAAGGGCAAAAGCCGCGAGGCACTTTGCGACGAGCTGTTTCTGCTCCTGAAGCGTCAGCTTACCTCGGCTTACGCCTTCTTCAACGAGGATACCGTGGTGGACACAGAGTCGGTGGCATACGAGGTGCTGGAGTCTCTCCCATCTATCAAGGCAATGCTTATGAAGGACGTTATAGCAATATACGAGGGAGACCCCGCCGCTCGCTCTCCCGAGGAGATAATATTAGCATACCCCGGCTTCTATGCAATATCCATTTATCGCATAGCCCACGAGCTTTATCGCCGCAGAATACCCTATATGCCACGCATTATGACCGAGTACGCCCACGAAAAAACAGGCGTTGATATCCACGCAGGTGCCACCATCGGTGAATACTTCTTCATAGATCACGGCACAGGTATAGTCATAGGCGAGACCACCACCATCGGAAACAGAGTGAAGATATATCAGGGAGTAACCCTCGGTGCAAAAAGCTTCGAGCTTGACGAAGACGGCAACCCCGTTAAGGGCATCAAGCGTCACCCCGATATTGGCAATAACGTTGTTATATACGCAAACGCCACCATCCTCGGCGGAAACACAAGGATCGGCGACGGTGCCACCATCGGCGGTAACGTCTGGCTCACCCATTCAGTCCCCGCAGGTGAAATAGTTTATTATAACGCGAAGTGACCTCTTGCATAACGTGGTGCAAATAACAGCAGAGAGCATATCGGCTTTGATCCTAAATGCTCTCTTTTTTATAAAATGTTATACAATGGGATTCTTAATGGAGGGCTTATGAGTTTATTTGAATTTTTGAAAGAACATACAATTGTCACAATTGGTAATCTGTCTATGGAAAAGTGTATAGCCACCGAGACTATATCAGATGACCCTCAAAAACTTGTTGAATATGTAATTCAAGCCGGGTGCTATATATCTGAAATACGTTGGTGGCATAGGGTCGAAATATCAACACAATCTGAAATTGGTTATGGAGGAACTCTTGATCCAAGAGACCCCAATAATTATTATTTTGCTGAAACGGACATAGTTGATTCGTTTGACGAAAAAACTACTATTTTTGAATATACTAATTACTTGAGCAGAATAAAAGCACAATACAAAAAGTACAATTTGTATCCTGCGTTTGATATAATAGAAATAACAAAACAATGACAAAGTAACGCAGAATAACTGCCAAGTTAATATCTCTGTTTTTAAGCATTTTGCATCGAATAAGAAGCTCAAATAAAACAACAGTCCCCGCCGCAAATTTCTGCGGCGGGGATATTTTTTAAAAAATAGTGAAAATGCTTAAATTTTCAGCTCGTCCTTAACGTCTCGGAGCATAAGCTCTCTTATAACAACGTAAGGGGAGACTCCGCCGTGGATGACTCTGTCCACGCCGAAGGTGATGGGAAGCTCTACGGAATATTTTTCGGAAAGCTCCATTGCCGCCTTTAGCGCGTGATAGCCCTCAACGACCATTCCGATTTCTCTGGCGGCTTCATCGTAGGTATAACCCTTGCCGATAAGCTCGCCGCAACGGTTATTACGGCTATGGACGGAGGTGCAGGTGACGATCAGATCTCCGATACCCGCAAGGCCGTTGAAGGTCTCGCGCTCGCAGCCCATAGCAAGTCCGAGACGGGTTATTTCGCGCATACCGCGCGTTATGAGCATAGCCTTTGCGTTATCCCCGAATTCTATTCCGCGGCAGATTCCTGCGGCAATAGCGATAATATTTTTCATTGCGCCGCAAAGCTCAACGCCAAGCACGTCGGTGTTTATATATACTCTCATACAGGAGTTTTTAAAGACCTCTGCCACCGTGAGAGCGACCCGCTCGTCCTCGCAGGCGGCAACGATAGAGGTGGGAAGCCCGAGAGCGACCTCCTCTGCGTGAGTGGGACCCGAAAGCGCGGCAATGTGATAGCCCGAGACTCTGCCGCATTTTTCGAATTCATCTCTTATAACCTCTGTCATCGTGAGAAGCGAGCCGCTTTCAATACCCTTGGCGGCGTTCACAACGATAAGCCCGTCCCTCACGTGAGGGGAGACCACCCTTGCGGTGGATCTGATAAATTGGGACGGAACCACGAAAAGGCAAAGCTCCGCATCTGCCATAGCGACCGAAATATCCGCGGTGTAGCTTATACCGACGGGCAGTATTGCCCCGGGGAGATTTTTGTGAGCTCCGCTTTCTTTCAGCTCCTCGATCTCTTCGGGGATGGCCGACCAAAGCACGACCTCGTGATTATTTTTTGCAAGCAGGGAGGCGAGAGCAACGCCCCAGGTGCCTGCACCAAGCACGCATATCTTCATATTATTATCCGTTTCTTAACGCCCGAAGGCTCGGGCGAAAATAAATTTTCTAAAATAATAATAGCATAACTTTACGGCTTTGTCAATACGTCACAATGAGGAGTGCTGTTTCCGTAAGCAACCAAGCGGTGCGAATTGCTCACTCTGCCCCGAAGGCTATTGAGCCTTTTTAATTCAGAATACCGTCCCCAAAGCAGGAGTTAGTGCATCTCATCCTCAAGTATGTAAGAAAGATCGATAGGCGTTGCAAGATTTTTCACCACCTTGTCGTAAAAGAGCAGAGCCTGACCCGCATCATAAAAGACGTCGTCAAGCCGTGATGAGCTTTCGGTTCCGTCGGGCTCCGTCATATAAACGCACACCGAATATAGCGGCAACCTGAAGCTTGCCTGATTTTTGTTTTCGCTCACGGACAGCTCGTAAACGTAGTTTATTCCTCCGTCTGTTATCTCGTCGCGCTTAACTAAACGCTCTGTGGTCTTTTCTCTTTGTTTCATAATTTCTCCTTAATTTTTAGGGGCGTTTTATTGGCAAGGGCAAGCCGTATACTTGGCAGATCATAGCCGCTTGCCGCCGTCTGTAAACAGTATACCACATTTTAAAGATCCGTGTCGTGCGAAAAAGAGGGGAAGAAAAACGGTGTGTTTTGAGAAAGTTAAAATTATTGCATAAATTGCGCTTTTTGTGAGCGCTTGCTCAATGATCCGATCGCACGAGCATAAAATATCCAAAAATAATACAAGGCTCAAAAAAACAAAAGACTTCAAATCCGAGTCTGCACTCAAGGAAATGAAGTCTGAATTTTAAAAATGAAAGAAAAATGTCGTAAATATTCAAAAATAATCGACTAATATGATATTTTGAAAGCAAGATAGCAATATTTGCAATTGTAAAGGATGCTGATATTTCACAAACGCAAGAAAACAGGCTCTTTAAATATCAGCAAGCTCGATCTCTGCCTCGGAGTTTATCTGTCCGTCCGAGCGAATCGTGCGGAAATAGTGAAGTCCGTTTTGCTCGGCACGGAGTACCCTGAGCTTTTCGCCAAGCGCCGCCTCATTCATATAGCTTATGGTGATGGAGCTTATTCGCTTTCCGACCAAAGGAAGGAAGTTTGAATACATATCGGGGTACTTTGTGTTATTCATATGCATATTTCTGTCCACGTCGCCGTAATGGACCCCATAGCCGCCAACGTCTATCAGCCCGTCGGGCATCCTGAAGCGGCTCATAGCTAGGTCGAGAGGGGGAAGGGTTTGAAGCTTCAGATCAAAATCGTTCACGCGAACGAGAGAGCGGTCGTTTGTATTTATAAGAGCCCAAAGAGATATTGCTCTCGCAACGCATACACCGTCCGCCTCAAGACCGTAACAGCGCAGAAAGCTGTAACCGCGGCTTTCACAGGGGAAGGTGATAGCGGTGAGCGGCGTGCCTTGACGGAGGGGCGAGAGGATCTCAAGCTTTATTCTTGAAAGGATAAAGGCTCTGTTCATTTCCTTAAGCTCGTCGTAGCTCATTCCGTTTTCAACGAGCTGACTGTCTGCGGCAGATTGTATATATCTTAATACCGAGGAAGCCTTCGCCACGCCGTTATAGTCTATGTCGTGAACGTTGACCTCGGTTTTTATTCTGAAATCATCCATTTTCTTTTTCTCCAAAATCAAAGGTTGTCAAAAATATAATACATTATGCGGAGGGAAAAATCAAATACTATTTGTAAATTCTAAAAAAACTGTTGTAGTTGAAATTTATTATTGACAACACAGCTTTCGTTATGATAGAATAAAACCGTAGGTTATAACCAAGTATAAAAGGAAAGGAATAAAAAATGCTTGAATTAACATCAGAAAACTTCAAAGCCGAGGTTGAGGAGCACTCGGGGCTCGTCGTAATAGATCTCTATGCGGATTGGTGCGGTCCCTGCAAGATGCTTGCGCCCACTCTCCATAGCCTTGAGGAGGAATACCCCGATGTCAAGTTTGCCAAGGTAAACGTTGATAAGGAGACCACCCTTGCTATGCAGTTCAAGGTGCAGAGCATTCCCTTCGTTGCCTTCGTCAAGGATAACACCTTCCTTGATATGTCGGTGGGCTACGTGCCTGCGGACAAGCTTCGCAAGATGATTGAGCAGTATAAATGATATGAAGATCAGGTTTAACGAAAATAAAGAGGTCGTTGATGCGGTCAAGGAGGGACTCAAAAGGACGGGCGGCTACTGTCCCTGTCGCCTTGAGCGCACCGAGGAAAATAAATGTATGTGCCTTGAATTCCGCCGCCAGATAGCAGATGCGGATTTTGAGGGATATTGCCATTGTATGCTCTATTATAAGGAAAAGTAAGTCCTTTTACGGGGCTGCTTAATTGTGCTTTATAAAGCTTTTTCCATCGTTCGTAACTGCCGATATAAAGCGGAGATTATTAAAACGGAGTAAGTAATAAGCAAAGTGCTGTGGGCAAGATTGCCCTTCGGTGCGGGCTTTAATGCTTGCTCCGCTTTTCTTTTTTTCGAATCAAATATTGTCGGTTTTAAAAAAAGCGAGAGAGGGCTTGTTTTAATATGATGGAGTGGGTCGCAGAATGTAAAAATCCTTGCGACGAAAAGGCTTGAAGAAGTCGTCCTCGGGTGGTATAATCTAATGGAAAATACTGGAAAACAGAGGACAAATATGAAAAAGACCTTGTTTATGATCTCGGTGCTGATCTCTATGATCTGTGCCCTGACAATAACCGTCAGAGCGGCGAGCGAGGAAGCCGAACATATCCTTGATGAAGAGGACAAGCCTTCTCGGGCAGTGTGGCAAGTGAATTCAACTCCGAGCGCAGAAGCCTATCCGGATGACGGCGAAATGAATGGCGGCGAGGAGATGCTTTACTCCCTATCTTCATCGGTGAATATGGCGGAGGGGGAGACTCTTGGAACTGTCGGTTACACCGCCGATTACATCATTTCAGGCTCGGGGGAAGACCTTGGACTTTATAAATACGAGGGCGACTCTCCCGTGCTGATAAGAGAGGGGGAGCTTTCCGATATACTTTCGTCGATCGACGGGGGGCGTGTTGCGTTTAACGGCGTAAAGTCCGCCTCGGGAGCCGAAATACCAAGGGGAGATTTCATATTCACAGGCGATCTTGATATTAGCGGAACACTCACGGTCGGCGTGGGGGCGTGCGTTGATTTTACCGAGCTTTCCTTCACCTCTTCCGCATCGGTTGCCATAAGGCTGAAGGGTGGCTCGCTTAATATTGAAAATTCGGAGATATATGCAAGGCGAGGAGTCGGTGTTTTGCTTGATTACTCCTCTACGGCAGCTCTCGCGCTTCGGTCGGGATGTGTCGTTTCGGAGAGCAAGTCGCCTGCCATTGAGCTGTATTACGGCAAAGCCGAGCTGACAGGCGGCAGAGTTGAATGTGCCGTCGGTGCCGCCGTTTATAACGATTCGTCGCTTCTGCTTGGAGGTGTGCTGATCTCGGGCGTTGACACGGATATTATTACCGATAGACCGATAACCCTTTCGGATGAGCTTCCAAGCTCGCATTTGAATATTGAGTACACAGGGGAATTAGTCAATGGAAGCTTGACCGAGCTGTTCTATTCGGCAACCCCCGAGTCTGTGGGGCGCATAACCCTCAAAAACCAGGAAGGCGTGGAATATAAGCTAACGTATTTTGATAAATACGAGGGCAGAGACGAGCGTAATTTTCTTGCGGTATATCTTCCGTACACCGTGAGGTATTATTCGGAGGGGTTGCTTTGTCACACGGAATACAGACTTTCGGGCGAGACGATCACGGGATTCGAAACAGGTGATCGGGTGGGCTACGACTTTGTCGGCTGGATGGATGCTGAGGGAGTGATAAAAGCAGATCGCACAGTAGATGAGGACACAGAGCTTTTTGCGTCCTTTGCACTGCAACCTCCCGCCATTTCGATTGATTCATACACTGCAGAGTACACGGGCAGTACCCATACTGTCGGCTTTTCATCTGTTACACATCCTCTTGACAGTGACGGAGGATTTTGCGAATTTGAATGGATATTAGATGGCTTGACGGTGTTTCGGGGAAGCGAGCTATCCGTAATTCGGGTCGGGGAAAGCGGAGAGTATTCCTGCAAGGTAACCTACCGCCACAGAACGGCGAGCGTAACCGTATTGATTGAAGGAATAAGCGTAAATATTGTTCCTAAAGAAATTGATTTGCCAAGGCTTGATAGCCAATATTTTGACGGAGTCGAAAAGCTATCGGGGCTCCGCGAGAACGACGTTTACAGTATAACCGAGCCGCGACCTGTAAATGCGGGATCATATACTGTTGTTATAGAGCTTTACGATAAAGAAAACTATGCCTTTGAAAACGGAGATAGCAAGGCAAATTTACCCCTTGAAATATTACCTGCGGAAAACGGATGGATCAGTCCTCCAAGGGTAGCAAACGTTTTTGCGGGTAGCGAGCCTGCACCGAGCGCATCGTCCGTTTGGGGCACCCCCGTGTATCGTTTTTATGAGATAAGAGACGGAAAATACGCCGAATGTAAACCAAAGCTTACAGGAAAATATTATCTTGTTTGCGAGGTCGCGGCAACCGATAATTACAGCGGAATAAAATCAGAGCCAATCCCGTTTGAGATACTTGAGGAGAAGCTTGTCGGCATCAGCATCGTTACACACCCGAAAAAGACCGATTATATTGCATTTGAGAAGCTCTCCGCGGCGGGGCTCACAGCTCTTGCTAAATATAACAGCGGCAGGGAGGAGCTTGTCGGCGCGGAGCTTCTTTCGATCTCATATCAAACGGCAGACAGCCTGCGCTTTGGCGACACCGCCGTGCTCGTGTCCTATCTCGGCTGCAAGGCAACAGTTCCCGTGAATGTTTCTTATGCCGAATATGATATCACGGAGATAAAGTTCACAGACGTAACTATCGAATACGACGGAACAAGATACACCTATTCGGGTGAGCTGCCCGAGATCATAGGTCTTGACGGCTCTCATTTAAACATTACTGTTTCGGGCGGCGGCAGAGACGTGGGAGAATATGAGCTTACCCTGAGCTTTTCGACGGACAGCTTGAATTATGCGGTTCCCGAGCCTATAAGAGCTACCTTAAAGATATTGCCTCGCAAGGTGATGCTGGTTTGGAGTGACGAGGAGTTCGTATATTCGGGTGAGACCCTCTCTCCGAGCGCATACTATACCGACGTTTTCGGCGTGAGGAGATATCCAACCGTTTTTGGAGGCGCGGCATCGGCGGGCGGTCCTTATGAAGCGGTGGCTCAGGCGGAAAAAAACTATATCTTTGAAAATCCGAGCATCGGCTTCTCCATTTCAAAAGCCGAGATCGACGTAAGCACCGTGCGCTGGAGCACGGAGACCTTTATCTACAACGGCGAGGAGAGGCGCGTTGAGCTTCTCGGCTTACCCCGTGAGCTCACATTGCTCGGCTACACCGATAATAAGGCAACCGAAGCGGGAAAATATACCGCACGAGCGATCATCGCATACGATGAAAGAAATTATCTACCCCCGACTCTCCCGAGCCTTGCGTGGGAGATAACCAAGGCGCACTACGATACCTCATCATTTTCGGTCGGATCCGTTAAGATCACCTTTGACGGCGCAGAGCATTTTCCCCAAATTATCGGGGAGCTGCCTGTGGGCAAGGACGGCTCAAGCCCAACTTATAGCTTTTCGGGCGGAGCAACTCACGTGGCGGAGGGAGAGGTCTCCGTTTTGGTTGAGTTCTTCACGAGCAGTAAAAACTACTATCCGCCCGAGCCCATCACCGCCACTGTTCAGATAGAGCCTCTCGGAATAACCGTTGAGTGGCAAGGCACCGAGCTCGTTTATAACGGAGAGCTTCTTGCTCCAACCGCTCATTCGCCATACACAAGCATCAGGGTGGACGGCGGTGCAACTGCGGCAGGGCGGCACACCGCGAAAGCCATCTCGGAGAACACCGATTACGATGTCATCTCCCCCGAGATAGAATTTATAATAAGAAAAGCCGAAAACAAGTGGGTGACACACCCCGCGATCAGCAATATTTACGAGGGCGGTGAGCTTTCTCCCCGGGGCGAGCCTTTTGCAGGCGAGCTGAAATTTATTTATTACAGTTCGGAAGCTTTTGATGCACCTTGCGAGGAGCCTCGCGAGGCGGGCGTATATTATATGGTGGCGTATGCGGAGGAGAGCGAAAACCATCTTTCCCTACGCACCGAGCCTATCCGCTTTGAAATAATCAAGGTGGTGGCGGTTGCCATCAGAGCCGAGCTTGTCCGCGGTGAGCTTTACGCAATGGAGACACTCTCGGACGAGGATATCCTAATAACGCTTATATTCAATAACGGAAAAGAAGAAATATGGAGCGGCGAAAGAGAGATAAACTATCAGCACGCGGAGTCTCTCAGGGCACGCGACACCGAGCTTTTCATAACCGCCTGCGGCTTTTCGTCGGTTATCGGCATAGAGGTCAAAAGGGCGACCCTCGACACCTCCCGCGTTGCCTGGACCAACACTCTCGCGGTGTATAGCGGAAAGCCCCAAAGCCCCGAGCTTCTCGGTCTGCCCGAGGGAGTTGAGCTTATAAGCCTTGGAGACGCACAGTTCATCAACGCGGGGCAATATGAGGTCCGGCCGCTAATATCCTACGATGAAGAAAACTACGAGCCGCCGAGCCTTCCGCCTTGTGTGTTTACGATCAAGCGGCAAACGGTCACTCCGCCCATCCTCCAAATCCTGACCTATAACGGCGCGGAGCAAGAAATACCAATCACCTCCGAGCTTTTCACCTTATGGGCTGAGCCGATAATCGGTGCAGGCAAATACCTTGTGAAAGCGGAGCTGTGTGACCCCGATAATTATGAATTTGCAGGCGGCGAGAGTAGTATTGAATTGCCGCTGACCGTCTTGCCGATAGAGCTCGTTTACCGCGTTTCAAATGCTGAGCTATACCTTTTTGAGGAGCTCGGCAAGGTGGATCGGGAGCATATCGGCGGCGAGGTCATTGAGGGAGACGAGCTCACAATAACCCAAAGGATAAGCGGAAATAAAATTATTCTATCGTCAAGTAATCCAAACTATTCCGTAAGGGTCGTTGGCGGCAATATAACTCGATATTCAACGTTATCTCCCGAGGCATTGGCAAGGCTTGTGCTTATTGTTCTGATCGTTCTGCTTCTTATCATAATTCTTCTGCTTTTGTATTTTGGAAGGCACAGACTTTTCGAGCTTGCGCTGGTCCTGAAGCACCGCATAAGGGAAAGTGTGGCTCGTCGAGATAAACGGACGGAGCCTTGTGAAGCCGCACCGAGCGATGCAGACGATAAGGATGTGTCAAACGAGCACCGCGAGCCGAACGCAGACCAACGCTGTGAGGAAAATAAATATCAAAGCCAAAACCTTGAAGGAGAAGATACCGAAATTGAGGAAGGATCCTATGCGGATGATGAAGCGGAGGATGAAAAAGAGAAAAGAGACGAGAAGGAGATAAAATCCAACGATTCGCGCAATGATGACATAAGCGAAAGCTATCACGAGCTGACAGTCTCCGAGGCGGAGGGCGTTGATATGGAAAAGGCGGATAGCCTTATAACAGATTCTCTTGCAAAGGATCTGATAAAGCGCGGCAGAGAGACCGTTCGCACAGAGGGCAAGGCACACTCTATAATCAACGTTGACACACTCTCGGAGGGATTTACCTCGGGCGAGAGAGTTGACGTTAATATTTTAAAGTCGCGAGGTCTCGTTCCGTACGACACCGCTTACCTTAAGGTGCTCGCAAGAGGTATTATAGATAAGCCTCTTAAGGTCTACGCAAACGAATTCAGCCTTTCTGCGGTCAAAATGATAGCACTCACAGGAGGTGAGGCGATCAGAGTCGTGACCTTGAGGGAAAGGTCGGAGAAGGATAGATCGCAAAAATAAAAGGTGCCTTTGCGCGATTAAAACTTTGCCTTCGCTATTGCAAAAAACTTTATTTTATGATAAAATAAAAGAGCCGCAGGAATCGTCCTGCGGCTTAAACAACGTGTGAGGAGTCGAATTTTGGCAGAGATACTCTATAAAAGCAGAAATGCGATAGTAATATATAAGCCCCAAGGCGTGCCGTCACAGCCCGACCCAAGCGGGGACCCCGATGCGCTTTCGCTCGCGGCAGAAAAGCTTTGCAGGCTTGGAGAGCGCGATACGTTATTTCCGATCCACCGCCTCGATAGAAACGTCGCGGGGCTTTTGGTGATAGGCCGCACAAGATCCGCCGCCGCAGAGCTTTCGGATCTTGCCTCGGGAGAGGGAATGGGTAAAGAATATCTTGCCGTGATCGAGGGCGAGGGCGGCTCGGGTATACTTGAGGATCATCTTATTAAAAATTCCGCTATCGGTAAGGCGGAGATAGGAAGCTCGTCGGATAAAAGAGCGAAGCTTGCAAGGCTAGAATATAAAACCTTGTCCGTAAGCACCACAGAGCTCGGCACGCGAAGCCTTCTTTTGATAAAGCTCCACACGGGCAGATTTCATCAGATACGTGCCCAGCTCTCATCAAGAGGAATGCCCATTGTCGGAGACAAAAAATACGGCAGCCTTGATCGGCTTTGCCGAATGCCCGCCTTGTTCTCATATAAGCTTGATATAAGCATATCAGGCGAGCATATCTTGGCAGAAAGGCTCCCCGAGCTTTCGGGATATCCTTGGAATCTATTCGGCGAGGAGCTATATCCTAAAATTCACAATTAATTGAAAAGGCAGAAAAAATGACTGAAAAGCTATACTACAAAAGCGCATATTTAAAAGAGTTTACAGCACAGGTGCTTGAATGCACAGAGGCGGACGCAGGCTTTGATATAGTCCTTGATAAAACGGCATTCTTCCCCGAGGAGGGAGGCCAAGGCGCAGACACGGGAACCCTCGGCGAGGCAACAGTCACTCACGTATTTGAAAAGGACGGAATAATACATCATCTTGCATCAATTCCATTATCGGGTGAGGTTCTCGGTAAAATAGATTTTGCCGCAAGATTTGATAAAATGCAAAACCACACCGCCGAGCACATCCTCTGCGGAGTTATCCATAAGCTTCACGGGCTTGATAACGTGGGCTTCCATCTCGGTGCGGACGAGGTGACCTTCGATATTTCCGAGCCCCTCACAAAGGAGGAGCTTAGAGAGGCTGAGGAGCTGGCGAACAGGGCTGTATTTGATAATATTGCAGTTGAGTGCTATTTTCCCGATGAAGCAGAGCTCGCATCGCTGGATTACAGATCAAAGCTTGAGCTCAAAGGAAACGTTCGACTTGTGAGGATAGGAGAAGTCGACCTTTGCGCCTGTTGCGCACCTCACGTTAAAAGCACGGGCGAGGTGGGCTCGATAAAAATTCTTGAGGTAATGCGGCACAGAGGCGGTATGAGAATATGGATAGCCGCAGGTGCAAGAGCCCTTCGGGACTACCGAATGAACAAGGAAAACCTTGGCGAGATATCAGCCGCGCTATCCGTTCCGAAATCCGAGGCGGCGGAGGCACACGCAAGATATATGCAGGAAACCGACAAGCTTCGCCTTGAATTGAAGGCGGCTCGCCGAGCACTTGCGGAAGAAAAGGCAAAGTCGGTTAGAAGCACGGATGGGAACGCCGTTTGCCTCACCGAAGGACTCGGTATGGAGGAGCTCCGTCACTTTGTGAACGCCGCGCTCCCCGCTGTCGGAGGTATCCTTGTTGCACTTACGGGCACAGACGGCGACTATAAATACATCATTGCTTCAAATTCCGTGGATCTCACCAAGGAAATAAAGCAGATAAATCAAGCCCTTTCGGGCAGAGGCGGCGGCAAGCCAAATGCCGCGCAGGGCTCCTTCGCCACAGACCTTGAAAGCATCAGGAGGTATTTTGGCTAGGGCAGAAAAAGAAGTATCCTTTTCCTTAAAGTTTGTTAAAAATACTTGACATTTCGCGGGGGGGGGGTATAATATAGGAAAAGTATAGTTTTCCGTATGAGGTTTTATATGAAGAAAATATTATTAACAGTGATAATAACCATCGTTTGCCTTATCATTGCCTCCTGTGGAGACAGCTCCGATAATGGCACACAAAATTCGCCCTCGAAGGATGATCCTTCAAAGAATTATCCTGACGGAGCCGTTGCGCTGACCGAAAATAATTTGGATGACTATTTCGATATAAAGGTCAGAACCGAGCTTAATTACAACGGCTATACCTATTCAACCACCGCCACGACATACGTTTCATTCGTGCCGAAGGGGGAATACAGCGAGGTATCGGGCGAGGTCTGCTTTGATATTAATACCAGGATCAAGCAGAACATTACAGGCAATTTCGAAACGAAGGTCGCACAGCTTGAAGAACGGATCCTTCTTCTTGCTCCGCTCAACAATACCTCTCATGTTCTGGGGGTAAACGGCGGTAGCGGTACCTTGAACGATCCGTCCTTTATGGTCGTGTCGGGCACAGACAATATTACGGTCAAATCCGTTTACGGGTATATTATTCCGGGCGAGAAAGAACAGAATGAATACGAATCGATAACCGACGAGGAAAAAGCATTATCCGACGAGGTGCTTTCCGAGCTTGCTGAGCTTGTCAGTTCGTTTGAGACTGCTTACCGTCAGTCAAAAAGCCATAGCATTTCATCTGCGACTGTATATAAGCTTGGCTCACTTTACGGCTCGGGGCTTTCCGTGAACAGAACAAGCACGCTTGCAAGCCATAGGATCGATATCGGAAACGGTCGCTTTACCTATAACGAGGACATCTGCTATCGCACGGGTGATGAATACGTCAGGGAATATCTCAACAGCTTTGATCTTGTGGAGACGGACGCATCCCCCTATACGCTTGATTTTGTTTTGGAGCAGGCTGAGGCTGAATTTTCTCTCTTTGACAGCTCGGCTATATACGTTAAAAATACAGATTCGTCCTATTTCGGCTACACGACACTTTCCGCAATGAAGAATTCCTTCGTTAAGGAGCAGCTTATAAAGCTATTGGATGAATACGGCGTTACCGGAAAATATAACGAGTTTGTCGTTAAGTATAGCTTCAGCTTCGAGGAGGGTGCGTTTTATTTCAATGCCAAAATAGACCACCTTGACTATAATTATCACGTTCACTTTGTTGATATCGATGTTACCTTTTACCAGAACATAACCGAGCTTAATTCTTGCACCATAGAGCTCTATTCCGAAGCAGGACACAAAGCTGCCCTTTCGGATAACAAGGAGGATGCCGTGAGATTTAAGAGCGGCTTAGTTGAAATCGACGAAACAACCGACCTGATCTATTTTTCCACCCTCGGAAAAAGCTATCCCGGGTATACAAGGCCCGATCAGGAAAACTTCCTTCCAATTCACATTAAGGAGGGGGGCGTGTATAAATTTAAGGGCGATTATTCATATATATACGACAGCACAGGCAGATCCTTCGATGAAGATTACTTCACGGCAGGAATATATTTTCTGGAGCTTTCAAACGTCGTCTACGGTGTAACAAACAGAGTGCTTGAGGTTTCCTGCGATATATACGAGGACTACGGAAAGCTTACCGATCCCACCCCGCTTGGCGCAGACGGCTCTTTTGTCGCTCGCCTTGAAGCGCACGCGGATAGGGTGGTCTTCTCGTTTACGCCCGACAAATCGGGTATGTATGAATTTCCCGTGATGAGTAATGTTAATATTTATGCGTATTACGCAGATGACATAGAGCATTATTTCATTTTTATACCGAATTCCTTCCCATCGGTTTATCTTGAGGAGGGGATCGCATACGTTTTCGCTTTTGTTTACGAGGTTTACGGTGAGGAAGACGATCCCACCGTAACCCATAGCGGCAAGCTTGAATTTATTGGTGATCCACCAACCGAGATTGCCGTTGTGGGCAAGGAGCCGTCCGAAATATTTGTGAGAAGCGATACGGCATATCTCAATTTTACAGTCGATGCGCTCGGCGAATATACCGTGAATATAGATCATATACGCGGCTGGAGCGATCCGTCCTTTACAGTCACACCGTATGATCCAAAGGATAAGATAGATTACGATCTTATCCGCTACGTTGACGGAAGACCCATTTATACGCTTACTCCAGGGAAATACGTCATCGATATTTCTATGAATCCCAATGCTTATCTTGTTGCAAACGTTTCTGTTGTCACAGTGACCGAAGGTGTAGACGAGGTAAAAGAGGCGGTTATAACCGACGAGCCAACGTTGGTGAGGAGCTCCACGCTGACCACTATCTTATCAAAATCAAGGACGTATTTCACCGTTGATGATACCTCCGTGCTGACTTCGCTTGCAGGCTCCTCTTTTTATACTTTATATTCGGAGGACGGCACAAGGCTTGGCTCGGCAGGGCAGTATTCAAAAAGCTATGAGCTTGAAGCGGGTAGGTATTACATTCTTTTTGAGCGCACGGTCTATACCACTGTATATGACTTCGAGGCTACGTTCACTCTCGTAAAGAAAGGATAGAAGTAAAACCCAAGTTATCCCGATCTCTCTTTGCAAGCAAACCGATTTTATTGCTGCTTTGCGGTCATAAAACGAAATTTTTACATTTATCGAGAAATAATATGTAAAGGCAACCTAAAGTTGACAGATAGTTGGTGGACTTCCGCATCTGAAAATGGTAAAATTTCCACATAAGGGTGCTCGGTAGGAGTACCTTGTATGAAAAAACGGAGGTTTTAAAAATGACCACAATAGGTGAAAGAATTGCCGGGTGCAGAAGGGAAAAGAATTTCTCGCAGGAATATCTTGCGCAGATGCTTGACGTTTCGCGGCAAGCGGTTTCCAAATGGGAAAATGATATCACAGAGCCCGACACGGGTAATCTTATCAAGCTTTCATCGCTTCTTGGCGTTAGCGTTGAATATCTTGCCTGCGGCACAGAGTCTGACGGTGAGTCTGCAAAAAGCGATAGCGGTCAAGCTGTGGCAAACGGTGCCGAGGGAGAAGCGGCAGGCGCATCGAAGGGTGTCTTAAAACAAAAGAAGGGAAGATTTTCCTTTCCCATCAAGATCACAATCGAGAGGCTTTTTATATTAGCTCTTTCCCTTTGTCTTGTCGCATCGATCGTTATTATTGGGTTGCTGATCAAGGGTGAGGATGCAGTGCAAGAAGGTGAGAAGCCTTGGTTTCCGATTGAAAAGCTTTCGGAATACGGACTTACGGATATGCCAATGCCCGAAAAGGCCGATTGCATCGGATATAGCGATGAGAAGGTGCTGCTGAATTTTAGGCTTCCGTACGCAACGGAAGATTGGAACGATTATCTTGAAGCACTTTATAAGTATCTTTCGCAAAAGGGCTTTGCTTATCTCGGAACCAGAGGCGACGTTATCATCTCGGACGGAGTCAGCACGGTGTACGAGCTGAAGCCCGCCTATGAGCTTGGCGATTTTTCGTTGTATGATGTTGATGATTACTATTTTGTTTTTACCACCAGCGATACTGCGGTTTCGGGAGAGGTAGAAGCAATCATAATAGCCTTTGATACGGTTATAGGATCGAAGCTTGAGGTCGGCGGTGAGGAGTATGAATACGATCACGTAATGTCGGTATACTCCTCCTCTGAGCGCGAGAGCTATTCCTTATTCCCGCACAGTATCACTTATGACAGCGCGAGCTTATATTTACTCTCAAATCCAACCGCCGCAATGCCGGGCGTCAAGGTAAGAATAAGAACTAATCCTATTTTGGATGCCGAGCTCTTCCTTTACGTTAACGGTAAAATGATACCAAAGGTATATTCGGAGTCGGATTATTGGGAATATCTTTTCGTTATGCCCGAGGAAAACGTGCATATCACTCATATCATATCGGGCGGAGGTCCTGTCGAACCAAGGGAGACGTTTCTTAACGAGTTCGAGCCCTGGCTATTGGAGCTTGCGGCGGCAGATATAGCCGAGGTGAGGACTGTGAGCGAATATCTTGGCACACCTCCGGGCACGCTTAAAACAGTCAAAAGCACACAAGCGCCTGAAGAAATAGAAGCTATCCTCAAAGCTTTTTCTAACGTTACTATTAAGGATATTCCAGAAGAAGAAGCAGAGATCGAGGGCGGCGGTGCGTACTCTGTTGAATTCACTTTGAAGGATGGCTCAAAGAAAACTATCAGGCTTCACGGTGGTATATACAGGTACGGATATGAGCAGGAGGAGCTTTCCGTGCTTTGCTATTTTGAGTTGAGTGAAATACCGGAGCTGCAAAGCGAGGATGACGTTAATACGTCTTATTCCTTTGTAACCTATTCGGATACCGTGACAGTATATTCGCATATCAATGGGGAACGAGCAGAGCTAGGTAAGCTTGATCTGCTATCAGAGATTGAATTCGAAATTATTGCCTATGATGGGCAATTCAACTTGGAAGATTATATATATACGGCAGAGTCGGACGTCGGAATCTTGTTCATCTATGACGATAAGCATTTTTGCCTGGGTCAAAGCACCCCTGATTTCAATAAATGCTATGCTTTAACTAACACGGGATTTGATGCTATTCTCGGAGCTTCTGATCCGAAAAAATAACTTAAATTCTGAAAAATAAATTAAAATTAAAGGAGCGGCTTATGAAGAAAATTATTTCTGCCTTGCTGGTTGTCGTCACGGTGACGATGCTTCTGCTCTCGCTCACCTCTTGTAACGACGGGGAGGTTGGATGTGACGAGGTGGTCGCGGCATACAAGGAGGCGGGGTATTATGTTAGCCACTATCACCACTCCGAGACTGAATCGGACGGAGAGATCTGCTATCTCGATATTAAAATGTTTGCAGAACCAACGGGCAACACCATTGCGGAAGATAATTTTATTTATATACATTTCTTCGATACCGAAGAAGGTGCAAAGAGATTTAAGGAAGAAAATACATATAATATCGGCGTGTGGCTTTTTGCTTTGCCCTTTGGAGAATTCCGCTGGCTAAAGTCAAGGCAATTCGGCAAAATAGGTTGCGCATACTTTAACAGCGAAATGGTCAGACCTCTCAAAAGATTAGTGTGATTTTAACCTATAAGTGCTTAAAATGTAAATAACTATTGACATATAACTAAAACCGAAGCTATAAATTTGCGGAAAACAAAGTTTCCTTCCGGTAAATTTATAGCTTCGGTTTTACTATTTGCTTGATATGCCACCGCTGTATTCCGAGAGAAGCTCAAGAAGATCGGCTATCCTTTCTCTTATGATCGTGCCGTCGTCACATTCACGCACCTTGATCTTTCTTTCGGTGCTCTCAAATATAACCGTGTCTGATATTATATCGGAATTGGTTTTTATTGCATTGCTTCTGCCGCAGAAGGGCTCGTGGGCGGATATTCTCATTCCGTCTGCGTTGTATATCAACGTATAACCGCCGATGCCCGTTCTTTCGTAAAATGCCGAGCAAAAGCCGCCGTCGATCACTATTAACTTGCCGTTTCCCTTTATGGGAGCTTCTCCTCGCTTGATAGGAATATGACCGTTAATTATATGAGAGCTTTTTCCTTCAAGCGAAAATTCTTTCAATATTTTCTCGCAGAGGGCACTGTCATCCCAGCAGGAGTAATAGGGATCTCTCGGTTCATCCCAAGCAGAGCTGTCATTGATCAGCAGACGTTCAAATGTTGTGATCCTGTCTCTTGCGCAAAGCGGAGAGCTCCTTCCGCACCATAAAAACCAAAGTATATCACGTCCAAGCTCTTTTTTGGGAGATCCATCGGGAGCATAAAAGCCCTGCCTGGCGAGCTTATCAAAATAGTCCATCATAGCTCTGCCGCACCTGTTGCCTGCCGCAGAGAGCTTCTTAAGCACACCGTCCTCACATAGTGGAATACAGCCGTGGAAAAGAAGATTTCTATTATATATCTTATACATTCCCCCGAACCTATAAAGAAAAGAGATATGCCTTTGCAGTCGCTCCGAATGAGTAAATGCGTGCTTCAGGTATGCCATAAGCTCTGCTTCTCCTTCGGTCAGGGCATAGGGGTCTTCGTCCGAGACGGTGGGGAAAAAGCACTCCTTTAGTCTATATTCCTTTTCATCAATTATAACCGTAACTTTTTCCTTATCGATATTGTGGAGAAGCCGCCTGTCGTTCATATTAAATTCGGGATGGCGAAGGATCAGCCCACCCTCCAGCTTAAACATAATAACGGATATCGCCTTGTGCATTATGGCGAGGAGTCTGTCGTCGTCTGACTTGAGCATATCGCCGTGAGAGTTGCCCTTTGGATAATACGCGCTCAGGTCACAATCGGAATAAATTGCCTCGGAAAACCGCAAAAGCGGACGAAGGGAGATGCCGTAGCCCACCTCAATAAGATCAATGTTTCTATAAGTGATCGAATTATTCAGCACCGCCGCTATGCAAGCCTCCGACCCCGAAGCCGCACCCATCCAAAGTGCATCGTGGTTGCCCCATTGAATATCGATAGAGGGGAGCTTCATCAGCTCGTCAATCACAAGATCTGCTCTTGCGCCTCTGTCAAAAATGTCGCCGACCACGTGAAGCCTGTCGACAACCAGTGCTTTGATGGCAGAGCATAACTCGCAAATAAAATCTCTCGTCGCGCCGCACCCGATAACCGTTTTATAAATGCTTTCGTAGTATTGAAGCTTTTCGTCGCCCCCGTCACGATCTATAAGCTCCACGATCAGCTCACAATAGCTTTTTGCCGCCGATAGAAGCCTCCCTCTCACCTTGGCTCGCGTGTATTTTTTACTCACAAGCCTACAGATCGCAACTAGCCTCGGGAGTAAAAATTTGAGGTATTCCTCACCGCCGAATTCAGGATCGGAAAGCTTCTCCTCCGGATAATAAATAAGAGTGCACAGGCGGCTTATATCCTCTGCCGAGAGCTCGCTCTTGAATAACGCCTCTGCCTTTCGCCTTATAACTCCCGAGGCGTTTCTTAATATATGAGATAACGCCTCCTCCTCTCCGTGGATGTCACTTATAAAATGCTCGGTGCCCTTTGGAAGGTTCAAGATTGCATTAAGCTTGATTATTTCAGCGAGCACCGCATCCCTTGTAGGAAAGCTTTCCGAAAGCTCTTCAAAATACTTTTTTTCGTAATCTGCGCTCATATCCGCTCCTTTTTTAAAAATAATGCTCAATACACCGCCTTTTATTCATATAAGCACTTTACAAACCGATGAAGGTATGTTAAAATTAAACTGTAAAAAGGCTTATTTATCTCTTTTGAAAACGCTTTTTGCGAAAAGAACGAAAGGAAAACTTGTTTTGTTTTTTGAACTTCCTGATATAAATTTTCAAATAGAGTCGGTCCATTCGCTTAGCTGGAGCGAGCGGTCCGAGCAGGTCGTGCCGAGAGGAAGCTGCGCTTTGTCGTACCGTATAAAAGGATCGGGAGTAATTAACGGTGGAGATAACAGAATTGAGCTTGATGACGGCTCACTAACTTATTTTCCTTCGGGGGTCGGTTATCCCTATAAGGCTGCTTCGGAGGAGCTGATCGTCGTTTATTTCAGACCGAGCACGGAGACCTCGGGCGAGATCATAAAATACACCCCACATCAAACATCCTTCTTTGAAAATGCTTTTCGCGAGCTATACGAGGTGTGGAGAAGAAGAGAGCAGGGGAGCTATTTGCGCGCGAAATCTCTGCTATATTCGATCCTCGGGCGACTTTCCTACGAGCGGTCAAGCGAACGCTTGGACAGCGCATATAAAAAGCTTAAGCCTGCTATTAAAGCGATCAATTCGGAATACACGAGCTCGGAGCTCTCGGTTGCTTCTCTTGCAGCAAGATGCTCTGTGAGCGAGGCGTATCTCAGGAGAGTTTTTCTCCGTATATACGGAAAGCCTCCTCTCGAGTATATCAACGGACTTCGCATTGAGCGCGCTAAAGAAATGCTTTTGAGCGGACTGTATTCGATCGGTGAGGTCGCCTTAAGCTGCGGATTTTCGGATTCAAAATATTTCAGCACCGCATTCAAGAGAATGACAGGCAGAACTCCCTCGGATTACGCAAGAAAATAAAATAACAAGATAAGTATCGAAATTCAAACCTTTCGTATTGGAATATAGGTTGACTGTATACACCTTCGGATGGTAAAATAGAATTACCGAAAATAAGGAGGGGTAGATAATATGTCAATCGAACATACCGCCGTTAGCTACTACGGCATCGGCTACGTTGAAAACGCCGTCCGTGATTTCAAGGAAATGAAGGAGCACGGATGCGACACGGTCATTCTCGCTATAACAGAGTTTGATATGGATTTTTGGTTTCCCAATATAAATAACATCGTGAGGGCGGCGCACGAGCTTGGCTTGCGCGTCATTGCGGATCCTTGGGGAATAGGCAAATTCTTTGGAGGCGAGCAGGTGTCCTTGTTCCTTCAGAACAATATTCATCATAGGCAGGTCTCGGCATACACAGGCGAGCCTCTCAACGCCGCTTGCTTCAATTCAAATTCCTTCCGTGATTATTTTACGCGCGTTTGCATGAAGCTTGCAAGAGAAACCGAAATAGACGGTTTCTTCTGGGATGAGCCTCATTATGCATACCCCAAGGCGTATGCATCAATAACAGGTGGAGCAGGAGACGATTGGTCCTGCAGATGTCCCGAATGTATGAAAAAATTTGAGGAATATTATGGCTATGAGATGCCGCGCTTTATGAATGACGACGTTAAGCAGTTCCGTTGGCGCGAGGCACTTAAAACGCTTGCTGATGCATCGAAGGCGATAAAGGAATATAAACCGAGCCTTGAGATCACCTGCTGTGTTCACGCAACGAAAAACACCTACTACGTCACCGAGCTTCGCGGCTACGATAATTGGGATATGGTTGCCTCTTGTCCGTATTTCGACGTTTTTTCGACGACGATAATCAATTGGTCCTTGCCCGAAAGCTTCTTCCGCGAGATCACAGAAAGAACAGTCGCTATGGCAAAGAAATACGGCAAGAAATCGGAGCGCTGGCTTATGGGCTATTGCGCACAGCCTGAGGACTTCTCGCAGATAGATAAGACGGTGGATATGTACCGCGACCTTGGCGTTGATCGCCTCGCGACCTGGACCTATCGCGGTGGACTTGGCACAGTCGTTTCCGCTCCCGACCCTATAAAGCTTTGGGATAGGATCGGAGAAAATTACAATCGCGTGCTCGGCAAGTAAATGCCGATAATCAACAATTCAATAAAAAGGGGAATAACGATGCAGGATTTCGGATATTATCAGGCAATAATAAAGAACCTTGAGGAGGTAAACTCAACTCAGGGTGAAAATATCACACGTGCGGCAAGCCTTATGGCTGATGCCATTGAAAACGACAGGCTGATATCTGTCTATGGCGGAGGAGGGCACACAACTCTTCCTGTTGGTGAAATGTTCTTCCGCGCAGGCGGTCTTTCAAACATCAATCCCATTATGGAAACAGGACTTTCTGTTTTTAATCAGGCTCTCAAATATCTTGAGCTTGAACGTACTGTTAATTACGGCGCGGCGATTATGAAGTATTACGACTTGAAAAAGGATGATGTACTCATAATTTTCCACAATATTGGCATTAACCCCGCCACAATAGATGCGGCAATGGAGGCGAAGAGTCGCGGTGTTAAGATAATTGCGGTCTCCTCGTCTTATTGGCAAAACGAGATGCCCGCGGATCATTTTATCCGCCATCCGAACGGCAAAAATCTTTTCGACCTTGCAGACGTTTGTATAGACGATTTTAACCCTGTCGGCGATGCGGCTGTGGTCGTTCCGGGCTTTGAAACACCGATCGCCCCCATTTCCAATATCGTTGATTTTTATATAGCTCATCTTCTTGAGATAGAAACGGTCAGAATATGCGTTGAAAGAGGAATAAAGCCTCCTGTATGGTCCAGCGCAAACACACCGGGTGGAGATGAAAAAAATGCGGCGTACCTTGAAAAGTATCGCCCAAGAGTGAAAATGCTTTAATTATCGGAGTTGTTAATGGATATTTTGAGAACGCCTGAGGACGGTGCCCGCTATCTTCTTTCTTTGCATTGCGAAGAGATAAAGGATTTTTCGCTTACACCGTCAGACGGACTTTTGCGTCATGTAGAAATCGGCGGCAAGCTTATACCGTTTCCCGAATGGCGCTTTGATCCGCGCATAAGTGCCTTATATAACTACGGCAGTGAATGTCCCGAGAGCATCTCTGCACTTAACGTTTATTCCTTCTTTGGCAGGGAAACGTCACTTTGCGCGGCTATGTATCGGGAGCTTGATATTGCCGATTACATTCTCGGCTCACCTATCGTGAAGGTAACTGCATACGTAAGCGGCGAAGCCTCAAATCTGATTGCTTTGACAGAGAGCGGCACCGCTTTGAATCTGGAGCTTGGCTGCACTATGGCAAATGGCGCGAAAAACCAATGTAATCACCGACTTATAACAAAGAGGGGTATGGCTTGCGATATGGTCGTTGACACACAAACCGTATCGGGTATGCTCAACGTTTTCACCTCCTCGGGCGATGAATATTCGCTTGATGCAGGAGACATCGACCTTTATCCTCTTGACTTTGATGATAGCTTCCGCGCCTTCGGCTTAAGGGCGATCATTGGCGGAATCGTGTGCGATGATGATTTGATTATGTCGGACCTACGGTCAAGAGCAACCCTTGCAGCCGCACTTGTTTCTGCCGAGCGAGGTGAGAGTGTAAAGGTATCGGATCTTTCCCGCGAGCAAATCGATGCGGTGATAAGGACCGCACTTTCTGTGAGCGGCTTCCGTACAGAGAGGGGGGCACTATGATAAAGCCTATCAAGATAGCTATCCTATCCTGCAATCACGGCCACGCAAAGGGATATTATGCATTGAAGGACGATCCGCACTATGATCTCGTAGCTGTCTCTGTGGTTCCCGAATACAGGGACAAGGTGTTTATTGAACGGCTTTCGGGCATACCCGTGTATGAAAATAACGGGGAGTTATACGAAAATCATCCCGATCTTGAGGCGGTGATAATAGGCAGCGATAACCGATCTCATATAAAAGAGGTCAGAGAAGCCACGTCCCGAGGCTTGCATATTTTTTCGATGAAGGTTCCCACCTTCGATATGGATGAATACGAAGAGATGATAAGGCTCACAGAGGAGGCAGGAGTCGTTTGCCAGGTCGAGCTTGAAATGCGGGAGCGCGCGGAAATACTTAAGGTGAAGGATATTATCAGCTCCGGCAAGCTTGGCAAGCTTCTTTCCGTGAATATGATAAACTACTCTCATAACCCTGTGTGGTGGAGACCCTGGCAATGCTCCCCCGAGGATAGCTTTGGAAAGAGGGTGCCCTTAAGGGCGGGAGACGACCGCTTTCGCGGCGGAGCATTGGCAGACCATCCTCACGTTTTTGACGTTATACGTGAGATCACGGGAGAGGAGTTTGCCACCGTTTACGCAGAGCCCGCGCCTAACCTCAGAGAGGTTGAGACCGAGGATATGCTACGCATTATCGGCAGACTTTCGGGAGGCACGATGTTTTCCATCGATCCCTCTTATGCAAATAACGAGCACCACGTTGAAAAGATGGTTGACTGGATAAAATACCCTCGCCCTGTTGAGGTAACGCTCAATATCGTTGGCACAGAGGGCGTGCTTCTTGCAAACGTATACGAAAGATGCATCTACGCGCAGAGCGGCTCACGCGGTGAGTATATGGCGGAGGAGGTGGAGATGGTCGGCGCGTGGAATAAAAGGATGCTTGATTTCTATTTCTCCATAAGAGAGGGCAAGCCTCCAACTGTATCTCTTCGCCATCACAAGAAGACGATCCTTGCAATGCTTGCGGCTTATGAAAGTATAGATAAAGGCTCGCCTGTAAGCTTGTAAACATACGAAAATGTAAAGTATTATTAGCAATAACCTTGTTTTGTTGGAGGAATTTATGTTTACCCCTGAAACCTCAAAGCACTTTAAAAGAGTTGTAGATGAAAAAAGCGGCGTGCCTCATTACGTCCTTGAAACGAAGCTTGTAGCATATCAGCAGGGCTTTTATTTTGTGAATAATTCTATGACATGTGACGGCAGATATCTCTGGTTTTATGCGATAATAAATCCTGTATACACAACCTTTGAACGCAACCTCGGCTACGTTGATTTTCTGACGGACGAGGTGGTGATCTGCTATGATGCGCTTGTTGAGGGAGCATCTCCGTACGTAGACCCCGAAACAGGCGACGTTTACTTCACAAGAAATTCCTGCCTTTATAAACGCGAGCCCGTGAAGGATAAAATGGCTGTGAAGCTTTGCTCGGTCGATATTCCAGGTTACGTTCGAAATATTGTGTGCCACCTCACTCGTCTTTCCGATAAGAAGAGCTTTTTCCTTGATATCGGCAGAGATGATTTCGGCTTTATTCAAGGTACTCTCAACTCCGAAACAGGCGAATTTATTAAGTGGGGAGAAACCTCTTTGACGGCAAATCACGGACAGATAAACCCGAAGAACGATAAGCTTGCGCTTTTCGGTATAGACACGGGCGACGACCTGAAAACAGGTGCTGCGATCCACGTGCCTCACAGTGAGGATGGCATATATGAAAGGCTTTGGACTGTTACCGCAGACGGCGAATACACTATGCATCCTCCACGCAACAACTATGCGACCCACGAATGGTGGAGCGCGGACGGTGAGAAGATCTACTACGTAAACGATCTTGGTATTCAGCGCAAAAATCTTAAAACAGGCGAGCATATCTGCGTGCACGAATGTTACCCCTGGCACGCTCACACGACCGCGGACGAGAAACTCTATATCTACGACGAGAAGGTGCTCGATAGATTCGGCGGCAGATGGTTCCGCGGATGCCCTGCGGCAGTCCGCTTCTATAACAAAGCCACGGATAAGGAAATAACCGTGGTTACTGAAATGCCCGAAAACGATTTCAACCCGAAAAATCAGTGCGAATATCATATCGATCCCCATCCTCGCTTCACCGAAAACGAGAAATATGTCGTTTTCACGACCACCGAGCTTGGCAGTGTGGATCTCGCGCTCGCTTCTGTCGACGAGCTTCTTGCGCTCACAAAATGAACGTAATATTTTAGTATCAACTACTTTACCCGAAAGGCAACGAACCCGTTTTGTTGCCTTTTTTACGTATGTTAAAAAAAGTGTTGAAAAATGTCGGGAAATATGTTAAAATATTTCTATACATATAAAAAGGAGATAGGATCGACCACAGTATGAAAAAATCAGGCGTTTTACTTCACATCTCCAGTCTGCACGGCGACTACGGTTGCGGCAATTTCGGCAAGGAAGCTTATGAATTTGCAGACTATCTCCACGATGCGGGCTTCACTATCTGGCAGGTGTTGCCATTTAACGTGCCCCATAAGGATGCGTCTCCGTATAGCTCTGTGTCCACCTTCGCGCAAAATCCTCTTTTCATAGACCCCGAGCAGCTCGCCTCTCGCGGACTTCTCACGGCGAATGAGCTTGAGGAGCTTCGTCTTGCGGCAAAGAAATTTGAAAAAGATTATTACAGCCTTTCCTGCGACCGTGAGAAATACCTTCGCCTTGCGGCGAGTCGTCTTTCAAAAGAGGAAAAAAAGAGCGTCACCGAATACGTGAGCTCAAATAAGCAGATAAGCAATGCTTGCAAATATCTTTCTCAAAATGGCGAGGAGGATTATTTATATTATTCCTTCATTCAGTATGAATTCGCGTGCCAATGGGATAAGCTTCATAAATATCTTGCCGAGCGCAGCATTGAGGTTATCGGAGATATTCCGATCTACGCCGATCTTCATTCAAGCGAGGTCGCATATAACCCCGAATGTTTCCTTCTTTCAGAGGACGGCGAGCCCGAATTCGTTTCGGGTGTTCCCGGAGACGCCTTCAACGATGCAGGGCAGAAGTGGGGGCATCCCCTTTATTGCACAGAGGCGTTAAAGAAGCAAAATTATGAATTGCTCTTTGACCGAATGAAATTCGCCTCGTCTGTCTACGACCTCACAAGAATAGATCACTTTCAGGCAATAGCAATGTTTTATTGCATCCCGAAGGACGGCCATCCAAGGGAAGGGCATTGGGAGCGCGGCGTCGGTGAGCCCTTCGTTAAAAGGCTTGCTGATGAGATAGGCAGGGATCGCTTTATTGTTGAAGACTTTAACTGCTTCCCGGGCGGCTCTCACGCACTTGCCGAAAAATACGGCTTCCCCGATATGAACACTCTCCAATTCACCCTTGGAGTCGGAAAACTACCTAGCATTTATCCCGAAAATACGGTCGCATACACGGGCACTCACGATAACGACACTCTCGTCGGCTATCTCACCTCGCTTCCGGCAAAAAGACTTCGGGGCGCCGCGAAGGCACTTGGTTTGGCTACCGTCGCCACACCGACAGAGGTCGCTAAGGCGGGAATAGAAGCGTTGCTTGCTTGCCCCGCCGACCGCACGGTCATCCAAGCCCAGGACCTTCTGCTTGAAGGTAGCGAGGGCAGAATGAACGTACCCGGCATCAGCGGTCACGGCAACTGGACCTATCGCATAACAAAAGAGAAAATGCAAAAGCTCCGCACCCTCGCCCCCTCCCATCGCGCCCTGCTCAAAAAGCACGGTAGAATTTAATAAGCCGTAAAAGGCTAAAAAAGGAGAAGAAAATGAAGCTTCTAGAAAACGTTCCTTTCGATATAACCGAATATTGCGGAAACCTTATAGTTACGTATCTTTCGGATGATCGTAAAATGGTTGAAGATCTATTTTCAAAGCTTGATTCCCTCGGATATGAATACATAAAAAACGAGGTTGGCAGGCATACGGTTATGAAGAATTCTTATATTGATGATATTGAGGAGAGCCTATCTCAATGCGGGTGCTATCTTTTATATCTCTCAAAAAGCTTCGATGATGAGCGAAACCGTGCTTTAAGAAACAACATTTGGTATCAGATCGGAATGCTGCAAGCTCGCCGACTCGGGATAGTTGTTCCATTTATGGACCCCAATTCTCGTACTGATCTGTCTCACGGTCCGCTCCAGAAAACAAAGGTTATCGATTATGATAAAATAGTATCTACCTTTAATGAAAGATTTCGCTCTGTCATTGCTCGGAATGAATATTTTGAGGATGATGAAATGAACGAATATACAAGAGATCGTATAGATTATCGAAGGCTCGAAATATCTCTTGATGTCACGGTTGAAGACTTTGAAAACGCCAAGGAAATGTTTTCATACAGAAATGATACAGACGATATGACAGACGACGAATTCATCGGAATTCTCAGGGACAAAATGGTTTGCGGAGCGAGACTTCTTTCTTTTGGAAATGAAGGAAGACTTACCACAAATCTTCTGCCTTACGGTGATGAAATTAATACAATATACGACAAGGACTATCCCGAGAGCTTCAGCTGTAAGCACGTTTTTGTGAAGGACAACAAGCGTAAGGACGGTAAAATGGGAGAATACAAGCTTGAGGTAATTCTTCCGATTCATAAATTGTTAGGTGTTAATTTCAAAACCTTTGTTGGAGTTGCTAAGCCCGATAAGAATAGCGGAAACAACTATATTTTTGATATTGATATGATAGAGGCACTGTTCCGCTCGAATTTTGATAATAATAGCGATCTTGTTAAAATTGCCGAAAGGGAATGTTTGTATTTCTGCATTACTGTTTACAATGAAGAAATATTCCCGATTCGTCCTGAATTGGAAGGCAAGCTCGGCAGCTATTCCGATTATCTCTATCCGCAGTAAAGGAGATCAAGTATGGAAAACGAAAAGAAAATTAAAGTGAGAATTGAAACCCGACCTCCAACAACCGAGGAAAAAAGACTTTTCGGCGTGTTTATCTCTCATTCAAGCGGTGATAATGAATATCTTTTCGAACTCGCAAAAAAGATGAGCTTGCCCGAAAACGGTATGAATCCTATATATGACGAATCGTTTCTTCACGGCGGAGAGGATTTTCACGCGAAAATTAGTAAATGCATAAATTGTTATGCAGGTGTCGTTATAGTATCGAAAAATGCTCTCGGATCGGACTGGGTAAGCTATGAGTGCGGATTTTTTAAAACACTAGGTATGCCTGTTATAATTTGGGATCCCGATGATGTATTTTCAATGAATATGGTCGACAGCGACCTCTTAAACGCGCACCTCATTCAATATCTTCCCGCATATAGGACAGCCGATGAGGTGATTGAAGCCTTGAAGAAAATTTCCGTTTTCTCGGATATATTTAATAACGAATTCAGAGGCTTCAATAAGAGTGACTTCCGTCAAATGCTTCACGATAAGGTATCAACCGTTATGGTCAACATTACCTCGGATGCGCTTGATGATAAGGCTGATCTTTTCAGCGAGTGTATGCTTGGCACTCTCGTGGTTAATTTCGGTATGTTTTATTCAGGGCAGGGCGACGGAGAGCATTGCTGGGCTTCAAGACGCAGAGACGCAAGCGGTGTCTATACCTTGAAAGATGCAAAGCCTCTTGAAAACCACACCTGTAAAATATCCGGCGGCACCTGTACTATGTTTTCATCGGATAAGCTTCAGCACGGTAAGCAGGAGTGCGTTATTCTTAATCACGTTATGTCTAACGGCAGATATTTTAAAAAAGACGAGATTTATTATAATTCCGAACGACTTGAAAAGGGAAGACTTTCCTTCTATGTTCCTGTCCATAAGCTTTATGGCACCGAGTTCAAATTTGTTGTAGACGCTCCATCAAATAAAAAGCATCACGAGCTTCTTCGTCTTTTTGAAAATATGGGACTCAATCCCACAGTTTCAGGTAGCCTTAATGGCTGGCGAATTTATCTCTCGCTCCCTGAAGCTCCCGCACAAGGCCTGTTCCGCTTAGATCATATGTATTCAAATAACTTCCTTTGCCCGAGATCTGCGGCAACCCTTGAGGAAAGAAAATAAATAATTAAATATTTTTTGCTTGTAAAAGCAAACAGCACATAATAAAAAAGCGCAGCTTGATTTGCGATCCTTCTCGGAAAACTCATCAGGCGGCGCTTTTTGTTATGCCAAATTATCAACATTTGGGTAGGGTTATCATTCCTCTAAAAGTATGTCTATTGCCTTTTTTATTTTTTCGCTGGCAGAGCCGTATCTTGTGATTAGTTGCTTTAGCCTTGCAAGCTCAAGATTTTCTCTTCCGTCAAGCGACGAGGGCGTATCCGTGAGTCCAACAAGATAGTCAAGAGAAACGTTGTAGAACTTTGCAAGCTTTATCCCGTGCCGCAGGGGCAACTCGTTTTTGCCCGATTCATAGCATTGATAATATTGCTGGGAAATCCCAAGATGAGCGGCAACCTCAGCCTGCTTCAGGTCGTGATCCTCGCGAAGATCCTTTAATCTTTTCATAATAGCTCCTACATTCAAATTTATGTTATAACATTATAATAATAAATTTTTATGTAAAACGCTTGACAAACAAGTAAAATCGTGTTAATATATTTATGTACACAATATATTATGTATGTATATACGGCAGACATAGCCACTTTTCAGGTACTATAACTTAGCTTGGCAAATTTTCTTTTGGAAGGAGGAGGAGTAAACAATGGAATATATGGGAACCAAAGAAGCCGCCGAAAAATTGAAAGTAAAACCATCGACCGTATCTGCTTGGTGCAGAGAAGGGAGGATTCTTGGTGCGGAACAAGATGCGCCTGGCAGCCCTTGGAGAATACCATCAACTTTTACAAGAAAAGATTTAAAACCTAAACGTAAAAAATAATCATCAATATTAAAAGGAGAATTTAAAATGAAAAAATTAGTTAGTATTATTTTACTTATTTGCACATTAACACTTTGCCTCGCTTCGTGTGGTGGCAACAATGACAACGGCAATAATGATAATACACCTACTTGTGATACCACGGGAGTTCATACATATGAACATGGCGAATGCACAGGATGTAAACTTAAAGTCTTTGATGTACTTAAAGATTACATAATGGAAAATAGCACATCTTCATATGGGAACACATATACAATTGCATTTGGCTCATATGAAACAGATGTGTACTACGGTAGTATAGACTACTACTCCGATAAAAACTACATAGGTATCGGTGCTTATTATCAGTCTGTTCCTGGTTTATCAAATTCACATATTTATGATATCGGTTTAAGATTTACACCTTACACTTTTGAAGATGGTGGATACGAATGGAGCGCAGGATGTACTAGATTATCTTGTACTTGTCCCTCTATCTCTGGAATTCTAGATCCGTCAAAATTTAGCAGTAGCACATCTACTTTAGAGCACACATCTTCTGCAAGTGGTGCTGACGATATAGCGTGGAAAGCTAAGATGGCGCTTCAAGGCTTTATAGATAATTATCTTATTGATTTTACAAACAATGTTGGAAGCAATATTTCAATCGGTTCGTTAGGCTTTAAACGTTACGAACAATAAACATAATCGATATAATCGCGAGCCGTTTTATGCGGCTCGCTTTTCTCTATTCAAAGTTAATGTAAAACAATATAAGTATTCTTAGTGCGGAAAAATGAATAAAGCTATTTACAAAAGCGAAAGATTGTGCTATAATAAACTTGCCAAACAAAAACTAATAATGATTTAAAGGAAAACGCCTTATTTTTTGTAAGGGGTTTTATACCCTTTTGCTTTTTAATGCGTAAATTAGTGAATAATGGTAAAAACGTTGATTCCGCTAATTTGCGTATGGTGTTTTCCCGTATCATTGGTTTTTGTTTGGCGACAATTGGAGTTAGCGTTTTTCGGTGCGGTGACTTCTCTTGATGTCCCATAACGAAGGTTTCAAAAAATAGTGGTAAAGACAATCGATACAGTATATCGCAAATATTTATTTGAATGGAGATACTGTAATGAAAACATCGTATGAAAACCTTGGTGGGACTTATCACGAAGAAAACGGACACCTTATTCCTAACGTAACCCTTCCCGAACAGACCGACTTTCAGATCGGCAAGTATGGACGGATGCACCTTGATTACATCAAGAACCATCGTCGCGGAAGGTACACAACCTTGCTGACCGAAGGCAAGTTGAACGCTCGGCTGCACGAAATCGACCTTGAAGTAACCGAAATGCTTGATACCATCATTCCCCGCCTCGCTACCGAAAGAGGTATTGACGAGAATTTGAAAGCTCGCGATATGCTCCGTTGGGTAGCCGAGATGAACAACATCAAGGCAAACGCGGAAGAAATCGTTTTGTGGGAGGTGGTGTTGGTATGAAGTCGATCATCAACGAACTTTGGCACGGAAATATTATCCCGCAAGAAGATAGCCGAACCAACTCCAAAGAAATGAAAGAACTGCTTGGCTATATGGCAAGGCATCACGAGGACTTGGAGAAAAGCTTTTCCGATGAGCAGAAAGAAACATTTGAAAAGTTCCACGATTGTTGGAGCGAGTATATGAGCTTGGCAGAAGCTGCTATCTTTGAGTATGCTTTCAAACTCGGTATGCAAATTGCTATTGAAACATTAACAAATACAAACTAATACCCAAACGGGCGCAGGCAATTTTGTCTGCGCCCTATCTACTTTATAGGTATGTTCTATTATAAAATTCCTATTATCGCACGAATATTTTAATTTGCGTGTTGATTTTTGGAATATTATATGATATAATATAAATTATAAAAATGAAATTTTTTGAGGTGACTTATGGCTGCAAGTTATAAACCCTTATTCAAACTTTTGATTGACCGCAATATGAAGAAAAAAGAACTCGCGGAGCGCGCAGGACTTAGCCTTGCTACCATCACGAAAATGGGCAAGGAAGGCACAGTTGTTACGACCGACGTTCTCGTGAAAATATGCGTGGCTCTGAACTGTGAGATTGGGGATATTGTCGAAATCGTTCCCGATGAGAACGCATAATGTGGAGGTCTTAACGATGATTGATTTTTCCAACATAGAAAAATACAAAGAGAATAACCGCATCGAAGCGAAAAAGGCAATTGGCGGTCTGCCTCGCAGCATTTGGGAAACCTATTCTGCGTTTGCCAATACACTCGGCGGTATTATTTTGCTCGGTGTTGAGGAACACGCTGACAAATCCTTGCACCCAGTTGATCTTCCAGATCCCGAAAAGCTGATAAAAGACTTTTGGGATATTGTCAACAACGCGAATAAGGTGAGCGCCAATATTCTCTCCGATAAAGATGTGACGATTGAGAACATAGATGGCAAGCACATCGTGGCTATCCGTATACCTCGCGCACAGCGTAGCGATAAGCCCGTATATATCGACGGCAATCCTCTTTCGGGAAGCTATCGCCGCAACGGTGAGGGCGACTACAAGTGTACAAAAGAAGAAGTCCAAGCGATGATGCGTGACGCGGCAATCAAGACGCAGGATATGCTCGTGCTTGAAAATATGGAGCTTGACGTGTTCGATTACGACAGCGTGAAGCGTTACCGTATCCGTATGAAAACTTATCGTCCCGGACACGTGTGGGAGGAGCTTGAAGATGTAGAGTTCCTTTACAAGCTCGGCGCGGTTGGAAGATCAAGCGATGGCAAGATGCACCCCACTGCCGCAGGACTGTTGATGTTCGGCTACGAATACGAAATTGTCAAAGAGTTTCCCGCATATTTCCTTGATTATCAAGAGCAGTTTGATCCCAACACCCGTTGGACAGACCGCATCGTATCCTCGTCGGGCGATTGGAGTGGAAATGTTTACGATTTCTATTTCCGCGTTTACAACAAGATCACGCAGGATATTAAAGTTCCGTTCAAGCTCGAAGGCGGTGATCGTATTGACGATACGCCCGTCCACAAGGCACTTAGAGAAGCTCTTGCCAACTGCTTGATAAATGCCGACTATTACGGCAGACAAGGTCTTGTCATAATCAAGAAAAAAGATGTTATCACGCTATCCAACCCCGGTGGTTTCCGTATCGACGTGGAGGCGGCAAAAAGCGGCGGCGTTTCCGACCCTCGTAATAGCACGCTCATCAAGATGTTCAATCTCATTGACGTAGGTGAGCGCGCGGGTAGCGGTATTCCCAACATCTTTAGCGTTTGGAAAAAGCAAGGTTGGTCTGCTCCTATTATTTGCGAGAGCTTTGAACCCGATAGAATTACGTTATCGTTGGTAATTGGCAAACGCGGCGATAAAAAAGCGACGATAAAAAGCGGCGATAAAAAAGCGGCGGCAAAAACCGTCGCCCACAAGCAAGCGATTATTTCCTATCTTACTGAAAACGTTTCCGCTAAGAGCACCGAGATTGCCGAGCTTCTCGGCTTGAAGCCTACAAGAGCAAAAGAAATTCTTGCCGAGATGGTAGATGAGGATATTCTTGTTCCGGAAGGTAGTAATAAGAATCGTATTTACAAATTAAAAACTTAATCACAGATTGTTCGCTATATAGGATCGCAAAAGGAATATAAAAATTATGACGAGGGGATAACTCGTGGAGGTCAAATGGCAAAACTAAGTAAAAAAGCAAAAGAAACTCTTTCAGTAGATGCTGTTAGAGATAGTATAATGATGACTGATCATCTTGACCAGTTTATCCCCGATAACGATAAAGAGCCATTTTGGGATGGTGCTGTATACATCTACGAAAACAAGGATCATACCAAAGAAAACTTTAGGGGAAGAATGCCCGTGCAAGTAAAAGGAACGGAGAACGAAGATTTTTCGAAAGATGAAATCTCTTTCCCCATCAGCACAACTGACCTGCGTGGATATTTAGCCGATGGTGGTGCAATTTATTTTGTTGTATATATCGGTTCGACAGGGCTTAGAAGAAAGATATACTATATAGAATTGACACCCATACGCATCCGTATTATTTTGGAGGAAGCTAAGAAACAAGGCACGAAAAATGTAAAACTCAAAGCATTCCCCGACGACAATAATAAAAAATCAACAATTTTTCTGAATTGTTTGCAAAATTGTAAAAAGCAGTCCAGCTTTTCCGAAGCTCATTTGTTCTCGCTCGAAGAACTCCAAGAACAAGGTTTGTTGGAAAACATTACGATACCGCTTGCAGGTGTAGGTATAAAAAACGATTTACAGACAGCATTGGTTAGTAATGATGTTTATATCTATGCCAACATTAAGGGGAGCGCCATTCCTCAACCATTAAAGATTTTACCCAAAGATATGCAGACTCACGAAGAAGTAGATGCTTTAGTGACAATTGATGGCAAGGTATTTTATAAAAAACTACGGATTGTAAAAAACAGCGAAAATATAAAATATGTGTTTGGTAGTAGCCTTACATTAACCGCCAATCAAGAATCTACGGGAATAAAAATATCTTACAAGAATTCTGATGATGTACGTGCGATTTCAACAGACTTGGATTTTATGCTAACCTACATAGACAAAGGTTATTTTGAAATCAACGGACAGAAATGCCCCTTTGAGTATGAAAATACGGACTACTCCAAGTTTAATATCGAGGAGCAAAGAAATATTCTTGCCTTCGCCAAAAAAGCGGTTGCCGTTTTGGATGTCCTTGGGTGCAAAAAGAAACTATCTATGAAATCTTTAGGTGACGAAGATTGTCGTAATCTATACCGCCTTTATGATACACTCATTGAAAACAAGCCCGTCAAAGGCTTAAAAGAAGATCTGCCGTGTGTTTGTGTTATGAAAGTAGGAAATTTGAATTTTGTGATAGTTCTGCACCACATCGAAGGTGAGCAAGGAACTTATAATATTGAGGATTTCTTTGGCGCAAAATTGGTTGCAACATATCAAGGACACAATGAGGAAAGATTGCCTATGTCACAGTATGCAATTCTCAAATCAGAGGATTTTCTGAGAGCCGATAACCTTAAGTGCGAATTGTTTTTGCCTTCCTTTAAGGATATTGAAAGACACGAAGAAACCTTTGACAGAGCCAATTGGTTTTTATTGGATTTGCTTTTAGCATACGATAAATCCGAAAATCAAAGTATTCTTAATTCCGCATACGAGTTTGCAGAATGGATATTAACCGACTCGGGTAATAGTATGCCGTTAAATATCAAAACATTAAATATGCTGCAAGTTGTTAAACGAATGCGTGCATTTACCGAAGAAGAAATCAAAACACTGTACCAAATCACCGCTGATAGAGAGGCTTCAAATTCAGTCTTTGTAGGCGCGTTCTTATTGCTCGGACAACAACTACCTGCTGAAATGTATTTTTCCAAAATGGAGGCAAGTGAGCAAGAAGAATTTATGAAATATCCGATATATCATTTTTGGCAAAAATAGTAGGAGATAAAAATGACAGAAGCAGATAGAAAGAAAGCGGCGAAAGCCTTTGCGGAATATTGGAAAGACCGTGGCGACGAAAAGAGCGATAGCCAATCCTTTTGGCTCGCTCTTGTTCGTGATGTCCTCGGCGTTGCAGAACCCGAAAAGTTTATATTGTTTGAGGAACGCGTGAAGCTTGACCACACGAGTTTTATTGACGGTCATATTCCCTCAACGCACGTTCTTATTGAGCAGAAAAAGAAGGGCTTGAACCTTCGTAGCCCCATTCGTCAGTCGGACGGAACTTTGCTCAACCCTTTTCAGCAGGCACAGAGATATTCTGCCGCGCTTCCGTATTCGCAACGTCCTCGTTGGATTATCACTTGTAACTTCGAAGAATTTCTTATATACGATATGGAAAAGCCTACGGGTGAGCCGGAGAGCATCTTGCTGAAAGACCTCGCAAAAGAATACTACCGCTTGCAGTTCCTTGTGGAAGAAAAGAGCGAGCTTTTACACCGCGAGGAGCAGATTTCCATTCAAGCGGGAGAGCTTGTTGGAAAGCTCTACGACGCTATTCTGAAGCAGTACATACATCCCGATGATAAGGCTTCGCTTCATAGCCTTAACATCCTTTGCGTACGCCTTGTTTTCTGTCTTTACGCAGAGGATTCGGGCATTTTTGGCGAACACCTTAAATTCCATAACTATGTCAAGAGCTTTGCACCCAAGGATGTGCGCCGCGCTCTGATTGACCTTTTCCGTGTTCTTGACACCAAGACCGAGGATCGCGATCCTTATATGGACGAGGTGTTGGCATCCTTCCCGTATGTAAACGGTGGTCTTTTTGCCGACGAAAATATTGAGATACCAAACTTTACCCAAGAGATCGTTGACCTTCTCTTGCATAAGGCAAGCGAGGACTTCGATTGGTCGCAGATTAGCCCCACGATTTTCGGTGCAGTATTTGAGTCAACGTTGAACCCCGAAACCCGTCGCAGTGGCGGTATGCACTATACTTCTATTGAGAACATTCACAAGGTCATTGATCCTTTGTTCCTTGACGAACTTCGTGAGGAATTTGATGCAATTAAGGCATTGAAAGTGACAAAAATTCGCAACGATAAGGCAGAAGCCTTCCGTGAGAAACTATCAAAGTTGACATTCTTCGATCCTGCTTGCGGTTCAGGTAACTTCTTAACCGAAACCTACATATCCTTGCGTCGTTTGGAGAATGAGGCTCTTATGCTCGTAACAGGTGGTCAGATGTTGCTCGACCTCGGAGGCATTATTAAGGTGTCCATTGGTCAGTTCTACGGAATTGAGATTAACGACTTTGCGGTAACCGTTGCAAAGACGGCCCTTTGGATTGCGGAGTCGCAGATGATGAAGGAAACAGAGGAAATTATGAATACTAACCTCGATTTCCTGCCGTTGAAATCCTATGCCAATATTGTAGAGGGCAATGCGCTGCGCACCGATTGGGAAACCGTCGTACCGAAGGACAAGCTTGATTATATTATGGGCAATCCGCCTTTTGTGGGGTATTCCTTGCAAAGTGAAGATCAAAAGAAAGATATTATTTCAATCTATGTTGACGAAAAAGGCAAGCCCTATAAAACCGCAGGTAAAATCGACTATGTTTCCGGCTGGTATTTCAAAGCGGCAGTTTTGATGGAAGGAACTCGTATCCGTACCGCATTTGTATCAACGAATTCTATCACACAAGGCGAGCAGGTTGCAGGCGTATGGAAACCGCTTTATGACCGCTTCAATATTCACATTGATTTCGCTCACCGCACATTCCGTTGGGATAGCGAGGCAAGTATCAAAGCGCATGTGCACTGTGTAATCGTTGGATTTAGCACGGCACCCAACTATAAGCAAAAACAGCTTTATTCTTCTGAAAGAATGCAACTCGTAGATAATATCAATTTTTATCTTATAGAAGCTCCAACTGTTTTTGTGGAAAGTAATAAAAGACCTATTTCTCAAGTGCCTGAAATGCTCAAAGGAAGTAGTCCTGTTGATGACGGAAATTTCTTTTTCGATGATGAGCAGTATGCAGATTTTATTAAGACCGAACCACAAGCGCAAAAATACATAAAAAAGTTTTATGGCGCAAGAGAATATTTACATAATGTAAATCGCTGGTGTTTGTGGTTGGAAGGCATTTCTCCTGCGGAGTTAAAAAATATGCCTAATGTTATGAAACGCATATCTGAGGTAAGAGATTTTCGCCTTGCGAGTTCAAAGGAGGCAACTCGTAAATACGCAGATTATCCTACTCGTTTTATGGAGTTGCGCCAACCAACCACGGACTACATCTTAATACCCCGACACACTTCTGAAAATAGAAAGTATATACCATTTGGATTTATGACAAGTGATGTTATTTGTGGAGATGCAAACAATATGATTCCACAGGCAACATTATATCATTTTGGTATATTGACTTCCAATGTACATATGGCTTGGGTAAGAGCCGTTTGTGGTAGAATCAAAAGCGATTATCGTTATTCAAATGATGTTGTGTATAATAACTTCCCGTGGTGTAACCCCACCGCAGAACAGAAAAAGAAGATTGAGGAAACAGCACAGGCTATTCTTGACGCACGCGCACTCTATCCCGATTGTTCTTTGGCAGACCTTTATGATGAAGTTGCTATGCCACCCGAACTCCGCAAGGCACATCAAGCAAACGATAAAGCTGTTATGCAAGCCTACGGCTTTTGGGGTAAGCTCAACACCGAGTCTGCTTGCGTCGCAGAGCTTATGAAGATGTATCAGAAATTAGTTAGTAAAGGAGAATAAAAATGGGATTTGAATTAAATGGATTCAGCACATCTTTGGGTGGCATTTCGTGGAACAAAACTACATCATCGAAGGAAATGTTTTCTCGTTTGCTGTTTTTCTTGGAATCGAAACGCATTTTAGTAAATCCCATTGAATTGGAGTTTAAAGATTGGTGTATCGAGTCTGTATTAGAGATAAAGCAACAATTAGTGAAAATCACTCAAGAATTGAAATTAAAAGATTTCGATGCAGATATCATTCGCAACTTGATTGATGCTTGCAATGGTTATTTGGATACAGTTAGACCAATGAATTTGCCTGGAATTATCTATAAGAGAGATGGAGAACATTGGGAAGATTTAAGTTTTGATCGAGCAATGAAAAAGTTTCGTGCTTCATTTAAGTGTGAAATAGAAAAAATCGAAAAGAAGTATCGCTTGAAATTTCACAAAATTATACCGGAAGAATTTTGATAGCGGAGGAAAAATGAAATATTATTTAACACCAGAGGAAATGGAAAAATTAGAAAAGCTTGCGGATTATGCGTTATCTGCACACAACAAGCAAGATGCCAAAAGATATGTTCAGCAGATGCGCTTTGTAATCAACGATGTTTGGGGTGCGTCCAAGAATATTTTGAATGAGATGGTTGCTACTATAGATAATGCAACAGGAATGGTATCGGATAAAGACCACAAAGTTAGTGTTGCTAAGCAACAAATCATTAAGGCAAAAATGTATTGTATCGATAAAAATTAAAAAAGGAGTATCTATTTGAATAATAAATTAAAACCATTAACGGGAGTATTTAAGTCTGACAACAAGGATTACGCTTTTTATTTGGATAACTATTGTATCACATTTTTAGATAATACGACAGATACACATACTAATTCTACAATAAAGCCTATCGATGAATTTGCTAAAGGGACAACCCACAACGGACATACTATTATGATTCATATTGGGAAGAATGAGTTTCATTTGGTAAATACAATGAAACTTAATTTTTCCAGTTATATTTTATCTACTTCTAATACATTTGATTATGATTTGAGCTTTTATGATGGCATTCTGTTTGTTGGTGGCACAATAAAAAATTTAAAATCTCCCCGAGGAATCAAAATTAACTACGATGATGATACCAAAAGAAGCTATATCGAGCATAAAGATGATAGCCAAGAGTTTTCTTTTAAAACAAGTGATTATAGTTGCGATGTAACAATTGGCTCATCTACTTCTGAACATCACGGTAAAGATAGCATTGCAATAAAAAATGATAAGGTTTATTTCCAAATGCTTTTTGACAAAAGACAACCCACTCTTTCCGTATATAAGCATTATAATAAGGTAAAGGAAATCTTATCTTTCCTCACATACAGACAAAATGTAGGATTTGACGAAGTGTATCTAATGCAGCAAAATACGCCAATCGGAACGACAAAAGTTGCACAAGTTTTCATAAAAAACAGCGATAAATTGACTGAAAAAGACATTTTCAAAAATTTGAAGTTTGATCTTCTTGGTAGCAATATGTCAAATTTGATGAAAATGTTTTATGAAACCCAAGATAAAAAGAAATCTTACTCGCTTGATATTTATCCCGAGTCCGATGAAATGGAAACAATTATAACAAACGAAATGGTTAGAGGTGTTTGTTCTGCATTGGAGTGTGAAATCGATTTTGTAAAAGGCGTAAAGTCTGATGAAGCAACTAAAATCAAAGCGTTAAAAAAACAAATCCAACCCATTATTGATGCACATAAAAAAAGTGATGAAAAATTGTTAGAAAAAACATACAGCTTAATAGAAACAAGTATGCAACATTGGTCTATGGCGGCAAGCGATCAGATAAAATCACTTTATCATATCTATGAAGAAGAGATGAATATCTTAAACTTTTCATATCACACATATGGTGACGATGAAATAGATGCATTTGTCAAATATCGAAATCATATCACACACGGCGCGTACAGAGTTATGGATGGCACTATTGCTTTTATGACACACTTACTTGCTGGATTAGTGTATTGCTGCATATTAGCTCGTATAGGTGTGCCAAGAGAACAAATTACGAAATTGTGTAAAGATGGCAGGTTATTAGGATAGGGGGAAAGTATGAATATAAAGAAGATATCTCTCATATCAAATAATCTATGTTATGGACCCGAGCCGTTACCTGATGAAGAAATTGAACAACGTTTAACAATTAACGACAAAGGGAGAGTATGGTTTAGCGGATACAACTATGGACGTGATGTGTATTCTGTTGCCAGACGAAAACAGTTGACCATTTCTGAATACGATGTAGACCGGCTTTTCCATTTGATTGGTCTTTGGGTTGAAGAAAGGCAAATCATAATTGATGCGACTGACATAGGCGATTGGAAGTTGACCATCACCGAACAAGACGGCACAACTACTCAGTATTCGGGCGCGCTTTGTGGTGGAATGATTGTCAGATTTGTCAATCTCACAAGAGAGTTCCGTAGGAAAATACCGATAGAAAACCTCTTTGTTTTTGATGGTCCTTTGGATAATTGGGCGAAAATCGAACGTCTGCAAGAGTTGCTTGTTCCGCAATACACACTTGACGATTTATACATAGAGGTGTTAGAGGAAATCGGTGCGTTAGATAGGCATTATTGGGAGCATATGACCACCGAACCTATCAATCCCGACGAGGAATTGAAGCGTCTTCCCGATGCAAATTATGAGTTGTGTGCAGCTCTGCTTACTATGCTGTTACGCGAAGATCACTTCTGTAACGGTGCGTTTGGAAATCGTTTCGAGAAAGGTCAAGTTACCCCTATTGTTGAAAGAATGATTGAACTTTTAGAGGCAGAGGGTTAAATGTTTTCAAAAGAAATTGCCGCTATCAAAGCGTGATTGCCACGCCGCGATAGCGGCTACACTTTTGGCTTTTTAATCACCCAAAGGCGACTTGAAAAATAATTTTAAGAAATTTCATAAACCCTATTGACAAATCAGCTTGATTATGATATAATATAATACTCAATTTTTGAATAGGCATACTTTCCCATTATTAGTATTGCCACCCAAATTGAGTTCTATACAACTGAATAAGATATATTTCGCGTGAATACTTGCGGTGGAGAACGAACCTCGTGCCGCTTGGCAAACAAGACAGAACGCGCGGCATCATTAGCCGTTGATCAGTAATCTATTTCACAAGAAATCCGTCGCCATCAGCCACTAAACCGGCATTGAATGCGGTTGCATTCTCTTATCGACACGAGCTTTTAGACTCGTACTTATACATAGGCGCGGGACATTTTTTAGCGAACGTGCGCCGTTCGCTTTTTGGTGTTTCCCGTGATC
>JAFQRL010000032.1 GCA_017410065.1 Clostridia bacterium | reverse complement strand
TTACGATCTTATTGAGATGCAGAAGCTTGTTGACGAGGTCACAAAGCAGGAGAAGTGGGACACCTTCAGAGGCGCGGTATATGAGAAGTACGGCGAGGACTTCGGAAAGAGGCTCGTTGATGCCTTCGCTTCCTATTACGCCATCTTCCGTCCCGAGCTTGTTGAGTGGTATGCAAACCTTTACGAGCCGTCTATTGGCGGTCTTTACGCCGCCGCTTCGGGCAGATGGCACGAGGGCTATCTTCCTATGGTTGAGTGGACCTATCGCGCAATGTGCGGTCTTGAGGCAAACGGCGTGTTCACAAAGCCCTGGGAGAAGGCTATCCCCAAGGAGATGGCGCATAAGATCGGCTATTTTGCAAAGAGCTGCCAGGATCCCAACGGCTTCTTCTATCACCCTCAGATGATCAAGGCAGAGACGGACAACGCTATCAATAGCCGCGGTAGAAATCTCGGCTGCGGTATAGCTATTCTTTCGGCTCTCGGAATGAAGCCCACCTATCCTACCCAGAGAGACGATCCCTACGACGGAATTTCCGCCGACGAGTGGTGGGACAGTCAGGTTGCGGCAGGCGAGATCTCGCAAGACGAGCAGAAGCCCTTCGTTCCCAAGTCCTGGCTTGATTACACTCTTTGGCGCGAGGGTAAGCCCACCTTCAAAACGAAGGATGAGGCTATGGAGCACGAGCACTACGAGCCCCCGAAGAAGAGCGCGGTTGCGGCGGCAACGAGCACGGGAGATTATCTCAACACCCATAAGGGCTTTGCCGATTATCTTGACACAAAGAATATGGATGCTTCCCCCTATTCCTCGGGAAGTGAGCTTAACGGCACCTACCGCCTTATCAAGGCGGCAAGCGACAGGCTTGGCAAATGCGAGGAGGAGGGCGTTTGGTATTCGGGTATGACCCTTTGCGAGATGACCATCGACTGGCTTAACAGACACATCACCTCCACAGGTCTTTTCGGTACATTTGACGAGAATACTGACGATCCCTTCGCAGGCTGCGGCTATCAGAATACAAACGGTCTTATGAAGGTCATTCCCATTTACAGCGAGTGGGGAGTTGCATATCCCAAGCCTCTTGAGGCGGCAAAGGGCTGTCTTATGGGCGTTATAAATCCCGCTCCCTCGACGAGCAATATCTGCGAGGTATATAACATCTGGCAGGCGTTTGCGGGACTTATCGGCAACGTAAAGAAATTCGTTCCCGAGGATCAGCGCGAGGGCGTTCTTGCCGAGATCAGAAACACACTTGGTGATATCGGACCCGATGCGGTCGTGAACACCTGCAATAAGCTGAGAAGATACCAGAAGCTTGACGGCGGCTTCTCTCATAACGTCTTCAAGGGCTCAAAGAGCTTTATGGGCGGACAGAGGGTCGGCATAGGTCTCAACGAGTCAAACGTTGATGCAAACGGCTTCGGTGTTTCCTCCACCATTCGCGCTATGCTCTCCTGCTTTGAGATCGGTGAATACAGACCTCCTATGTACTACACCTGGAATTATATGAAGTTCATTGATATTGTGCTGGCGGCGAAGCCGGCGGAGAAAAAGCCTGTGCCCGAAAACTTCCTCTGATTTTGATTTTTGGCGCTTTTTGGCGAGACCGGGAAGGTTATACCCGAAATGAATTTTCGTGGGCTGTGTTTTCTCAATGCTATCTTCCCTAGCTTCGTTTGACGACCTCATCGTATTCATATACGATTATCGGTCGCCAATCAAAGCTTCTCATCCAAAAATCTCTCAAAAATCGGATTTTCGGTGATTTGAAAAGCATCTGGAAAATGTGGAGTAGGGCGGCGCAGAAAATTACGACGATTCTCGCTCCGAATACGGACAGGGAAAAGGGTTTTTCGGTGATTTTTCGGCGAGACCGAAATTATTATACACGCAATCGGGTTTCGTAGGCTGTGTTTTCTCAATACTGACATTTAAAAAGGAGAAAAATATGAAGAAGATCATATCTATGATTTTGGTTTTGGCTATGGGGCTTTTGTGCTCGGTGGCTTTTTGGGCGTGCGGTGAGGACGGCAGTGACGGCGGCGCGGGCGAGGTTCAGCGAGGCCGCGGCTGGGTGAGCGAGGCGCAGTGGCGCGCGGCGCTTTCGGAGGACTCTTGCTTGAAGGACGGCGAGCCGAATCTCTCCATAAGAGCGGTAGAGAGCTGGGAGGAGGGCGAGCGCGTTATCCTCTTTGCGGACGGAAAGAAGAGCGAGGGCGGTGTTGTCGCCGAGTTCCCAAAGGACGACTTTTTCAGGTCCGACTATTCAATCACCTTTGAAATGGGTGATGCTTACTCCATTTATAAATACGATGCAAAGAGCGATACCTTCAAGGCGACCGCTCCCGACAACAGCGACGAGCACCACGAGATAAAGTTCCAGGACGGTGTACTCATTTATCACTCCATCAGCCTTAATGAGGGCGACGAGGTGGAGGAGTGGACCTATTATTACTCCAATATTGGTACTACCGTGATCGGTTCGTAGTTAATGAACACATGACGGCGAACTGTGATAAAGCGGTTTTGCCAAGCGGTGTTTGCCCTTGAGGGCAAGAAAATATGAAAAGAGGCTATCTCAATTTGAGGCAGCCTCTTTAATGTTTGATAGGTGCTTTACGGTAGTTGTTCTTAAGTGCACTACGCGGGGAACATATCCTTTACCGCTTCGTACAAGGCGTTTGCCCAAAGGGCGCAGCCCTCGGGGTCGGGATGACCGCCGTAGCGCGCGAGGTGAGGCTCTTCTTTGGAGAGGGAGAGGATGAAATTCGGGTCGAAGACGCGGTCCGCGAGGGCGGAGAGCTCCTCCTTGATATAGCGGTTGACCTCCTCCCACACAAGGCGGCGAGGCTCGGGATAGTTGAAGGGCGGCACGGTTTGAAGGATAACTCTTTTTCCTCTCGACTTAAGGTCGGAGACGATCTTAAAAAGGTCGCCCTTTATATGCTCTGCGGTATAGTCGGAGTTTACGTCGTTCACGCCGTAGCAGAGAAAGACCGTGTCTGCGGTGAGTGCCTTTTGATACCACGCGCCGAAGCTTGCGGCGTCCGCCGCCTTTCCGTAGCCGATGCCGATATTCCAATGGGCGTAGCAGTCGGGAAGCTTTTCAGCGAAGCGCGCGACCCAATGGGAGTATGAGTTTGTTGGAGTGTCTGCTCCCTGGGTGATGGAGTCGCCGAGGTAGGCAACCCTCTCTTTTATGGGGCGGTCACAGCCGATCATCGTGGGTAGGGGCATATTCACGGTGTATTCCCAAAGGACATTGCCCTCTGTGTCGCGCTTGTTATAAACAGGGATAGTCACCTCGGGGTGGCAGGGGATCTTTCCTCCCGAATATTCAAGCTCCAGGCAAAGAAGCTCGCCCTCGGAGAAGGAGAGGCGCACGGGGTCGCTTGCGAAAAATCCATCCTCCGCCTTGCGGTTGGGGCTGCCCGAGAAGGTGAGCTCGGAGAGCCATTCGGGGGTGAGGGCTTCATCATCGGTTATATCCTCGGGAGAGATATCATCGGGGAGCGAGGCGAGTCTGCCCACTCTCGCGCGGTGGATCTCCCAGTCGGAGCAGGGCTCGTTTGGGAAGCTCAAGCGCCTGTATGAGCCGTCAAGGGTGCCCGAAAAGAGCAGAGAATAATTATATTCTCCGCCGCATTTTATTTTGAAAAATGCGCGGCCTGTCCGCACGCCCTCGGAGGGTATGAAGAAGTGCTGATTTGCACATCCCGCGGTTGTGTTCGATGAAAAATCAAAGCTTGAAAGCATATAAACTACCTCTTTTGTGGCTATTAAAATATGATCAATATTCGCATCTCCTATTGATTTTTCCGCCCGTATATTATATAATATTTTACAAGATCGGACAAACGGGAGTTTTTTGGTGCGGTCATTGAAAAAATCGATAAGAGAAAAGAGTTTGAAATGGAAATAAGAAATCTGCTTTCATTCATCAGAGTTGCAGAGCAAAACAGCTTCACAAAGGCGGCGAATATCCTTGGATATTCCCAGTCCACCATATCCTTCCAGATAAAGCAGCTGGAGGAGGAGCTTGGGTGCTTGCTTTTTGAGAGAATAAATCACACCATATCCCTAACCGAAAAGGGCGCGGAGCTTCTTGAATATGCGCAGAAGATATGCCGAATGAACGAGGAGTTTAATCAGAATTTCAATCTGACAAAGCCTGTGGAGGGAGCTCTCCACGTGCTCGTGCCTCATTCGGTCTGCGAGCAGATGATATTCAATAACTATATGGATTTCCACAGAAAATACCCGGGAATCTCCTTGAAATTCACAAGCCTTGATACTCAGGATATGTTCCGTATGCTTGATAGAAACGAGGCGGACATAATGCTCACGATGGATATTCACGCATATCAGAGCGATTATATTATCGCAAAGGAGCAAAGGGTGGGAATACATTTCGTTACAGGTGCGGACTCCCCCTACGCCACCGATAAGCCGCTGACCATCGAGCAGATCGTGGCAATGCCCTTTATTGCCACGGAGAAGAACACGGGCTACCGTCGCCCTCTTGACGAGCTTCTTGCGAAAAAATCCATCGAGCTCACTCCCATACTTGAGCTTGAGCGGACCGATATCATAGCAAGCGTGCTTGAGGCAGGCGCGGGAGTTGCCTTTCTTCCCGACTTCGCCACCGAAAAGAAGGTCCGCGAGGGAAAGCTGGTTTATCTGAACGTTGTGGACGCAAGCTTTGAGATCTGGAAGCAGCTTCTCTACCATAAAAACAAATGGATATCCAGACCCCTCTCTGCACTTATAGAATATATAAAGGAAAACGAATTTGATAATTAAAAGATGATAAGAAGCGAGAGCAGATCGGTTTTGTCGCCGAGGTGCTCTCGCTTTTTTATAATTATCTGAAGGAAAGCTTTTTATTGACTATAAGGCGCGAGATGAGATACGCGCCGACTATCACGCCTGTATCAACGATGAGGCTGACAACTATAACCGTTAGCGAATGGGTGGGGAGTGCCGATTCGGGAAGGGCCATTCCTCCGTCGCGGAGCTCGTAAAGCGGGAGGGTGAGGACGGTGGAGACGGTATCCGCGAGAACAGATAGCACAGATCTTGCGCCGAAGAATATGCCTATTCCGCAGATGAGCTTATGGTTTCTCGGGATAAGCGCACCGAAGGTGATGGCGAGCTCGGCAATAAGAAGCCCCGATACGCTTGAGATGATGCCGTATGCCAGAAGAAGGGGCAGGTAAAGCGCTGTGTTCTCTGCGATTACGGGGAGAAGGCTCTCTCCCACAAGCTCCTTTATAAGAGTGCCCGAGGCGGAGGAGGTGGTTATCATAACCGTGCTTATGCCAAGGTTAAGAAGGGAAAAGACGGATATCCAGATGGAATCCGCGATAGTTTTTGAAAGAAGCACCGCACCGCGGCTCACAGGTCTTGTGAAAGCAAGCTGACCCTCGGTGGAATACAGTGCGCGGTGGAAGCCCTTATATATGCTGATATAGAGAATGATCAGCACCACGCCCGAGATAAGGGTTGCAAGATATGGGATCAGCTCAAGAGAGAGGGAAAGCTGCTCGTTTCCGTCTGCTCTTGCCGCCACAGAGCCAATGCCTGCGCCGATAGAAGCGACGGCGGAGACAAGAGAAATTGCGAGAAGAATAAATCTACGCCTTGAATCGGCAAGCATATCGTGAAAAATAAGCTTAAATAGCATCAGTACACCTCCCTTGCAAGCTCGGCAAGAGATCTGCCGCTACCCTCGCGGGCGACCCTTGCGCTACCCGAGAGAAGTATTCTGCCGCCGTAGGTGATGAAGAAGAAATCGTCCAGCATATATTCAACGTCTGCCACCTGCGAGGAGGCAACTATCACCGTAGAGCTCTCGGGGCAGTTTGCCATTATAACTCTTGAGACGAACTCCGCGGAGCCATCCATAGTGAAGGCGGGCGGCTCGTCAAGAAGATATAGCTTTGCCGCGCGGGACATAGTGAGAGAAAGCTGAAGCTTGCGAAGCACCGTGGGGGAAAGGAATCTGATCTTATCCTTCGCCGTGATACCGAGCTCGGGAAGAATACTCTCTATCACCGAGGGGCGGAAATCGGGGAAGAAGTCCTTATAATATCTGATGAGATGACCCACCGACCCGAAGTCTGGGATGTTTGGGCGGTCGGGCATATAAGCCACCGAGCTCATAAGGGCGTGAGAGGGGGTCTCGCCGAGGACCAAAAGCTCTCCCGAGCCGAGCCGCTCTATTCCCGCCGCCATTTTCAGAAGCGTGCTTTTTCCGCAGCCGAAGGGGCCGAGAAGCCCGACTATTCTGCCCTCGTGCACCGTGAAATTGAAATCGTTAAGAGCGACTGCCTCGCCGTATTGCTTTGTTACCTGCCTGCAAACGAGCGCAGGCGTTTTACCGTTTTCCATAATATCTCCGTATTCGGCGGACTTTGTCCGCAGTTTTCTCTTATTAGTTTAATATATGAGCCTTGTGCAAATCAATTCGAAGCTGTAAATTTTCCGAGAATTATTTTGAGGCACAATACTCCGCGATATATTCTCTCACGAGGGAAAGCCTCTCCGAGGTGCCAAGGGTCATTTCGGGGGAAAGCTGATCGAGCTCCTCGCTTGTGGCGAAGCGGAAGTCCACCACCTCGGTTGGCTGGAGGGTTATCTCGGGCAGCTCCGAAAGCTCAAGAAGGAAGGAATAGACTATTGCGTTTTTATGGCGGGTGACTGATATTTTTTGAAGGCTCTCGGGGTCTGCCGAGATGCCCACCTCCTCGGAGAGCTCTCTTGCCGCCGCCGCGCGTGGCTCCTCGCCTGCAAGAACACCGCCGCCCGGTACCTCCCAAAGAAGCCCCGCCCATTTATCGGGGTGGCGGCGAGTGACGAGGGTTTTGTCTCCGATATGCACCCAAACCTCCGCCACGCGGAAGAAATAGCCCTCGGGTATGGGGTCGCCCGAGTGCCTGTCGTACATTTTTCCTTGGGGCACGCCGTCCCCGTCCGTTAATTCCCAAAGCTCCATTATATGCTCCGTTCCGAAAGGCTGAAGATGGGTTTTCTTCATCCTGTTGCCGCAAGGGAGGGCGAGTCTCTTGCGGTCGCCTTTTATTTTACAAAATAAAGTATAGCACAAAATAGGCGGCTTGTCAATGAAGGCAAGGGCACAAATTTCGCATATACAGGCAAGGACGGAATTTTCGCATATACTGAATACGGCACCGTTTTCGGTGAAAATAAAAAATCGGTAAAAGAAAAATATGAATATCGTTTTACTTTGTGCCCTTGGCGTGGGAGGAGCAACTATGCTGGGCGCTGTGATCGGCTTTGCCGCGCGGAGGATAACTCACAGGGCGTCCGACGTAACTCTTTCCTTTGCCGCAGGGGTGAGCATTGCCTCGGCGGTGATGGGGCTTATATTGCCTTCTATTGAATTTGGGGGCAAAATGGGAATAATTGTTTGCATAATCGGTGTTTTTGCGGGTGCGCTTGCGGTAAACCTTCTTGATCTTGCCACTCCCTTTGCGCATAAATTCCTCGGGCTTGACGGCATGGATAGCCCCGAGAGGACGGGGAGAATTCTCGTTTTTGTGATGGCGATTGCGATACACAATCTGCCCGAGGGAATAGCCGCAGGGGTGGGATTTGGCTCGGGGGATGCGGAGATGGGAATGTTCATAGCTCTCGGCATAGCCATTCAGAATATACCCGAGGGGATGATAATTATTGCTCCTATGCTCTCGGCGGGGATCTCGCCCTGCCGCACTCTGCTCACCGCCCTTGCCACGGGGCTTGTGGAAGTGGTCGGCACCTTTATCGGCTACTATGCCGTCTCGCTTGCCAGGATAATATTGCCCTTTTCGCTTGCCTTCGCGGGAGGCACGATGCTATACGTTGCCAGCCACGATATGATACCCGAGACCCATTCTCACGGCAACGAGCGAGCGGCTACCTATTCCTTGCTTTTTGGCTTCTGCCTTATGCTTTTTTTCAGCACTCTATAAAGCAAATTTTATAATACTCGGCGACCTCGGCGACCTGCTATAAAGCATGTGCGCCGAACGATGTTTGCCCTTATGGGCAAGTGATGTCGGCTTCGCCTAATGATGTAGCCTGCGGCAATGATGTAGCCTACGGCAATGATGTTGTGCCTGCGGCACAGTGGGCAAGCATCATATCACCCGCGACCGTAGGGAGCAACATCATTATGAGCGAAGCGAATAACATCATTTTTGCGTAAGCAAAAGCATCATTATGAGCGAAGCGAGTAACATCACTTTTGCCTCTGCCCTTTCCCGTTTATAAGAGATGGCGACCTTTGCCTTGCGCGGAGGTCGCCCCATTTATTGGTTATTATCAAAAAATTAATATATTTTATGCGATATTTACTTGAATTAAAAGCATTAATATGGTAAGATAATACATATAAAAACAGCTCTCGGGCGGTGGCTTTGCCGCACCGCGGGCAGTCTTACGGAGACGGAATATGGCAGAGGAAAGAAGCAAGATAGACGAAAAATATAAATGGAATTTATCCGAGATATATGAAAGTGACGAGGCGTTTGAGGCGGATTTCGCCAAGGCGCGCGAAATGATCGGAAAATATCCCGAGTGGGAGGGGAAAATGTGCGAGAGCGGCGAGTCGCTCTGCCGCGCGCTCACAGAGCTTGTGACCCTTGAGGGGGTCATCGAAAAGCTTTGGGATTTTGCCTTTCTTTCCTATTCGGTGAATACGGCGGATAACCCATCCCAGGCAAAGATGGCGAGGGTCCGCTCGCTTTCCTCGGAGGCGGACAGCGCATCCTGGTTCGTGCGTCCGAAGCTTATAGAGCTTGATGAGGGGCGCATAAAGGAGCTTTTCTCGGAGTGCGAGGGTCTTTCAAGCTTTAAAAGAATTATCGAGCTTGCAGAGGCGCGAAAGCCTCACACACTTGACGGCGAGGGCGAAAGGCTCCTCGCAAGGCTTGGAGACTGCCTTGGCACTCATAGCGATATCCGCAGTATCTTTTCAAATTCCGAGCTTCATTTCGGCAAAATATCGGGGGAGGGCGGCGAGCGCGTTGAGCTTTCCGAGGCAAACTATATCGATATGCTTATGAGCGGAGAGCGTCGGGTGCGCAGAGCGGCATTCAAGCGGCTGTATAAGGTTTACGCCGATTTCAAAAACACCTTTGCCACCACCTTCAACGCATATATAAAGGAAAAGTGCACTCTCGCGGCGGTGAGAAATTATGAGAACGCAATAACCGCCTCCACCGCAAGAGACGAGGTAACGCCCACCATCTACGAAAATCTTATCACCTCGGTGAACGAAAGCCTTGATGCGCTCTATGAATATTACGAGCTGAAAAGAGAGAGGCTCGGGCTTTCAAAGATGCATCTTTACGACGTTTACGCATCTATGGCACCCGACTCGCAAACGAAATATACCTATGACCGTGCGGTGGAGCTTGTGCTTGACACGGTCCGCGTCTTCGGCGAGGAGTACCGCTCGGTGATGGAGAGGGGGCTTCTTTGTGAGAGGTGGGTGGACGTTTATCCCACAAGGGCGAAGCGGGGCGGCGCGTTCAGCGCGGGCAGTGCCTACACGAAGCCTTATATCCTGATGAACTATACGGATAGCTATAACGAGGTCTCCACTCTCGCTCACGAGGGCGGCCATTCTATGCACTCCTATTTTTCAAGAAGGTATAACGAGCCTCACAACTCCTCCTACACCATCTTCGTTGCGGAGGTGGCATCCACGGTAAACGAGCTTCTTTTAGCCCATAAGATGCTCTCGGAGTGTGGGTCGAAAAACGAAAAATTATACATTCTTGACAGAATTATGGACACCTATCGGGCGACCCTTTATCGGCAGACGATGTTTGCCGAATTTGAAAAGGAGGTCTATTCTCTCGTCGAGGGCGGCACGCCCCTGACGGCGGACACTCTCTCCGAGGTCTACTATGGGCTTGTGAAAAAGTATTTCGGGCCCCGCGTCGTGTGCGACGGCGAGATCCAATACGAGTGGGCGAGGATCCCTCACTTTTATATGAACTTTTACGTTTATAAGTACGCGACCTGTATTTCAGCCGCTTCGGCTATCGTTAAGCGAATTGAGTCGGAGGGCGAGGAGTACGTGAAAAAATATATTGACTTTCTTAAGTGCGGCGGCAGTATGTCGCCCCTTGACAGCCTTAAGGTCTGCGAGATAGATATGACCGATCCGAGGGTCGTTTCTGCGGCGGTGGAGGACTTCCGCGCCGCTATCTCGGAGTTCCGCAGGGTCAGTGAGGAGGACTGAAAATGAAAAAAAGAATAATAGCAATGCTTTTGGCTCTTGCCATCTGCCTTTCGCTCTTTGGCTGCGAGGATATGCTCGGCGAGGTGAGCGATGCCATAAACGGCGCATTTGACGCTGGCGGCGAGAACACGGAGGGCGGAGAGGTGGTCTTTCCCGAGGGGGAGGAGCAGCCTCCCTCGGAGTGGGTGGACGGCTCTGCCGCGGATAGCGACGCGACGGCGGTTCATCTGACTGTCGGCGAGAGTGCCGACCTATCGAAATATTTTGACGGCGGCACGGAGGGGCTTGAATGGAGCTCCGCTTGCCCTACGGTGGTTTCGGTTGAAAACGGAATTATAACCGCAAACAAGGTTGGAAGGACCGAGATAGTTGCCACGGCGGCAGGGGTCGTCGCGGGAAAATTTGCCGTAACGAGCGAATTTATGATAACGGGCGACGGCTACGGCTTTACCACCACGAAGGTGGACGGCACCACCTATAAGGTGACGAGCCTCTACGAGGCAAACAGGATAATAGACGCCTCGGCGGCAAATCACGTCCAGAAGCTGACGATAGATTTTTCGGGCATCTCCGAGGACTTCAACGCAAAGACCGACTTTGATCTCAATTCCGAATTCGGAAGTCATACCTCCCTTAAGATGTCCTACTATCCGAGCACCGCGTATCTCGTTAATTTTGAGATAATTTATAACGAGGGTGCGGCAAGCTACACCACGCCTCAAACCGAGGAGCGCACCTATAAGAGCGTGAAAAGCGCGAATTCAATTATCCGCTCGGCGTTTTCGGGCGAGGGTCGCGCGGACGATTTTGACGACTTTGCCATTGAGCTTCGGGAGAAGACTCTTGATGTCTATAACTCCGAGGAGCTTTGGTGGGCGGTGGAGCACGGCTATAAGCCCACCTTCCCGATGGAGGGCACAAAGGCGGAGCTTTTCTATGAGCGGGCAAAAATGATACTCCGCGATATTATCACCGACGGTATGAGCGATTACGAAAAGGCTCTTGCTATATACGAATACCTGATCGAGGCGGTCTCCTACGACTACGACGCTTATTATAACGCGGGCACGGGCGACGAGGAGAAAAGGAACACCTGCTATTATCTTGAGGGTGTGTTTGAGGTTGGCAGAGCCGTTTGCGACGGCAAGAGCAAGGCGTACGTTTTGCTTTGCGGTATTGAGGGAATCGAGTGCGTGAGAGACTTTGGCTCGTCGGTCGACGGCGGTGCGGGTCACGCCTGGAATTACGTTAAGATAGACGGCGAATGGTATATGGTGGACACCACCGAGGGCGATATAAGATACGAGAGCACCAGCAGTATCGCGCAGTATCTTGACGGAAGATTTGAGACCGTTGGCTACGGCTCCTTCCTTGCGCCTACCTATTCTCACGCGGATAAATACGTTTACACCGATATGTGGGCGGATATCGTTTCCCTAGAGACAAGCAAGGACTATCCGAAAAGCTATTTTGACACAGATCTCGGCGATACCTCCTACGATTTTATCATCAATAATAAATCCGAGGTGTCGGCACTCTTTGCAAGGCTTGCGGAGGGCGGTATGCCCCGTGAGTTCGTTCTCACCTTCCTTCCGTATTCAAGCTTTATGACAAACAGCTACTTTATGGGAATAGAATCGACCTATGGGCTTGAAATGTCTGTTTATACCGTTCAAAGCGGCGGTGAGACTGTGTACGTGGCAATCTTTAAGGCGGTGGAATAATGAGAAAATTTACCGTTACGGGAATGAGCTGTGCCGCCTGCTCCTCAAGAGTTGAGAGGGCGGTCTCATCTCTCGGGGGCGTTGAGAGGTGCGCCGTTAATCTTCTCTCGGGCGTGCTCTCAGTTTGGGGAGACGAAAGCTCGGAGAGCATAATATCTGCGGTGACTGCCGCGGGATACGGTGCCGCAGAATACACAAATCAAAGAAAAAATGTAAATAATAATTTACAAAATAATAGTAAAAAGGTTTTTGCAAGGCTTATAAGCTCCGCCGCTCTGCTCCTTCCGCTTATGTATATAACGATGGGGCACGTGATGCTCGGAGCACCTCTGCCGAGCTTTATTGCCGAAAGAGCGCACGTCATTGGAATAATAGAGCTTATACTTTCCCTTGCGGTGCTTCTTATCAATTATAAATTTTTCGTTCGAGGCGCGAAGGGGCTTTTCGTGGGTGCTCCGAATATGGACACTCTCGTTTCCCTCGGCTCGGGAGCATCCTTCGTTTACAGCACCGTTATGGTGGTGAAGATGATTTTGGCTCCCGAGGAGGCTATGGGCTATCTACACGGACTTTATTTTGAGTCTGCCGCGATGATACTCACCCTTATCACGGTCGGAAAGCTTCTTGAGGAGCGGGCAAAGGGAAGGACCACCGATGCGGTCAGGTCTCTTATGAGCCTTGCGCCGAAGCTTGCCACCGTTGAGCGAGACGGCGCGGAGGTTACTGTCCCTGCCGAGGACGTGCTTGTGGGCGAGGTGTTCATCCTGAAGCCGGGTGACGCGGTGCCTGTTGACGGCGTGGTTATCGAGGGCGAGAGCTCGGTCTCCGAGGCGGCTCTCACGGGAGAGTCGGTGCCCTGCGAGAAGTCGGTGGGTGACACGGTGCTCGCCGCAACCGTTAATCAGTCGGGCTACCTCAGATGCAGGGCAACGAAGGTCGGCGAGGATACGGCGATCTCCGCTGTCATAAGGCTTGTTGAGGACGCGAGCGCAACGAAGGCACCCATCGCAAGGGTGGCGGATAAGGTCTCGGGCATTTTCGTGCCTGCGGTGCTTCTTGTTGCGCTTGTGACTTTTGGTATTTGGTGCGCTGTGGGCGCGGGTATCGGATATGCCCTCGGCAGAGGAATATCGGTGCTCGTTATCAGCTGTCCCTGTGCGCTCGGTCTTGCAACGCCTGTGGCAATAACCGTGGGTGCGGGAGTTGGCGCAAGGCGCGGAATACTTTATAAAAGCGCCGAGGCGATAGAGCTTGCGGGCAAGGCGAGGATAGTCGTCCTTGATAAAACGGGAACGGTTACCGAAGGTAAGCCCTCGGTGGTGGACGTTCTGTGCTACGGCGCCGAGGAGCGGGAGCTTATCTCGCTTGCATATTCCCTTGAGAGCAAAAGCGAGCACCCTCTTGCGAGAGCGGTGGTTGAATACGCGGCTTGTCGAGGGGCAGAGCTTCGCCCCTGCTCGGAGTTTTCTCTGATGGCGGGAGCGGGTGTTAGAGGGATGCTTTTCGGCGAGGAGCTTCTCGGCGTGAGCTTTGGCTATTACAACGAAAAATTCGGCGCGACAGAGCGCGAGCGCGCAGACTATGAGCGGCTCTCGGGCGAGGGCAAAACGCCATTATTCTTTACACGGGGCGGCTCTTTGCTTGGAATTATTGCCGTTTCGGATAAGCTGCGCGAGGATAGCCCCTCTGCAATCGCAGAGCTGAGACGGCTCGGTATGAGAGTGGTTATGCTCACGGGCGACAACGCCATCTGTGCCGCCGCCATAGCAAAGGAGGCAGGGATAGACGAGGTCTATTCGGGTATGCTTCCCGACGGAAAGGCGGAAACGGTAAAGAAGCTCTCCGAGGAGGGCGGCGTGATTATGGTCGGCGACGGCATAAACGATGCTCCCTCACTTGCGCTTGCGGACGTTGGCGCGGCGATCGGCGGAGGAACGGATATAGCTATTGAGTCGGCGGATCTTGTGCTTATGAGAGACAGGCTCTCCGACGTTCCGCGTGCGGTGCGGCTTGGTCGCGCGGTGCTCAAAAACATAAGAGAAAACCTTTTCTGGGCGTTTATTTATAACACTGTCGGAATACCGCTTGCGGCGGGTGCCTTTGTGGCTTGGCTCGGCTGGGAGATGAGTCCGATGATCGGCGCTCTTGCTATGAGCCTTTCAAGTTTCTCGGTGGTGATGAACGCTTTGAGGCTGAATTTCTTTGAAAGAAAAAATGCCCCGAAGCAGCTCACCTCTCCCAAAGGAGAGGATGGCGGAAAGCCTTCGGCAGAGAAAAACTGCTGTGGGGCGGTTAATTTTGATGATCAAGGCTGTGAGAGGAAGGCGTGCCGCGCCGAAAAAACGGAAGGAGAAGAAATTATGAAAATAACTGTTAAGGTCGAGGGTATGATGTGCCCTCATTGCGAGGCGAGAGTAAGGTCTGCCATAGAGGCTATGGACGGCGTTGTCGCCGCGGAGGTCAGCCACGTATCGGGCGAGGCGGTCGTCACGGTTAAGGACGGAGCTGTGGCAGATGCGATAGTTGCCACCGTTGAGGCACAGGGATATAAGGCATATTTGGCTTGATGCCAAAATGCAATGAATTGCGCCCCTAGGCGCGTTGTAAAAAAATCAGAGCAATAACGAAAGGGAAATTCTCCTTCGCCGTTGCTCTGATTTTTTATTTTTGGTGTTTTTATCAGAAAGCAGACCTTACTAGACTTTGTCTGGGATATACTCCATAATATCCTCAATCTTGCAGTCCAATGCTGCGCAAAGCTTGTTCAGAGTTTTGCTTTCAATGTTGTCGTTAGCCTTCAGCCTTCGAACGGTCTTGCTATCAATTCCGCACTCCTCGCGAAGCTTGTAGGTGCTGAAGCCTTTTCTTTTCATAGTATCCCAAAGCTTATCAAAAACAATCATTTTTTAACCTCCATCTTGACAATTAATATTATGGGGGTTATAATCTTATTTATTAAGGGGATATAATCCCCATACATAAGGAGAATTTTATGGAGCTTGTTTGGAGACTGTTTCTGAATTATTTGAAAACGGGTGGCGCAGCAGACGAAATATGTTGTTTAAACGCGGCTTTGCCGTTCATAACGATGCGGAGCATCTCATAACTCATAACTTGCCCTTTGGGCAATCATAACTGCTTGATGCTCGGGGAGCATCAAGCCACCGCGTTATGTTTGGCAAAAATTAAACTATCTCTTGGGGGCTTGCGATAGAGGTTTTGTGAATATTGCCGAAGCTTATCGGCACGCTTAATATTTTCTTGACAAATCGCCTGTTATGTGTTAAAATTAAACAAGATATGAACAAAAGTATTACCGAAGGACAGGCTCTCGCGGTGCGAGGGCTCGGAAATAAACTATTGCATAGCGGTCTATGCAGAAAAAGAAAGGTGCTTTTATGGATATTTTAACCTCGGTGCTTGGTCTTGTGCTGGGTCTTGCTCTGTTCCTTTACGGAATGGACGTTATGGGCGATTCGCTTAAAAAGAGCGCGGGCTCGGGACTAAAGAAAACCCTTGGCAAAATGACGTCAAATCCCTTCAAGGGATTTCTTCTCGGACTTATCGTAACCTGCGTTATTCAGTCCTCGTCGGCAACCACGGTTATGGTGGTCGGCTTTGTAAACTCGGGTACGATGACCCTTCTCCAGGCTATCGGAGTTATTATGGGTGCGAACGTCGGTACGGCTGTCACCGCTTGGCTCACGGCTCTTGCGGGCATTGACGGCGCACAGGGCGCGCTCAGCATCGTTGAGCTTCTTAAGCCCGATGCGTGGATGCCCATACTTGCGCTTATCGGTATTTGCCTTATCCTCTTTGTTAAGAGGGGCAAGAAGAAGGACATCGGCACGGTTCTTCTCGGCTTTGCCGTGCTTATGACAGGTATGGATTTTATGTCGGGCGCGGTCAGCGGACTCAGCAAGGATCCTGCCTTCACTCAAGGCTTCGGCGAGATAGTCACCGCCCTTGAAAGCAACCCCATTCTCGGTGTGCTTGCGGGTCTTATCCTCACTGCCGTCGTTCAGTCCTCCTCCGCGTCTGTCGGTATTCTTCAGTCGCTCACCGTTACGGGTGCTATTACCTACGGCGCGGCGATCCCCATCGTTATGGGTCAGAATATCGGTACCTGCGTAACCGCACTCCTTTCATCCATCGGCGCAAACAAAAACGGTAAGCGCGCCGCAATTGTTCACCTTTATTTCAACATCATCGGCGTTGTTCTTTGGCTTTCCATATTCTATATCGTCAACGCAATATTCCCCCTCGGCCTTGTGGATCTCACCACGAATATGTGGGATATCGCAATTATCCACACGGTATTCAAGATGCTTTCTGTTGCGGCTATCGCTCCCTTCTATAAGCTGCTCGGCAAGCTCGCTTGCCTCACGGTCAGAGACAAGAAGGGCGAGGCAGAGGAGCACGTAAACCTTCTTGACGAGCGTCTCCTTGCGACCCCCGCGGTTGCAGTCGAGCGAGCAACAGAGGTCACGGCGGTTATGGCAGACATCTCTTGCCGCGCGCTTTACGATTCGCTCTCCCTCTTTGAGAACTACGATTCCAAGGTTGCAGACAGTATCCGCGAGCTTGAAAACAAGGCGGATATGTACGAGGACGCCCTCGGCTCATACCTCGTTAAGATCTCTGCCGCCGAGCCCGACCAAAGAGACTCAAAGCAGATAACCAAGCTTCTTCATATAATCGGAGACTTTGAGCGCATTTCCGACCACGCGGTAAACATCGTTGAATCCGCCGAGGAGATGAGAGATAAGAAGTTTGAATTCTCCAAGGAAGCACAGGCAGAGCTCTCGGTTATGAGAGCGGCGGTTTACGATATCCTTAAGCTTGCGGAGATCGCCTTTGCGGAAAACGACGTTGAGCTTGCCGCAGATATCGAGCCTCTTGAGCAGGTGGTCGACGACCTTAAGGATAAGATCAAGGCAAACCACATCATCCGTCTCCAGAAGAGCCAGTGCACCATCGAGCACGGCTTCATCCTTGCGGATCTTCTTAATAACTTCGAGCGCGTTTCCGACCATTGCTCAAACATCGGCGGTTGCGTTATTGAGATCTCCTCCTACGATGCCCTTGATATGCATAAATATCTTTCGGATATCAAGCACGACAGCGCGGCATATCAGAAAAAGTATGCGGAGCTCTCCGAAAAATATAAGGTTTAATATAAATATAAGGTTTAATATTTTAAAATCAAGGTATTTTTCACTATATGCATTTGTGTCTGCAAATGCAGTGCTTGCAAAGAAAAGAGGACAGAGAGTGTAAAAACATTCTCTGTCCTTTTTCCTGTTGGTAGGTACTGTTTCCTTAAATTGAAAACTGCCTTTTAGAGCGGCACTCTTATGGGCTCGCCCTTTTCGTATTGCTTGACTTGATTATAAATCAGTCGTTTGTATTGAGCTTTGTGAAGCGAACGTTATCAACGATATAGTAGCCTGTGCTACCTGTGCTACCGTCGAGCCATTCAAGCTTGGTGATTCCGTCTATGAGGTCCTCGCTTCTGCCGGTTACATTGCTTCCGTAATTCGAGGGTCTCTTAACTTGCACACCGTTGCACCAAACGTTAACCTCAAGGGTTGTACCGTCCATCCAGAGCTCAAAGCGAAGGGTGTAGGTATTGCCGGGAGTGAATTGCAAGCCCCAGCTTATACTGTTGCTATCTGCGGTGAGAAGCTTACCGTTGTTAAGGCGGAAGTCGTATACCTTTTCAGTTCCTGCATAGAAGGTGAGCACAGTTGAATTCGATGCGGTTGAGGTTGCAAAATGATCGGTGAAGGTAAATTCAAAGATAGCCTTATTTGCGTTTTCCTCTGTGGTGAGGGGGTAGAAGGAAACTCTTTCCTGAGCCGATGTGCCGAGAGCGAATTTCATAGCGTTACCTTCAGCGCCATCGACGATTGAAAGGGCGGCAAGTGTAGTTGCGTAAATTTTGGAGGAGTCAACCGCGGTTTCACCCTCGAAGGTGTAGTATTCGTTAAGGAGAAGCTCTTCGGGCTCGTAGGTCTTGAATAACTTAACGTTATCGAAGTAATACTCACCGCTGATGTTGTAATCGGAGGAAACCGAGACCTGAGTTACGTTGTCAACCGAGCTGCTTGCGGTGTATGCCTTGTACTTTTTAGCAGATGCCGCCTCGCAAAGCGTGCCGTCAACATAGAAGTTGGTGTCGAATACGGCAGCGCCGCTTGAGTCGGTGGTCTCAAAGTATTCAATTCTAATGTGAGCCTTGTGGTCTGTATTATCGGAAATGGTTGCGTACCAGTTATCGGGACCATCGTAGCAGGTGAGACCGGTTGTGTTTACGTTGATATTGAACGCAATTGCACCAATAGTGATACGAACGGCGTTGCCGACGTTAGCACCTGCGGCTTGACCATCTTTATACATATTATCAAAATCGACATCGGCTTCCCAAACCACCATCTTTGCGTTGGTAGAGGTTGAGCCGAGCTTGAAATATGCATAGTGGTTTGAGGTGTTGGTGGAAGCAAAGGTATATTTAAGCTTTGTGTCACCGTCAACGTCCGCAAGCTCCATAGAGGTCACATTCTGAGAGGTATAAATACTATTGTTGATCGAAGTCATATCATCGAAGGTTTCAGCCTCGGGCTCGGCGGATACCGAGAAGAAGCGGGTGGGGTCGATGATAAGGTGGCTGTTTGCAACGATCGTGTTCTCGGTGAGTGTCTCGGTGGAGATTATATCCGAGCCCGATATGCTTTGCACTGCAAACTCGCCTGCTTCCCACTCCTTGCCGTTGAATTTAACGGTTGCAGAGCCAACCGAGATGAAGTCGCCCTTATTAACAAGGAGAGCGGTTTTGCCATCGTTGAGCGTTCCCTTGATGCCGTTTTTAGAATTGATGGTAACGTAGCAAAGGTCGGTGACGAAGGTGGTTCTGTCGTTTGTGGTATCCTCGTCGTAGTTGAAGAGGAGGTCCTGAGCATTTTTGCCAAACTCAAGAGTTGAGAAATAAAGCTTTGCCTGAGCAAGCTCAAGCGCGGAGGTGCCGAAGGCAACCTCGTTGCCGTAAAGTCTTTCGTAGAGGTACTCTGCAACAGAGTATTTCTTAACCTCGCTCACAACGCCTGCGGAGGTGGCGGTGATATAGTAATTCTTATCCATATACTTTGCCGCAACGCCGGGGGTGGTGAAAGTGAAGCACTCTATACCGTTTATTGCGGTGGTATCCGCCGCGGTGCTCATAGTGCTCGACCATACGGGGGTGGCGTCTGCCGTGGGCTCGGCATCGTATACCTTAAGAGTAACGGTGTCGCCGGAGCAGGTGGAGGCGTCAACGGCAAACATAAGCGAGAAGTTGCCGCCGTACATTACGTTCTGGCTGATGATTTTGGGCTGCGCTGCCTCGCCCTCGCCGACATCCTCGGATGCAAATGCTGTGACGCAAACAGCGGATATGCAAAGAACGAGAGCGAGCAGGAGTGCAACGAGTTTAGATGGTGTTCTTTTCATAGTATTAATTCCTTTCGTATATTATCTTTTTTAGGTCCACGCCTTGTCGTCGTAGTTGCCGTCGGGATCAAGGGTGGCTTCAGAGGTTGCAATGACGTCTTTGGGGTCGAGCTCAACGAGCTCTGACTTCGCCTCCTCGTAAAGTTCTTTTTTCTTTTCTTGCTTCATACCTTCTCCTTTCTGTGAGGTGATGCAAAAATGTTTGAAATTCTACACCTTGCTAAAATTCCGTGTAAATATTATAGCATATTTTATTCAAAATGTCTAGATAGCGAAGTGAATTTTGTCTATTATTACCAATGAAAAAATACAAAAGCCTGATTATGCCAAGTAAAGGTACAACCAAAATACGGAAAGGTATAAAAAAGATTTTAACCTTTTTTGGCTTTTTGTGTATTTTGAGCAAAGCGCGTTTTCTTCTTTCCTGTCGGAGGGAGAAATTTATTTTTGAAAACTCCTTGACAAAAGGCTCGCTGTATGATAAAATTTACTAGACGGGAAAGCTTCCGTCAATAATAAATGCAATGACGGAGAGGGAACCGAAGGGGTGCTTTCAGAGAGCCGCGTGTGGTGTGAGGCGGTGGCACGGTGTCGGATATCCTATGGCTCCCGAGCAGGTCCTCCGAGCCTTTGGGTTAGGGCGGCACGCAGGCGCAGCGTTAGAGGCGCGAGGCTTATTTGAGCCTTGAGGGGCGCATTTGCGCAATTTGAGTGGTACCGCGGACAGGTCGTTCGTCTCAATGGTTTTGATCGGAGACGCACGCCCTTTTTGTTTTTATGATAAATAATCTCTATATCGAGAAAGGATAGATTAATATGGAAAAGAAAAATTTAAGAATTGAAACCAAGTGCGTGCAGGGCGGCTATTCGCCTGCCAGCGGTGAGCCGAGGCAGATACCGATCATTCAGAGCACCACCTTCAAATACGGCACAAGCGAGGATATGGGAAAGCTTTTCGACCTTGAGGCATCGGGCTATTTCTATTCAAGGCTTCAGAACCCCACCTGCGACACGGTCGCGGCGCGCATCTGCGAGCTTGAGGGCGGCACGGCGGCTATGCTTACCTCCTCGGGTCAGGCGGCAAACTTCTTTGCGATATTCAATATTGCATCGGCGGGCGACCACGTGGTTGCCTCCAGCGCGATCTACGGCGGCACCTATAATCTCTTTGCGGTTACGATGAAGCGAATGGGCGTTGAGTTCACCTTTGTTTCTCCAAAGGCGACCGAGGATGAGCTTCGCGCCGCAATGAGAGAGAATACCAAGGCGGTCTTCGGCGAGACCATCGCAAACCCCGCACTCACGGTGCTTGATATTGAGCTTTTTGCCAAGGTGGCACACGAGCACGGAGTTCCGCTTATCATAGATAATACCTTCGCAACTCCCATTAACTGCCGTCCCTTCGAGTGGGGCGCGGACATCGTCACACATTCCACCACCAAGTATATGGACGGTCACGGAAGTGCGGTTGGCGGATGTATCGTTGATTCGGGTAAGTTCGACTGGGCGAAGTCGGGCAAGTTTGATTGCCTTTGCACTCCCGACGAAAGCTACCACGGCGTTAATTACTACGAGAGATTCGGTCTTGCGGGCGCGTATATCACCAAGGCTACCGCGCAGCTGATGCGTGACTTCGGCTGCACGCAGTCGCCTCAGTCGGCGTTCCTTCTCGGGCTCGGACTTGAGAGCCTTCACGTTCGTATGCAGAGGCATTGCGAGAACGGTCTTGCGGTTGCGAAATTCCTTAAGTCTCACCCCAACGTAACCTGGGTAAAATATCCTAACCTTGAGGGTGACGAATATTACGAGCTTGCATCGAAATATCTTCCCGACGGCTCCTGCGGCGTTGTTTCCTTCGGCGTGAAGGGCGGCAGAGCGGCGGCTGAAAAGTTTATGAAGAATTTGAAGCTTGGCGCGATCGAGACCCACGTTGCCGATGCGCGCACCTGTTGCTTGCACCCCGCAAGCGCAACTCACCGTCAGATGAACGACGAGGAGCTTATGGCGGCGGGTGTTTCCCCCGATCTTATCCGCTATTCCTGCGGAATTGAAAGCGCAGAGGATCTTATTGAGGATCTGAGAGAGGCGCTTGAATCTATCTGATGCGGGCAAATTGCCCGCCAAAGAGAGCTATTCTCTAAATAATAAAAGGAGGGCAATGATATGCCGATCAAAATACCAAACGAGCTTCCTGCGGTGAGAATACTTGAGGAGGAAAACATCTTCGTTATGACGGAGACCCGAGCAATAACTCAGGATATCCGTCCCTTGAAGATACTTATTCTTAATCTTATGCCCACGAAGGTGGACACCGAGACACAGCTTTCGCGCCTGCTCGGTAACACGCCCTTGCAGGTGGAGATCGAGCTTATTCACACCGAGACTCATAAATCCAAGAACACCTCCGAGGAGCATCTTCTCGCCTTCTATAAGACCTTCGCCGAGATTAAGGACAGATACTTTGACGGAATGATCATCACAGGTGCGCCTGTTGAGAAGATGGCTTTTGAGGAGGTTGACTATTGGGCGGAGCTTTGCGAGATAATGGAGTGGTCCAAGTCTCACGTGCAGAGCACTCTGCATATTTGCTGGGGCGCGCAGGCGGGGCTTTATTATCACTTCGGCGTTGATAAGGTGCTGATGGATGAAAAGCTTTCGGGCGTTTACGAGCACGTCGTGGACTATAAGAGATCGATCCTTTTCCGCGGCTTCGACGATATTTTCTACGTTCCCCATTCAAGATACACCACGGTCCTTCGCGAGGACGTTGAGGCTGTGCCCGAGTTAAGGATCCTATCCTCCTCCGAGAAGGCGGGTGTTTACGCCATATCTACAAAGCACGGCAGACAGATATTCCTCACGGGTCATTCGGAGTACGATAAGGACACTCTTAATAAGGAATACACAAGGGATAAAAAGGCGGGCATCAACCCGAAGATCCCCGAAAATTATTTCCCGAACGACGACGACACCAAGGAGCCCCTTATAAGGTGGCGCGGACACGCAACTCTGCTTTTCACAAACTGGCTGAACTACTTTGTATATCAGGCGACGCCGTATGAGATTAGTGAGATAGCGGAGCTTCGCCCCGAACCCACCGATTGATTTTCGGTGCTTTTTGGCGAGACCGGGAAGGTTTTACCCGAAATGAGTTTTCGTAGGCTGTGTTTTCTCAATGCTATCTTCCCTAGCTTCGTTTGACGACCTCATCGTATTCGTATACGATTATCGGTCGCCAATCAAAGCTTCTCATCCAAAAATCCCTCGAAAATCGGGGAGAGAGTTGGTTAAGGAAATTCGGCGATTTTTGCTCCGAATTCGGAAGAAATTAAAGCTTTTCGGTGCTTGAAAAACATAAAAAACAAAGGCTTGCTTTGATATCGCTTTGATATCTCGGCGAGCCTTTTTGTTATGTTTTGTTAATTGTTGTTTACAAAACGCGGGCGTTTTGCGATTTTGGGGCGGGCATTCTTGCCTTGTGTGTGATTTGGATTTTGGTATGATATGAATTTTTGGTATGCTATGGATTTTTACTATACTTTGGCTTTTGAGGATTTGCGCATTGAGAGGGGCGAGGAGCCGTAGCGGCGGCGGAATTCGCGGTGGAAGTAGGATTCGTTTTCGTAGCCGACGCTGCGGATGATAACGCTGACGGGCATATCGGTTTTTGTGAGGAGGAGGCAGGCGCGGTGCATACGCTCGTCTACGACCAGCTCCTTGAAGCATTTACCGAAAAGGGTGCGTATGATCTTGGAGAGATAGGGCTCGGAGAGGTATGTGCGCTCGGAGAGCTCGGAGAGGCTTGCGGCGCGGTAGTTGCTGCTGATATATTCGGCGATCTCTCTTTTTCGGGTGGCGGTTTTATAGAGGGTGGAGCTTTTGAGAAGGTCGTCTCTGCCGAGGGAAAGATAGCGGAGAAGAAGCGAGAGGGTATTTGCCACAACGGGGTGGTCGGGGTGATCTCCTATCAGCTCGTAAACAAGGTTTTCAAGCAGGTTTCCTATCTGCTTGTTTTCCTTTGTTCTGAACCAAAGGTAAATCGGCTCACCTCGCTCCTTGGAGTTTTCCTTAATGAATTCGGAAAAGACGGTGTCCTGAAGGTCGGGGGCAACGTGGCCGAGGAAGGTGTCCGAAATTATGAAGTTTATTCCTATATCATCCTCGCTCGTTTTGTCTATTGAATGAGAGATATGCTTATTCATAATCAGGATATCGCCGTCGCAGAGGGGGATGGTGGCGTCGTCTATGTGGTGGGTGATATTTCCCGAAACGACAGTCATTATCTCAATGAAGTCGTGCTTATGGAGAGGGAAGGGCTCGTAGCGCGAATGAATGTGGAGGGTGATGTCGCTTCTGCCCTTATGGACTCTTGCGCCCGCTATGGTGAAATTCGGGTTTTGCGAATTGCGGATCACGTCGGCTTCAAGGTTTTGCAAAAAGAGGGTCTCCTCCTCGTTTAAGAGGTTGAGCCGTGAGAGTAAGCTTTTCTCCATTTTCTTTTTCCTTCTATGTTTCTTTGGTAATCTATACCTATTTTATCATAAAATGCGGCACATTTCAAGAGAAAAGATTAAATTTGGACAGTTTTTATAATAATTTTAAGTCTTGTAAAAGGCAAAGTAATATGTTATTATATAGTTAGTATATTAGCTTCAAATATTTTTGGAGGACTTTTATGAAATACTATCTTGCGATCGACATTGGAGCATCAAGCGGACGCCACATTGTTGGCTGGGTGGAGGACGGCGAGATCTGCACTCGCGAGGTCTACCGTTTTGCAAACGGAATGGACACGGTGGAGGGTCATCTTGTGTGGAACACCGAGAGGCTTTTCTCCGAGGTCAAGGCGGGAATTGCCAAGGCGTTTGCCGAATATCCGAAAATCGAGAGCCTTTCTATCGACACCTGGGGCGTTGACTACGTTCTTATGCGCGGCGAGGAGGAGATCCTTCCCACCTATGCATACAGAGATTCAAGGACCGAGGAGCCCATCAGGCTCGTTCACGAGATCGTTCCCCCTGCGGAGCTTTTCTCTATAACGGGAACACAGTTCCAGAGCTTCAACACGGTATATCAGCTTTATGCGGATAAGCTTTGTGGCAGACTTGACGGCGCGACCGATTTTCTTATGATACCCGAATATCTTATGTATAAGCTCACAGGCGTGAAAAAGAAGGAATTCACCAACGCATCCACCTGCGCGCTTGTGAACGTGAACACCCTTCAGCTTGACGAGGGGCTTTTCGAGAGGCTTGGTTTCCCGAGGTCGCTTATCGCACCCATTTATATGCCCGGCGAGTTGGTTGGAAGGCTTTCTGCGGAGGTAGCGCGCGAGGTCGGAGGCGACCTTGACGTTGTGCTTTGTGCCACTCACGACACCGCAAGCGCGGTCGAGGCAATTGAGATGGAGTCGGATGCTCCGTATATTTCGTCGGGAACCTGGTCCTTGCTGGGAGTTAAGCTTGACGAGGCTCTCACCGATGAGCGAAGCCGACTTTCGGGCTACTCAAACGAGGGCGGTGTTGGCTATTTCACCTACCTTAAGAATATCACGGGAATGTGGATAATTCAATCTTTGAGGTCCGAGCTTTGCCCCGAGACGGGCTACGGCGAGATCGCCGAGATGGCAAGAAAAAGCAGCTTCAACGAGCTCTTTGACGTTAACGACCCCGCCTTTATGGCTCCCGAATCAATGAAGGCTGCTATCAGCGAATATCTTGCCGCTCACGGCAAGGCAACTCCCAAGTGCGCGGCGGACTATTTCAATAGCGCTTACCACAGCCTTGCATCCTGCTATGAGGATGCGATCCGCGATCTTGAGGAAAACGTAAAAAAGGAATACTCCGAGATATACATAGTTGGCGGCGGCGCGAAGAACGGTTATCTCAACGATCTGACTGCAAGGTACACAGGCAGGCGAGTTGTGGCAATGCCTATTGAGGCAACGGCTATCGGCAATCTTATGGTGCAGATGAAGTGTTGCGGCGAGCTTGACGAGAGGGCGGACGAGACGGACGAGGTCGCTCCGGGGTGGAGCTGATGATATACCGCCGATGGCGGATGATATGCAACACTTGCGTGTTGATGATATACAGCCCGAAGGGCTGATGATATACACGGCTGTGCCGTGATGATATACCGCTTCGCGGATTACATGCAGCCTGCGGCTGATTTGATTTTGAAAGGAAGAAAGAATATGAACGCATACGAGCTTGCGAGGGTGGAATATGCAAAGTACGGCATAGACACCGATGCGGCGATAGAGAGACTTCGCAGTGTGCCTGTGGCAATGCATTGCTGGCAGGGCGACGACGTTATGGGCTTTGATAGCAAGGAGGCACTTTCGGGCGGAATTCAGACCACGGGAAATTATCCCGGCAGAGCGACGAGCCCCGAGGAGCTTATGGCGGATATGAGAAAGGCGTTTTCTCTTATCCCCGGTACTAAAAAGATAAATGTTCACGCCTGCTACGCCATCTTTGCCGAGGGAGAGGCTGTGGGTCGTGATGCTATTGAGCCAAAGCATTTTGCTCCCTGGGTGGAGCTTGCGAGAGAGCTTGGTGTTGGTCTTGATTTTAACCCCACCTTCTTCAGCCATCCTATGGTCAAGGATAATCTCACTCTCTCCTCGCCCGATAAGGACGTGAGAGATTATTGGATAAGGCACGGCAAGGCGTGCATCCGAATTGCGGAATATTTCGCTAAGGAAACAGGCGTGCCCTGCGTGGTCAACGTATGGATCCCCGACGGATATAAGGAGGTCCCCGCGGACAGATATAGCCCGAGGCTTCGCTTCAAGGAGTCCCTTGACGAGATGCTCTCCGAGCCCTATGACAAGAGCCTCGTTTATATCACGCTTGAATCCAAGGTCTTCGGCATCGGGCTTGAGTCCTACACCGTTGGCTCTGCCGAGTTCTGCCTTTCCTATTCCACAAGGAAGGGTATAACCCCTCTTATGGACAACGGACATTATCATCCCACCGAGGTGGTCTCGGATAAGATCCCCGCGCTTCTCGCCTTCAATGAGAAGATCGCCCTTCATATAACAAGGGGCGTGAGATGGGATTCCGACCACGTCGTTGCATTCGACGATGAAACGAAGGAGATCGCAAAGGAGATAGTTCGTTGCGGTGCTCTTGACAGAGTGTTTATCGCTCTTGATTATTTTGATGCTTCCATCAACCGTCTCGCCGCTTGGGTGATCGGTATGAGAAACGTGCAAAAGGCTCTCCTTTCGGCACTCCTCACACCTCACGCACTCCTTGCGGACTACCAGAACAAGGCTGATTTCACCTCTATGTTCGCCCTTACCGAGGAGCTTAAAACTATGCCCTTCGGCGCTGTGTGGGATAGATATCTTGAGGTGTGCGGTGCTCCTCTGGGTGCTGAATGGATAGAGGAAATGAGAAAATACGAGGCTGAAGTTCAGCTTAAAAGATAACCGATTTTAGCTAAAAATGCAAATATATGTTTGCAAATAAAGCAAAAAGGATGCTTTATTCGTATGATAGTGAAAATTGTGAGAGACGGTGGACGGAATAAAATTTCCGTTGACGGCAAGACGGTGGATTCGCTTGCCTTCAAATCCTTCCGTCCGACGGAAAATAACGTCGGAGATTTTTATGCCGCGGGCGTCCGAATATTTCACGTATATTGCTCGGGTATGCGCTCGGGCATAAATATGCTCTATTCGCTCTACGGCGAGCCGTGGGTCGGAGATGGGGAGTATCGCTTTGAGGTCTTCGACAGACAAATGGAGTTCTTCGAGAAAAATGCTCCCGAGGGCTACGTTTTCGTGAATATTCAGCTTGACACGAGGGATTGGTGGCTTCGCGAGCACGAGGGGCTTCCAAGCTCCTTCACCCATCTTTCGCAGGTTGCCGCCGATGAGGATTACAGGCGTGATACGGCAGAGTTTCTTAAGGCTCTGCTTCGCCACGCGGAGGATAGGTGGGGTGATAGGATACTCGGCTATTATCTCGTTGGAGGGCACACAAACGAATGGTTCAGCGATTTTGATTATGAGGCGAGCCATCCCACAAAGCTTGCGGCTTACCGCCGATATACCGAAGACCAAAAAGCCGAGATACCCACGGGGAAGCGGCTGATCCGTCCGTCTCGGGAGATCTTTCTTGATCCCACTGAGGATAGAGACGTTATTGAGTACAGGCGTTTTCACGCAAGGCTCATATCGGACACTGTGCTTTATTTCTGCCGCGAGGCGCAAGAGGTGCTTTGCCACAATAAGCTTCTCGGCGTTTTCTTCGGCTATATAATGGAGCTTTCGGGGGAGAGAATGTGGAATGCGGGGCATCTTGATCTTGACAGAGTGAACGGCTCTCCCGATATAGATCTTATTGCCACGCCCTCCTCATATCGCTTCAGGCAATACGAGGATTTCGGCGCGCATATGACGCTGGACGATTCTCTTGAGCTTTCGGGGAAGGTCTACTTTGCATCCTTTGATAATCTCACATGCACCGTTCCCACTCTGGAGAGCAACACTCGCAGAATATGCGGAGACGAGAGCACAATGGATGCTCTTTATCAGCTGATACATAAATTCAAGCGGCTTGATACGCTCCAGACGTACGAAAAGACCGTTCAGGGTATGCGCCGCGAGATGATGCTCAGGCTTGCAAAGCGGTGCGGCACCTGGTGGTTTGATATGCTTGAGGGCTGGTATTACGACGAGAGATTGATGGACGAGGTGCGGAGGCTGAGGCTGCTTTCGGAGAGGCTTGATAGCCTTGAGATGAATTCCGCCTCGGAGATATGCGTGCTTGCCGATTGCGAATCGCTATACTACGTGAATAAATGCTCGGGAATGAACGACGAGCTTATCACCGAGCAACGCGAGGGGCTTGGAAGGCTCGGCGCGCCATACGATCTTTATTCGATGAGTGATCTTCCTTCTATCGATATAGAAAAATACAAGCTCTTCATTTTCCTGAATGCATACAGCCTTACCGATGAGCAAAGGCGCATTATTAAGGAGCGCGTTATGTCGGGCGGCAGATCAACGCTTTTTGTTGGTGCTCCCGATTATATATCCGATAGGGGAGTTTCGCTTGCAAGAGTCGAGAAGCTTCTCGGGATGAGGCTTTTGCGGCTTGAGGTTGACGATGCACGGTCGATGGGCTTCGGCACCGAGTACGGATATGGCGAGGCGAAGTCACCCACCTTCTTTATTGACGATGAGAGTGTCTTGCGCCTTGGCGAATTCAAGCAATCGGGGCAATGCTCGCTCGGGTCGGTTGACCGTGGGGATCACACGGTTTATTATAGCTCGCTTGGTCATATTCACGCCGACGTGCTGCGGGAGATAGCAAGGCTCGCGGGAGTGCATATTTACGCCGAGGGCGGTGTGCCTGTTTACGTAAACGATGCGCTTATAGGAGTTTATAATACAGCTGACGGTGTCACCGCTGTTTCGCTTCCCGAGGACGGCGAATACGAGGAAATATTCAGCGGCGAGCGGTATATCACCGAGGGCGGAAAGGTAACCCTGCCCACGGGAAAGAGCCCCGCGCAAATGTTGAGAAGAATAAAATAAAAAGAAATAATTTAAAGCCTATATGGCGGAATGGAGTATATTATGAAAAATATTCTTGAAGCACCTTTTATGGTGGAGACGGTGAGAACGCTCACCAACCTTTACAGACTCGGTTGGGACGAGAGAAACGGCGGCAACCTTTCCGTTCTTCTTGACGAGGAGGAGGTTTCGCAGTATCTTGACACAAGCTGTGTTATCCGCGACATTCCTATGACCTTCGACGCATCTGCGATCGTTGGAAAGATCTTCCTTGTAACGGGAACGGGCAAGTATTTCAAGAACGTGCAGTATGATCCCGCCCACAACCTCGGTATCATCAAGATCGGCGAGGACGGCAGGACCGCAAAGCTTCTTTGGGGCTACACCGACGGCGGCAGACCCACCTCCGAGCTTCCCGCGCACCTTCTTTCTCACATCACAAGACTTGCTATCGACCCGAGTCACAGAGTCGTTATGCACACTCACCCCACCAACACTATCGCGATGACTCTTATTCACGATCTTTCCGAGAGAGCTATTACCAGAACTCTCTGGCAGATGCAGACCGAGTCCATCGTCGTTTTCCCCGAGGGCGTTGCAGTTCTTCCTTGGATGGCTTGCGGCACCAACGAGATCGGCGAGGCTACCGCAGAGAAGCTTAAGAAGGAGAGGATTTGCCTTTGGGCGGCTCACGGCATCTACGGCGTTGGTAAGGACCTTGACGAGGCGTTCGGTCTTATCGAGACCGTTGAGAAGGCGGCACAGCTCTATATGCTTTCCGTAAACGCAGGCATCAAGAACGGCATCACCGACGAGCAGCTTAAGGAGCTGGCGGGAGTATTTGGGCTGGATTATCGCAAGGAATATCTGGACTAGGTGATTTTTCGGTGCTTTTTGGCGAGGACAGGAATGTTATTCCCGAAATAAGTTTTCGTAGGCTGTGAATTTTCAGAGCGGTATTCCTTAGCTTCGTTTAACGACCTCGACGTATTGCGTACTATTGCGGTTTGCGGAGCAAACGGCGGCAACCCCTTACGCCGCCGAGCAATATACGCACAGCATTTATGCTGTTATATACTGCCTGTCGGTCGTTAATCAAAGCTCCTCATCCAAAAATCCCTCGAAAAAGGTGTTAAGTTTGGTTTTATACGGCGGTAATTTTGCGGTTTGCAAAGCAAACGGCGGCAACCCCTAACGCCGCCGAGCAATATACGCACAGCATTTATGCTGTTTTATAAAAACATAAAAAACAAAGGCTTGCTTTGATATCGTTTTGATACCTTGGCAAGCCTTTTATTATTTGGTTTTAAGCTTCTTATTCAGCTTTGGATTTTGCAAGCCGTGGGAGATCGGAGAGATCCACCTCACCGTAGAGGGCTTCGTAATCCTCGCCGAGGAAGCAGGCGAACGATGCGAGAAAATCTGCTCCGATAGCGCGAAAATCGGACACGTCCTGCCGCATAGCCTCAATGTCCAGGGTGAATTTCTTTGGCGGCTTCTTCCATTCGGAGAGCATTGAATTATCATACCAATATTCAAGCACCTTGAAGTTTTTCTTGCCGAAAAGCTTTATGAGCGGAAGGAGAGCCTCGCGCTCTCGCTTTATAAGCTCGGGGGCGTCTGCGCCCTTGGCTGTGTATTTTTCAAAGGGTGCGTATTCAAGGAAAATACCTTGATCCCGTGCAACTGCCTTTGGCGGTTCAACGCACTCGAAATAAGCGAGATACGCAAGATGTGCCTTCGGGTTTTTTGCCCTCAACTTCTCGACCACCCGATTTGCAACCTTTAATTGCTGATCCGAGGGGGTGAGGCTTTTGCATAGCTCGCATTGGCAAAACGCTCCCTTTTTATCGTCCATCCAAAGATAGTAGTATGGGCGCGAGAGGTAGAGCTTTTCTGCAAGTGCCGCGGCTCGGCTCGAATAAATTTCAAGGGCTTCCTCCGAGGACACACAGAAATTAAAATCGGACACCCTCTCGCCCTTATCGTTCATTCTGAAGTATTCGGGGTGTTCGGTAAAAAGCTCTCGGGGGAGAAGGTAGCTTGCCGAGTGTAGCTCGTATTCTATCTCAAGCCCGAGCTCGCTTGCATAGCGGAGAAGCGAGGGAAGCTCGTCACCTTCAAGCATTTCAAGAAGGTGATCGAGGGAATGCTTTGCGGTCTCGCCGCCTGTGGGGTGTATACCGATAATATCTGCGCCTGAGCTATAAAGCTTTTTTATATATCGCCTTGTTAGCTCCTCGGGGTGGACTATCAAAGAGGTTTTCATACTGTATCCTTTCTATTTGCCAAAGATTTCTCGGCTGGGCGATCCTCGTTTCGCGGCTGGGCACTTTTAATGCGTGCTATCGAAGACGATCAAACTTGGCTTTAGAGAGAAGTGACACACCGAAATAAAAAGGCGTTTTGGGGCGGGGAGGTGTCCCATTTTTTGAGATTTATCTCTTTCGATCTCGGATAAAGGGTATCTTATCGTCCTCGGTGAGAGCGAGGGCTTCTGCCATCGCTTCGAAATATTTCTTTGCGTTTTTGAATTCGGAGGGGTGGTGGGAGTCGCTGCCGAGGTAGAATTTACAGCCCGCGTCCTTTGCCGCTTTGTATATGGGCATCAGCACGTCAGGGTATTTTTTGGTGAGGCTGATATCCGAAAGGTTGAGCTCTACTCCCGCGCCAACCTTTGCCGCCTTTTCAAAGAGATAGTGCATCCTTTCGTTTTGGATAAGGCGCATCGTTTCAAGAAAATTTTCCTTTGAGCTTTTGTTTGTGAGATAGCAGGTGAGGTGAGCTATGCCGACCTTCTCAAAAGGGAGGCTCATATCAAGGAGCGCGTCAAGTCGGGATGCCCAGAGCTCGGCGCACTTTTCGGGGATGAAGATATCCTCCTCGCTGATAGTGAAGCCCTTCATATGAAGGTGGGTGGTGGGGATAACCATAAAGTCAAATTCGGGATATCGCTCGGGCACGGTGCCGAGGGTGAGGTCGGCTCTTATATCGGTCTCGCAGCCAAAGAGCATTTCAACCTCGCCCACCTTCGGCAAGGGAAGGATGGATGTTATATGATCAAAATTCTGCTTTGAATATCCATCCGAAATGAAGCCGCCTGTTGCGCTATCCCAATAATGGTCTGTTATGCAGACGGTGGAAAATCCGTTTTCCTTGGCGTAGCCGAGAATAAATTCGGGGCTTTGCTTAGGGTCGCTTGAGCAGGAGGAGAGGTATGAGTGTATGTGAAGATCGTGATCTATCGCGTATTTCATATTTTTATCCTGTTTATGATATAATAAGTAATTCCGACCGCCGAGGCAAGGGCGCAAACGCCGATGAGCACGTAGAACACGGCAAACCAGCCGCCGGTGGTGGCGATGTATCCGAGCCCGTATGCGCTGACGGTACTGCCAATGTAGCAGAAGCCGTTCAGAACTCCCGCAAGCTTGCCCGAGCCCATTCTTTCTTTAAGGGCGAGGGGTATCATACTTGTGACGATATTGTTTATGCTTGCCATAAAGCAGGAAACAAGAGCGAAGCAGGAGACCGTGACGGGAAGAGAGGGGTTCATAAGGAACACAAGCACCGTGACGATAAGGGCGAGGGAGCAGAAGAAAAGAAGGAAGCAGGAGAGGATAAAGCTTTTCGTTTTCTTCTGAATTCTGATGGCGAGCATTGCGCCGAAGATGCCGAGAAGTGGAAGAACCAGGGTAAGAAGAATGGACAGCCACTCGGGGGTGCCGTAAATTTTATCGAGAATATCGGGAGTCCAGGTGGTGAGTCCGTCCTTGATAAGATTATTTGAGACGGCAAACAGGGCAACCACGCCGATAAAAGCCCAAAGGCTTCCGCGAATTGTGCCGAGACTTTTCTTTTCGTCGACGGCGACACTCGCGACCTCACTTGCTCGCTCGGCAAGGAGAGGGTTGACGAGGGGTGAATAGCTGAAAAGCCATATTAGCGCGGCAGAGAGCATTATCGCCGCGGCAACGTAGAAGGTGATCTTATAGGAAAGGGTCGAAACGAGAAGCGAGCTGATGCCGTAGATGATAAAGGTTCCTGTGGCAACAGTTGTGCCCATAGCAACCGTGGCTCTCGGGATGTGGGCGGTGGGCAGAGTTTCCGAAAGCAACCTTATAAGTGAGGTCCAAAGGAAGGAGAGAGCCGCGCCGTTGACAAGCCAGATGTATTTGATAAAGCGGAAATCGGGCACAAGAGGAATAAGAAGATTCATTAGCGCACCGACCGTGAGGGCGGCGAACACCGTGTATTTAACATTATACCTTTTGCAGAGAAGTCCGTTTACCACCTGTCCGACTCCGTATGCGAAGAAGAAAAGGGTGGCAACGAGACCCGTCTCCGAATAGCTGACGCCGAAGGCTGTGCCGATGGGGTTTATGTTTGCGCTGTAGCTGAGCTTGCCAACGTAGGAGCAGGTGTATGCCAGCCAGCAAAGGAATATCAGCTTTGATGATCCCGAAATTTTCATTTTAATTACGACCTTTGATAATGCCGAAATATCTTAAAATAGGTAAAAATGCAAACAATTATTTGCAAATTTAGGTTTATTGCCGCGCAGGGCTGTGATTATCGTCTTGCGCGGCTTTGAGTTTTTATTTTCTGTTTGAGCCGCTGATCGAGGTGATGATGACCTTCGTGTAGTCGTCCTCTGTGGGCTTATAGGATATGGCTTTTATCTTCTTTTCGGGCTCGGGGTTTTCGATTATAAGCTCGGTGAGAAGATAGGGAGCACCGTCACAGGTGATCTCAAGGGAGGGGTCTGCAAACCAGGTGCCCGAATAGCCTGTGTGCCTGTGGGCGGGCTCGGGGAAGGGCTCGCCGTAGCGGCGTTTGATATAATGAGTGCCGCCCGCGTATTCGAGAGGCGCGTCCGATTTAGTGCCGTCCTCGTATTCAAGAGTGACGGTGCCTGAGATATAGAGAGGCTCCCACGGAATTCGGAGACCGATATTCAGGCAGGCACTCTCAAGCCTTATTCTCTCAAAGCTCTCGCCGACCTCAACTCTGATGTCCCTTGCCACGGTGGCATTCGGGCGATTCTTTCGAATGACCTCGGGAACACCCTCGCCGAGAGAATACGGGAGAGCGATATCCTTTCTGCTCCAGCCCTCGGGGCTCCATTTTCCGCGGATAAGGTCTCTTTGCACAGGCTGAATATATTTTGAAATTATATGGCTGTAAACCCAGCGCATATCGGGGTCGTACAGCTCGGGGCGACAGAGCATCTCGGCGGTGTAGGTCGCATCCCAGAATTTGCCCTTTTTGCCCATTGCGTATTCGTTAACGGCGCACCAGGTGGAAAGCTGACCGCCGATCATACCGTCCTTCAAGGCGCGGCTCTTATATCTTGGGAAGTGGGAGGAATAAAGATTGCCGATGCCAACCTTATAGCCCTTCTCAAGAAGGTTATCCTCGATATCAAGCCCCAGGTGGAAATACCATATAAAATCAAGCTGAACGATATCCTTGGGGAGCATATCTATTGAGGGCTTGGTTTCGTACTTTGTGGTGGGCTGAAGCATATCGCCCCACATCATAGTGCCAAGACCGCGCTCCTTGAGGAAATTATAAAGGCGCATAACGTCGGAGACGAAAAGGTCTGCGTGGCTCTTGCCGCGACATTTCGGGCAAACGCCAAGATGGTATACCTCGTCGTGACCGATATGGAGATAACGCTCGGGGCGCGCGACCTCGATGATCTCCTCCATTATATCGAAGATGATCTCATAGCTCTTTTCGTTTGAGGGGCAATAGCAATGGGTGAAGAATTCGCTGGGGCGAAGGTCCTCGGCTCTCGTGTCCTTCACCTGTGTCTCATTCTCATCTCTCTCGCCGATCTCGGGGTGAGCATAGGTGATATACTGAACGTGGCCGAGGCTCTGCACCTCGGGTATTATCTCAAAGCCGAGAGATCTTGCGTAGTCAAGCAGCCCGCGGACCTCGTCCTTTTCAAGCACCGTGCCCTCGGCTCCCATATAGTCGTGAGGGAAGGTAGGCTGCTTGCCCTCTCTTGCAAGGCGGTTGCCTTCAAGCCACGCCTCGGTTATCTCGGGGTGACGGTCGTAGCGCATACCTCCGCAGAACTGAACGATAAGCTGATTATAGCCGAGAGGCAGAAGCACGTAGCGGTAAAGCTTTTTTGCGAAATCTATATTTTCCCTCTTGGGAAGCCCGATATGGAAGCCGCGCATCTCAAGGGTGGGAGTGTCGTCTATTTTGCAGATGGGGAGCGAGCCGCCCTCGCATATAGCCGCAAGGATACAAGCGGCGCGGTTGAGGGAAAGAGGTGCGCCCGCGGTGATGCGAGCCTCGCTTTCCGTGACCTCGATCACAAGCCTCTCCTTTTCAAGCTCGGGGGAGAGCTTAAGGCTCACGGGAACTCCCCTCTCATTTTCGGGAAGAGATCCGAGCTTTGCCGAAAGTCCCTCTGAAAGAAGCTCTGCCGCAAATGCCTCCGCAGGGTCGGCGGAGCAAGAAATGCCCGAAATTTTAACACGCCCCTCCCCAAACTCCGCATTTTTGGGAGTGGGCCAGATGAGAGGCGCGCCGTCCTCGTAGGCGGCGGAGATGCGGATCTTGCCGAGAGTTATGGTGCTGAAGGCATCGTATAAACGGATGGTGAAGGCGGAGAGAGTCGCGCCAACGGAGACGGTTTTATCGGTGGTGAAATAGGTCTCGGGCTCTGCCATATATCGGGATATGAGAGAGTCGCCCGAATAAATTTCAATACCGTACACCTTGGTGAAGCCCGAGAAGGGAAGCGTTACCGAGCCGACAAAGCACTCTCTGCCGAGAGATACTCTGATATCAAGTGCGGAGTTATAAAGCTTTTTCCAATCCCACACGGCACAGCCGTCAACGATAGAGGGCTGAAGGGGAGTATCCGATCCCGCACGGTAGTATTCAAATTTTGCGTCTTCAATATAACCTATAAACATAGCCTGCCTCCGAGGTTTTTATTTACCTAGATTATACATCATAAGGCGAGGGGTGTCAATAACAAAAATAATTATTTATAATACAAAAAGAACAAATTGTGCCCACCGGGCGGTGCTGCGGCGGGGTACGGCGCAAAAAAATGCTCCGCCGTCCCTAACACCCCGATATAATATGAGAGAATAAACCGCAAGGACGGCTTATTCTCCCTTTTCCTTGATTATTTCGTTAGCGAGACCAGCTCCTCCACCGATGCCACCGCAAGGTCGCATCCGCCAAGCTCGGTGGTTGAGAAAATAACGTATTTTTCGTTTTCCGAAAACCTCGGGTGGGGGTCGATGTGGTAGTAGTTTTGCCTTTCGGGACTGTTTTTGTTCTCGGGCATCTCGGTGACAACGGTGATCTCCCTGTCGGTCTCGCGGTTGTAGAATTTAACCGCCGCAGGGCAACCGCGAAACCATCTGCCGCCGTATCTATCCAGAACCTTTTCGTCGTAAACGTAATATTTTTCGTCGGATGTGGTGTGGGCGTGCCAGGGCTTGCACTCGTGGATGCAGATATGCTCGCCTGTGGTGAGATCCAGGCGTTGAATACCCAGGTCGTTCACGTAGTAGATTTTTTTGCCGTCGGCAGACCACCATTCGTGGGTAGCGTAGTTGTTTCTCGGGGCATAGTCGGTCTTGTTGCCGCTCGATGTCACCGTGCAGAGCCTTTTATAAACGCCTGCCTCATCGTATGGGACGCGCAGATTTTTTCCGTCCTTAAGGCTTCCCGCGGAATCATAGGCGCAAAGTGCAAGGCTATCGTTGACAGGGTTTATCTGACCGTGGTTTATGGGCTGCTCATCACGTCTCCATTCGGTGAATGAGCCGTCCTTCACGTTCACAACTCCCTGTATGCCGCCGAAGTCGGCGCGGCGGATATCAAGGAAAAAGCTTTCCTTATCCGAAAGGCGCGTCAGGTGGGTGGCAAGGCAGGTGACGTAGCCCGGAATGTTGACGTAGCAGAGCTTTTCGGCCTTTTTATCCTTGCCCGGCTCTCTTTTATAGAGGGTCTTGTCGTTGGTGAAATACGCCGTGCCTGTGTCGGGATCGATATATGGGGTGGCGGCGTGAAAGAGGGCGTCGTAGCAGATAACTATCTCGTCGGTGAGAAAGTCAACGTAGCCAAGATTTCTATACATATCGTGATAAACGGGTGCCGCCGTAGCGTAGAACCAAAGGTATCTGCCGTCACGCGTCATAGAATTATTCACGAAGTAGAAGCCTTGCTGATATTCGCAAGCCCTTTCGGTGAGCACGTAGTGAGGCACGCCTGTTTTGGGGTCTGTGACCCTTTTAAAAAGCCTTGATGTTTCTGGGGTTTTCATAAAATTCTGCCTTCTTTTTCAACGTTTTGGACGGTTTAGCTCGTGAGCTTTATGAGCTCCTCAACCGATGCTATCGCAAGATCACAACCGCCAAGCTCGGAGGTTGAGAATATAACGTATTTTTCGTTTTCGGAAAATCTCGGGTGAGGGTCGATGTGGTAAGCCGTCTGATTTTCCGGAGTGAAGCCGTTCTCGGGCATCTCGGAGATAACCACAAGGTGCTTTCCTGTTTTTCTGTTTAGGAAATTCAGGGCGGCGGGACAGCCTCTGTACCACTTGCCGCCGTAGCGTTCAAGCTTCTTTTCATCATAGATGAAATAGGAGTCGTCTCTTGTGGAGTGAGCGTGCCAAGGGTCAACGCCCTCAAGGATGGTGATATCCTCGCCTGTTTCAAGATCGATGCCGTAGATGCCGTACCCGTCACAGCAATAATAGATCTTTTTGCCGTCACCCGACCACCATTCGTGGGTGGCGTAGTTGTGCATTGCTGGGTGCATTTTGCGACCTCCGTCTGCGGTGAGCGTCCAAAGCCTTTGATAAACGCCGTTTTCGTCATAGGGGATGCGGTGATGTTCACCGCTTTCAAGGCTTGACCATCCGTCGTAGGCGCAGAGGGCAAGGCGGTCGTTACTTGGGTTTATTTGTCCGTGGTTCATATTAACGCCAAGCGGCGCGCGGCTCCATTCGGTGAATTCGCCTGTTTCAATATTGACGGTGCCCTGAATACAGCCGAAGTCGCCCCTGTTTATATCAAGGAAGAAGCGGGATTTATCGGAGCATCTCGTGAGATGAGTGGCAAGCTTGTTCACGTGCCCCGGGATATTCACGGTGCAGAGCTTCACGGCGGTCGCATCCTTTTTCGGCTCGCGCTTGTAGATACCCTTTTTGTGGGTGAAGTAAACGTCGCCTGTGTCAGGGTCGACAAAGGGTGTGGCATCGTCAAAGAGTACGTCGTAGCATATTACCACCTCGTCGGTGAGGAAGTCAACGTAGCCCATATTGCGGCTCATAGTGTCGTAGACAGGTGCGGGCACGGCGTAAAACCAAAGATATCTGCCGTCACGCGTCATAGAATTATTCACGAAGTAGAAGCCCTGCTGATACTTTGCAAGCCTTGTTGCGAGAACGTAGTGGGGTATACCCGTTTTGGGGTCAACGACTTTTGTGAAATGCTTCGAGGTCATTGGTGTTTTCATTCGGTTTTCTCCTGATTTATATGAAAAAAGTTATAGTTTTTGGGTGTTTTGTGGGTTCATCATTGAATTTTTATGGATTTGGCGCAAATCTTCCGCCTCTTTTGGCTTTGGCTACGCTTTACTTTGTAAGCTCCACAAGCTCGTCAACTACGGCAACAGCCAGATCAACACCGCCAAGCTCTGTGGTTGTGAAAACTATGTATTTTTCGTCATCGGTAAATCGAGGATGCGGGTCGATGTGGTACGTGCATTGGTTGCTTGGGGAGAATCCGTTTTCGGGCATTTCAGTGACGATGGCAATTTCCTTATTCGTTATGCGGTTATAAAATTTGACCGCGGCAGGACAGCCTCTGAACCATTTTCCATCGTAGCGATCAAGAACCTTCTCGTCGAAAACATAATAATTTTCGTCCTTTGTCGTATGAGCGTGCCAGGGGTAGCATTCGTGAACGCAGATATGCTCGCCGGTTGTCAGGTCAAGACGCTGTATTCCGAAATCGTTGACGTAGAATATTTTCTTTCCGTCTGCCGACCACCATTCGTGTGAGGCGTAATTATCTCTTGCAGGGTAGCAGGTGCGGACGCCGTCTGCCGTAATAGTCCAAAGCCTTTGATAAACTCCGTTTTCGTCTATAGGAACGCCGAAGACCTTTTTGCCTGTCGCAAGATCCACGTGCGACTCATAGGCGAAAAGCCCGAGGGCGTCGTTTTTGGGGTTGATCTGACCGTGCCCCGTTTGATGATCACAGCGTGACCATTCGGTGAACTCACCCGTTTCGATATTGATAGTTCCCTGAATGTTACCGAAGTTATAGCGCTGAATGTCAAGTAAAAAGCTCTTGCCGTCCGACAGGGGCGTCAGGTGGCTGGCTATTGTCCGTATATATCCGCCAAACGGTACTGTGCAAAGCTTTTTTGCCGCTTTGTTCTTGCCGGGCTCGCGCATATAGACGGACGCGCCCTTGGTGTAATAGACCGTTCCGGTTTGGGGATCTACGTACGGAGAGGTATCGTCTATGATTATATCGTGGCAGATCACGACCTCGTCGGTAAGGAAGTCAACGTAGCCCATATTTCTTAAAGATGCATCGTAAACGGGGCTTTCGGCTGTATAGAACCACAGATACCTGCCATCGAGCGTTATGGAATTATTTACAAAATAGAAGCCTTGCTGATAGGCGCATTTCTTTTCCGTTAGGACGTAGTAGGGAACGCCGCTTATCTTGTCTTGCTTTCTTTCGAACAGCCTTGAGGTTTTAACGGTTTTCATTGAGCATTTCTCCTATTATTAATGTTGATATTAAGCAGAAACTGAATATTATGGTGGGTGATGAGGGACTTTCGCTTTGCAATTATATAAATTCGTGGGCGGAGTCCATATATTCGGCGCCCTGCTCGTTTAATATAAAATCGATCCAAAGGTAATGGGCGCAGCCGCCGTCGCAAACCTCAACGCCGTGTGTGCTTCCTAAAGGAATGTGCAAAAGCCTCTCGCCCTTCATCGGTACTGTGTCAGCGTCGATTATTACCGACATATCGTTTTCGGCAAAGGAAAAGAAAAATTGGTCGCAATCGGGGTGGCAGTGTGCCGCAACGGTATCCTTGCCGTGTGTTTCAACGCTTCCTATCGCTATTCCCGGAATAACGCCGCTTTGCAGGAGCATACGGCTGACGGTTTTTTCGCTCTTGCAATCTTCTCTGTATTTGGGAGCTAAGCGGTAGAGAAGAGGGTTCGGGGACGAAATACTGCACGCATCGGCTGTTTTTTTGAGGCTGATCTCAAGCAGTCTTGAATCGCTAAGCGCGGCTATTTGAATGCTTTCCGTTTTTATGACGGTGAGTATTCCTCTTTCGCCGAGCATAAGCTCTCCGATTTTTAAAGATCCTTCAAGCAAAATGAAAATTCTGACGTTTTCTCCGTTGCAGTCCGAGATTGCGCACTTACCTTTTGGCAGGCTATAAAGGCGGAAGGTCGCGCCTGCTTCGGCAGACGATAGAAGAACGTGCTTGCCCGATTGACAAATTTCGTTAGATAAAAAAACGCTGGTGTTCATCGGTTTATGCTCCTGAATATAAATGTCCGGATGCGATGCTCTCCGTTCAATATGTGCCTTTTTGCGAAAGCGAATGATGCGTTATTACTTAGTAAGCTCCACAAGCTCGTCAACAACTACGACACCGAGATCAACGCCGCCGAGCTCGGTGGTGGTAAAGATGGCGTATTTTTCGTTTTCGGTAAAGCGTGGGTGGGGATCGATGTGGTAGGAATTTTGGTTTTCGGGGGTGTGGCCGTTTTCGGGCATTTCGGAAATAACGACGAGATTTTTGCCCGTGGTTCTGTTAAAGAAATTGAGAGCCGAGGGGCAACCTCTGTACCATTTGCCGCCGTAGCGCTCGAGCTTCTTTTCGTCCCAGATGAAGAGGGAGTCGTCTTTCGTGCTGTATGCGTGCCAGGGGTCAATACCTTCAAGGATTGTTATGTCCTCGCCTGTCTCAATGTCGATACCATAGATGCCGTAATAGTCGGAGCAATAGTAGATTGTCTTTCCGTCTGCCGACCACCATTCGTGTGTGGCATAGTTATTTTTCGGTGGCCACATTTTGCGTTTGCCGTCAGAGGTGAGAGTCCAAAGTCTTTGATAAATTCCGTTCTCGTCGTAGGGAATGCGATTTTTTGTGCCGTCAGCGTTTGCAAAGGAGTCGTACGCCATCAGCGCAAGGTCATCGTTTTGCGGGTTTAGCTGACCGTGATTGTGGGGACGCTCGGTTCTGCACCACTCTGTAAATGAGCCGTCGCGTATATCGAGAAGTCCTTGAACTCCGCCGCCACATTTTATTCCTATGTCAAGGAAGAATTTGTTTTTGTCACGGGTTCTCGTTAAGTGAGTGGCGTAGCCGCCGCCGTTTGTGAACACGGGTATCCGGCAAACCACCTCGGCAAATTTATCCTTTTTCGGCTCTCTTTTGCAGAGGGAAGAGCCCGTGATAAAATAGACGGTTCCGTCGTCGGGATCTACGTAGGGAGCGCTTTGGTAGGGAATGTCGTAGCAGATGGTGATCTCATCGGTTTCAAAATCGATAAAGCTCAAAAGCTTTCCTGCGCCGTCGGGATAAATGGGATTTATAACCGACCAAAACCAAAGGTATCTGCCGTCGCTCGACATAGGATTGTTAACGTAATAGAGGGACTGCTGATACTTTGCAAGCCTTGTTGCGAGAACGTAGTGAGGTACGCCTGTGACAGGGTCGATAACTCTTTTAAAATGCTTTGAGGTTTCGGGAGTTTTCATTTTGTTTCCTTTCAACGCGGTGTTGCTTCATTGCGATTATTTAAATAAATGCAAATAACTGTTTACAAAAACGAAGATTTTGAGGGGCGGATCACCGCTCGCGAGCTTTGATCAATCCTCAAATATACTCGCGTATTCGCAAGCCATAAGAAGGAACGCGCCAACGCCGTGAAGGTCGTTTTCGCTGGTGGGGCGGGCGTAGTAGTGAGCAAGGTCTCCAACGCCTGTGCCGATGCAAACGCCGCTGACACCGAGGTAGCCATCCTCGCCGAAAACGAGCTTTGACTTGATACCCTCAAAGGCGAGGGAGGCTATGGGGCGCATCTCCTCCTTATCAAGCATCCCCGCCTTAACCGCAAGGCAAAGGGCGTAGAGGAAGAGGCAGGAGCAGGAGGTCTCGTGCCAGTTTTCGGGATCCTCGGTCTTATCAATCACCTGATACCAAAGCCCCGTCTTTTTATCCTGATACTTAAAGAGGGCGCGAAGGAGCTCTGTGCCCTTATCTAAAAATTCCTTTTTCTTTTCGTAGCTATCGGGAAGAAGCTCGGCTATCTGGAACATTGCGACCGCATACCAGCCCATAGCTCTGCCCCAATAGTGAGCGGCTCTGCCTGTGACGGGGTCTGCCCAGGTCGCCTTTCGCTCCTGGTCGTATGCGTGGTACATCAGCCCTGTTTGCTCGTCCGTTATGCGGTCTCTCATAAGAGCCATCTGATGATGGACCTCGTCAAAGAGGTCTGGTCTTGCAAATCTTGCGCCGTACTCCGCGGTAACGGGGCCGCCCATATACATTCCGTCGAGCCACATATTTGCGCTTCTGCCGTTGTCCTTATGGAAGAAGCCGCCCTCGGCACTCTTGGGCCAGCGGTCTATATGCCATATAATTTTGTCGAGGGTCTTTTTATAGCGTGGGTCGCCCGTTCGCTCGTAGAGCTCGTATAGAAGGATGCCGGGCTGCATATCGTCGAGGGCTGTGGTCTCCATATTGTAGGGAAGACCGTCCTCGCCGAGGGTGGAGTCGACCCATTCCTTTGCGTAATTGTAATATCTTTCATCACCCGTGAGATGATATGTATGAAGCATTCCCGAAAGAAATACTCCCTGATGGTAGTGGAACTTCGTTACAGGGGGAAGGTCGGGGGCGGCAAATTTTTTCATCATCGTTTCTGCCGACATAATTGCAAGCTGCTTTGCTTTCATTTTTATACCTCGCTTTTTAGCTTTTGATCTATCAACTCTATTATAGCAGATTTTCTTGAGCAAAATTTGCCTTTTTTTGAATAAAAATCCCCAAAACTGCTTGATTATTGACTTCTTATATGCTAAAATGATGAGTAGTAAAAAAATTAAACGCGGAGCTTTGATCCGATGAGAGAGGGGGGAGGAGAAACGGTTATAGGATTTTCCGAGAAGGGATACGACGTGAAGGTTGGCTATGAGAGGATAGCCTTCAACAATATGGCGCGCTGTGAGGCTCACGATAAATACGAATTTTATCTGCTCACCGAGGGCGACAGATACCTTTTCGTTAAGGACGCCTTTTATCATCTTAAGGCGGGAGACGCCTTTTTGCTCGCACCCGACACGGAGCACCGAACTCTTGATGCGGGGGGCGGTTACGCGAGACTGCTTATAACCCTTCCTGCCGCACATTTCCCCTGCGGAGCGGAGCCCGACTGCGAGCTTTTCATCGCAAGGCCCGAGGGAGAGGCGCGAGAGAGGATTTCGAGGCTTATAGATGAAATGATCGGAAGGGTCACGCGAGAGGACGCGGGGCTTGGCAGCTATGCCGCCGTTCTCGGGCTTCTCGATGCGACTCTCTCTTGCGAAAATATTGCCAGCCGCACCACGGTTGCCACCCCGACGCTTGACAGAGTTGCGGATATACTGAAGTATATCGACACACACTATACCGAGCAGATAAGCCTCACCTCCCTCTCCGAGAGGTTTTACCTCAGCGAATTTTATCTCTGCCGACTTTTCAAGGAATACACGGGCAGAACGGTGCTCGGCTACCTGACCTCCCTGAGAGTGAAGCAGGCAAAAAGACTTCTTTCCTCCACCGATTGGACGGTTGGAAGGATCGCGAAGGCCTCGGGCTTCGGCTCGGTATCCGCCTTTGGCACAGCCTTCCGCGCAAGGGAAGGCTGCTCGCCGAGAGAGTGGAGGAAGTTGAAAGTTGAAAATGGAAAATTGAAAATGGAAAGTTGAAAATGGAAAATTGAAAATGGAAAGTGGAAAATTGAAAATGGAAGGTAAGGAAAACGGAAAATGAACGGAAACGAAAAAACGGTATTCGGCAGAAAAAGCTGGTTGATCCTTATACTGTTCGGCACGATAGGTCAGCTTGCCTGGTCGGTGGAGAATATGTATTTCAATCTCTTTATATTCGACACGGTCGCGCCGAATCTTGATGCTATCACCCTTATGGTACAGCTCAGCGGCGTGACGGCAACGGCGGTCACTCTGATCGCGGGAGTGCTCTCGGATAAGCTTGGAAACAGGCGCACTCTCATATCCTACGGATATCTTATATGGGGCGTGACGGTCGCGCTCTTCGGTTGCACAAGCACAGAGCTTGTGGGAGCTATATTCAATACGCAGGGCGTACAGGCGGTAACGCTCACTCTCGCGCTTTTGGTCGTTGGCGACTGCGTGATGACCCTCTTTGGCTCGACGGCAAACGATGCCGCCTTCAACGCCTGGGTCACGGACAACACAAGACCCTCATTCCGCGGCACGGTCGAGGGCGTGATTTCCATACTTCCTCTTATCGCAATGCTTGCGGTGGCGGGCGGCTTCGGTATCCTCGTTTCCTTGACAAGCTATCGGGCGGTATTCATCGGGCTCGGCGTTATCATCTCCCTTTCGGGACTTCTCGGTATCTTCATTATCAAGGACAGCCCCACCCTTCGGCGGTCGGGAAGCTTCAGAGAGATCTTCTACGGCTTCAAGCCCTCCGTGGTGAAGAATAATCTTCCTCTTTATGTCACCTTTATTGCCGTGCTTATCTACGGCGTGGCTTGCCAGATCTTTATGCCCTATCTCATCATTTATATGAAGACCTATCTCGGCTTCACCGAGATCGAATACAGCGTGGTGTTCGGCGTGGCTATCGTTCTTGGCGCGGTGATAAACGTCTTCCTCGGCAGACTCTCGGATAAGATGGACAAGACGAAGCTTCTTTACGTTGCCTCGGCGATTATGGCGGCAGGGCTTTTCGGTATGTACTTTGCGCCTCCTTCGAATAAGACCGCCGCACTTATCGTTTTCGGTATATTCGGCTTCGTGATGATCTGCGGATATATCTTCGTCAGCGCGCTTTGCGGCTCCACCGTGAGAGACTACACGCCCGAGGGTGCCGTGGGTAAGCTTCAGGGTGTGAGGATGGTGTTCAGCGTGCTTATACCTATGCTTGCGGGCCCCGCGATCGGAAACGGCATAAACAAGGCTATGGGCGTAAAGCTTCAGGATGCGGGCGCGGATATTATGACCACCGAATATATCCCCGCTCCCGAAATATTCCTCGTGGGTGCGCTCGTCACTCTGCTTATGTTTGCGGTAATACCCTTTATATCTCGGGCAAAAGCAAGAGCGGGGAAGTAAAAGCTTGACAAAGAATTGTCAAAAACTTTCCTTTTACCTCTTTACTTTTTAATAATTTAGTGTTATAATATTACGTGGACGTGCGAGAGCTTGTCTTTTTTGCGCGTTTATACTACCTTTGTTAATAAATTTTTATATGGAGGACAATCCAATGATAGAAAGAAGAAAAATTTCTATGGATGGTAACACCGCTGCTGCGCACGTATCTTACGCGTTCACAGAGGTTGCTGCCATCTACCCCATCACCCCCAGCTCGGTTATGGCTGAGGTAACAGACACCTGGTCCGCATCCGATAAGAACATCTTTGGCGAGCCTGCGAAGAATATCTTCGGTCAGAACGTTAAGGTTGTTGAGATGCAGTCCGAGGCAGGCGCAGCAGGTACCGTTCACGGTTCTCTTGCAGCAGGCGCTCTCACCACCACCTACACCGCGTCTCAGGGTCTTCTCCTTATGATCCCCAATATGTATAAGATCGCCGGTGAGCTTCTTCCTTGCGTAATTCACGTTTCCGCAAGATGCGTTGCTTCCCACGCTCTTAACATCTTCGGCGACCATTCCGACGTTTATGCTTGCCGTCAGACAGGCTTTGCAATGATGGCTGAGACCAACGCTCAGGAGGTTATGGACCTCGGTGCGGTTGCTCACCTTGCAACCATCAAGGGCAGAGTACCCTTCCTTAACTTCTTCGACGGCTTCAGAACCTCTCACGAGATCACCAAGGTTGCTGCTTGGGACTATAAGGATCTTGCAGAGATGGCTGATTTCGATGCTATCGCAGGCTTCCGCAATCGCTCTCTCAACCCCGAGACTCCCGCTCTTCGCGGCTCTGCTGAAAACGGCGATATCTTCTTCCAGCACAGAGAGGCTTGCAACCCCTACTACGAGGCACTTCCCGCTATCGTTGAGGAGTATATGGACAAGGTCAACGCAAAGATCGGCACAAACTACAAGCTCTTCAACTACTACGGTGCACCCGATGCAGAGAGAGTTATCGTTGCTATGGGCTCTGTTTGTGACGTTGCTGAGGAGGTTATCGATTACCTCAACGCAAAGGGCGAGAAGGTAGGTCTTGTTAAGGTTCGTCTTTACAGACCCTTCGTTGCTTCCAAGCTCAGCGAGGCTATTCCCGCAACCGCAAAGGTAGTTTCCGTTCTTGATAGAACCAAGGAGCCCGGCTCTCTTGGCGAGCCCCTTTACCTCGACGTTATCGCCGCCCTCAACGAGGTTGGCAGAGACGGCATCAAGGTTCTTGGCGGCAGATACGGTCTCGGCTCTAAGGATACCACTCCCGCATCCATATTCGCTGTTTATAAGAATATGGCAGGCGAGAAGAAGAATCACTTCACTATCGGTATCGTAGACGACCTTATGGGTCTTTCTCTTGCTGAGGAGGCTGCTCCCGACACCGCACCCACCGATATGATCCAGTGCAAGTTCTGGGGTCTCGGCGGCGACGGTACAGTTGGTGCAAACAAGAACTCCATCAAGATCATCGGCGACCACACCGATAAGTTCATTCAGGCATACTTCCAGTATGACTCCAAGAAGACCTCGGGTATCACTATTTCTCACCTCAGATTCGGTGATAGCCCCATCAAGTCCTCTTATTATATCAATAAGGCAGACTTCGTTGCTTGCCACAACAACGCATATCTCACAAAGTACGATATGATATCCGACGTTAAGCCCGGCGGTACCTTCCTCCTTGACTGTCCTTGGAGCGATGCTGAGCTCGATGCTCACATTCCCGCATCGGTTAAGTCCTATATCGCAAAGAACAACATCAAGTTCTACACCATCAACGCAACCAAGATCGCTATCGACCTCGGTAACGCAAAGGTTAAGAACACCGTTCTTCAGTCTGCATTCTTCACTCTTGCAAAGATCCTTCCCATCGACGAAGCGATCGACTATATGAAGTATATGGCAACCAAGTCCTACCTCAAGAAGGGTCAGGCTATCGTTGACCTCAACCACAAGGCTATCGACGCAGGTAAGGATGCTCTTAACCTTGTAGCTGTTCCCGCAGAGTGGGCAAACGCAGGTGCTGATGCTCCTCGCGCAAAGGCAAACGGTACAAGAGCCGATCTCGTTGACTTCGTTAACGACATCGTTCTTCCCGTAAACTCTATGAAGGGTGATTCCCTCGGCGTTGCGGCATTCGCTAAGTACGCAGACGGTACCTTCCCCCAGGGCTCTACCGCTTATGAGAAGCGCGGCGTTGCCGTTTCCGTTCCTCAGTGGAATCCCGAGACCTGTATCCAGTGTAATAACTGCGCGTTCGTATGTCCTCACGCCTGCATCCGTCCCTTCGCTATGACCGAGGATGAGGCTGCGGCAGCTCCCGCAGTAACCAAGTTCACCGAGAAGCCCGTTGCTAAGACCAACTACAAGTTCACAATGGCGGTTTCTCCTCTTGACTGTATGGGTTGTACCCTTTGCGTTAAGGCTTGCCCTGTTACCGCAAATGCTGCTAAGACAGGTAAGGCTCCCGCACTCGAGATGAAGCCCATCGCAACTCAGCTTGATCAGCAGCCTGCATACGACTATGCGGTTGCAAACGTTTCCGAGAAGGCAGAGCTTGTTGCAGTATCCGTTAAGGGTAGCCAGTTCAAGCAGCCTCTCCTTGAGTATTCGGGCTCTTGCGCAGGCTGTGCAGAGACCTCCTATGCTCGTCTTATCACCCAGCTCTTCGGTGAGAGAATGTATATCTCCAACGCAACAGGCTGTTCCTCCATTTGGGGTGGCTCCGCTCCCGCAACTCCCTACACTGTAAACAAGGAGTCCGGCAGAGGTCCCGCTTGGGCTAACTCCCTCTTCGAGGATAACGCAGAGCACGGTCTCGGTATGTTCGTTGGTCAGAAGGCTATCCGCGATAAGCTTATCAAGATGGTTGAGGAAATGGCAGCATCCGAGAAGGCTTCCGAGTCCTTCAAGGCGGCAGCAGCTGAGTTCCTTGCAACCAAGGATAACGGCGCGAAGAACGAGTCCGCAACCAAGGCTCTTATTGCAGAGCTTGAGGCAGCAGCAGCTGCAGGTTGCCCCACCGCTCCCAAGATCCTCGCTGAGAAGAAGTTCCTCTCCAAGAAGGCTGTTTGGATCTTCGGCGGCGACGGCTGGGCATACGATATCGGCTTCGGCGGTCTTGACCACGTTATCGCTTCCGGCGAGGACGTAAACATTATGGTATTCGATACCGAGGTTTACTCCAACACAGGTGGACAGGCTTCCAAGGCTTCCAACATCGGTCAGGTTGCACAGTTCGCGGCAGCAGGTAAGGCTATCGGCAAGAAGAACCTTGCAGAGATCGCAATGTCCTACGGCTACGTTTACGTTGCACAGATCGCTATGGGCGCAGATATGAACCAGACCCTTAAGGCTCTTGCAGAGGCTGAGGCATATCCCGGACCTTCTCTCGTAATCGGCTACGCTCCTTGTGAGATGCACTCCATCAAGGGCGGTATGGCTAACTGCCAGGCTGAGATGAAGAAGGCTGTTGAGGCAGGCTACTGGAACATGTTCAGATACAACCCCGCTCTTAAGGCAGAGGGCAAGAACCCCTTCACTCTCGATTCCAAGGAACCCACAGGCTCCTACCAGGAGTTCATCGCAGGCGAGGCTAGATACACCAGACTTGCTCAGCAGTTCCCCGAGCGTGCAAAGGAGCTCTTCGCTAAGGCTGAAGCAACTGCTAAGGCTAAGTATGAGAGGCTTAAGAGGCTCGTAGACTTCTACAACGTATAATTTTTATCGGTAAATAATCGGTAAAATAAAGGTGCGGTCGAGCAATCGGCCGCACTTTTTAATCAATGTTGGATTCCGGACTTGCTCAGCAGGTCTCGCTGCGGCTCGGTCACGGTGCGGGTCTGACAGCCGTTTAGGCTGTCATTCAATACCACCCCGCCGCTACGCTACCCCGAGCGCGCAAAGGAGCTCTTCGCTAAGGCTGAAGCAACCGCTAAGGCGGAGCCAACGGCGACCCCCGATCGTCACGTCTTGAACGGTATATATTTGCGCTGCTTTCCCAAGGCGCTCTTGCAAAGTTGTACTTTGCCGCGCGCTCCTTAAAAAAGCATCATCAAATATCTCCTCGCCCAAGGCGCAACCCTCGGGGATCGCCGTTGGCTTTGAGAGACTTAAGAGACTCGTAGACTTCTACAACGTATAATTTTAATCGGTAATTTTTGGTGAGACCGGTGATATATTCCCGAAATGAATTTTCGTGGGCTTTGGCTTTTCAAAGCTATATCACCTATCGTCGTTTTGCGACCTCGACGTATTCGTATACGCCTGTCGGTCGCAAAGCGACAATTCTCCCTCAAAAATTCTTCGATTAGAGTATAAATTAACAGCAAACGAAAATGCGGTCGAGCAATCGGCCGCACTTTTTATAATAATTTTAATAGGAAAAGTATATTATAAGGAGCTATATTATAAAAAACTATATTTACAAAAGGAAGCTATATTAAAAAAAGAAGAACACTATAAAAATAAAAGCTGCCGAAAATGCTTTGTGGGCATCAAGGGCAGCTTTTGGTTTTGGATTTATCTTCGCATAATTTCGGGGAAGTCGGTGAGGACGCGGGCGTAGAGGGCTTGGGCGCCGAGGGCGGCGGGGTGGACCTGGTCCTCGCTGAGCATTCCGCTATACCAGCTTGGGCTGATATCTGCGCCGACGGCGCGGTTGAAATCTATATAGCGGTAGCCCGAGCGGCGCACCCATTCGTTTTTGGGTGCGTTGTTTATTTTCGGGGTGGTGGGAATGGTTGCGAGGATGGGCGTGATGCCCTTTTCCTTGCAGATGGCAAGGAAACGCTCGGTTGCGGCGAGCCAATAGGGGTTTGGCTCGGCGGACTCTCCCTCGCCGTTGTTCATTCCGAGCAGCCACAGGGCGAATTCGGGAGTGCCCCTTGTTACGGCAAGCTCAAAGTCGATTATGGCTCTTTGGGAGTTTTCTCCCGGGTAGGCGGCGAGGAGCACGTCGGTGTAGCCGTCCTGATAGAGATAGTAGGGCCAGCGGACGCTGTCTGCGTGATTTAAATAGGAGTCGCCGTATAGCCATATCGGTGCGGCATAGGCTTCGGATGTAAAGTTCAGTATACAGTCCGAAAGAGAGACGCCGTCTGCAATAGCGAGAGGCGAGCCGTCGTAGCCGCTGATTCCCGAGACAGGATAGGTGAAGGAGCCTGCCGCTGTGGTGATTCTTGCGTAGTCTCCGCGCTGATAGTCTTTATCGATTATGACGGTGATAAATTCGGATATGTCAAGCCCGTGTTGCGTTTTTTCGGCAATCGGCTGGGCTTTTGGGTCCTTCCAGGAGTAGAAATTAAAGGCGGAGACCTCTCTTTCGGTTATTTCTATCCAGCCGCCGTTTGGCTGATCGTAGCCGTGGCCGACTATAATTCTGCCCTCGCCGAGGCTATCAAGTCTTGCGGTGAAGGAGAGGCGGGTCTTATCCTTTATTGTGTTTTGGGGAAGCTCGATCCGCTCGCCCGAGGAGAGGGTCCTTTGGGTTATGCTGAAGGGGGTTATTATTCTCTTTTTGTTGCTCATTTTTTTATCCTTGCTCACTTAAAGTTTTTTCGATCTTATCGATAATCATTCCGTATGCGACGGGGTTCTTTCCGCCCTCGGGAATAATGATGTCCGCAAGCCTTTTCGACGGCTCAACGAAAGCCTCGTGCATCGGCTTTACAGTGTCTAAATACTGAGATATGACCGACTCAAGAGATCTGCCGCGCTTTTTTGTGTCGCGGACTATACGGCGGATAATTCTAACGTCTGCATCGGTGTCAACGTATATCTTCATATCCAGCCTTTCAACGACTCTCGGATCGGAAAGGATAAGTATTCCTTCGATAAGAATTACTGCGCGAGGCTCTATTCTTCGTGTTTTATCCGAGCGGTTGTGCTGGGTGTAATCGTAGGTTGGGCAGTCTATTGGATGACCTTGGCGAAGCGCGTCCAGATGCTTTATTAAGAGGGGTGTGTCGAAGGCATCGGGATGGTCGTAATTCAGCTTGTTGCGCTCCTCGTAGGGAAGGTCGCTATGCTCCTTATAGTAATCGTCGTGGCGCAGAATGGCGATCTTATCTCCGAAGTGATTTGCGATGTTTCTTGCGAGGGTGGTCTTGCCGCTGCCCGAGCCGCCTGCAATGCCAATGATAGTAACGCTTTCCATTTTCAGCACTTCCTTTTATCGTTATTTTTATTTTCTCGTTAATTGCCAGAATGCGACGGCACCTGCGGCGGCAACGTTCAGCGAATCCACGCCGTGGGACATAGGTATCTTCACGGTGTAGTCGCAATCTGCGATGGTGGAGCTTTTCAAGCCGTTGCCCTCTGTGCCGAGGACTATTGCAAGCCTTGGCTCTGCGAGGAGCGCGGGGTCGTCTATGCTGACGGAATTATCCGAAAGCGCCATAGCGGCGGTCTTAAAGCCGAGGGACTTAAGCTCCGAGATCCCCTGCTCGGGCCAATCTGCGGGGGTGCTTCCTATCCTTCCCCAGGGCACCTGGAAAACCGTTCCCATACTGACTCTCACGGCTCTGCGGCAAAGAGGATCACAGCAGGTGGGCGTGATGAGCACGGCATCGATCCCGAGGGCGGCGGCGGAGCGAAAGAGCGCACCGATATTGGTGGAGTCCGCCACCTCCTCAAGCACCGCCACTCGCCTTGCGCCTTGGCAGAGCTCGCCCACCGAGGGAAGCCTTGGGCGACGCATAGCGCAGAGGGCACCCCTTGTGAGCTCAAAGCCTGTGAGAGAGGTGAGCACCTCGCGGTCGGCAACGTAGATGGGAACGCCACAGCCGTCCTCCGTGGGGTACTCCGAAAGCCGCTCTATTATGCTTTTGACGGCGGTGTTTATAAGCCTCTTGTCGGTGAGGAATGCCACGGGCTCAAGCCCTGCGTTAAGGGCGACCTCGATGACCGTGGGGCTTTCCGCTATAAATATTCCTTTTTCGGGCTCCAGTCTGTTGCGGAGCTGGGCACCTGTGAGCCTCACGAATACGTCGAGCTCGGGGGCTGAAAAGTCGGTTATTCTTTTTATATTCTTCAAGGGAATTCTCCTTGCCGTCTGACTTCGCTGTTTTTATAAGATAATTGTAGCAGACTTTTCCCGAAAAATCAATATTTAAAAGAATTTATTTAAAATAATTCTTGACAATCCCTATTAATTTGTTATAATATTTATTGCGGCTTTGAATAATTTTTTGAAGGGAGATAAAAATGGGCGAAACTCCGATTATTGTGAAGGTCCTTCTTATGGGGCTTATGATAACCCTCTATTCCTTCCAGTCCTTCTGCTGTAAAAAATATACCGACCATTATCCAGGTAAGCCGAGTCTTGCCTCGCCTGTTTTCACGGCGGTGAGCGGTATCACGGTTGCCTTTATTTCTCTTTGCTTTATGGGCTTCCGCTTTGAAGCCGAATGGCGCACTCTGCTTCTCGGCGCGCTGAATGCGGCGGCGATTACGGGCTATAATTACTTTATGGTCAAGTGCAGTCAGTCGGGACCCTACACCATCCTTATGGTATTTGCTATCGCGGGCGGTATCGTGGTGCCCACCCTTGCGGCGTTGATCGGCTTCGGCGTTGGTCTTTCCTGGCTCAAATGGATAGGCGTTGCTGTGGTTATCGGCGGCGTGTATCTTGCAAGCTACCGCAAAAACGAGGGCGCGGTCAATTTCAAGGTATTTATTCCGTGCTGTATCGGGCTGGCTCTTTGTAACGGTGCATACGCCGCGCTCACCGATATTCAGCAAAGACTTTCGGGGGCTGATGAAAAGGAGGAGATGGTGTGCATCACCTATTTCCTCGCGGCAATAGCCTCTCTCGTTATGATACTTATAAGAGAGCGGGGCTCGCTTAAGTGCTTCGGGCAAAATAAGCTTTCCTTAACCTTCCTGCTTATAACCTCGGTTATCGTTGGTCTTGCGATAAATCTTCTCGTTATCGTTATAGCAATACTCAATGACATAACCCTCCTTCACACTCTTAATAATTCGGGTATCCTTATCGTGAGCGCGATCCTTTCCTTCATCTTCTTGAAGGAGAAGATAACGAGGCTCAATATTCTTGGATACGCTGTGATGTGCGCGGCTTTAGTGCTCGTTACCTTCGGAGACACCTTCGTGGCTTTGATGGGTTAAAATAGAAAATCTGTAAACAATAATTAACATATTTAGGAGAAAACAATGAAAAGAATAATAACTTCAATACTTCTTTGCGCTATTCTTTGCGCGGCAATTCTTGGGCTTACCTCTTGCGGCAAGACGCTTATTGACGCTGGAAAATACCAAGATGAGAACGGACAGATCATAGAGGTTGCCTACGAGCAGATCATACAGACCCAGGATATCGAGGACTCGGACGGCAAGCTCGTGCTTGTTTGCGATTACTTTATTGATAACGGCAAGATCACCCTCACCGTTGATAAGGTCGAGGTGCTTGGCGAGGGTCTTGAGGATTACCTTGAGGCTATGCAGGCATATTATAAGGATGGCAGACCGCAGACCTTCACCTTTGAGGAGATCGACGGCGGCTTCAAAATGGGCGGCACAACCTTCAAGAAGATATAAGGACAGAGGCTCTATTGACAAAGCCGCGGCTTTGTGATATAATTTTCTTATGAAAATCGCGCCCTTTTGGGGCGGTATGGGAGAAAAATATGAAAAGAATTATTTCAGCGCTTCTTCTTTGCCTGATCCTTGTTGGCTCAACTCTCGCGCTTGTTTCCTGCGGTGAGCCCGAGGACGGAAAATACGTCAGCAGTACGACGGGCACCTCCTTCGTTATCAGCGGAGACACCTTTATTCTTTCTGATGATAACGTGAAGTGCTATGCAAAATTTGAGGTCAAAAAAGATCAGCTTATCCTCACCTATGATAGGATCGAATACGTTGGCGACCCCGACGAGGCAGACACCTTTGAGCAATATAAGGAGCAGCTCGTCGAATACTATAAGGCGAACGTTTGCAAAAGCTACGAATACGAAAAGATCGACGGCGGCGTAAAGCTTGACGGCGTGAAGTTCACCAAAAAGTGATTTTTTCGGCGGCTGTTGGCTCATAGCCTTTTCAAAAAGAAATTTTGTTTATAGACCTTGCGCCCCGTGATTTAAAATGGGCGGCATCCACAAAAAAGAGAGAACATACCCACCGAGGTGCATCTCAAAAGCGATTGGCTTTTGGGCTTCGGAGTGGTCGTTCTCTCTTTTTCTTTTAGCTTTGGAATATTTGTTTTGCTTTGACGGGCTTCGGGTCATTCCTCGCCGTCCGACTCCTCATCCTTATCCGAGGTCGCGCAGTTAATTACTATTCCGTTGAGCTCCACAGGGCCCGTTACTTTAATTGTGAGATAGGTCTCGCCGTTCAGCTCGCGGGTGGAAACGAGATCTGCGTATTCGGGATTAATGCTTATCTTCACCTCGGGCATCTTCATATCGAATTTATTGTATGCCACGACGTTTTTCGGGGTAAGGTCTGCGCCGAGGCCGAAGCTCTCGTCCATAGCCTCGCTGAGTCTGTCTATCTTTTCGGGCTCAACTCCAACCGCTTCAAGCACTGTTTTGACGGTGTTCTTATTTATCGTGAGGGGCTCGGGGTCGCGGGACTCCTTATGAGCCGTTACCATATCGGCGACCGCCGCGTGAACGGCACGGACCACCTCCAGGGTACATTCCTCGGAGAGTGCCTCGGTGAGAGAATCATTGAAGGTCGCCTTTTGTATTGCCTGAGGCATTGGAGCTTCACAGCCGAAGATCGCCTTTGTCAGCTCGGGCTGACTTTCGGTGCGGCTTCTTGAATAGTAAAGCGCGCCGTAGATATTGGTGGTGCGGTCGTCAAAGGCGGGGAATACGAAGCCGAGCTCGGGAGAGGTGAGGGTCGCCGCTCCGCCCGCGGTGTGGAAAAGACTGTCTGCCTCGCGGAAGGTGAGAGACTCGGGCGCATCCTTAACAGGGCATATCGCACAGGTGATATAGGAGAACATCTCGGTTGAGTCTGCGCTCTCGCCGTCAGAGCTCTTTTTATAAACGTCGTAGACGTCGTGAAGCAGAAGTATCACGAAATTGCTCTCCAGCTTCACCGACTCCGCAACCCTTTTATAGAAGCGGTCAAGGCAAGAGGGGTCGCGCAGCTCGCTACCGCGCAGCTCCATAAGAAGCTTATGCTCCTCGCTCGACTCTACCTGATGGGTGGAAAACTCGATCTCGGAAACACTCGTGCCAATATTGCCCGAAAGCACCTTCTTCATAACCGAAAGAAGCTTCTCCGAGGTCTCCTCCTCCGATAGCCCAAGGGGCTGATTTATTTTATATACTATCTCTTTATTTGAATTGACGTATGCGCCAACGACCCTTGCCGCATTGCATTTGTCGGGGCGAAATCTGCGCTTTATTTCTCTTAATTCTCTATCCGTCATAAGGACCTCCAAAGGTTTTATCGGATAAATTTTATCATATCTCGGCGGCGGTGTCAAGAAGCTCGCGCAAAAATGCTTGGGAGGCTCGCGCAAAAATGCTTGGGATACTCCACATATTATCAAAGCTTTTTAAGGCGTACCTCCATCACCGCAATTCCAAGCTCGTCACATTCCTTTGAGAGGGTGACGCGCAGCTTTTTCGGCTCGTCTATTCTGAATATACCCGCATCTTTAACGAAGCGCTTGTTGAAATCGCCTGTGGAGCTGATATTGTAGGTGTATTTTATACCCTCGCAAACAGGGTTTTTCATATCTCCAACCGAGAGGGTGTATGCGCCCGCAAGCTCGGGGTCCCCGCAGACCGTCTCGTAAGAGGGCATAGTGCAAACGATCTCCGCCCCGTAGTCTCCCGCCTCGCCGAAGCTTACACTCCAGGTGAGCACCTGCTCGGAGGACACCCAGAAGTTTGTGGATTCTATGCGGTTGAGAGTAAGTCCGTTTTTGCCGAAATCGGGGGCGTAAACGTTGTATTCGTAGTGGATCGGTTTTGCCGTGCCATCAATATTGACCTTTTCAGCCACCGAAGCGAAGGCGGCGGAGAGGCTATCCTTGGTGCTGTCGATGGCGAGGGCATCGGATATTTTCGGCTCGCCGCCGAAGCGGAGCTTATAAACGGGGACTGTGAGAGGGGTGCTCGGGCAATTTACCGTGACCGTTTCGTTCTCAAAGGAGAAGTCCACCGCGCCGTAGCCGATAAGCTCGGCGGAGATGGGAGCCTCCAACACGCCCGAGAGCGAAAGCTTCTCCACGGGCTTTCGAACGTAAAGGAAAAGATCGCTTCCGCGGCGGGCGACCTCGCCCCAGGAGAACACCGACTTGAAGGGGTTGCCCGAGATGCCGCCGTATATCGCTTCGCGGTTGCGGCTTGTCCATTCGCCGACAGCCGAAAGAATTGCTTCCGTCTCGGGGGTGAGGTAGCCGTTTCCGTAAGGTCCGACGTTGAGAAGAAGCGTTGAATCGGCGGCGAGGGTACGGCAAAGCACGCCGATTATATCCTCGGGGCTTTTCCAGTCGTGGTCGTCCGACTTATAGCCCCAGGTGTGATTAAGAGTAATAAGGCACTCGGTGGGCACGCCTCGGGGAGTGGAGGGAAGTCCGTTGTCTCCGAGGGAGTTATAGTCCTGCAAGCCGTGGCCGATTCGGGAATTGATAAGGCAATTCGGCTGAATGCTTTTAACAAGCTCACGAAGCTCAAGGCTCTCCTCGTAGGTGATATCGTGAGGATAGTCAAACCAGATGAGCTTAAGGTCGCCGTAGTTTGTGAGAAGCTCTCTTACCTGGGGTAGGCATTTATCGCGGAAATACTGCCCGAAATCTATATTATCGTCGGGATAGTCCCAATAATTGCGGTTTCTGATGTTCTTATCGGAGTGGGCTACCTCGTAATTGCCCGCCGCGTTTTTCTCGTGCCAATCGAGGGTGTGGGAATAATAGAAGCCAAGCCCCAAGCCCTCCTCGCGGCAGGCATCGGCAAGCTCGCGGCAAAGGTCGCGGCCTGTGTATTTATAAATATTGTAGTCACTCACCTTGGAGTTGAAAAGGCAAAAGCCGTCGTGATGCTTGCTTGTGAGCACGATGTAACGAACACCTGCCGCCTTTGCGCGGTTAACAAGATTTTTTGCAAAATCGGGGGCGGGGGCGAATTTCTTCACCGCATACTCCTCGTAGTCGGCAATCCGAATTTCGGCTCTGCGCTGTATCCATTCGCCAAGTCCCCATATCTCCTCGCCCTTGTATCTGCCGCCGAGGGTACTGTATGCGCCGTAGTGAACGAACATACCGAAGCGATCCGAAAGCATCTCCTTAAAATTATTGTCCATAATTGTTCTCCTGATAAAAATGTTTTTTCTTATGTGCCGTTCTTTTTGCAAGCTGCTTGCCGACAAGGCTTGATTTATAGGAATATCCCGCCGATCTGCGCCGACATCAGCTACGTTTATTATATCAAAAGCATATAACGAAGTAAATAACGGAAACTGCTCTGTTTCCTTCTCGCGTTGTTCAAAATTGACTTTTATAAAAGTGAAGGGAAGGGGAAAATCAAGGAGAGTGTGGGCTATCCACCAAAAGCCAAAGGACGGGGAGTTTTCAACTCCCCGTCCTCTTTATTTAATAATGATCTGAAAAATTACCTATCAGCCAAATATCAAAGCTGAGTTACCTCGTTAGGCTTCTGGCTTGGGTGGAACTCGATGATGCGGCGAAGGTTGGAGGTGTAGATAAGGTGGTCGTACCAAAGCTCGATCTCGGGCTCGTGAGCACCGAAGCTGTTGCAGAAGTCAACGAAGATCTTTCTTGCGCCGTCGTCGTCTCCGATAGCCTTGTGGCGGAAGATCTCGATGAAGCCGCGGCAATATTCGATGTGCTTTTCCATAAGTCTCACGGAGACGGTCTGCACTCTCTCGTCGGAGTTATAGTGGCTCTTAACGAGCTCCTCGCCCTCTGCGAGAATAGCCTCTGCTCTGTTAAGGTTTTCAAGATACTCGGGCCTGTAATATGCGCTGATCTCGGGGTTGGAGGATTTTTCGCCCTCAAGATAGCCCTGGTCAAGTGCCTCGCCGAGCCTCTCAAAGTAATCAAGGAATATCTTCCAATCTGCGCCGTATGCGTGAGAATAATATTCCTCTGCGATCTGCTCGTAGGTGAGGGAGGTATCAAAGAGTATTCTTGCATAGGTGTAGAAGGCGAAGCCGTTGGGGAAGTAGGAGCGCTGGGAGCCGTCCTCAATAAGGCCGTTGATATCATTAGCCTTATATGCGCGCACGTCCTCGATTATGCGCTTTGCGAGCACCGTACCCGAAAGCTCGCAAGCCTGATGGCGCCAGAAGTGATATTCATAGCAGAAGGTCGCGCCCTTCCACATCTTTTGCCACTCCTTATAATATTCAAGGAAGATGGAAAGATCCCTCGGGAAGACGTTTTTATTGAGATTGAAGGGCTCAAGCTTGAAGTCCTCTGCGAGCCCGGGGAGAGTTTTGGTGTAGCTGCGCTGAATGGGAGCTATCATTGCGGAGAATCTTTCGGGCTTTTCGATCTTGTGAACGAGGGGTGCCCAAACGGTGTCTATGTAAACGATAAACACCACGCGGGTGGCGAGATTCTTCTTGGTGAGCTCCTCGTCGATCTCGTTCATAAGAAGTATATACCAGTCGGAGGGGAGCTTCTTGCGGCACTCCTCGCACTCGCAATGGTTGTTTGCGTCGTCTCCGAGCCAAACGTGGAGATAGTCGATATTGGAGTGCTTTTCGGCGTACTCGGCAACGTATTTCGCAACCATCGTGCGCGCCTCGGGGTTGGACATACAGAACTGGGTGTTGATGGGCTGATCGCGATAGAACTTGCGCTTACCCGCGATCTCGGCAAGGTATTTTCTCTGATCGTCGGGAATGAGGCTGTCGTCAACCTTGTTCCAGGCGTGGGTGGAGTCGATGCCGAAGGGATCGACGTTGAAGCCGTGGCCGATATCGTGGAACATCATTCCGCGCTTTGCAAGCTCGGTCTCGCACATTCTCTTCCATTGGAGAGCGGTGTCAAAGGAGATGGGCTCGGCAGGGCGGCTTGCGTTTCTTGTGTGGTCGTAATACCAGCTGTAATAGGTGTGAGGGTTCTTGAATTCGATCATAAAGGTGTTCATACCGATCTTGGGCATAAACTCGATAGATGCCATCATAGACTGCTGGAACTCTGCGCCCTCGTTGCACTGTCCTCTGTAACGGCAGGAGGGGGCAAAGCGATATTTAACGGGCTCGTTTTCCTTCATAGGGATATACTCGCCGTCCACACCGGGGAAGAGCCATATACAGCCGTTTTGACGGAGGTACTCGTAAACCGCGAGAAGCACCGAGCGAGGGTTGCCGCCTGCAATGATACCGCCGTTCTTGTCGCAGTCGATATAGAGAAGGTCGTCAAGCTCGGGGTCGCTGACGTCGGAGACGTCAAGTCCGAAGTCCTGCATAAGACCGAGACGGAAGCCGTCAAGTGCCTCGGGGGCGTAGGTGATCTTTATGTCGCCGCCCTCGGGCATCATCATTCGGAGATACTTCTTAAGCTCCTCTGCCGCGTAGTCAACCACGTTTGAGGATGTGATCTTGTTGATTTTAAGCATTGCCTTTACCTGCTTTCTTTATGTGTTTTTTAATATTTTAGTTTTTTATTAAGCCGACTGCTCGGCACAGGGGGATACCGCTGTTTTGCTTAAACCGAGGCGATCTTTATGTCGCCGCCCTCGGGCATCATCATACGAAGGTATTTTTTCAATTCCTCGGCGGCGTAATCTACCGCGGAGGTGGATATTAGTTTATTGATTATAAGCATTTTAAGAATTCTCCTGACCCGAGCGTCGGTACGACCGGCGAACTGCTGAATTCAACGCCGCTTTGCCGCGATATTAAATTTGAGTATGATCTGTGCGGTTGGTTTTTGTAAACTCGACGATCCTTCTTATTCTGTTGAAATGCAGGTTGTGGTCGTAGTAGAGCTGATATTCCGCCTCGCGGCGACCCAGCTCGCACCTGAATTTATTAAGAAGCTCGCTTGCGCCGCCGTCGTCTCCCACCGCCTTGCGCTCCAGAATTTTTGCAAGAGCTCTGCAATATTCAAGGTGGAATTCAAGCAAGCGGACGGAAACCGTTCTCACGCGACAGTCCGAATTGTAATGGCTTTTTATAAGCTCCTCGCCCTCGGCGAAAAGCTTCTCTGCCGAGGCAAGCTTATCAGACATAGCGGGGTTATAGAAAGCGCAGATTTCTTCGTTTGCGGAGAGCTTGCCCTCCATATATTTAACGTCAAACAGGTCTCCGATCTTCTCAAGGTAGGAGCGGAAGAGCTCGCCGTCCTCGCCGAATGCCGCGGAGAAATATTCCTTTGCGACGTCCTCGGGGGAGAGGGAGGCGTCGAAAAGAGTTCGCGCGTAGGTGTAGAACACAAGACCTGTGGGGAAGAAGGCACGCTGGGTGCCGTCCTCAACTATTCCGTTCACCTTGTGATCCTCGTATGCTCTGATATCCTCGCTTATCCTTCTTGAAAGAGAAATTCCTCCAACGTCCGAGACGAGGTGCCACCAGAAGTGATATTCATAGGCGAAAGCCGAGCCGTGCCAGAATTCACGCCAGCCTGCAAAATGGGCGAAATATTCCGCAAGAGTTGCGGGCAGGGGAGTTTTGTTAAGAACAAAGGGCTTGATCTCGGGCTTCGGGTCGCCCTCGGGGAGCGTTTCGAGATAGCTTCTTGAAATGGGGGCGAGAAGTATTGAAAATCTTTTGGGATTTTTTATTCTTTCGGTGATCGGTGCCCAGGTCGTATCCACGTACACGATAAAGACTATGCGAGTTTGGAGGTTGCGCTCCTCAAGTGCTTTGTCGATATCATTCATTAAAACCATATACCAATCCGAGGGAGTTTTCTTTCGGCACTCGGCGCATTCGCAATGATTGTGGTATGCGTCTGCAAGCCAAACGTGGAGATAATCTATATTGCTGTGAGCTTCGGCATAGTCGGCAACGTATTGCGTAACTATTCTGCGGGAATCGGGATTTGACATACAGAAGTTCGTGTTTGTTGGCTTGCCGAAATACAAGCCGCGCTTGCCGTTGATCATAGCAAGATGACGCCTTTGCTCGTCTGTGATGGCAGACTCGTCAACCGAAGACCAGCCCACCGCGGAACGTATGCCGAAGGGATCTATGTTGAAGCCGTGGCCGATATCGTGGAACTCTAGACCGCGCTTTGCGATCTCTGCCTCGCATTGCCGCTTCCACTGAACTATCTGTCTGTCGGTGACGTGCTCAGAGGCGCGGTTTTCTTCGTTTTGGTAATGACCGTAGTAGTTGCGGTAATACGGCGGCACCTTAAACTCCATCATATAGACGTTGTTTCCGACCTTGGGAGAAAAATCTATGGTTTCAAGCATAGACTGCTGATATTCCGCGCCTTCGTTGCACCAGCCTCTGTATCTCATAGAGGGCTTGTGGCGGTATTTCACAGGCTCTATATCCTTCATCGGGATATATTCACCGTCCACGCCCGGCATAAGCCAACGGCAACCGTTTTGGCGAAGGTATTCGTAGACCGCGAGGAGCACCGAGCGAGGGTTTGAGCCCGCGATGATGCCGCCCTCCTTATCGCAGTCGATATAGAGAATATCGTCAAGCTCTGTGTCCTCGGCGTCGGAAATATCAAGTCCGAGGTCCTGCATAAGTCCAAGGCGAAAGCCGCTCTTTGCCTCGGGGTCGTAGGCGATCTCAATGTCGCCGCCCTCGGGCATCATCATGCGAAGATATTTTTTTAATTCCTCTGCCGCAAAATCTATGGGAGAGGCCGAAATGAGTTTATTAATTTTGAGCATATAAACTCCTTTATTTCTTTTGCGCTTTGCCGTTTATTCGGCGATTTATCTATCGCACCATATCGCAAATTTTGCAAATATGTAAATATAGCTTTGCATTTTGCCGATTTTTGGGTGCTTTGCAATAATATTGGTGATAGACAATGCTTTGAGATCTGTGGGGATATTAAGGATATGCTATCAGTTGTCCTGTATCTCGTTTTGAGGCTTTACGGTTTTGGAATTGAAGATCTGCTGAAGCGCGAAGCGGCATTGAGTGAAGTCGTAGTATCTTTCGATCTTTGCTTCAAGCTTGCCCATCTTATCCATCATTTCAACGAAAAGCTCGCTTGCGCGATCATCGTCGCCAACAGCCTTTGCCTCAAGAGCGAGAGCAAGGCTTTCCGCATAAATCGTGTGGGCTTCAAGCACTCTAACCGCAACCGTCTGCACTCTGATATCAGAGTCGTAATGCTCCTTGATAAGTGCTCTGCCGCGCTCGATCACCTCGTGAGTGCTCTTTATGGTGGGAACAAGGTCGGGGCGGTAATAGGGTGAGGTCTTGCTCTGAAGATTGAATCTTTGAGAGGTGTAGGTATAGGGGATGGCTTTGGAAAGCTCAAGAAGATAATCTCTGAAAAGCTTCCAATCCTTGCCGAAGGCGGCAGAGAAGAACTCCTCCTCAAGCTCCTCGGAGGTGAGGCTTGCGTCAAACATAGATCTTGCGTAGGTGTAGAAGGCAAGACCCGTGGGGAAGAAGGCGCGCTGGGATGCGTCCTCGATGATTCCCGAAAGACCGTTTTCTATATAGCATTTAACGTCCTCGTTTATACGGCGAGCGAGAAGGATGCCCGAGACCTCATAGAAGTGCTGACGCCAGAAGTGGTATTCATAGGTAATATTTGAGCCGCTCCAGACCTCCTTCCACTTATCGAAATACGCGAGGTATTCCTCAAGGCTTCTCGGGAAGGTCAGCTTGTTTCTTTCGTAGGGGCGAAGGACGATATCCGACTTCTTCTCTGGGAGAGTCTCGGTGTAGGTGCGTGTGATGGGCGCAATAAGAAGGGCAAATCTTTCGGGGTTTTTGATCCTGATCTTTTCGGGTGCCCAGGTGGAGTCAACGTAGGCAATAAACACGATTCGGGTGGGAAGTCCCTTTGCGGTGAGTGCCTCGTCTATCTCGTTCATCAGCACCATATACCAATCGGAGGGGGTCATCTTCGCGCACTCGGCGCACTCGCAATGGCAGTTCTGTCCGTCCGAGAGCCAGACGTGAAGATAGTCGGTGTTTGAATGATGCTCGGCGTAGTCGACCACGTCGGAGACGACTATCCTCCTCGCCTCCTCGCTTGACATACAGAAGTTGGTGTTGATAATGCTTCCGTGCATAAAGCCGCGCTTGCCCTCAAAAAGCGCAAGATGCTTTTTGGTTTCCTCGGGAATGATGCTGTCGTCCACCTTGATCTGATACTGCTCGGTGCCGGGGATCTTGAAGGGGTCGATGGTGAAGCCGTGGCCGATGTTATGGAACTCTAGACCGCGCTTCTGTATTTCTGCCTCGCACTGTACCTTCCAGCGAATTATCTGCTCGGTGGTGATAGGCTCGGGAGGGCGGTTGTTTTCGTTGAATTTGTGCTCGTAATAGCGGGTGTAGTAGCCCGAGGGAATTCTGAATTCAAGCATAAATACGTTGAGGCCGAGCTTTGGAGCAAGCTCGATAGCATCAAGCATACACTGCTGAAATTCGGTGCCCTCGTTGCACCAGCCTCTGTATCTCATAGATGGCTTGTGGCGGTATTTCACAGGCTCGATATCCTTCATCGGGATATATTCGCCGTCCACGCCCGGCATAAGCCAACGGCAGCCCATCTGACGGAGGTATTCATAAACCGCGAGAAGCACCGAGCGAGGGTTGTCTCCCGCGATGATGCCGCCTTCCTTATCGCAGTCGATATATAAAATATCGTCAAGCTCTGCGTCCTCGGCGTCGGAAATATCAAGTCCGAGCTCCTGCATAAGTCCGAGACGGAAGCCACACTTTGCCTCGGGGTCGTAGGCGATCTCAACGTCGCCTCCCTCGGGCATCATCATACGAAGGTATTTTTTCAATTCCTCGGCGGCGTAGTCAACCGCGGAGGCGGATATAAGCTTATTTATTTTAAGCATAGTTTAAGCTCCTTTCATAAATCCTATAAGCTGTGCTCAAAGTAAATCAAAGGTGTGGATCAAACAGATATTGTAATATATGTGCCGTTGCTTTCACTAGTGGGTGAAAGCAACTGTGCTGCCTTACGGCATCACAACGAAAATCGGTGATTTTCGTACATTCCTTGAAATACAGTCGTTCGCACTTGCTGGCAAGCCGACAGGTGCGAACTTCCTGTATTATAAGCTGTGTCCTTTTGCTCTCTTTGGAGCGGAGGATCAGTTATCAAGCACGATTATGGGCTCAAGATTTGAGCGGCGCTCGAAGATCTTGTCAAGAGAATAGCCAACGAGACCCTGATCGTAGTAGGGCTCGATGTATACCTCACGCTTGCCGAATTCAAGCTTGAGCTTCGAAAAGAGTGCGTCTGCCTCGTCGTCCTTGCCGAGAGCCTTGGCGGCAACCGCCTCGCAAAGCATCTCCGCGTAGTCTGCGTGGTCGCCGAGAAGTCTTACGCTGACAGTTCTTATGCGGTAGTCGGAATTGAAGTGAGCCTCAACAAGACGGCGCCCCTCCTTTACGATCTCCCTGACCGAGAGAAGGCTCTCCGCGTGGCTCGGATTGTAGTAGAGACCAATGTCGATGTTTGCGCTGCGCTGACCCTCCATATATTCGAAGTCAAAGGCGGCTCCGAGCTTATCAAGATAATCGCGGAATTCTTTCCAGTCCTCGCCAAAGGCGCAGGAGAGGTACTCTTCAAGTATTTCTTCGTAAGAGAGCGACACGTCATAGAGCGTTCTTGCGTAGGTGTAGAAGGGGAGACCCGTGGGGAAGAAGGAGCGCTGGGAGCCGTCCTCGATAATACCGCTCATGCCAACGTCGTAATACGCCTTGATATCCTCGTTTATACGCCTTGCAAGGGCGGTGCCCGAAACGTCTAAATACTGATGACGCCAGAAGTGATATTCGTATGTGAGATTTGCTCCGTTCCACATCTCCTTCCATTTATTGAAATAAGCTATGGACGATTCGAGAGAGCGCGGCAACACGTTTTTATTTCTGACGTACGGCACACATTCGGTGTCCTCTGTGCTTTTGGAAAGGGTTTCGGTGTATTTTCTTGTGATGGGAGCCGTGAGCAGAGAAAATCTTTTCGTATTCTTGATCCTCTCGGTCAGCGGTGCCCAAACTGTGTCGTTATATGCGATGAAAACTATGCGTGTCGGTAGAGCTCTTGCAGTCAGCTCCTCGTCAAGCTCGTTCAGAAGGATAATATACCAATCGGATGTCGTGCGGCTTTGACAGGATTCGCACTCGCAATGCTTATTGAAGCCGTCGGCAAGCCAGACGTGGAGGTAGTCTGAGTTTCCGTGATGCTCTGCGTAGTCGGCAACGTAGCGGACGAATATTTTGCGCGCTTCTTCGTTGGACATACAGAAATTGGTGAGGTTCGGCGTGCAGGAATAAAGCTTTCTTTCGCCGTTTAAGAGAGCGAGATACTTTCTTGATTCGGGGGGGATTTTGTCCTCGTTGTCGCCGTCCCATTTGTGGAGGGAGGAGTCGATTCCGAAGGGGTCGACCGTCCAGCCGTGGCCGATATCGTGGAACTGTAAGCCACGGCGCGAAAGCTCCGCCTCGCACATTCTCTTCCAGGCGAGGACCGTTTCGTTGGATACGGGCTCCTCGGGTCGGTTTGCCTCGTTATTAAGGTGGTTATAGTAGCGTCTGTAATAGCCTGAGGGTATTCTGAACTCCATCATAAATACGTTCATACCCACCTTGGGGAGGAACTCTATGGCGTCAAGCATACACTGCTGAGACTCCGAGCCCTCGTTGCACCAGCCGCGATAACGCATACTTGGCTTATGGCGGTATTTAACAGGCTTGATATCCTGCATCGGGATAAACTCGCCGTCAACGCCGGGCATAAGCCAACGGCAGCCGTTTTGGCGAAGGTATTCGTAGACCGCGAGAAGCACCGAGCGAGGGTTTGAGCCTGCAATTATGCCGCCTTCCTTATCGCAGTCGATATATAAAATATCGTCAAGCTCGGGGTCCTCGGCATCCGAAACGTCGAGGCCGAGGTCCTGCATAAGACCGAGGCGGAAGCCGCACTTTGCCTCGGGGTTATAGGCGACTTTTATATCGCCTCCCTCGGGCATCATCATTCTAAGGTACTTTCTTAGCTCGTCTGCGGCGTAGTGGATAGCGGATGCGTCCGAAATTTTGTTGATTGAAAGCATAGTATTCTCCAAATGAAACGTAGTATATGCAAAGCATACCAAAACTACTATACCATAAATAAAAAACTAAAGTGTATAAAATAAGGCGCGTTTTGTATAAAATAAAATTGAAAATTTCTCGCTTTGAGGAAAATAAAAAATTTTTCAAAAAACATAAAAAAACTATTGCTTTTTTTGATTGTTTGTGGTAAAATAATGTATGCTGATTATGTATGCCCCTATTTTTGCGGGCTAAACACAATAAACGAAAGGTTTTTAAAATGGGAGTTTTAGAGTACGTACTTATGGCGGCGCTTCTCATATCCGCCGTTGTTATTATCATAGCCGTTCTTCTTCAGAAGTCGGGAGACGAAGGTCTTTCGGGCACTATCGCAGGCGGCTCAGACACATTCTACGGTAAAGATAAGTCTGCTCATTCCGAGAGATCGCTCTTCAAGTGGACGATAATCTTCTCAGTAATCTTCGCGGTTTGCGTGCTTGCTGTTTACATTATCCAGCCCGACTATACTCAGAGCTTCGCTCTTGACGATTGGGCAAGCTCCGATCTCTGCAACTACGCAGACGCAATCAAGAACGCAAAGTAAGATCACAAATGACCGTTGCCGAATGTGCGACGGTCATATTTTTTGTATGACGGGCATATCAATGCTCTGCGGTGAAAGTCCGCTGGGAGGTAGTTACCGACCAACCCGAAAGCGACTCCCAAGGTTTGCATCGTGAGGTGCAGGCGAGAAGAAGGGATAGCGAAATCGTAGCCTGACG
>JAFQRL010000031.1 GCA_017410065.1 Clostridia bacterium | reverse complement strand
TGTTGTATAATAACCTCGTTGCTTTGTGTGTGGTTTTTTGTGGTAATTAAATTATACAACAAAGCAAGCGGATGCTCAATACCTTTTGGTAAAGAACATCCGCTTTTTTCTTTTTTTAGGCTAAGTTAATGACTCAGCCCCCTTTCTATCTCCGTTTGCTCCCGCTCGCCGTAGGTAACTACGTCTTCTGGTCGCAAGCAAAGATTTCTGCTCAAAAGAAATTTTGTTTTGCATAACATACTAAAAAACTTTTGTTAAACACTTGACAAAAGCAAAACTATAAGGTATAATGAAGCTGAATAATTATTTATATATTTATTTTGATATCAATTCGGCTTGCCGATAGATATAAAAAAGAAAGGAGATCCTCATAATGAACAAGAGAAGATCAATCATTGCAGCGTTCCTTATCGTTGCTCTCCTGGCTGTTGGTATCGGTTATGCAGCACTAACCGATGTCCTCAAGGTCACCGGTTCCGCTGGCTTCGCGAAAGACGATGCTATCGCAACCTTTGACGGTGACGTTTATTTCTCCAAGGCTCTTGGAGATGCCACCAGAGTTGATGCGGCTATCGACTCCACGGATAACGACAAGGTGACAGTTACTGTTAAGGACGGCATTCTCAAGCAGGTTGGTGACGAGGTTATCGTAACCCTCACCATCAAGAGTGAGTCCGACCTTGACGTGCTCATCACCCCCTCCGTTTCCGATGAAGACACAGCTGCGGGCAAAATAATCAACACCGATTATTTTAGCGTAACAACAGGCGACGGTGCAAAGACCCTCCTTAAGGGCTCCACCATCGACTACACCATCACTATCAAGCTGATCAAGACGAATGCAACGGGCGCAGACCTCAGCTGCAACTTCGTTGTCACCTTCGACGTAGAATCTGTTTGATAGCTCTGCAAGGCTCCCCTTGCACACGCGGAACGATCGACCAAACGGCGAGCAATAAAGTCCCGTCTTTATAATAGTCACTTGGTTCCGCATCTTCCATCGTGAGCGAAAAAGAGCTCGTGCTGCGACTCCGAATACCTCTATCTGGTATTACACCGCTACGATAACCGTGGGTTGGGCGCCTAATGGCGCCCCGACCTCAAAGAAAAATTTTTTCGTATATCACTAGGGCTCTGCCCGAAAATGATATAAATCTAAAAAAGGAGACACCCCAAATGACCAAGAGAAGATCAATAATCGCAGCCTTCCTCATCGTTGCTCTGCTTGCAGTCGGTATCGGTTATGCAGCATTGACCGACACCCTTACGGTAACAGGTTCCGCAGGCTTCGCAGCAGACGATGCAGTTGAAACATTCGACGGCGACGTTTACTTCTCCAAGGCTCTCGGTGATGCCACCAGAGTCGATGCTAGAGTTCTTGCAGACGCCGATACAGCAGTTATGCACGTTGTTGCAGGTACACTCAAGCAGGTTGGTGATGAGGTTATTGCAACCTTCACCATCAAGAGCGAATCCGACCTCACGGTCGCGGTCACTCCTACCGTCTCTGCCGACACATCTGATCCCTCCTACACGTTAAACGACTCTTATTTCAGCGTTTACACGAACCTCACAGGAGAGCAGACTCTTGCGGCGGGCGGTACCATCGACTTCACAGTTACGGTTAAGCTCATCAAGACCAACGAAACGCAGAGCGATATTTCCTGCAACTTCGTTGTCAGCTTCGACGTTCAGAGCAAGTAATTTAAGTAGCACTTAATATTCTGCTCTATCGTTAAAAAATGCGATCAGGAAAGGAGAGGGCAATATGCCAAGAGATAAGAAAATATTATATATCGGACTGTCTTCTCTTATTGTCGCTCTCCTTGTACCCTGGTTTGCCGCAGGCATTAACAACAGAGCTTTTGCTGCAGCTCTGCTGTTACCCGCCTCGGTAGCATTTCTGTTTTTAATTAAAAAGAGAAGCATACCCTATTACACAAAGCGCCAGGTGCTCCTGCTCGCTTGCGTTTTCGGTGTGCTCTACACCCTTATACATTATCTTCTCGGCATTCCCTTCGGCTTCAGATCTAATCCTTATAGCTTCCTGCGGCCGAATATCGTCGTCGAGTTCGTTATTCCCACAGCTCTTGCCATCGTTGGCGTGGAGCTTATAAGATGGATAGCGGTCGCCCAAGGATCAAAGGGTATATCCGCCCTCGCGTATTTTCTCGGAGTTATCTCCGAGGTCAGCGTGTTCCTCGGCGTTGTCAGAGTTGAGACCTTTAATAGATTTATGGATCTTTTCGGACTCACTCTCCTTCCCGCGCTTATCGCAAATCTTGTTTATAACTATCTCGCAAAAAGATACGGCGCGAGCACAAATATCGCCTATCGCCTTATTATATCCCTTCACGTTTACGTTTTCACGGCAAACACCGCCACCCCCGATGCAATAACCTCCTTTATCAAGGTGCTCCTTCCCGTGGCTCTCTACGTCTTTATAGACGCACTCTTTGAGCGCAAGAGAAAATTCGCAAGGAAGAAGACGGGTGCTGTGGCATACGTAGCAGGCGGAGCTGCATTTGCGATCATCGCAAGCTTTATGATGCTCATATCCTGCAAATTCCATTACGGCGCAATAGTTATCGCCACGGAGAGTATGACAGGTGAGCTCAATAAGGGCGACGCGGTTATATTCGAGCAGTCCGACGGCGAGGACCTTGAGGTCGGAGACGTTATCGTTTTCGAACGCCGCGGAAATAAGATCGTACATAGAGTTATCGATATCGAGGTCATCAATAACGAGGTCCGCATCTACACCAAGGGCGATGCAAACGAAAATGCGGACGCAGGCTTTATAACCCCATCCGACGTTGTCGGAAAAGCACTAACGAAGCTCCCCGGTGTCGGGTATCCGACCATCTGGATGCGCGAGCTGGTGCGCGGAGCCTTCAAGCAAAGCGACGCGCTTTGAAAATTTTGCCCCAACCGAGCGTGCGATAGGGTCATAGCTGTGCCCCTGTGTGTCACTTTGGATCGTGATTATTTTGAATATATTATTTTGAATATAAGCTATATTTAATATAGTTAATTATATTAATAACCGTGCTTCGGCACGAACCGTAATAACGAAATCTTTATTATTAAAGAGGAAAGGAGGCTTGTATGTCAGAAGCCGAAAGACGAAAGCGATTAAATTACAAGGCGAACAGAAAAAAGATCATTATCATACTGTCTGTAATATTAGTTATCGTGGCTATTTCTGCCGCCGTGTGCGGTGCAGTTTACAGCGCACTCAATAAGACCGTCGAAGCGAAATACAGCGAGAGCGGCAGCGTTGATTATCGGGTAGGACTCAAGCCAAACGAATACTACGAGGAGGAATGGCTACCGTCAGGTCAGGCATACGTTGCAGAGCTTATAGACACCATTGAGGCAGATCTTTCATATAAGATGGACGTGGACGTTGCAAACGTATACTATGAATTTGTCTATGACGTAACAGCCACTCTTGAAATAAGAGATAACTATTCGGGAAAGATCATTCAGTCGGTGGAAAAGACCCTCGTTCCCAAGATGAAGGGCACTCAAAGCTCAAACAGTGCTCTTGAGATAAACGAGAAGGTCACAGTAGACTACGACGAATATAATCTCTGGGCTAGCGGAATGGTAGATTCTCTCAACCTTGATGCCAAGAGCACCATTATTCTCAGTATGAACGTTGAGGTTATAAGCTCCTCCGAGCAGCTTGAATCCGAGAGCCAAAACAGATACACCACAGCCCTTAATATTCCCGTTGACGTGAACACCGTGGACGTTTATATGACCTCCAGCGTTCCATCGGGAGAGGGAAAGGTTCTGAAATTCCGTCCTGCGGTGGATCCCGAGATCTTCAAGGGCTCCTGCATCGGTCTTTGCTCCTTTGATCTATTGCTCGTGCTTCTTCTCATCGCCTTCGTTATCCTCACGAGAAACCACGACATTAACTACACAAACAGAGTAAGGCGCGTTCATTCAAGCTATAAGGCGTTCATTCAGCGCATACTTAACGGCTTCGACACCGAGGGCTACCAGGTCCTCCTTGTTGCAAGCTTTAACGAGATGCTCAGCATCAGAGACACGATCCAGTCGCCCATTCTTATGAGCGAGAACACGGACCAAACGAGAACTCAGTTCTTTATCCCCACTAACACAAAGCTTCTTTATCTTTATGAGATAAAGGTTGATAACTACGACGAGCTTTACGGCGAGGGCTCCGCTTGGGTGGACGATTCGGTCGTTAAGCTTGAAAAGAGCCTTACCCCCGGCGGCCCTGTGGATATAGCAAAGCCTATTCCCGAAGCACACGCGACGGTAAAGGTCGTAGCGGCGGCAGTAAAAGAGCCCGCCCTCGAGGCAGAGCCTGTGGTCGAGGAGGTCGCCGAGGAAGCTCCTGCGGAGCAGATCCCCGAGGAGGTTGCGGCAGAGCCTGCACCTGAGGCAGAGCCTGTCTCCGAGCCCGCACCTGTGGCAGAGCCTGTCTCCGAGCCTGCACCTGTGGCAGAGCCTGTCTCCGAGCCTGCACCTGTGGCAAGCGCACCTGTATATCAGGGCATTAATATCCCATCTGTAATTGAGCACAAGGTGAGCTTCGTTGATTCTCCCTTCGTGCAGAGCAATAGCGACACAGCCGAGCTCGTTGTTGCAAAGCTTATCGACCGCCTTGGCGAGGTCAAGCTTGCAAGGGTCGAGGCAGAGCCCGCGGTTGAAGAAGCCCCCGAGGCAGAGCCTGTGGCAGAGGTTGCCCCCGAAGCAGAGCCTGTGGCAGAGGTTGTCACCGAGGCAGAGCCCGCGGTTGAAGAAGTTCCCGAAGCAGAGCCCGCGGTTGAGGAAGTCCCCGAGGCAGAGCCTGCGGTTGAAGAAGTCCCCGAGGTAGAGCCTGCGGTTGAAGAAGCTCCCGAGGTAGCACCGGAGGCTGAACCCACAGTTGAGGAAGCTCCCGAAGCAGAGGCTGTTATTGAAGATTCTGCGATCGAGATCATTGATCTTGCCGCGGCAAGAAAGGTCGAGGGCGAAGGAAGCGACGATGACGACGATGACGACGAAAGCTTCGTCTACTACGATAATCAAGGCAACAGAATAGACATAAGATGCCGCAGAAGCTGTATGGCTAACATCATTCAGGCTGATAACGGCACCATCAAGAAGTATTACAGCGATCTTAAAAACTACATTCTTTCATTCAAGACCGTTAAGGCAAGAATGAGCTGGAGATACGAAACCTTCAAGAAGGGAAGATATCAGCTCTTCAGATTAAAGATACGCGGAAAGACGATCTGTCTCTATTGCGCACTTGATCCGAACGAGTTCGATCCCGCAAAGTATTTCCACGAGGCAACCGATGCAAAGATGTTTGAGCAGGTGCCTATGCTGGTCCGTATAAGAAGCGACAGAGGCCTCAAAAAGGCGTTTGAGCTTATTGATATCACGATGGAGAAATTCGGGCTTAAGCCCGATCCCAAGGCGTCGCCCATTGACTACGTGGCAGAGCATCCTTACGAGAAAACCCAGGCTCTCATAGATCGTGAGCTTATCAAGGTGCTCGTTCCCGAGGGCTACGTTGCGATAGACCCCACTCACATAATAAAGGCGGAGAGCCTTGAATTGGCTCACGCAATCGAGGAGGCTATGGCAGAGCCCGATGTCTCACTTTCCGAGATAGATTATATCGACGAGGTCGACGAGGAATACACGGAGACGGTCGAGCATCCCGGCGTTGAGGTTATCGGCGTTGTCTGGAACGAAAAGGATCACGGCAACAGAGTATACCGCTACGATCCCAACGGTGAGAAGGTAGACGACGGAGACGTAGTCCTCGTTCCCACAAGATCCAGCTCCAAGGAGATCGTAAGAAAGGCGGCGGTAGCTCACGGAAACCATAAGGTCGATCCCGAGCTTATCAAGCACCCCTTGAAAAAGATCATCAGCGTTGTGAAGCGCAAGATGGAGGACGTTCTTTCGGGTAAATAAACCCCAAGGCGCAAAAAGTTAATTGTTTTATCTGAGATGCGCCCTCGGCAAAATCGCCGAGAGCGCATCAAAATTTCAAAAAACAATTAAATTCTGTAAACAATAATTTGCAAAAACCCGCATTTTAACCAAAAGAAAGGAGGAGACTGTATGAAGCTCAAAAGGATATTTATAGCTATTGGACTGTTTATTTGTCTCACCCTTTCCTCTATTGGTTATGCGCAGATCACGGATATCCTGTCTATCACGGGTAGTGCCGCCGTGCTGAAGCAGCCGAAGATCATCGACTATATGTACGTCTCCGCCGCAAGCATCAAAAGTGCCACAGAAAACGATAAGATCTCCTTTATGGACGGATCAAACGACTACACCAATCAGTTTGGATATTTCGTTTGCGATCTTGATTTTTCCACATCGGGAACGAAGATCGTGGACCTGACCCTCACAAACAAATCCTCCGCACGTCTTGCCTATTATAAATACGACGTTACGGTAACATCGGGCGAGGGCAGTATTTCCGAAAGCACGGTCTCAGGCGTTAAGGTCCTGCCAAACGCCGATTATCCCGATCTTGAGGGCGGCTTTAATGAGTCGACTATGATCGTCGGCGTTCCTCCCGATAAGCTTAATTCCACAAACGAATACGTTGTTGGTCAGGGCGATTCTATCCCCGCAACGATCGTTCTCACCTCCGATAGCGCATCGGTTTTAACCGTTACGGTAAGATTCTTCTATGCTTCTCCCTCCGAGGCGGATAAGATCAAGCTTGAGGGTGATGCCACCATCAATGCCGCATCCGATAAGCTCACCGACGTTCTTAACAGCGTTGAAGGAGCTCCGAAAAACTACGATCAGGTTATTCAGCAGATGAAGGATGCAAGCTACCAGGATAACTACGTCGGTAACGTTATCGGCGCGAGCTCCTCGGACACCGCCTTCGTTAAGGCAATATTCGGCGACACTCTTAATTCGGTCTCCATCGGCGGCGGCGAATCCAAGCCCTGCACGGTAATGATAAAGAAAAAGAACGTCACAGGCGCATTTTCGGGCGACGAGTTCGTTCTCTATCTCACTGCGGATAACCCATCAAACCCCTCATCACCCACCACTGAAAGCTGGATCGGAGATTATATTCTCGTTTCCGCCATAGTCTACGTTAAGGGCACAGACGGTAAATGGATAAGCTACGGCGGTATTTACACAGGCGAGGCAAGAGTCAATAACTACACAGGCGGTCTCGGCGCGGCAAACTCCTTTAACACCGAAACCTGGCGCGCATACGGCGACCAGAGCTTCTCCACGGTAGAGCCCAACGGCGAAACCAAGCAATATACGGTCTACGATAATAATTCCATTGAGAACTGTATCGCCGCATTTGAAAAGCGAAGCTAGCCTGCGTTTTGCGCGATAATATAATAATCGCGCCGTCCTCACGCAGATCGCTTACCCGAAAAGCAAAAAGCGAAAGCAATTAATATCAAAACAAAAAGGAAAGCAAGCCGCATCGCTTGCTTTCCTTTTATAATACTAAATTAATTATCTGAGAAGGAACCAAAGGAATATGTATGCAAGAATAAGAACGGGGGCTGACATAAGGAAGATAAGAAGACCCGTGGTGCACTTATCCCAAACTACCTTCCATTTAACGTCCTTGGTGAGCTCGCGCCATAAGCCTACGACCTTGCTCCAACCCTTTTTGATACCGCCAATGCAAACCTTGAAGGCGTGACTAACCGCGCCCGCAACAATACCCCAAACCTTTTTGATAGGGGGAGAGACCTTATCCCAAGCCTTCTTTATAGCGGCACCAACCTTACCGAAGAAGCTCTTTATAGCGGCGCCAACCTTGCCGAAGAAGCCCTTTACCTTTTCAAGAAAATCAGCCATAATATACTCCAATCCAAGCTAAAGACGAATGCCGAGGCACACGCCTTTGGCATCGAAAGTGATCAAAAAGATGAATACATCCTTATACATATAGTATTTTATCACATATTTTAAATTATGTCAATAATAAATTGAAAAACTTATTGAAAAAAATAGCCGAATATGCTAAAATCAATAGGAAAACAAGAGAAAACGCGAGGTGAAAAAGGAAAATGGAAAAATGTGGACTTGAGATCGAACGCAAATTCATAATCAAAAAGCCCGACCTCTCCAACCTTTCGGGTCTTGAGGGCTTCACAAAAAGTGCCATTACCCAAATATACCTTAAATCAAGTGAGGCTATCACCAAAAGAGTGCGCAAGCGGGAATATCCAAGCCGTATCGAATACACGGAGACCGAAAAGGTGAGAGTGGATAAAATGACCTCGCAGGAAAGCGAGCGGGAGATAACAGAGGAGGAATACCTCGCCATGGCAAAGGCTATCGATCCCGCGACCCGTCCCCTCCATAAGACCCGATATACGGTAAGCTATCTCGGGCAGACCCTTGAGATAGACGTATATCCCGAATGGACCGAAAGCGCGATTATGGAGATCGAGCTTGAAGGCAGAGACGCTGTGCTCAATATACCCGATTATATCACGGTAAAGCGGGAGGTAACGGGCAATAAAGCCTATTCCAATGCCTCAATGGCAAGAAGCTTTCCAAAAGAGGAGCCGTGATATCGGCTCCAAACGAAGAGCCGTAACTTCTGATCCGAATAAATGTCCGCAGGTACGGTAGCCAAAAACGCACTCCTTCGCAAAAAGCTATTTATGATATTTCTTGCCTGCAAGAATGGTGAAGGAGCGATAAAGTATTTCCATCAGCATAGCTCTCATCAGCTGGTGCGGGAAGGTGAGCCTTGAGACCGAAAGCCTCATATAGCAAAGAGACTTCACCCTCGGGGAGAGTCCGTGAGAGGAGCCTATGATCAGCGCGATCTTGCCTGAGCCGTCTGCCATTTTGCCAAGAGCCGCCGCAAGCTCCTCGGAGCTATACTGCTTTCCCTCAACGCAAAGAGCAATGGTATCTGCACCCTTGGGTATTGCCGCAATGATCCTATCGCCCTCACATTCAAGGGCGCGAGCGACCTCCGCCGCATCGTCCTCGTCTCTTATGCGCTCCTCCTTAAGATTGACCTCGTCAACTCTCGCGTAAAGCGAGAGCCTTTTTTTATATTCGGCAACCGCCTCGGAAAGATAGCTCTCCTTCAAGGTGCCAACGGTTATAATAGTTATATTAGCCATCAGCGCTTCCTCGCAAGAGAGGTGAGCCCTGCCGCAAGTGCCTCGCAAAGAGCGTCAATATCCTCTTTTTCATTTCTATGGGAGAGGCTTATCCTGATGGAGCAATCCGCCTCTGCCTCGCTTCTGCCGTACGCCACGAGTGCCGAGGACACGTGCCCCGAATTCGATGAGCAGGCAGAGCCGCTTGAAACGTAAATGCCGAAGGAGGAAAGGTAGTGGAGCATAGTCTCGCTCTTTATTGAGGGGAGGGTGATATTAAGTATTTGCGGCGCGCATTTTTCGGGAAGCGTTATAGAGATCTCGGAAAGAGCGGGGGAGAGGCGGATCTTTTCTATAAGATATTCCCTGAGTGAGCGCATTTTTTCGTATCTCTCTCTTATCGAGAGCCGACCGAGGCGCACAGCCTCGCCGAATGCCGCCACCGCGGGCACGTTTTCGGTGCCCGACCTGAGCCCGCCCTCCTGTCCTCCGCCGAGGATAAGAGGAGAAAGACCGCGTTCTTTTATAACTCTCTCGTCTACAACAAGGGCACCCACGCCCTTCGGTCCCTCAATTTTATGAGAGGAAATAGTGATCATATCGGCACCCAGCGACGCCTTCGTGAAGGGGAGCTTCATATAGCTTTGGGTCGCATCAACGTGGAGATACGCCTCGGGAGACTTAAGGCGCATTAGCCTTGCCACAGCCGCGAGATCGTATAGCGCGCCAGTTTCGTTATTCACCATCATCATACTCACAAGGATAACGTCCCTCGTGAGTGCCGCCTCAAGAGCCTTCATATCGAGAGTGCCGCCCAAGGTGGGGATCCTCTCAACTCTGAAGCCCATTTTCTCAAGCCTTGAGATAGGCTCGGAGACCGATGCGTGTTCGCCCTCTGTGGTGATTATCTTTGCCCCCTTAAGGTAACGCTCCTTTGAAAGGGCTCTGCCGACGATCGCCAGATTGTTTGCTTCGCTTCCCGAGGCGGTGAACACCACCCGAGAGCCCTTTGCGCCAAGCGAGAGAAGTATCTCCTCTCTTGCCGAGCGAAGCACTCCCTCGGCGTTATATCCCATTTTATGAAGAGATGAGGGATTGCCGAAGCACTCCCTCGAGATCTCGTTGTATTTTGCCAGCGACTCCTCGGAGATCCTCGTCGTCGCGCTGTTGTCAAGGTAAATTTCTCTCATCAGAATTCAACCTTCGAAATTATCTTCATTACTTCCTCAATGTGGTCGTCGTATTCGCTCTCAAGTGCGGTGTAGGTAAAAACGTAGCCGCTCTGGAAAAGACCGCTTGTCACGCCGAGTATCTGGAAGGAGTGATAATCGTTTCCGCCGTGGCTGAATTTATATTCGTAAGCCGCAATAGTTCCCGAGGGAAGATTACCGAATTTCATATTGGGGTCGTATTCGGGCCATATCTCAAGAGGCCAGCCCTTAAGCGATTCGCTGGTTTGCTTTATCTCCTCGGGCACGGATACCTTGATATCAACAAGAGAGTCCTTGTCTGCAACCTCAAGCACGTCCTGACGGCGGTTGAGCACGTAATTCAGCACGCTTTGCCCGGTCTCGGTTGCCTTGGAGATGATAATATTCGCGCCGCCCGAGATCTTCGCTGACACGATACCGCTGTTGTCAACGACCTCATAGTCCTCGGGAATATAAAGCTTGAAGCCCGAAAGAGCCTTGTCCGAAACGAGGATATATCCGTCTCCATCCTTTTCGTAGGTGGGCTTGTCCGCCTCGGGAGCGTTACCCTTCTTTGTGAAAAGGAAATTCTTAATAACAAGATTTACCTTCGGTAAATAAATGCGATAGCTTGAATTTTCATCGGTGGGTGAGCCGAAGGCGGTGTATGTAAGGATGAAGAAATCCTCGCCGCGCACCACAAGTATCTGACGGCAGGCAACGTCCTCGCCGTCCGCCTTGTAGGTGTAGATATATTCATACGCAAGATCTGCCGCGCCCTTGGATGAGCCGAAGTTTATCTTCTTTCCCGACATTTCCCCCGAAAGCTCGTAGGGGAAGCTCTCCGAGGTCTTTTTCATATATGCGTCAAAGGCGACCTTATGGGCATCGGTGCCCTCCGCCGCCGTGCCGACCGTTGGCATATCAGCCTTTGTGAAGGTTATGGAAACGCGGTTGAAGGCGGAAAGGTAGGTCGCCGCGACCTCTCCCTGATTTGCCACCTTCCAGCCCTCGGGACCAAAGAAGATGTAGCCGTCGGCTTTGGATTCCCTAACTATCTGCATTTCCTCGGGCACCTCAACGCCGTCGTTTCCGCAGGAGGTGAGAGAAAGCATCACCGTCAGCACAGTCGTAAGCGCCAAAAGCAAAGCGCACAGTCTTTTTTTCATATTATTTCTCCTGAAATTTATATTTCCCGTATTTTTAAACTAAAAAATGATTTTCTATTTCTCAAAGGACCTTGCAAGCTCCGAAAAGCATCTGCCTCGCTCCTCAAAGGATGAGAATTCGTCAAAGCTTGTTGCGGCGGGGGAGAGAAGGACCTTGTCGCCCCGCACAGCCGACCTCTGCGCCGCATATAATGCATCGCTCATTCTTTCGAAAACCGTGCAGGGTGTGATAGAGGAAAGCTCCTCATTTATTCTTTTCCCCTCCTCGCCAAAGGCGAATATATGCCGCACGTCACTAAGCGTACCCTTCAAGGGCTCATAGGAAAGCCCCTTGCCTCTGCCGCCCAAAAGAAGAAGAACAGAAGGCTGTGCAGATGCACCCGACGAGATGGAAAGCAGAGTTGTGGCGCATCTTTCGGGGGTCGTGTCTATCGATGAATCTATATACTTAACGCCCCCCGAGCAAGCCACCGTCTCGCATCTGTGAGCGAGTCCCGAAAAGCCGCAAAGCACAGATGAGAGCCGCTCGGGCTTATATCTGCCGTCGGCTAAAAGTGCGGCGCACATCATATTTGCAATATTATGCTCCTCGGAGCGAATGAGGCGACCCGTGTTGAGAATTTTCTCTCCGTTTCGGCAAAGATAGCCATCCTCAAGGGTCATATAGACTCTCGCCTTGTGCCGCTTTAGGAGCTCGGGAAGCGAAAGACTCGTGGAATAAACTCCGAAAACACGTCTCCCTCTGCCAACGAAATCCGAAAGGATAGGGTCGTCTGCCGAGATAACTATCTCATCGGAGAGGGAAAGCAGAGAAAGCTTTGCTCTGCGGTATTCCTCAAAGGATGAATGCCAATCAAGATGATTTGGAGTTATATTCGTTATAGCCGATCTTTGCACCCTTGCGCGGTGCTCGGCTAGCATAAAGCTTGATAGCTCGCAGACATAAACGGTGGCACTCTCCGAGAGCGACTCCACCATCGGCTCTCCAACGTTGCCGCAAAGCACGGCACCCTCGCCGATAAGAAGGGAGCATATCGTCGCGGCGGTGCTTTTACCGGACGAGCCGCTCACGCAAAGAGTGGGAGCATTCGCGCTCTCAAAGAAAAGCTCGGGGTCGGAGGTCAGCCGCACGCCTCGCTCGGCACAGGACACAAGCTCGGCTCTGTCCCGCCTCACGGAGGGAGAGAGAATAAGCGCATCCTCGGCAATATCCGAAAGAGACTCCGCGCCCTCGTATATCCTATCCGCGCATATACCGTCGGGAAGCTTTGCAAGATCTACCCTGCCGTCCGAGCGCAAGGTTATTCTGCTACCCTCGGGGAGCATACGAATAAGAGAAAGGTTTGATCTCCCGAGTCCGAAAAAACCAAGCCGCGAGCATTCCCCCGCAAGCTTCAAAAAAGCATTTTGCATACTATCTCACCTATATATTATAATTAAAATAAGACGAAAGGTCAACCCAAAGTACGTAAATTTTACAAAAATAAAATATTCCGTCAAAAAAGTATATGCAAAATAAGCGAAAATAATGCAAAGAAAAGACGCCTCGGTTAAATTTCCGAAGCGTCCTACTTCTATTTTTTGTTTTTTAAAAAGCCCAAAACAGAGGCGTTGGCAGTCTCAAAGCTTTCAAATTGAAGGGAAATATAAATATTTGACCGAGCTTGTAAGCCGGGTTCTGTGCGCTTTTGCGCGGCAATCATCTATCTTCACGCAAGGTCGCCCCTGCGTTCAAGCCAAAGGCTCTGCCACCACGAAGGGAGCGAGCAGCTCCTCGGTGTTGCCACCGAAAATCAAGGTGTTGCATCGGATAGGGTTTACAGCAAATCTATGTTACCATAGAAGTGGGTGAGCTCTTACCTCGCCTTTCCATCCTTACCGCACAGGGTGCGGCGGTTTATTTCTGTTGCACTTTCCCGCGAGTCGCCTCGGACGGACGTTATCCGTTATCCTGCTCTGTGATGCCCGGACTTTCCTCACCGTAATACCTTTCGGCACCATACGGCGCGATTGCCCCACTCGGTCTCAAATATTATAGCCTAATTTTTTCGGTTTGTCAAGCCCCTATTTTGCTTGCTTTTATCGAAGCTTCTGCGCTTGCGTGCCGCAATACCCGACTACCACTGTGTGCTTCGAAGCCTTCTTGCTCCCTTGGTGGCCCTGGATTCCGAGCAGGTGAAATATACCGTCTGCCTTGCCTCGCCAAGCTCCGAAAGAAGCTCTGTGGCAAGGGCGCATCTTTTGTCGTCGAAGGAGGCGAAGGGGTCGTCAAGAAGTATAAAGGGCTCCTCACCCTTATAAAGGGTGTCGATTATGGCAAGCCTTGCGGCAAGCCTATATCCGTCTCTTGCGGCGCGGTTATAGTATTCGGTGGACCTTGTGCCCGCACCGTCTGCCACGGAGGTGGAAAAATCGCTTGCCATCTCGGGTCTGCCGTGGCATATCCCAAGCCGAGCCGCATATTTTTTGAAGCTCTCGGCGGCACCTGCAAGATACCTTTCACGCAAACGCTCTGCGGCACGGGAAAGATATTCTCTCGTCAGAAGCACCGTGCGAAGCTCGTCCTCCTGTATCGTCAGATGCTCCTCCGCCATTTCAAGCTCTGCAAGAAGCGACTCGCGGGAGAGAAGCTGCTGCATATCAGCCTCGTATTCTCTCGTGCGGATCGCGATCTCACCGTCGATCGCCGTGCGCTCTCTCGTTGCCTCGCTTCGCTCTCTTTGAAGCTCCTCCTCGGTGTCCGTGGGTGAGCCGTCGGTGGAAAGACCTCGCATAGCGGCAATGGTCGCAAGCTCCTTCGCCTTAAGCACAAGCTCCGAGGTAACAGCCTCGTATTCCCTAAGCGCATCCTTCACCTCTTTAAGGGGATCGTCGGTACTGATATCGTAGATGGCAAGAGCCTCTGCCACCTCCATCATAAGTCGCTCGGAGAGTATCATCGGGTCTATTTCGTCCCGCATAAGCTCCCTCGCCGAAAGCTCCTTCATCCTGTCGAAGCGGTCAAGGATCGCTCGGACAAATTCCGTCTTATCCCCCACCAGTGCAGAGAATTTCGCGCAAAAATGCTCAAGCACCTCGTCTGCCTTCGCAAGAGATTTTTTGATTTTTTCGGCATCGTCTATCAATGATAGCACCTCGCAAAGTGCCGCCGATCTTTCAGGTGGCAGAAGCTGTGCTCCCCCAAGGGAGGAAAGAAACTCATCCTGCTTCCGTCTTGCCTTTTTATTGCTGATAGCCGACGATACGGCACTCACCGCAATTCCAACCGCCGACAAAGCACAGCCCACGGCGCAAAGAGCAAACAAGGCTCCCGACACAAGGAAGCCAAGCGCCGCCCCGACTCCGAGTATAAGTGCTCCGAAAACGCAGAAGATCACTCCTATTGGATGTGCCCGACCTCGCATAAGAGACACGGCTTTTGCCTCGGCGTGAGTTGGAATTCTGTTTTTGAAGATCTCTCTGATCCTTTGGCTTTTTTCGTCACTTGCGGAGTCGATAGCCGATAGAGCAGCTCTCGCATTAACCGCATCCGTCTCGTCGATCTTTCCTTCAAAGCCGCACGAAAGACTTTCATATTCGTCCCCCTCGCGCCTTTGCTCCATAGCCTTGAATTTAAGCTCTTCGGCTCTAGTTCGCTTGTAGCTCAGCTCCGCAAGCCCCTCGGCGGTGGGGATATTTCCGCCGAAGAAGGCGAAAAGCTCGTCCTTTCGCCTGTCAAGCGCAAGACATTCCTTTTTAATTTCTCTTATTTTATCCTCATATTTTCTTGCGTAAAGCTGCTCGCCGAGAGCTGATTGCCTTTTTGCAATATCCGAAAACCGCTTCTCCAAAAGCGATCTTCTTGCCGTCAGCTCACCAAGCTCAACCTCGTATTCACGAGCCCTGCTTGCCACCGACTCAAGCCGTCCAAGCTCCTCCTTCAGCCTGAATAACTCTGCACGGGTGTCGGCTATCAGTCCGCCGCCGCCCTTTTTCTGATATATTTTTCTTTGCTCGTCAAGCACCGAAAGAGCCTCGTTCAGGGCACCTCTTGATAGCTCGTCCTCCACCGCATCGTCGGGACGGTCTGCCCCAAACGATGAGCCGTCTGCCTCGGGAATAAGATTTTTCTCCGAGAAGAAAACAGTCCTCTCAAAGCCCTCCGCATCAATGCCGAAGAGCTCCTCGCCTATATTCTCGCCGAGGTCCTCGCATCTTCTTCCGAGCCCAACGTCGTAGAGCGCAAAGCTATCCTCGGAGGGTCGCTTGCCGAAGCTTCGCTCGGCTCTATACGTTCTGCCTCTCGCAGAGAAGGTCAACGACCCCACAGCACACCCTCCGTCCCAGGGAAGATAATGCTTTCTGTCGTTTTCCTCAATAGACGCCTTTCTCGATTCCCCGAGACCGTATAGCATAGCCTTAATAAAAGCGGCAATAGTGCTTTTTCCCGCGCCGTTCTCGCCGATAAAGCAATTAAGTCCGCGGTCAAATTCAATATGAAGCTCCTTGATGCCTCCGAAGCTTTTGATATAACATTCAATTAATTTCATCAGCTCCACCTCCCAAAGGCAGATTCACCCTCAAGGGCGCGAAGTCCACATTCAAGTATCCTGTCTCTCTCCTCTTGGGATAGAGAGCCGTCCGCCATCACGAGCCTCACAAATTCTCCACGGAGCGTGGGGTCCTTGGCAAACTCCTCGGGATCAAGGCAAAGCCTTGAATTATCCCTTGCCTCAAAATAGAAATAGCTCTGTGAAAATCTTCTCTTGATGCTCTCAAGGTCTCGGAGTGTGCTCGCCGTATGCTCTCCCGTGAGCACCACGCGCACCATATCCTCCGCGGGAATACCGAGAAGCGCGCGCTCGACGGTCCTTTCCACCTCGGCTTGGGTCCTGTCACCTGTGATATCCGCCTCCACGATGGAAAGCCTTCTTCCGCCGCTCTTTAAAAAGCTGTGGCGAAGCGTGGTACCCTCGATCTCAATAAGCACGAAGCCCAAGTCTCCCGCCTCGTCAAAACCCCGACCCTCGGGTGTGCCCGAGTAAACCGCCTCGCATCTGCCGATACGCCTTGCCGAATAGCCGTGATAATGACCGAGAGCGAGATAATCAACGCAGCTTGCCAAGGCGTCCTGCATACCGATGACACCCTCGCCGGACTGACCCTCGCGCCTCTCGCCGTGAAGCACCGCGATATTGACTCCGCCTCCCGAGGCAAAGCCCCCGAGCATACGGGGCTCGTGGCGGGTTCTGCCGCCTATTCTGACCGAGCCAAGCTCGTAGTAGGTCCACCCCTCGCCGAAAAGCTTTAAATTGTCGGGAAGTGAGATGCCGCTTTTTTTCAGCACGTCTCCCTCGTGGTTGCCTGGGAGATAGAAAAATGATATCTCGGGCGTTGAGGCAACCGTTGCCAGCGTGCTCTCAATAAGTCGCCTGGATATAAGCGCGCCGTCAAAAAGGTCGCCCGCGATGATTATTCCCTCGCAGGAAAGCTCCCTCGCTCTGTAAACCAGTCTTGCAAAGCCGTCCTGAAGCTCGCGCCTTCTTATAGCCGCCCGCGCACCGTCAAGATGTGCGGTGATCGGCGAGCCGAGATGTATATCCGAAGTATGTAAAATTCTCATCATTTATTATCCTCTTGCATAAGGGCACGCGATTGCTTTCAGATGCCCCGCGCCCACTGCCTTTGTCTTTCGCGCCAAAGCGCCCCTTTCTTATAGATGCCCCGCACCTGTGATTATGCGTTTTGCTCTCGCGCTTCTGCGCGGAATTCGCTTGGCGATATGCCGTATTTTGCCGAAAATACCTTTGAAAAATAGGATTGATCGGTAAAGCCCGAAAGGCTTGCGACCTCTCCAACCGATTTGCCCTCCGTGAGAAGCTTTTTCGAAAGCTGCAGCCTTGCCTCGGTAATATACGCATTTACCGTGGTGCCGTACCTTTGGCGAAACGCGGTGAAAAGAGTCGATTTCGAGCACCCGAGGCTTCGGCAGATATCCCCGATGCTGAATTTTTCCGAAAGCCTGCCGTGAATATATCTCTCCGCAAGCTCTGCCGTCGTGGGCTTTTCGGAGGGGAGAGCGTTTGAAAGAGTGAGATACTGGGCGCAGATCGTCATTATCTTAACGTAGGATGAAAGCATATCGTATGGGACGATGGGAATGGCTCCGTATAGCTCGCTGAGCCTGTTCTCCGATAGCAGGATCGGCAGAGAATTGCAAGCATCTCTTGCCGCTCCGTCACTCTCGGCACATTGCCCCATCATAAGAAAGCCTGTGAGAGTGCCGAAGTTATAAAGCGGACTCACCGCCTCCGTCAATCCGTAGCGGCATTTATAGATATACGAGCCGTGAGAGCCGAGAGCCCTGCCGCAGGCAAGCCTGTCACATTCGGCACAAAGCGCGTGCTCCCCGACGATCTTATGCACCTGCTCGCAAAAGGGCAGCGCTCGCTCGGGATAAGCGGCTATCTCCTTATAGTCCGCACCGTGGAGGGAGATCCTCATTCCCGTAATTTTATTAAGCTCGGAAAGAACTGTCACTATCTCGCTTTTGTTCATAGCTCTTTATTATCCTCAATATAAGAAAATTTGTAAAAAAACAAAAAAACTGTACTATTCTACAAATAATTATACTATTTTCCATTGAATTTGTCAACGATGTAGGCTATAATTATTATAGAAAATATTTTTTCGGTTGGCAGACTGCTTAACCCTTGTCAATTCATTTACGCTTCGCAACCGCTGGTTGCGCACCCGATGTAATGAGTTGTTGGTAGCATTTGGCAAAAAAATATTGTAGAATAATAGGAGCGAAGGAAAACCGTGGATTATTGTATTGGCGTTGACCTTGGTGGCACGAACATAAAGGCAGGCGTTGTTGAGCTGCGCTCAAGGCGTATCGTATGCAAGGGAAGTGTTAAAACGAGAGCACCCCGTCCCGTGGAGGAGATCTCAAGGGATATCGTCTCTCTTTGCGAGTCTCTTGCAGAGGAGGCAGGCTCCTCTCTTTCAAAGATGAAGTGGATAGGAGTTGCGACCCCCGGTATCGTTAAGGATGGGATCGTTATCTCCACAAGCAATCTCGGCTGGGAGAATGTAGACCTTGCGGGCAATATAAGAGCTCTTGCGGGAATAAAGACCTACGTTGCAAACGATGCAAACGTTGCCGCATACGCAGAGGCTGTTTGGGGCTCGGGTGAGGGCGCGGAGTCGCTTATCGCGGTAACTCTCGGCACAGGCGTTGGCGGAGGCATCGTCATCGACGGCAAGCTTTGGGAGGGCAAGAACGGCTTTGCGGCTGAGCTTGGTCACTTCATTATTGAGCGTGATGGCAGAGCTTGCGGCTGCGGAAAGCGCGGCTGTCTTGAGGCTTATTGCTCCGCGACCGCCCTTGTTAACGACACTAAGGAAATGATGAAAAAATACAAGGGGAGCCTTATGTGGAGGCTTTCCGAGGGCAGCCTTGACCGCGTGAGCGGTGCGACCGCCTTCCGCGCGGCAAAAGAGGGCGACGAGCCTGCACAGCAGGTCATCGATAGCTTCATCGAGCATCTTGCCATCGGCGTTTCCAATATGATCAACATTTTCCAGCCCGACGTGGTTTGCATCGGAGGCGGTATCTCGGGAGAGGGTGACAACCTTCTTCTTCCCCTCAAGGCAAGAGTCGAGGAGCTTTCCTTCGGAATTGATAGCAGCCGCTCGTCGGTGGTTATCGCAAAATACAGGAACGACGCAGGCATAATCGGCAGCGCGCTCCTTGGCAGAAGGGATGAATTCATCAAAATGGGCGCACAGACACAAAGCATCATCGATAAATTCGCGATAGAAGGCAAGGTCCTTGGCGCAGAGCGTTACGGATTGGGCCACATCAACGAAACAAAATACGTTGAGGTTGAAAACGAAGGTAAGATACATAAATACATCCTTCAGAAGATCAATAAGAACGTATTCAAAAATCCCGAGCAGCTTATGGAAAACTACGTTGCGGTCACAGAATATCTCCGCGGCGTTATAACAGAGCGCGGCGGCGATCCCGATCGCGAGACTCTCAACGCGATCAAGACGGTTGACGGTAAGAATTGCTATATGGACGAGGACGGCGAGTATTGGCGTCTTATCCTCTTTGTAAACGATAGCTTGAGCTACGATAAGGTGGAACGCCCCGAGCAGTTCTATGAGAGCGCGGTTGCATTTGGTAACTTCCAGTATCTTCTCCGCGACTATCCTGCGGACACCCTTTATGAGACCATCGTTAATTTCCATAACACCCCCGATAGATTCCGCCAGCTTATGGACGCGGTAAATGCGGATAAGTGCGGAAGACTTTCCGAGGTTGAAGCCGAGGTTGAATTCGCCAAGGCAAGAGAGGAATTTGCGGGCACGCTTGAGCGTGCAAGAGAGGCGGGCAAGCTTCCCCTGAAGGTAACCCATAACGACACAAAGCTCAATAATATCCTCTTTGATAAATCCACGGGCAAGCCCCTTTGCGTGGTCGATCTTGACACCATAATGCCTGGCTATTCGGTCAACGATTTCGGTGATTCGATCCGCTTCGGCGCGACCACCGCTCTTGAGGATGAGGCAGACCTCTCAAAGGTAAACTTCGATATATCTCTCTATGAGCTCTACGTCAAGGGCTTTATCGAGGGCGCAAACGGCGGACTCTCCGAGGGCGAGCTTGAAATGCTCCCCATCGGTGCTATTATGATGACTTTTGAGTGCGGTATGCGATTCCTTGCGGATTATCTCTCGGGAGACACATATTTCCGCACCTCGCGTCCCCGTCAGAATCTCGACAGAGCAAGAAACCAATTCAAGCTCGTCTCCGATATGGAGAAGGCACTTCCCGAAATGCGCGCCATCGTGAAGAAATATTCCGAAATGGCATAATTAGAATAAAATAAAAGCAGCAGAAGAATAAGCTTGGGCACGCCCGCGGATCATTCTTCTGCTGTTTTATTTTTGAGTAAATGTAAATAGTAATTTACAAATTGATATGTTTTACGATGATATCGCCGCAAAATACGGCAGAGGCGATATATGATCCTTCGCCGATAGTTACCTTGATTGTTTTGTATTCGTGAGAGGCGGTGTCCGTGTCGCGCGGAGAAAAATGCTCCTTGCCCGATGCCTTGAAGATCGCCTCCTTTGCCGTCCATATCTTAAGAAATTCCTCGCGTCTTGATGCCTCGGGATGGGCTGAATAGCGAGCGTATTCTTCATCGTTCAGATATCTTTTTACGAGCTCCTCGCTCCATCTTCCGCATTCGGGCTCAATATCTATTCCGCAGGGGCTATCCGAGATAGCCACAGCCAATGCCCCCGAGCTATGAGATATTGAAAAATATACGCAGGGCGATGACCATCTTCCAAGCTCGCTGACGGTGAGAGCCGCCTCGGCGACCGTCAAGCCGAAGGAATCCGAAAGACCGTACTCAAGAAGTCTCCAAGCAAAATATTTTTCTTTTTTAACCTTATCGTTTTTAATGTCCTTCACCGCAAGCCATCTTGCCTCGGGAAGAAGCGGCGCGCCGATCTCTCTGTCGGGCAGGGGCGCAAAATATACGTAAGTCACGGCACAATCTCCTAAAATCTTCTATATTATTTACTGCTTTTTCTCACCTTTGCGGTAGCTTGCAGGGGAAGCTCCTGCGGCTTTTTTGAAAAACTTGGTGAAATAGTAAACATCGCAAAAGCCGAGCTCGTCCGATATTTCCTTTATGGCAAACATTCCGCTATCAAGCATTTCCTTCGCCGCCTTGAGCCTGAGGCTGTCTCTGTATTCCGTAATTGTTATACCGTTGTTTTTTACAAACAAAGCGCGAAGATAAGATGGGCTCACAGCGCAAGAGGCGGCTATCTCCTCGGCGGTAAAATTCCGCTTGAAGCTTTTGTGGATAAAGTCTTTTGCGCGTGAAAGCACCAGCTCGGTGCCGCCGACGGGCGCTCTTTTTTCACAGATCAAGGCGCGGAAAAGCTCAAGAAGACCGATCCTGCAAGCCAGGTCTCTGTCGTACCCTTGCCTCGACCATATTTTTGCCATACTCAATATGCTTTGGAAATAATAGTCGCTAGGATGCCAGATCTTCGGTAGCTCAAAGCCTTTTGCGCTTGTGATATTGAATGCGCTTGTAACGTAGGCGCAGGGCGTGTTAAATTTTAATCGGTAATTATCGCCGCGTCTCACAATAATAAGATCTCCCCCTCGGATGCCTTGCCATTCCTCCTTGGGAGAATAAAGCTCGCCCACACCCTCCGTGATCAGCACGAAGCCGTCCTGGGCTCTATGGTTGCAGGTGTAGTCGAAGTGCGAATCCTCTGCCTTATAAACTATGACACCTATCTCTCCGATATTAAAATCCAAGCGTTCCTCTGTCATAAAAGGACCTCCCGAAATTTGTGCGATATACTAATACAAGAACTATTATACAGGATTTCTATAGATATTTCAAGTATTATTCCTAAAAAATCGTATTTTACAAAAAAATAGTTTTCTCATTCATTGAAGATATAAGCGGCATCGGCTAAACTGTTTATAAGAATAATTATTGCACGGCGTGCGACAGGAGGAGAAATGACAACCTTAACCTTTAAGGAAATTATGCTTAATTCGGCAAGCTTCGGCGAGAAAAACCCGATGCCCGACCTGAAGAACAATTCCTATATACATTCAAAGATTAGTCGCGGAGACCACCTGACGGAGGAGGACTCAAGGTGCGTTGGAATGGGAATGATAAGCACCCTTTTGCCATACCTCTCCGAGGACGACTACGACAGAGACCTGAAAATGCGACCCTTCAAGGCGGCGATCCTTGAAAACGATATGATGCGTGCCGTTTTTCTTCCCGAGCTTGGAGGTAGACTCTGGAGCCTTTATCATAAGGTGCTATGTCGCGAGCTTCTTTATAAAAACGAGATTGTTCAGCCCGCTAATCTTGCGCTCCTTAATGCCTGGTGCGCGGGCGGAGTGGAGTGGAACGTTGGTATCAAGGGGCATACACCCTTCACCTGTTCGCAGTTATTCACGGCAGAGGGGAAAACCGCCTCGGGCGACCCTGTGCTTACGATGTATGAATACGAGCGCATCCGCGGGACCGTCTTCGGCATTAACGTAAGACTCATCGACGATAAGCTCTACATTAGAACGACTATTGAAAACGTATCGGGTGGGGATACCTTCACCTATTGGTGGTCCAATATCGCCGTGCCCGAGCGCAGTGTGCGAGTGCTTGCCGAGGCGGATGAGATGATCGGCTGTATCTATGCGAAGGATGGCTACACGATCGACCGTATGCAAGCACCCATTTTCGCCGAGGCGGATATATCCTATCCCGAAAGGGCAAGCCATGCGGGAGACGTTTTCTTCGTTCTTAAAAGACCCTCCAGACCTTGGATCGCAGCTATTGGCGAAGACGGTATAGGACTTCTCCAATATTCGACCACCGCACTCCGCGGAAGAAAGGTGTTCTTCTGGGGCAAGGGCAAGGGCGGCAGAAATTGGAACCGACATCTGACAGGCTCGGACGAGGGCTACATAGAAATACAGGCGGGGCTTATGCGCACACAGCTTGAGCACAGACCTATGGCGGCGGGCGAGACGATTGAATTCACGGAGTGCTACACCGCCGCAGCCCTTGATAAAGAGCTGCTCTCGGCAGATTGGAAGGCAGCATCGGCGGCACTTGGTAATGAGGTTGCAAAATTGCCCGACCCCAAGAGCATCGATATTCCTCTTAAAGCCTCAAGGGACATCAAGCATCTCGGCTCGGGATGGGGTGCACTTGAAAAAGGAAAGAGCAGATATTATGAATTTCCCGAAAGCTCCGTCGGCAATGCGGAGGCACCTTGGAAGATCCTTTTGGAGGAGGGAAGACTTCCCGCTTCCTCGCCAAAGCTACCGCCCGAATCCTATTACGTCTCACGTGAGGCGAGAGATAAGCTTCTTGAATATTCTAAAACCGAAAGCGGAAGAAATTGGCACACCTGCTATCACCTCGGAATAATGAATTATGCTCTTGGGGACATCGACGCCGCAAAAGAGCAATTTGAATTATCCCACGAGCTTTGCCCGAATCCCTGGAGCCTTCGTAATCTTGCTATGCTTTCAAAGGCGGAGGGCGATATGAGAGATGCAGTTCAAAAAATGAAGCAGGCTCTCGATCTTGGGGGAGACCTTTGCAGAGGTCTTGTGCTTAATGCCGCAGATGTCTTCACCGAGGGCGGCGCGCCCGAGGAGCTCATCAGCCGATACTTTGGCTTCATTGATGAGATCCGCGGCTGTGCAAGGCTAAAATTCTATCTTGCCCTTGCATATCTGCGCACAGGGGATCTCTCCTCAGCAAAGGAAATTATAAACGAAAAATTTGAAATGGCAGATATCAAAGAGGGCGAGCTTTCAATCAGCGCGCTGTGGCGCGAGCTCTACGACGAAGACACACCTATCCCCGATAGACTCAACTTCGTAATGAAGGAATAAAAGGCGCGTTTCTTATCACAAAGTGGCAAAAAATATGGTAAATAACAATGATAAACACGAAAAATAGCGAGGAATAATATAAAAATGAAGCTTCGTTCTCCCGATTCACACTCAAATTATATGCCCTCTGAAGAGCTGCTTCCCAATCCACATAAGGGCTTCACAAGCTTTCAGCGGTTCTCATCGGACGGCAAGAACCTGAATTGGTCGCCCGAGCGCGGCTGGCAAATGGAGCATCTTACGGAGGAGCCTTGGGTCCCAACGCCGAGCACCGACGGATATTACCCGAAAACCCGAATAGCATACTTCCGCATCCCTTGGTTCCGCCTTGAACCGAGGGACGGAGAATACGACCTCGCCATCATCGACCGTCTGCTTGAAAGAGCGGAAGCGACAGGCGAAAAGCTTATGCTCAGGCTGATACCCCACGCCGCACGACCCGAGCTTGATCTTCCTCCGTGGTTTAAAAGGCTTCACAATCTTGCGGATAGAGAGATAGGAGATAAGTGCTCGCCGATCACCGAGGCTTATTTTCGTCGCTTCGGCGAGGTTGTGGCAAGAGTTTGCAAAATGATAGACGAAAACCACAACATAACGTCGATGGATATGTCAATTGTCAGCGCGTGGGGCGAGGGCTCGCAGATGGATATGCTCCCCTCGGATATGTGGAAGCCGCTTGTCAGAACTTATATGGAGTCCCTAAAAAATACGCCCCTCTCCGCGCAATTCAATTCCCCCGAGCTCGTTCATTACGCAAGCACCTACCGTCCTATTGGCTTCAGGGCAGATTGCCTTGGAAATATGAACGCACATATGTTTAATCATTACCCACATCTGTTCCCCGAAATGAAGGATTCCTGGCTTGGAGGACCGATACAGTTTGAGACCTGTTGGGTCGTTGGGCATTGGTTGAATATGGGCTGGGATATCGATTATATAATCGAGCAGTCCCTCAAATGGCATATCACCTCGTTGAATGCAAAATCGGTTGCGATCCCCGAGGTATGGCGAGGAAAAATGGAGGAGTGGGAAAAGAAGATGGGATATAGATTTTCCGTCCGTCGCCTTGACTATCCTCACGCCGCAAGCTCGGGAGACACTCTCTCGCTTTGCCTTTGGATCGAAAACCGAGGCGTAGCTCCCATATATCATAAGTACGATTTTGTTCTTCGCTTGAAGGGGGATGGGGTATCACTTGATTATCCGCAAAACGTTGATATAAGAAAATGGCTCCCGGGCGATAATATTTTCAATCTTGAAATACATCTCCCCGAGGATCTTAAGAAGGGCTCTTATAGGCTTGAAGCGGGAATAGTTGGGGAAAATGAGAATATTCTTTTTGCCACATCATCCGAAAGATCAGACGGCTTTTCTGTTATATCGGGAGAAATAAAGATTGGCTGATACAGAATGAAGCATTTGCTTTAAAACAATTTAAAACAGTACAAAATGTAAATAATTATAGTCAAATATGGCAAAAAACGCCAAGGCTTGCGAAATTCAATGCGCCTTGGCGTTTTTATTCGATATTTTACTGTTACAGAAGGATAACGGAAGCCATCTTTTTATATAAGAATAATTTCTTTGAGTCGGATGGGGATTTTTGATATTCTGCCTTATCGTGGGCTTTTGATAGAGGGTCACTTACCGAGCTTTTTTGTTTTCTCGTATGCGGCGATAACCGCACCCGATGCGGTGGACCTGAATGCGCCGTCCTCAAGAGCGAGCACTCCCTCAATGGTGCTTCCGCCGGGAGAGCATACCTCGTCCTTTAAGGTCTCGGGATGCTTGCCCGTAGCCTTCATCATCTCGCCCGCGCCTATGATAGTCTCAATTGCATAGGAAAGTGCCTTGTCTCTTGGCAGACCTGCGGCAACTCCTCCGTCCGCAAGTGCATCCGCAAACATATAAACGAACGCGGGACCACAGCCCGCAACCGCGCTCGCCGCATCGATAAGCCCCTCGGGGAGCATATCAAGTCTGCCTGCGGCGGAAAGCATTTTTTCGAAATCAGCCGCCATAGCATCACCAACACCCGAGCTCTTGCACCAGGTTATCATTCCCTTACCGACCGCACAGGGAGTGTTGGGCATAATTCTTATCACGGGGTAGTCCTCGCCGAGAATGGAAAGGAGCTTTTCAAGCTTAACGCCTGCCGCCATAGAAACGATCAGCGGACGTCTCTTTGTTATTTTCTCTTTGATGCTCTCAAGAGCCGTCGCAATAATATTCGGCTTCACTGCAAGGAAGATCACCTCGCAAAGCTCTGCAACACCGCAGTTATCAAGTGCCGTGCCCGAAAGCTCTTTAGCAAGGGAGATCGCCTTTGGCTCGTTGTGATCCGAAAGATAAAGCTCCGCGCCCTCGTATTTTGCCACGGCTTTTGCAAGAGCCGAGCCCATATTTCCGCAACCTATAAATCCTATTTTCATTTTTTCTCCTAAAGCCTTGCCCTTGGGCATTTTATCTTTGCGCGTAGCCCGCGCCGCGAAATTGAGAGCATAGCTCTCTTTGCTATGATCGGGGCTTATCTGTCCCGAATTTGAGAGCTATGCTCTCATTTCTATAATATCGGCTTATCTTATCTGCCCGTCGCCTGTAATTATATACTTATAAGTTGTAAGCTCTCTTATGCCGAGAGGACCTCTTGCGTGAAGCTTCTGGGTGGAAATTCCCATCTCACAGCCAAGCCCGAATTCGCCGCCGTCGGTAAATCTCGTCGATGCATTAACGTAGACCGCCGCACTGTCCACCGTCGAGCAGAACTCCTTTGCCGTTTCCGCGTTCTCCGTGACTATCGCCTCGGAGTGGTGAGTTGAATGCTTCGCTATATGCTCCGCCGCCTCATTAGCATCCGAAACAATTCGGACGGCGAGAATATAATCAAGAAATTCGGTGTCAAAATCCTCATTCGATGCCAAGGTGCCCGAGATGATCTTCGCCGACTCCCCGCAAAGCCTCAGCTCCACGGGTATCTTTCCCTCGGAGATGCGTTCGTCAACAAGAGCTTCTTTCAGCCTCGGAAGAAACTCCTCCGCAACGTCTCTTGCAACGAGGCAGACCTCCGCCGCATTGCACACCGATGGGCGACTGGTCTTTGCGTTCTTCACGATAGAAAGTGCCTTTTCGATATCGGCATCGGAATCTACGTAAATATGGCAAATGCCCGTGCCTGTTTCAAGGCAGGGAACCGTTGCGCCCTCAACGCAAGCGCGGATAAGCCCTGCGCCGCCTCTCGGTATAAGCATATCAACGAGTCCGTTTGCCCTCATAAGTTCGTTTGCGCCCGCCCTTGTTATGTCGTCAACCAAGCCGACAGCATCCTTTGTGACCCCCGCGCGGATGAGTCCGAGGCGCAGAGCATCAACGATAGCCCTTGCCGACCTATACGCCTCCTTGCCGCTTTTAAGCACGCAGGCATTTCCGCTTTTCAGAGCAAGAGCCGCCGCATCGGAGGTAACGTTGGGGCGGGATTCGTATATAATAGCGATGACCCCGATGGGCACGCTCACCTTTTCGATCTTAAGTCCGTTCGGTCTTGTGACTTCTTCAAGCACCCTGCCAAGAGGGGAGGTAAGCTTTGCTATCTCCCTGATGCCATCCGCCATAGAGGCTATTCTTTCATCAGTCAGGCGAAGCCTGTCGAGCATAACCTCGGAGATCACGCCGACCGCCGCAGAAAGATCCTCGCGGTTTGCCGAGAGTATCTTATCCTTTTCGGAGATCAACGCCTCCGCCATATAATAAAGCGCCGTGTTTATTTTTTCGTCGTTAAGCGACCGAAGCGAGACAGCCGCCGCCTTGGCGCGCTCGCAAAGAGCAATAGTTGCACTAGCCATATCAGTTCCTTTTCGCATAAAATCTTGTGCCGACCGCCACGCCGTCAAGCACCGCGTAAAGATTTTCGGGAGATTCTCCGTTCGTGATTATCATATCACAGCCCGCCTCGGTGGCGATCCTTGCCGCTCTGAGCTTCGTTACCATACCGCCCGTGCCGAGAGCCGAGCCCGCACTTCCTCCGAGAGCCATTATCTCATCGTCGAGCTCGCGGACCTCTGTGATAAGCGCGGCATCCCTGCTTGTGTGAGGATCTGCCGTGTAAAGGCCGTCAATATCCGAAAGAAGCACCAAAAGATCTGCCTTTGCACTCACGGCAACTCTTGCCGCAAGGGTATCGTTATCGCCGAATTCTATCTCCTCCGTGGAGACGGTGTCGTTTTCGTTGATAATGGGAAGCACGCCGTAGCCGAGAAGCCAGGACATAGTGTTGCTGAACTTTGCAAGCCTGTCCTCGCAGCTCAGATCGGGTGCCGTGAGAAGTATCTGCGCCACGGTGTGATTATATTCGCCAAAGAGCTTGTCGTATGTATACATCAGCTCGCACTGACCCACCGCCGCGCAAGCCTGCTTGCCCGCTATATCCGAGGGCTTTTTTGAAAGATGAAGCTTGCCAACGCCCATACCGATAGCACCCGAGGAAACGAGTATTACCTCGTGCCCCGCATTTTTTATATCGCTGACCGCCTTGCAAAGCGCCTCGATCCTGCGAATATTCACAAAGCCTCCCGCATAAGTGAGTGTGGAGGTTCCGATTTTAATAACGATCCTCATAAATTATCTCCAAACATTTAAATTCCGAAAATCAAACAAAATCCTATAAGTATAAATAGGAAAGCAAAATTATACGCCGAAAATTTCAGCACGTATCTTACGGTGTGCCCAGGGTCCTGCTTTGAATACTCCTTGAAGGTGATAAGGCTTGCAAGAGAGGATATCAGACTTCCAACGCCTCCGATATTGACACCAAGCAAAAGATGTCTGTAATTATCCGTAAACTGCGAAAGCAGAATAGCCGAGGGGACGTTTGATATAAATTGGCAGGAAAGAGCGGAGAACACCAGCGTGTTCATATCAAGAAGATAGGAGAAGAAGGAGCGCACCGCCTCGATCCTCGCCATATTGCCCGAGAATATAAAGAAGAAAACGAAGGTGAGAAGCAGACCGTAATCCACCTGCAAAAGTGCTTGCCTATCCAGAATAAGCAGAGCGGGAGGAATAACGACAAGCCCGACCCAAAAGGGAATGAGCCTGAAAACGATAAGTATTGAAAGAGCAAATAAAACGAGATATATCGCAACACGCCCGAGTGGCAAGCTCGCCGCGCGCTCCTCTATCCTTAATGGCTCGCATCTCACGAAGATGAGACAGCAAAGGGTGATAAGCGCGATGGAAATGAGAAACGGCGGCAGCATGATCAGCATAAATTCGCCGTCGGGTATATTGAATTTAGTGTATAAATAAAGGTTCTGCGGATTGCCGAAGGGGGTGAGCATACCGCCGAGATTTGCGGCAATGTTCTGCATAATAAAGGCAAACGCCATATACTTTTCCTTGCCTGTGGTATGTAAGATGAAATAGCCGAGAGGAAGGAAGGTGAGAAGTGCCATATCGTTTGCTATCAGCATTGAGCCGATAAAGGTGACGTAAACCAGGGCGAGTATCGCAAGCCTTGCCGTTCTGAAGCAACGCACGATCATCTTCGCAAGAGTATAGAAGAACCTGATATTGCGAAGTGCACACACCACCGCCAGAACGCAGAAAAGACAGGTCAGCGTTTTAAGATCGAAATATCCGAGGTATTCGGCGTCGGGCGGCACGATAAAGGCGGTGATAATAGCCGCAAGCGCCGCGATAATAACAACGATATTGGTTTTTATAAATCCAAGCACACGGGCTCGCGCCATTTTTCCGCTCCTTCCGCTATTCATTAAATATTTTACACCGATAAGTATACCACACTCACGGCAAAAATCAAGAGCTTTCGGCAAAAATTTATATTTCTTATTGACTTTTAGCCTAACCTTTGCTAGAATAAAACCGTATAAGCGTAAATTAACGATTTAATTTTCCGGAACGGAGAGAAGATATGATCTATTCAACAAACACAGGTAGGATCCTTGCCCCATACGGTAAGGAGGATATTAAGCGCGGACTTGAGTTGATACTTGATGCGGGCTTCCCTGCGGCGGACATCTCGCTCTACGATGATTACGGATTTGCCATAGGAGAGGAGAGGGAGGAATACGCCGCCCTTATCCGTGAGTGCGTCAGCTCTCGCGGTGCCACTGTAAATCAGGCTCACGCGCCCTTTTCAAGTTCCGAGGAATACACGGATAGTATCATCCCCACTCTGCCGAGGATTATTGAATTCGCCGCAGCGGTCGGCGCGAAGGTCATAGTAGTACATCCGATACAGGATAAACCCTATTTTTCAAATAAGAAGGAGCTCTTTGAAAGAAATATAGATTTCTATTCATCCCTCGCTCCCTACGCAAAGAAATTCGGCATCAAGATCGGTCTTGAAAATATGTGGATGAGGCGACCCGTGTCAAATTATATCGACGATAGCATATACGCAGACCCCCACGAGCTCGCCGAGGCGTACGACAGACTTTCAGACCCGGAGGCGTTCACAGTCTGCCTTGATCTCGGCCACGTTGCTCTTTGCGGCAGAGACCCTTCATCAGCCATAGAAATTCTCGGCTCACGCATCGGCGCGCTCCACGTTCACGACGTGGATTTCGTTCACGATAGTCACACACTCCCGGGGCAAGGAAAAATTGATTGGGACTCTGTTTGCCGCTCTCTTGCAAAAATCGATTATAAAGGAGACTTCACCCTTGAAGCCGGTTGCTTCTATGGCGGATATCCGAAGGAGCTTTGGCAGTCAGCCCTTAAATTTATGAGCGAGGTTGCTCGCTATTACAGCGAAAGGGTAGAGGAATATAAGAAGCTGAAATAGTATCTGCCCAAAGTATTAATAGAAAGCTAAAAATCCAATAAAAGAGAATAGAAAAAGCGCGGAGCAAGAGCTAAAGCCCTCTTATGCTCTGCGCTTTGCTATTTAACAGCTGTGCCTTGCGTGAGTGGACGGCTTTGCCGTGCGAAAAGGCGAATTATCCGCCACCGCCCGCCTTTATTTGACCTGCTCTGCGGAGCAATTTGCACAGCTCTCCTGCGAAAGGCAGATCTCTCCGAATTTCTTCTTCATATATTTTTTGCTCAAAACGTAGCTTTCGCCGTGATCGCGCACGTCAATAAAGCACGCCTCAACGAAGGCAAGAGTCTTTGGGTTTCCCGCAACCTTTGAGCCATACCTTTCCCAATGCATAAGGGGGAGGGAGGTGTCGTAATTTTTGCCTGCGTAGACCCTTGTGGCGGCGAGCTTATCGCAAACACATTCAACGGCAAATTTATAGGGCATAAGAGGATGCCCATCCTTGCACTCCGCGTCCTGCCAATATTCGATGTGATGGCGATTTCTTCCCTTATGGTGAAGCCAGGCTCGGCTGTATCCGATAGCCCTTCTGCAAGCACCGATGGGCGAGCGGTTGCCCTGATAGTATTTCACGCTCTCAAAAAATTCGGTGGGAGAGAACTTCGAGAGATCGTGGATAAGTCCTCTGAAGAAAAGACCGCACCGCGTGCAGTTTTTAAGCACCGCCCATTTGTGGCGGAAAACCAGAGCTGTATGTAAAAAGAAGTTTTTTAGAAGCATATAGAATGTCTCCTGTGTTCTGCGGAAAATATGATGTGCCAAGGGCGAGGTGATGTGCGGCAAACGACAGTATCTCAAAAAATACCCGGAAATGCATCTGCCCCGTGAAGCTCTTCTCTGAATATTATATTTCACACGGGAGTCGCTTGTCAAGTGAAAAAGTGTAAATTTTCCGCCGCGCCCATCCCGAATACCTGTAATTTTCCTGTGCCAAAAAAACGAGAGGCGGGCGTCGGATAAGGTCGAATTTCACAAAAAACGGTAAATAACCCTACCCCGTGTTAAATTTTTGCAAAAAAATCGGCAAAAAATTTAAAAAATCTGTTGCAATTCGCGCGTACATTTGTTATAATTATATTGTTAACTTACGTCGTGAGGGCGCAAAGATTCAGCACGCCCCCCGAAAAGTGACTATTTTTTCCAAAAAGGAGAACATCTATGAGACCTAAAAGCAGAGCCCTTCGAGCCATCGCAGCAATAGTTTTCGCTGTGGCATTAACTCTCGCTATGTTCATTCCCGCAAGCGCGGCAGAATCGGCGGAGTCGGGCAGTCAGTCGTTTTTGCTTGACCCAATCTTCCTTATCTTCGTTGGAGGTGTCGTTCTTCTTCTTATCATCGCTATCTGCATCCTCGTGAGAGCGGTTCGCAAAAGGCGCGAGGCGGTGAATAAGTATAACGCGATCAACAATGCGGAAATTTACGATAGACTCAAGCAGATAGAATGGGAGGGCGCAGATTCCGTCAGAACTCACGCTCCCGTCGTTGCGGAGGACACTCTTATGGGCGCGCCCGTTGAAGTGACCACTCGCAGAAATCTCGCTCATAACCTCAGAGTCACCGAAAAGGAGCCTGTTGAGCCAGCCCTTCTCAGAACAAGCACTCCCGAACGCACCGTAACCGAGGTCGCGGGTGATAGGATCACTATCGGCGGCGCATCTCTCCATAACGTAAACGAAGCTCCCGCAAGGCGCACGTCCGCCGTTGTGGTTGAAAGAAAATATAACGAGGTATTCGGTCAGGATGCGGTTAAGGTCGCGGCTATTCCCGTGGTTTCTGCTCCCGCCGGTTCATACATAGTTGAAAAGCCCGAAAACGACGTTGTCGAAGCACCCAAGGGCACCTTTGAAGACGGCACGACTCCCGCTGTTTCAGCACCCGCTCAGCAGGGCCCTGCATACAGAGTTGTTGAAACTCCCACGGAGGAGCTCGTCGGCATCAAGCCCATCACCTTCGTAAACGCAAGCTCTACGGTTATGGCACCCGAGGCACCCGAAAAGGTTGCTATCGCGAAGCCAATCGCAAAGGAGCGCTCGGCGCGCATAGTCGCCGCAGAGCCTATGACGTCCATTTCTCCCGGTGCACCCGGCTATGCTCCCGTTATCCCTATGGTAAACGGTGTCGGTTATAGCGATATCGAGGAGCCCGAGGTCGTGGATGAGGTCATTCCCGAGCCCATCGAGGAGATAGTTCCCGAGGTTGTAGATGAGCCTGTTATCGAGGAGGAGCCCTTAGCAGAGCCCGAGCCCGTGGCAGAGCCCGAGCCAGAGGTCGTAGAGGAGCCCGTCGAGGAGCCCGCACCTGTTGCACCTCCGAAGCCCGCAAGACCCAAGCTCACCGTCGTAACTCCCGATATGCCCGAGATAAACATCTTTATGTCGGAGCCCGAGGAGGAGCCCGCACCCGTTGTTGTTCCCGAGCCTGCTGTTATTCCCGAGCCCGAGGTCATAGAGGAGCCCTCCGTTGAGGAGGAGTCCGTAGCAGAGCCCGAGCCCGAGGTTATAGAGGAGCTCGCTATCGAGGAAGAGCCCGTGGCAGAGCCCGAGCCCGAGGTTATAGAGGAGCCTGCTATCGAGGAGGAGCCCGTGGCAGAGCCCGAGCCCGAGGTTATAGAGGAGCCTGTTATCGAGGAAGAGCCCGTGGCAGAGCCCGAGATCATTCCCGAGCCTGCTATCGAGGACGTTGTTCCCGAGCCTGTTGAGGAGATCGTCGAGGAGCCTGTTATTGAGGAGGAGCCTGTGGCAGAGCCCGAGATCGTCGAGGAGCCTGTGGTTGAGGAGGTTGTTTCCGAGCCCACCGAGGAGCCCGCATCCGAGCCTGTGGCAGAGCCCGAGATCCCCTTCGAGCTTGGTGAAAACGAGGGAACACGTATTATCAACGGTCAGATAGTTCTCGTTCACTACCGCAGCTCGTTTATGGCACGCCTTATTCAGGCTGATGCCGACGTTCAGGATTACTACACTATTATTAAAAATCTTCTTCTCTCCTATAAGGGTGTGAAGGCAAGATGCAGCTGGAATTGCGAGTCCTTCAATAAGGGCAGAGTACAGTGCGCAAAGATGAACGTAAAGGGCAGAACCATCACCCTTTATCTTGCCCTTGATCCCAAGGAATACGAGGAGAGTAAGTATCACTTCACAGACGTTTCGGGTAAGCCCAAGTTTGCCCAGGTGCCTATGCTGGTTAAGGTCAGATCCGATAGAGCCCTGAAGTATGCGGTTGAGCTTATTGAGGAAATGATGGCAAAGCTCGGTATTCCCCAGGGAGAGATCCCCACGGTGGATTACCATATGCCTTATGAGACCACAGAGGAGCTTGTTGATCGCGATCTTGTTAAGGTCATCCTCCCCGCAGGTATGTCCCTTGATGAAAATGCAAACGTAGTTAAGCTCAACGTTGGTGAGCTCATTGAAAGCCACAAGTCCGAGAACGGCGACGAAGAAGCTGCCGAGGTAGTCGAGGAGCCCGCTATTGAGGAAGAGCCCGTAGCAGAGCCCGAGCCCGAGGTAGTCGAGGAGCCCGCCGCCCCGGAGGAGCCCGTAGCAGAGCCCGAGCCCGAGGTAGTCGAGGAGCCCACCGTTGAGGAAGAGCCCATAGCAGAGCCCGAGCCCGAGGTCATAGAGGAGCATGTTGTTGCGGAAGAGCCCGTGGCAGAGCCCGAGCCCGTGGCAGAGCCCGAGCCCGAGGTAGTCGAGGAGCCCGCTATTGAGGAGGAGCCCGTAGCAGAGCCCGAGCCCGTGGTAGTTGAGGAGCCCGCCGTTGAGGAAGAGCCCGTAGCAGAGCCCGAGCCCGAGGTGGTCGAGGAGCCCGCCGCCACGGAGGAGCCCGTAGCAGAGCCCGAGCCCGAGGTAGTTGAGGAGCTCGCCGCCCCGGAAGAGCCCGTAGCAGAGCCCGAGGAGGATGAAATGCTCATTCCCGACGAGGAGGGCAGAGTCCACGTTGACGCATCTCACGCAGACACTCTCGTTACCGACGAGGAGGCAGAGTCCGAGATCGAGGAGATCAAGGTCGCAAAGAAGGCTTCGGGTAAGCTTGTTGAGATCAATATTGACACAATTTGCGAAAACTTCGAGGACGGCGAGACAGTCACCCTTGAAGCTCTTAAGGCGAAGAAGCTTGTTAATAAGGCGGCTGCAAGGCTTAAGGTTCTTGCTCGCGGCGTTATGACAAAAAATAACCTTGAGGTCATCGCCGATAAATTCTCCATCCAGGCAGTCAAGATGATAATTCTTGCAGGCGGTAAGGCAGAGAAGGTAGTTTGATCTTAAAGCTCGGCAAGCGGAAAAACGCAAGCTGAATTAACCGAATAATTAAAGAGGGAGAAACCTTACGGTGACTCCCTCTTTTTAGTATCTATTGTTATTATTTTTATCTGCCAACCGTTTGTTTTTGCCGATCGTAAAGGCGTATAGCTTGCAAGCCTACTTTAAACAGTTTTAAGAAATCTTACCGAATATGTAGGTCCGTGCTCGGTTACTGTTTTTGTCACCGCAACGATGGAATATTCGCCATAAAAGCTATCCTCGGAGAGCATTTTCATAATGTCCTCCTTTGGTACGTCAAAAGCGGAGAGCACACGACTCACGGCGCCGTCTCCGCCAACGGCGATATCACGGTAAAGATTAACGTCGCCCTTCGCATCCTCGTCGTCCGCCTTGATCCAGTCAAAGTCGGGAGCATCTGCCGCGCCGAAAAGCTCGATCTTGATTCTGTGCTTCGGTCTCACGGTGAGCACAAGGGTCTTGTCCTTATTGATTATAGCCTTGTCGCGCGAGGAAAACGGACCGAAGGAGCGCACGCCCTCCGCCGATATAATGACCGCGCGCAAGAGATAAACGAACATAAAAATAATTCCAACGCCGGAGGCAATTATCAAGGGATAGAGCCTTCCCGGTTGAACCTCTCCGTCCACAAATCCGTTAAAATATATCGATGAAGCAAAGATCAGAATGAGAGGAAGCTCGCATAAATACATATGAAGCTTCGTTCCAAATAAAAACACCTTTTTCATAAATACCTGCACATATAATTATTTTGCGAAATTACAGTAAAACTTAACACGGGGGTAGGGTAAAACCGATAATTACATCATTTTCGGAGCTGCTTGTGCGATAAGAGCTCCGGGGCACAGCTCGTCCGCGAAGAAGTCTTCAAGCGGCCGTCTCCAAAGGATCAGCTATCCTCCTCGGAGCAAAAGTCAATCTCACGGTAAAGCGACTCCATCACCTCGCGCACTCTCTCGGCGTGAAGCTTGATATGCCGCCTGTCATAAGTGATAACTCCGTTCGTTTCATCCTCAATATCCGAGACCTGGGTGTAAATAAGACCCGATACACCCATTTTTATAAGAGGCTTGATCTCCTCGGAATAGAGCTTGATAAGATCATTTTCAAACTGCTCCTCGCTCTCGTAGAGCTTGTAGCCGTAGTTGTCATCGCCAAAAAGATGCCCCTCACAGCGAAGTGAATAGCCACCGAATTCGCTTATAACGATGGGGCGGTCGGAGGGCTTTTTCACCTTAACGGGCTTGAAATAAACGTGGCGCGAATCAACGTCGCTCTCGCGGCGCACAAACCAGCCCGAGGTGGCGTCAATTATTCTCGTTGGGTCCTGAGCCTTGATAAGCCTGTAATTTTCATCCGCATTGAACTGACCCCAGCCCTCGTTAAAAACGGTATAGTAAAGCACCGATGGGTGAGAGCGGAGATAGTCCACGATTGCGAGAGAATGCTTTTGGAAGATGCTCCTCGATCTCTTGCTTCTATGGCGCATACCGTCGGGCATAGACTTCAAGCCAACTGTCGGAAGGGCTGTGTCAAGAAGGAAGGAGTATCCCGAATTATTAACCATATCCTGAAAGACGCAAACGCCAAGCTTATCGCAAAGATAATAGAAGATATCGGGCTCGATCTTTATATGCTTTCTAAGGGTGTTGAAGCCGAGAGACTTCGTTAGCATAATATCGTCGTAATACCCCTCTGCCGTTGCGGGGAGGAATATTCCGTCGGGGTAGTAGCCCTGGTCCAGAAGACCGTTAAAGAGATAGGGCTTCCCGTTAAGAAGAAGCCTCGGAACACCCAAGACCTCTCGGATAGAGATCTCTCTTAAAGCAAAATACGAGCTCACTCTGTCCTCTCCGGATTCAAGAGTGAATTCATATAAATAGGGCTCCTCGGGCGACCATAGCCTCGGGCTCTCGGGGCGAATATCGATACACGCCCCCTGCCATTCGTATACTGTTCCGTCGGAAAGGGTGAGCTTTTTTCTCTCTCCGCCGCCAACCACCTCAATGTGAGCGCACTCTGTATCCGAGGTGATAATAAGCCTTTCAATATAAGGATCGGGAACAAATTCAAGCCACACCGATTGCCATATTCCCGAAACGGGAGTATACCACATTCCGCCCCGACGCCTTCTTTGCTTGCCGTAGGGGTAGTCGTAAGAAAGATCGTCGACCGCTCTCACCTCAAGGGTGTTCTCCCCCTTGGTGACAAGCTCGGTGATATCAGCCGAAAACGGAAGATATCCGCCCTCGTGCTCTGCCGCGACCCTGCCGTTCACCCTCACCTCGCATATCTGATCCACCGCGCCGAAATGAAGGAGCAGCCTGTCGCCCCACTCGCCCTCGGGGAGAGTGAAGGTGCGCCTGTAATAGAGCACAGACCCCTCCGGTATCTCGCGGAAAACGCCCGAAAGTCTGCTCTCGGGCGGGAAGGGTACCAATATTTTTTCGCCGTAGACCTCGGGGTATTCCTCACCCGAGACGGCAAAATCCCATTTGCCGTTAAGCGAAATATAAGATTCCCTCACGAGGGAGGGGCGAGGGTAGTCGCCCCAAGGCAGCTCTGCCGACATTTTCTCCTCGTAGGGTGTAGTGAGGATGTTATATCCTTTTTTTTCCATAAAAGCTCCGTTAAATTAAGATCAGAGAGAGCACGATCTGAGCCGTGCAATAAATGAGCAGGAGAATTGCGCCTGCGTTGGCTATCACGCATCTTGAAAGGGTCTTACCCTCAAGCCTTATTCTGCATCGCTTTTCGGGAATGAGCTTTTTCTTCACCATAAAGACGATAAAGAGCACAAGACCCGCGATCGACATACCGATCTGAAGAATTGAGATAAGAGCGATAATGATGAAATGGAACACACTCGATGCGGCTTCCGCCTCTGTTAAAAGCGAGCCGAGCTCCGAGAGCTCAAATATCTTCTCCATAGAATTTGATGCAATGAGCCCCGGAACCGTGCCAAGGAAGTTGACAGCCATATGAAGGAATATTGTGTGCCATATGTTTCGGGTTTTTGCATATATTGAGCCAAAGAGCAGGCCGATAGCCGTGGCATAAATAAGCTGCTCGATATTTCCGTGGAAAAGACCGAAGGCAACCGCCGAGATAAGCACGGCAAGCCTGTCGCCGTAAACGCTGAGACGGTCGAAGAGCACCTTTCTGAACATAAGCTCCTCAAAAATCGGACCTATAACCACAACCACAGCAATAATCAGCCACCAAGGCACCTCGTCTATAAAGCCGCCGACAACGCTCTCGCCCGAGCCGCCTGTGGGAATGATCGAATAAAGGGTCTCGGAAATGATGGACGAGATCATAGCTCCCGCTTGCATAAGGAACTGGGCGATAAGCAGATAAACTATAAACGAGCCGACACCCATCTTCTTTTTCTCGTAAACGCTCTTTTGCATACCGAGGTTTAAAAGAAGGAAGAAGGGGAAGCCGAGAATATACATTATAAGCACCTGCAAGCCATACTGAACGTAGGGGTTTGCAAGCAATTCAACGGTGAGATCTTCGCCAAGGAACAAAAGTCCAAGGATCTGCACGCTGACGACAAGCACCTCAACGAAAAGAAGGAAGAAGAAAAGCGAAAGATAGCATCTTGTGAAGCTTCTTTTTGCCGTTCGTTTTTCACGCTCGTGAGCTACGTGCTCGGGTATCTGAAGTAAACCGTTCATTTTTGCCTCCTCAAAGTAAGTCTGAAACTTATATCTATCTTATTTTATCATTTACTCCGCCCGATTTCAACACCTTGCGCTAATAATTTACCCAAAATTCAAATATTTATATAATTTGCCCAAAAATTTTTAGAAAATTTGTTAGTCTTTTTTTGAATAAAAAGCTCGCGAAGCCTTGATTTAGAGAAAATAGTGTGCTAAAATATTTATGTTATTTTGTTTTTCGGGTGATGGCGATGAAGTATTCGCCGTTGCCGCAATTGAAAGGGGTGTGAAAAAATGTTCAAGGTCGGCTTTGATAACGATCAGTACGTCAAGCTTCAGTCGCGCCGCATCAAGGAGAGGATATCTCTTTTCGGTGAGAGGCTTTATATTGAATTCGGCGGCAAGCTTTTCGACGATTTCCACGCATCGAGAGTTCTTCCGGGCTTTGCTCCCGATAGTAAGATAAGAATGCTTGCAGAGCTTCGCGACGATGCTGAAATAATTATAGCTATAAATTCCTCGGACATTGAGAAGAATAAGGTCAGAGGAGATATTGGCATCACCTACGATCTTGACGTTCTCCGCCTCATAGACGCCTTCCGCGGCTTCGGTCTCTACGTTGGCTCGGTGGTTATGACCCGCTATAAATCCACACCCATAGCAGATGCCTTCAAGCAAAAGCTTGAAAAGCTCGGCATCAAGGTGTATAAGCACTACGATATTGAGGGCTATCCTCATAATATTCCTCTCATCGTTTCCGATGAGGGATACGGTAAAAACGAATACGCGGAAACCTCAAGATCCATCGTTATCGTCACAGGTCCTGGTCCCGGCTCGGGCAAAATGGCGACCTGCCTTTCCCAGATTTATCACGAGAGCAAAATGGGCAGGAAGTCGGGCTATGCAAAGTTTGAGACCTTCCCGATATGGAATCTCTCCCTAAATCACCCCGTTAACCTTGCATACGAGGCGGCAACCGCCGATCTTAACGACGTCAATATGATAGACCCCTTCCATCTTGAAGCATACGGCACGCCTGTTGTTAATTATAACCGTGACGTTGAGGTTTTCCCCGTCCTTCGCTCAATGCTTGAGGGTATTCTCGGCGAGTGCCCATATAAGTCTCCCACAGATATGGGCGTTAATATGGCGGGCTACTGTGTCACGGATGACGAGTCGGTCTCCTTCGCCGCAAAGCAGGAGATCATCAGAAGATATTATAACGCTCTGTGCGACGTTCGCAAGGGTGGCGGCAGCGAGGTGGAGCTTCATAAGATAGAGCTGCTGATGCAAAAGCTCTCCTGCTCGGAAAAGGACAGAGCCTGCGTTTCACCCGCACTTGAAAAGGCAGAGCTCACGGGTGCGCCCGCCGTTGCTATCGAGCTTAACGACGGCAGGATAGTCACGGGCAAGACCTCCGCGCTTCTCGGCGCATCAAGTGCCGCGCTTCTAAACGCACTCAAAACCATCGCGGGAGTGGACGATAAAACAGACGTTATTTCCCCCGAGATCCTTGAGCCGATTCAAAGGCTTAAGACCGAAAACCTCGGCAACCATAATCCTCGCCTTCACACAGACGAGGTGCTTATCGCTCTTTCCATTTCCGCTGTAAACAGTCCCGATGCGGCAAAGGCTCTTGCGGCGATCCCGTCTCTCCGCTATGCGGAGGCACACTCCACGGTAATTCTCGCCCAGGTGGATACCTCCACCTTCCGCAAGCTGGGTGTCAATATATCCTGCGAGCCTCGCTATCAAACCAAAAAGCTTTTCCATAATTAATCTTAAGCTATTCAGCCATCCTTAAGCGGAGGGAAGGAAAAGCAAAAAAATACGTTAAATAATCAAAATATCTGCCCGACAGCACGCGCCACCAAACGGCGATGGTTACGCCGTCGGGCTTTTATTAAAAGGATAAGAATATGGGTCCAATAGAAATTATTTTGATCTGCATCGGAGCCTCGCTCGCCCTGCTCGTCGCTGTGGTAGCCTTGCGCACCGCCGCCTTTAAGCCCAAGAGGGCAGAGAGGCGAGAGCCCGAGAGGATAGCCGTGAACACCGAACGCGCCGCAAGTGCGCTTTCGGAAATGATAAAATGCAAGACCGTCTCTCATTCGGATAAGACCCTTGACGACTCACGCGAATTTGAAAAATTCGTTTCTCTTTTGAGTGAGCTGTTCCCAAAGGTCAAAGAGACCTGCGAATTTGAGCGAGTTTGTGACCGTGCCCTCCTTTTCAGATGGCGTGGCAGAGGAGAGGGAGACCCCGCGGTGCTTATGGCACACTACGACGTGGTATCCGCAGAGGAGTCTGCCTGGCAAAAGCCACCCTTCTCGGGAGAGATATCCGATGGATATATATGGGGCAGAGGCGCACTTGACACAAAGGGCTCGCTCCTCGGCATATTATCAGCCGCAGAGGAGCTGATCTCGGAGGGAGTTACCCCCGAGCGAGATATATATTTTGCCTTCGGCGGCAACGAGGAGGTAAACGGAGACGGTGCCCCCTCGATCGTAGAGCTTTTCACCTCCCGCGGCATATCCCCATCCCTTGTGCTTGACGAGGGCGGAGCCGTGGTTTCGGGCGCATTCCCCGGGGTGAGCGCCCCTGCCGCACTTATCGGTATAGCAGAGAAGGGAATGGCAAATATCGAATATTCCGTATCATCGGCGGGAGGTCATTCCTCCTCGCCAAAGGCTCATACTCCCGTTGGAATACTCTCTGCCGCTTGCTGTAAGGTGGAAAATAAGCCCTTCAGATTTACTCTGACGGAGGCATCAAGGAAAATGCTTGATACCCTCGGCAGACACTCCACCCTTCTTTATAGAATTATTTTCGCAAATCTTCGCCTTTTCTCCCCGATCCTTTCATTTATAGGAAAACGCTCGGGCGGCGAGCTTAACGCATTACTTCGCACGACCACCGCCTTCACCCAAATGCTGGGCTCCGAGGGTGCAAACGTTATTCCTCCCGTGGCTAAGATGGTCTCAAACCACAGAATAATCTCGGGAGAAACGGTGGAGAGCACCGTAAAGAGGATCAGAAAAACTGTTAAGGACGGCTCGGTTGAGATAAAGGCTATCGGTGGAATGGATCCGTCTCCCACCTCGCGCACAGATTCCGAGGGATATCTCAAAATTTCCGATGCTATCTCGGAGGTGTGGCAGGATGCCATAGTCTCTCCCTATCTTATGCTCGCTTGCTCGGATTCCCGCCATTGGAGTCGCGTGTCCGATAAGGTATACCGTTTCTCGCCTATGGCTCTTTCGGGAGAGGAGCGCGCCACGATCCACGGTAACGACGAGCGCATACCGATCTCCACTCTTAAAACCACGGTTGAGTTCTTTAAAAGGCTTATGATGAAGCTTTGATAGATCCACGAAAACACAGAAAAAATACTTTTTGCAGCCCCTAAAATATAAAAAGGAGATATATTTTTATATATTTCCTTTAGCTTTTCCTTAAAAATTATGAAAAACTCTTTATTTCTTTGCGCCTTTGTGCTAGAATTAGGGCAGAAGTATCATAAATCAATGCGCGCTCGAATATTCGGCGCGGCAGAAGGAGTAAAAAAATGAGTGTTTTGACCTGGATCAATATCGCTCTCGGCGGCCTGCTCGTGCTGTGCTATGCATATCAGTTCGTGTTCGTTCTGATCGCATATCTCACAAAGCGACCTAAATTCGAAGCGAAGAAGATCAACAAGATCGCAGTGCTTATCGCTGCAAGAAACGAGGAAAACGTTATCGGAGGACTTATTTCCTCACTTAAGGCGCAGGATTATCCAAAGGAGGCTCTTGAGGTCTTCGTTATAGCGGATAACTGCACTGATAAGACCGCAGAGGCGGCAAGGGCGGCGGGTGCTATTGCATACGAACGCTTCAATAAGGTAGAGGTCGGCAAGGGCTACGCCGTTGATTTTCTCTTGAAGAGGATCGCCGAGGAATACGGAGATTCCTTCTTCGATGCATACCTTATCTTTGATGCGGATAACCTCGTTGAGCCCGATTTCGTAACCGAGATAAATAAGACCTTCTCCCAAGGCTACGACTGTGTAACAAGCTACCGTAATTCCAAAAACTACGGCGACAATTGGCTTTCCGCGGGACAGGGAATGTGCTTTATGCGCGACCTTATACTTCTGAACAGAGCCAGAATGAAGATTGGCGGATGCTGCTTCGTTGCGGGCACGGGCTTTATGTTCTCCTCCGCGCTCTGCCGTTCCTTTGGCGGCGGCTGGCCCTTCCACACTCTCACCGAGGACGGAGAATTCACCACCTACAACGCCATCAAGGGCAACAAAATGGGCTATTGCGACACCGCTCGCTTCTACGACGACCAGCCCACAAAGTTCACCCAGTCCTGGAATCAGCGTCTGCGCTGGTGCAAGGGATATCTTCAGATCATCAAGGGCTATTATTCAAAGCTGATCCCTGGCATCTTCTCAAGAAGATTCCTCTCCTGCTTTGATATGGCGATGTGTATGGCTCCCGCTTATATCCTTCCGCTTCTCACAATATTTGCAAACCTTATCGGTGCTCCGATCTCCATTTTCGCCGCAGGCGTTCCGTGGCAGCAGGTTGCAATATCTCTCGGAGTTGGCGTCGCGGGCGCGTATCTTGCCCTGTTCTTCTTCGGCTTCCTTCTCACTATCTCCGAATGGAAGCAGATACGGGCATCAGCCTTCAAAAAGCTCCTCTATATGTTCACCTTCCCTGTGTATATGTTCACCTTTATTCCCATCGCCTTCGTTGCTCTCCTTAAGAGAGACGTTAAGTGGACTCCCATCGTTCACGAAAACAAGGTAACGATGGAGGATCTTAACGCGAAGAAGTAATTTTCACAGAGGAATAAAAGCCCCTCCGTCTCATAAAATAAGACCGTATTTGCCGCATCGCGGTAACGTATGCTAAAAATGATAAGGCAGGAAAATAAATGAAAACAGTTAAGGACAAATATCTCGTCGTTGGCGCAGACTTCGCAGGCTATCCTCTTAAGGAGGCTGTCGTTGCACATCTTAAGGCGAAGGGCTGGAAGATCACAGACCTTGGTGTAACAGCCGATAGCGACCCCGATGACACAGAAAATATGTTCCACAGAGTAGGTCTCAGAGTCGGTGCGCAGATCTCCGAGGGTAACTTTGAGCGCGCTCTCCTTTTCTGCGGCACGGGTATGGGTATTCATATCGCCGCAAGCAAATGTCCCCACGTTCACGCAGGTGTGGTCGAGTCTGTTCCCGCGGCTCTCAGAGCTATCACGGGTAACGGTGTAAACGTTCTCGCAATGGGCGCATTCTATGTTGCACCCGCAATGGGCTGTGATATCGCAGACGCATATCTCAACGCGGAGCTTGGCACGGGCTATGAGTGGTGGTATAATTTCTATGAATTCCATAAGCTCGCAATAGATGAGCTTGAGGCGTTCAACTACGAGGAGTATAAAAAGGCAGGCTTCAAAATGGAGCACCTTGGCGACTACCCCTTAAAGCTTGAAAAAAAGCCCGAAAACTGATAAAAACAAATAGAAATTCCCCTGCTTTGCAGATATTGCAAGGCAGGGGAATTTTATTTATCTCTTATAAATAAAGGGCAAAATGATATATTACACTCCGTAATCAAAGCTGACCTTAATATCATAGCCTTCAAGTGGCTTGATATCGGGATCAAGCAAAGCCTCGCCGTCCTTCACGGTAACGAAGCCCGCAAGAGCCGAAAGAAGGATATGAGCCGCCACAGAAGCAAAGCCGTGGTTACAGCTTGCGGTAGGTCTGTCGTGCTCCCAAAGCGTGCCCGTTGTGGTTGCCATACCGTCAAAATACTCAAGGCACTCACGGATAGTTCTTTCTCGCTCGCCAAGAGAGAGAAGCCAGAAGAAGCGAAGATAATTACCAATGAACATATTACTTCTGCCCACCTCGGGATACTTATCGGTGCGAAGGGGACCGAAATCCTCAATTATCATCCGCTCAAATTCTGAAGTATGCTCAAGACCCATAAAGAGAGCGTAATATTGGCAGGTCTCGGATAAATGATCCTCGAAATTTTTAAGAGAGCCGTTCACTCTCACGGCATTGTCAACGAAGAATTTACCGTTATATGCTAACTTAACTATACTTTTTCGCATATTTTCGGCTTCTGCTTTATACTTTTCGTCGCCGTAAAGCTCGTCGATTTTATCGAGCATATAAGCATAAAGCATATTGGAAGGATAGTTAACTCCCTTCACGTATTCATCGTCGTTGCAGATGCTCCATTCGATGAACACCCAGCTCTCAAGATCCTCAAGAAGTCCGTATTCGTTCTTGTATTTATCGAAGAAGCGAGCCACACCGTAGACCTTTTCCCGCGCCGCATCGGCAAGGGCTCTGTCCCCTGTGCGCTTCACTCTGTCTGCAAGCTCGATAACGAACCACATAGCCCAGTTGGGTATGTACCTTCCATTTCTGTGCTCAGAGGGGAAGCACATCGGGAGCATACCGGAGGGAAGCTCGGGACAGCTTGCGTGTACGTAGTTTTCAAGGTAAGCTTTTTCGATGGTGTTCTTACCTGTGAAAAGTCTCTCGGCAATTGCCGTGAAGTATGAGTCGCAAAGCCAGCCCGCGCGCTCTCTTCCGGGGCAATCCATAAATACGTCGACAGCATTCTGCATAAAGGTGTTACGCGCCGCCTCAAATACTCTCACGACCCTCTCGTCTCCCGAGATCTTAACGCATCCCGCTCTTGAATTTTCAAGTCCGACAAGGTGTGGATCAATCACGGCACCCTTGGTGTGAACCGTGCGAAGAAGCTTCATCGTGAAGGGCTCGGTTGCAGTAATTCGGCTCTTGCCCTTCGGATAGCGAACGTACATAAAATCGTTGTTTCCCGCTCGGCGGAATATCCATTTTCCATCGGGAAGATATTCCTCAAAGAAGGCGAAAAGCTCACCCTCCTCCGTGGCATCAATATCAAATGAAAGATAACCGCTCTTTTCCACCTTAAGAGAAAGCTCCTCAGAGGCATAGCCGAGACTCATCGCCCGTGAGAGTCCCTCCTCAAGAGAAAATTCACCCTCGGGCGGCTCCTTACCGATCATACATCTATGGGGCTTGATCTCGTCAAATCCCGAGAATATCCCCTCGGTGAGCCTTGAAAATTCATACACGGGGTAGTCGCAAGGATCAATTTGACCGTCCAGAAGTATAGGTGGCTCAACCTCGTAGAGTGCGACCCTTTTGTGTCCCTCTCTCGTGAGATCGAAGCCCTGGGTGAACCCTCTTTGCGCGCTGTATCTCGGCATATTGGAAAGCCGTCTTTCTTCGATGTAAGCACACTCAAGCTCATCCGTTTCGGAGACCACCTCGCCACCTCGCAAAAGCCTGAAAGCAAAATAGGGGAGCTGATAGTCCACCGAATAGTTCGGCACGCCGAAGGAGAGCACTCTTACCTCGATAAGCCCAAGCGCACCAACGTCTATTCTGCGCACTCTCGCATAGCCCGCGGCGCATCTTTCCGGGCCCGAGGAAATGATCCTTCCCTTGGAGCAAACGGTATAGCTGTCTGCCGCGTATATTTCAAGTGTGTCCGCATCCCGAGAATCAATCTCGAAAAGAAGCTCTGAATTTATGTCGTCTCTTTTTCCGCCCCAAACAAATTTCATAAAAGGTCCTCGCTTTGCGCCGCACCTCGGCGACTTTTTACATCATTTTATCACACTTATCCGAATTTATCAACCGTAAAAGTTAAAATAGTCAAAAAAACTTAAAAAAGTGATATCCCTTCGGGAAAAACAATTGACAAAAGGAGAAATTTGCTATATAATTATTATGTATAATTATGTGCGTGCAGGTATACGGTCCGCGCTTGTGAGCGCGTATAATAAGCTTTGCTCGGCACGGAAGGGAGAGACTATGGTAAATTTTTTGATAGGTCTTGCAAAAAAGACGGTTGAAGTCAAAGCACTTTATTCAAGCACGAAGGATTTTTGCCGCGGCTACCTCATAGAAAATGCCATCCCCGATATATCCGTCACAGTCACTCCTCCCGATATTGCATACGAGCGCAGAAGGTCGGCAGAGGAAAGAGCCCTTGAGGGGCTTTCGCCTCACGAATTTCCCGCCGAATATCTTGAGACCCTCGCTCTTTACCGCAAGATAGCGGAGGCTCTTGTGCCACACGGGATCATTCTTTTCCACGGCTCCTCTCTTTCGGTAGACGGCAAGGGCTTGATATTCACCGCGAAAAGCGGTACGGGCAAATCCACTCATACAAGGATATGGCGCAGAGTATACGGCGAAAGAGTCAAAATGATAAACGACGATAAGCCCCTTCTCGGTATAACCGACGAGGGTGTCACGGTCTACGGCACACCCTGGTGCGGCAAGCACGCCCTTGGCGAGAATACCTCGGCACCCCTTCACGCCGTCTCGGTCATAGAAAGGTCTTTTGAAAACCGTATCTCGCCTCTCGGAAAAACGGAGGCACTGCTGCACCTCCTCTCCCAAACCTACCGCCCGAGAGACGGAGCTCTCGTTAAAACGACCCTCTCGCTTCTTGATAAGCTGTTAAGCAGAGTTAAGGTCTATCGGCTGGGAGTCAATATGGAGGATGAGGCGGCTATTGTCGCATACCGCGGTATGCTTGAAGAAGGGCGCTGACCCAAGGCGGCTATTCAAAAAACGTCGGCAAGACATCAAATACACGCAAAGGAATAACAGAAAATGAAGCTTAAGAGCACCTTTATAACCCACGGGACCGAGGACGGGCAGATAATGCTCTCCCTTGACGGAAAATTCAGCGGAATGGTCAGAAGCAATAAGACCGCCGCAAGGATAATAGACCTCCTCGCCGAAGAGACCTCAAGAGACGGCATAGTTGCTCAAATGAGAGAAGAATATGATGCACCCGAGGGTGCCATCGAGCGCGACGTTGATAAGATCCTCGCCGCCCTTCGCTCCATCGGTGCGATAGATGAGTAATTATTCAACCTTTGAAGAGGAGCTCGCCCGTCACGGCAAGATCGTCTACACGAACGTCGGAGACAGTATGCTTCCCCTCATAAAGCAGGGGAGGGACGCACTTATCATCGAGCGTGTCACCTCGCCTCTCAAAAGGGGAGATATCCCTCTTTATAAAAGAAATTCGGGAAAATACGTTCTTCATCGGGTGGTCGGCAAAAATAAGCAGGGCTACCGTATTCTCGGAGACAACCGCTTCCGCATAGAGCGCGGCATAAACGACAGCCACGTCATCGGAGTGCTCACAGGCATTATAAGAGACGGCAGAGAAATGACCGTCCGAGAGGCAGAGGGCGGCTTATATAGGTTTTATATTTTAAATCTTTATCCCGTAAGATTTATCCTTCTCGGCACAAGAGAGCTTTTCCGTCGAATCCGCAGAAGGCTTAAAGGCCGCAAAACTAAATAAAAACGCACACCGAGCATCTCGGGGCAAAACATAAAGAACCGAAAAAGGAAAGCAAAATGGCATTTAAGGACAATAAAAGAAAGGGCGCTGGGCCCGATATGAGAGCCCGCGCCAAAGATCGCCGTCGGAGCTACACTCCATATCCCGATGAAGGTGGACTTTCTCCCGAGGAGAGCGAGTGCATCGTAAGCGGCAGAAACGCAGTCAAGGAGTTGCTTGCAGGCGGCAGAGATATTGAGAAGCTTTACGTTCAGTCGGGGGATAGAGAAGGCTCCATCAACCTTCTTATCGGCATTGCCTCCGAAAGAAAAATACAGATCCGAGAGGTGGACCGAAAAAAGCTTGACGAGCTTTCGGGCGGAGCGCGCCACCAGGGAATAGTCGCCATCGCCGCAGAGCGCAATTATTATTCGGTGGACGACCTTCTCGCATACGCCGAGGAAAAGGGCGAAAAGCCCCTTCTTATAATGCTTGACGGCGTTACGGATCCCCATAATCTCGGCGCAATAATCCGTTCCGCCGAATGTTGCGGAGCGCACGGAGTAATAATCCCGAAGCGTCGCTCGGTCGGGCTCACTCCCACGGTCGCAAAGGCATCTGCGGGTGCTGTCGAGCACGTGAGAGTGGCAAAGGTAACAAACCTTGCCCAAACAGTTGACGATCTAAAGGAGAGAGGACTTTGGTTCTATCTTGCGGATATGGGCGGCGAGCCCTATTACGGAACCGATATGACCTCTCCCACAGTTCTCGTTATGGGTAGCGAGGGCTTTGGCGCGTCAAGGCTCATTAAGGAAAAATGCGATTTCACGGTGTCGATCCCGCTCTACGGCAAAGTAGACTCAATGAACGTCTCCTGTGCCGCATCGGTCATTCTGGCAGAGATCGCAAGGCAGAGAAATAAAGCAAATTAAGGAGGTATCACCCCTTGGAAAATAAAGATAAGCTTTTGGAAACGGATATAGCTTCGGTTGCCGCCAAGGCAGGAGTGAGCCCAAAGGGCTCAAATAACGGATCGACCCCCGATCTCGGTGGCGGTCTCGTCTTTGAGTTCGACACAAAGGACCCTGCCGTAAGCGTTGCGGAAACTCATTTTCCTCCGAAGCCTGCTCCCGAGGAGAAGTCTCGGCAGGCTGATGTTAAAAAGTCCGAAGAAACAAAGAGCGGCTCGGCGCAGATCGAGAGAAGGACGGAATTTTTAATTCCCGATAAGGATGCGATCAGCACCGACCTCACACCGCCCAAGGCAGAGGATCGCGACCTGACCTCGGGCATCCATAAAACCTACGTCCCCCGATTCACAGATGTCAGCGAGACCTACCGAATGAAGGACGATCCCCGTCCGCGCCCCAAGGCCCCCGAGGTCGAGGAGCACACGGTGGTCACAAAGCTTGAGCCCGAAGCGGAAAAGGTCGCTCCCCCTCAGCCCATAACCGAGGAGCTTGACCCCACGGCAGAGCTTGAAGAATCCACGGAGGGCGTTATCGTCACAATGGACAAGCCTGTTGCAGACGAGGACAGCGAGACCCTGAACGTTTATAAATTCAAGGATGGTCTCACAGAGGAGAAGGGCCCAACTCCCGACGAAGAGGAGGAGGCATTGAGACGGCTTCTTAAGAGCCTTGGCAGAAATATCCCCGAGGAAAAGCCCGAGGAGCCCGAGCCCGAGGAGGTCGAGGAGGAAAAGGAGGAGAAGCCCTCCGAATATAAAATGCCCGATCCCGACGGCGAGGAGATCAGCGTGAGAGACTTCGGCGCAAAGAAGCCCTTCTCCCAGGTCGACCCCGAGGGAGTCTCCGAGGCGACCCCTGAGCAGCCCAAAAAGCTTGCAACAGAATTCACTCATCAGACCCAAAGAGACGGCTTCAAGGATAAATTCTTAGACGGTCTTATGTCTCTTAAAATTAGGCTCGCGGTAGCCCTCCTGTTCTTTGTTGGAATAGTGGGCTTTGAGCTTCTCGCAATCATCGGAAAGATCAGCTACACAGTCTTTGAGCTCTCCTATCACACGGGTGCTCTTGCAGCGATCGATCTGCTCATCATCACCTGTATGTATCTTTTCGCTCTCCCCGAAACGGTCAGAGCTATCCGCCTGCTCATCGGCGGCAGACCCACACCCGAGCTCTCCCTGACGGTAGGATATCTCTTCTCGGCAGCATATCTTCTCGTCACCTCCTCGGGCGTATATCAGAATTATCCCCTTTTCGGCTCGCTCTTTGCGGTGTTCGTGCTTATCACGATCCTCTCGGCATACTGCAAGCTCAGCGCGGATTTCACCGCCTTCAAGCTTATTTCGCGCAGCAAGGAAAAGAGAATTCTTGATAAAAAGATGACCCGCGAGCTCCCCGAGGAAAATATGGCGCTTGACGGTCTTATAGACGAATACAGCTCCCGCACCGCCCGCGTCTTCCGCACAGGCTTTATCACAGACTTCTTCAAGAAAACTCGCCACACCGCCGAAAATTCAAGGCACACGGCCCTTATTCTTCTAGTCGCGCTCGGTGCGGCGATAGTCTCCGCCGTGGTTGCCTTCTTCGTTGGCGGCGGCTTGACCGTTTTTGCAGACGGTCTTCTCTCGGGCACCGCAAGCCTCGCGCTTGTTTTCAATCTCGGTATGCCCGCATTTGCTATACTTTCCCATAAGCTTGCTTATCGCGATGCTCAGACCTCTGCGGGAGCGGAGGACAGCACCGTGGTCGGCGAGGGCTCTTATCTTGCCTTCTCCGAGGTCGACGTTATCGCCTTTGAGGATAGCGAGATCTTCGGCCCCGACGACGTTGCCCTTAAACGCTTTATGCTCTACGGAGACAGTGAAAATATGGAGCAGGCAATGCGCCAGATGTGCGCCCTCTTCGGCGTGGTCGGCGGTCCTCTTCACTATATCTTCTCCAATTCTCTTGATAACCGTATGCGTATCACCCCCGCCCTCAGCCCCAAGATCGAGGAGGACGGACTTTCGGGCGATGTTGGCGGCAGGAGAATTTCCGCAGGCACCGAGGAATATATGCGCCGTCACGGCGTTGCTATCCCCGAGGGCGCGTCCCGTGCGGAGGGAGGCATAGACACAACGAAAATAATGTACGCCTCCGAGGATGGCGAGGTATTTGCAAAATTCTATATCCGCTATTCCTTCTCCGAGGAATTCACTATGCTTCTTCCCACTCTTAAGGAGGAGGGAATAGTTCCTCTCATATACACAGGCGACCCCAACGTTTCAAACGACCTTCTCAAAATGCTCTCTGCGGGAGCAGACTGTATGAGAGTCGTGAAGCGACTCACCCCCGTCCCCGAGGACGATAAGCTTTATAGCAGAGTATCCGCAGGCGTCGTCACCTACGGCGATAAGATCAACGCCATAGACGTTCTGCTTCTCACTAAAAAATATAAGCGCTTCCTTCGCGCGGTATCCCGTGCCGAGCTCGTTGCGATGGGCGTTGGCACTCTCGCCGCCGTGGTCCTTTTGCTTGTTGGCGTTGGCGTGCCCGCTTGCTTCCTTGCACTTTGGCAGCTGGTCCTCTCGGTAATTCTCCGAGGTGCCACCTCCCATAAGCTTGGCTCGGAGTGCGCAAGGGAGAAAAAGGAAGATTAAGAAAGGCAATTCGATAAAATGCAGAATAAAAACGTATCCTCCGTTCTGAAGTCGGTGCAGAAGCCCGGCAGATATATAGGCGGAGAATATAACAGCGTGATCAAGGATAAGGCTTCGGTCAAGTGCCGCTTTGCCTTTTGCTTTCCCGATACCTATGAAATAGGTATGTCCAATCTGGGAGTCCGTATCCTCTACGACGTTATCAATAAGGATAAGGACGTTTGGTGCGAGCGCGTTTACGCCCCTTGGACGGATATGAAGGAGAAAATGGAGGAGTATTCCATTCCGCTCACAGCCGTTGAATCGGGCGACCCCCTCACCGATTTTGATATGGTGGCATTTTCTCTCCAATACGAGCTTTGCTACACCACCGCCCTTGCAATGCTTAAGCTTGCGGGCATACCCCTCTATTCGAAGGATAGGGGAGAGGAGTGCCCCATAATCGTCGGCGGCGGACCCTGCGTTTATAACGCCGAGCCTGTTGCGGACTTCTTCGACCTTATCAACGTTGGCGAGGGCGAGGAGGTGCTCCTTGAGATATGCCATCTCTATAATGAAATGAGAGATAATGGCAGTTATACCCGAGAGGGCTTCCTCCGCGAGGCGTCTCACATCGAGGGCGTTTATATCCCCTCACTTTATGAGGTCAGCTATAACGAGGACGGCACCCTTCGCGAATATCAGCCCCGCTATCCCGACGTACCCAAAACCGTAAAAAAGCGCATCGTCCGAGATATGGACAAAGCACCCTATCCCGAAAAGCTGGTAATGCCATATATAGAGACGGTCCACGACCGTATAGTTCTGGAGGTCTACCGCGGATGTATAAGAGGATGCCGCTTCTGCCAGGCGGGAATGGTATATCGCCCTGTCAGGGAAAAGTCTCCCGAGACTCTCTGCAAGCAGGCAAAATGTCTCTTTGATAACACAGGCTACGACGAAATATCGCTTATCTCTCTTTCCATCAGCGATTATTCCGAGCTCCCAAAGCTCACAGACGACCTTCTTGAATGGACGGACGACGCTCACGTGAGCCTCTCGCTCCCCTCTCTCCGCATAGACAGCTTCTCCGAGGAGCTTATGCGCAAGGTCTCCTCTGTAAGAACAGGCGGGATAACCTTCGCTCCCGAGGCGGGCACTCAAAGGCTTCGCGACGTTATAAATAAAAACGTCACCGAGGAGGACCTTATGCGCTCAGTGGGTATTGCCTTCCGCGGCGGAAAGAGCAACGTAAAGCTCTATTTTATGAACGGACTTCCCACGGAGACCCTGGAGGATATCGAGGGCATTGCCGAGCTCGCAAAGCGAGTTGTTGGTGCTTATTTCAAAATACCCAAGCCCGAGCGACCTCACGGCATAGGAGTAACCATCAGCGTCTCCTGCTTTGTGCCCAAGCCCTTCACCCCCTTCCAATGGGAAAGGCAGAATAGCTTTGAGGAGCTTATTGAAAAGCAGAAGCATCTGAAAAATTCCATCACGGATAAGCACGTAAGATATACCTATCACGATGCAAGAGTATCAAGGATAGAGGCAATTCTCGCAAGAGGAGACCGTAGGCTCGCTCCCGCGATTGCCCTTGCCGTAGAAGAGGGTGCTATCTTCGATGCCTGGGACGAATACTTCGACTACGACCGCTGGATAAACGTGTTTGAAAGATGCGGTGTAGACCCCGATTTCTACACCACCCGTGGCTTCGGTATAGACGAGGTCCTTCCCTGGGATATTATCGACGTTGGCGTGACAAAGTCGTTCCTCAAGAGGGAGAGGGAAAAGGCGTACGCCGAAAAAACCACCCCCTCCTGCGCCGAGCATTGCTCGGGATGCGGAGCAAATAAGCTTGGAGGTAAGACCAGATGGTGCAAATAGAAAACAAGGTCGTACCGCCCGATAAGGACGTGAACAACCCTCATAATAATATCAAGATCATCCTTCGCTTTAAGTTCCGCAAGGTGGGAAGGCTTCAGTATATATCTCACCTTGACCTTGTTAGAACGATGAATAAGATCGTCGTTCGCTCGGGGCTTCCGCTTTATTACACCGAGGGGTTCAACCCCAAGCCCAAAATGGTGTTTGCCGCCCCTCTTTCCATTGGAACCGAAAGCTATGCGGAATATATGGATCTGCGCCTTAAGGACAGGGTAGATCCCGCATTGGCAATGAAGCTTCTTAACCGGAATATGACAGACGAGATGCAAGCGGTCGAATGTTATTATCCCGATAGCAAATTCACCGATATGAAATGGCTCTCATATTCTATAAAAATTCACACGGTCGGCGCATCCGCAGAGCTTGCAAGCGAGTGCGAGAGGACTCTCACCGCAGAAAGGCTTGAGATCCTCAAAAGCACGAAAAGCGGCGAGAAGCTGGTGGATATCCGTCCTCTCGTTCGCTCCGCCTCCGTTGTTTTCGATAGCGGTGCTCTGAATATCAGCTGTATCCTCTCGGCAGATCAGTCGAGCTTCCTTAACCCCGAGTATATCGTATCGGCTCTGAAGGAAAAATGCGGAATACTTAATGACCCCGACCTCACCGCCGAGCATTACACAGTCACCCGCCTCTCCGCTTTCACCGAGGATATGTCGCCCTTCCGTTAAGATAATCAGATCACAGAATCAATATTCACCCCCGAAAGCCGTCTCAGGTGCATAAGTGCGTCCGAAAGGCGGCTTTTTGCTATCCTTGCTCCGTCCGAGTCTCCAACCGAAAGGCAACCGATCATCTCGGAAAATATCTCCTCAATTGCCGTCAGATCGTTGTGATTAACCGTCAGGCTCATATAGGTTTCAGCCCTTTTGAAATCCGAGTATATCCTCCTCGCCCGCCAAAGCGACCCTTCAATATCACCCTCGTTTATCTCAAGAGCCTCAACCGTTTCGCAAAAACCGTCTATCGTGCGCTTCAGGGCACCCGTGTTGAGAATTACGGCTAATATCACAAGAAAAAGAATAGCTCCCGACGCGATCTTCACCTTCATTTTTTGCTCTCCTTTTTAATAATACGCACCTTGTCGCGGTCGTCAATGGTCATAAGAAAAACGTCACCCTCGGTAAGCTTCGCCTCCGAAAGCGCGCGAGAGATCTTCTCTTTGGAAATCCCTGCTGCCGAGGCACCCTTTTTGACAATATCGCCGTCGATTATAACAGGGTGCGCAAGATTGCTTTTTCCGCGCTCCATTATCGATATAGTGCCGTTTTGCTCAAGTATAGCATACTCAACTTCGCTGATGTCGCCAATCCCCGCGCCTCGCAGGGCAGAGAGCAGCTCGTTCAAGGATAGCCTGTTTTCGGTCAGCGCATCCTGTAAAAGTCTTCCTTTATATATAATAAAGCATTCGTCACCGTCAAGGGCTGATTTCAGTTTTGTCGATTTATTTTTGATGGTTGATAGAAGTATTTCCAAAGCGAAAATAAACAGTATGGGAATTATTGCGTTAAGCAGAGGAATGTCGGGATCGTCAATGGGAATTGCCGCAAGCTCGGAGATCAAAAGTGTGGAAACAAGGTCGCCGATATCAAGCTCTCCGATCTGTCTTTTTCCCATAAGTCGTAGGGTAAAAGTGAGCAGAATATATATTATTGCTGTTCTTATCAAAGTAGAAGCCACAAAAACACCCTCCTTTTATTTAGTTATTATATAAAACTTGCACAATAATTCAAAATTTTTAAAAAAATTGAAAAAAGGGCTTGACTTTTTTTTCACGATGTGATAGAATATATAAGCTCGCACTTCGAGCGGGCATCGATCATTGAAAATTGAACAACACGAAATGAAAAAGCACAAGATTGTGCATTCTCGTTAATGAAAGACACACATTGAGAAAATACTCGAACGAGTAAGTTAAAGCTAAGACAAATTAGCTCTGAAAAAGATGTTGAGTCTTAAGCGTGAGCTTAAGATTTAATATACAATTTTTTAGAGAGTTTGATCCTGGCTCAG
>JAFQRL010000030.1 GCA_017410065.1 Clostridia bacterium | reverse complement strand
CGAATCGTTCCGCACTGATTATAAAGTTCTTTTGCAATCTCACGGTTAAGCAATTCGGATTTTACAAACAATTCAATCCAATATTCCGTTTCGTAGCATTCTTTCAGTGCGATTTGAAATTTGGCAACAAAGTCGGCTTTGCTATGAGCATAATTTGCTTCGTGAATGTTGGCTCCGATAGAGGTTGACGAACGCTCTAACTGATTTACAAGAGAATAATGTCCTTTTACGCTATCGCACAACTTAATTACTTTAACTGCAAAGTCTGTGGATAGATCACGAAGTTTGGAATCTGCCATAATAACACCGCCTTTCTGAAGATATTATATCATAAATCCAATATTTTTTCAAGTGAAATATTCGGTTTATGCCGAATGTGAAATAATTCACTGCGTGAATTGTGAAATATTGCGCCCTTCGGTCACAATGTGAAATGAAATTTGCACACATTCGCGTCAGCGAATATTTCACATTTGCGAAGCAAATATTTCACAGCGTAGCTATTTCACTTGCCCGCAAGGGCAAATTTCGTTGAAAAAAGCACACATTGTCTTGGTAGACAAATGTGTGCTTTTTTCTGGCGCAGAAGGAGAGATTTGAACTCTCGCGCCGGTTACCCGACCTACACCCTTAGCAGGGGCGCCTCTTCACCACTTGAGTACTTCTGCATAGCCGGTGAATTAACTTGCCATAACATTATATCAATTATTTGGCGGTTTGTCAAGCCCTTTTCTAAATAATTTCGGATAATTTAGAGGGGATGCGCCTGGGTATTTAAAATAAAACGCGCGTATTATTAAAAAAATTGTTAATTATTTAAGAAAATCAACAAATTTTCAAAACAATATGATATAATGTATTTATTGTATCAGTCCGCAGGTCGTATCAGTTCCGACGGTTTTGCCGCGTTAAATGACTTTCGGTGCATCGTCGCGGAAGATATGCCGCATAACGACAATCGAAAGTCGAAATTCGAGAATTTCGACTGCAAATCAAAGATTTGCGAACAAATTTCAAAAAGAAATTTGTCGATTTCTGTTGCAATGATATAGAAGCAAAAAGCAGTTTTTTGCTTTTTGCAACGGCTGAATAATCAGCCGCGAAAAGGCTTTTTGCCTTTTCGACATTCTATAATCATTATAAACGGTTTTGGTGTGACACCAAATTGGTGCAATTGAATAGCGGTGAGCCTATCGCGCCGCGGAAGGAGAAGCTATGTTCGGTTACGTAAAGCCTGTCAAGGCAGAGATGCTTGTGAGAGAATACGAGTTCTATCGCGCGACCTATTGCGGTATATGCCGAGCAATGAAGCATCACACAGGCTTCTTCTCAAACGCGACCCTCACCTACGATAGCGTGTTTCTTGCCGCCGTCCGTATGCTCTATCTTGACGACTGCGCCTTCAGAGCGAAGCTTCGCCGTTGCGTGGCTCATCCGATGAAAAAGAAGCCTATGCTTGAGGAAAACGAAGCCCTCGTCTACGTGGCGGAGGCGTTTGCCATCCTCGGTTACCATAAAATGAAGGACGACCTCCACGACGAGCGAGGTATGAAAAGGCTTGCCGTCAGTCTCGCAAAGCCCGTGCTTTCTCACGCAAGCAAAAAGGCAGACCATCCCGAGCTTTCCGCCCTGGTGGCAGAAAAGCTTGCCGAAATTTCAGGGCTGGAGGATGCCGCTTGCCAAAGCATTGATAAGCCTGCCGCCATCTTCGGCGAGCTTCTAGGTGAGATCTTTGCTCACGGACTTCCCGAGGGAGACCGCCTCGTTCCGTATAGAGTCGGCTATCATCTCGGCAAGTTCATCTATTGCGCCGATGCGGCAGAGGACTACGAAAAGGACAGAGCAAGCGGAAGCTATAACCCTTACGTCCTCACCTACGGCGGCGAAAGCTTAACAGCCGATAATCGCGCCAACATCAAATGCGCACTTCTTCTTGAATGTAAAAATCTTGAGGGGGCTGTGAATCTTCTCCCCTTCGGCAACCGCACAACTCTCCGCGAAATAATCAATAACGTGATCTTCCTCGGTCTTCCGGAAAGGATAAAATTCTTAGACGGCGAGCCGATAGCAAATAAAAAGAAGGAAAAGGATCTTGCAAGCGAGATCTGATCCACCCCAAAGAAAATGAGGTAAAGAAATGAAAGATCCATATTCGATTCTCGGCATCTCCCCGAGTGCCACAGACGACGAGGTAAAGGACGCCTACCGCACCCTTGCCCGTAAGTATCACCCCGATAATTATGCAGACGATAACCCCCTAAAGGAGCTTGCAAACGAAAAAATGCAGGAGATCAACTCCGCATACGACGAGATCCTTCGTATGCGCGCAGGCGGCAAGAGCACGAGCCAAGGCTCCTCCTCATCCTCGTATAGCGGCACCTCCTCGGGCGTTTATTACACAATAAGAACGAAGATCAACGCAGGCAAATTCTCCGAGGCTGAAAGAATGATCGCCGAAATTCCCATCAGCGACAGAAACGCCGAGTGGCATTACCTCAACTGCGTTCTTCTTATGAAGCGCGGCTACGTGAACGACGCTATGCGCGAGCTTGAAATGGCTTGCAATATGGACCCCTCAAACGTGGAGTATCAGCGCGCAAAGCAGATGTTCAATAACGGTGCCGCGGGCTATGGCAGCACCTACTACGGCAACGGTCGCCGCCAGAGCGCAACCGATGATGCCTGCCAATGCTGTCAGACCCTCATCTGTATGGATTGCCTTTGCGAATGCTGCGGCGGAGACCTTATCCGTTGCTGCTGATATTCTGCCGCTATGAAACAAACTAAAAAGCTCGCCATATCCGCAATGCTCGTCGCCCTCAGCGCAACTCTTATGTCGGCAGGTGCTATGCTTGAGGTCGCCGACCTTGCCGCTTGTGCCATAGCCTCGCTTTTCGTCGTGCTGGCTTATATCGAGCTTCATTCTCCCTACACCTGGCTTGTGTGGCTCGCCTCCTCGGTCGTCACCGCCCTGATGTTCTTCGGCAGCCCCGTTTGGTCGGAATACTTCCTGTTCTTCGGGCTATACCCCATAATCAAGGCGTATATCGAGCGCGCCCCTCGCCCTCTCTGGTGGGTGCTGAAGATCGCATTCATCAATGCCGTAGTGTGGGTGCTTATCCTGCTCGTTGACGGTGTGCTCGGCATACCCGTTATAGAGATGGAGGGAAGCCTTATTTTCCTTGTCGGCATCTATCTGCTTGTGAACGTAGCCTTCGTTGTTTACGACCTTTTCCTCACGGCAATGATCCGCGCATATATGCTTAAATGGCGCAAGCATTTTGCAAGATTTTTCAAATAATAACTTCGGCAAATATCAGTTCAAATATTAAATAATGTAAAGTTGAGTTAGCAAAATGACTAAAATTGGCTTTATTTCTCTCGGTTGCTCCAAGAATCTTGTAGACACCGAGGTTATGCTTTATAATCTCCACTCCCGCGGCTACGAGATAACTCCCAGCGAGGAGGAGGCAGAAATTATAATTATCAACACCTGCGGCTTTATCGAGAGCGCAAAGCAGGAATCCATCGAGAATATTCTTGATTGCGTTGAGCTTAAAAAATGGGGCAAGTGCTGCCATATAATCGCCACAGGCTGTCTTGTTGAGCGTTACCGCGACGAAATCTTCACCGAGCTTCCCGAGCTTGACGGAATTCTCGGCGTCGGTAGCCTTTGCGATATTGCAGACGCCTGCGATGCCGTGCTCCGCGGTGAAAAATATTCATCCTTCCGCGATAAGGAGACCTCTCCCCTCGGCGGCGACCGCATCGTCACCACCGAGCCTCACACCGCCTATCTCAAAATAGCGGAGGGCTGCGACAATCGCTGTACCTACTGCGCGATACCTCTTATCAGAGGTAAGCTTCGCTCACGTCCCATTGAGGATATCGTGAAGGAGGCGAAGGATCTTGAGGCGATGGGTGTCGTGGAGCTTAATCTTATTGCCCAGGATACCACCCGCTACGGCTTGGATCTCTACGGTGAGTATAGCCTCGCACGTCTCGTTAAGGCACTGACTGCCGAAACGAATATCCCTTGGATCCGCCTTCTTTATTGCTATCCCGATAAGATCACGGACGAGCTTATCACCGAGCTTCGCGAAAATCCGAGGCTTGTGAAATATATGGATATTCCCATTCAGCATATATCCGATAGAGTGCTTGCGCGTATGAACCGCCACGGAGACGGTGCCACCATCCGCTCGGCGATAAACCGCCTGCGAGAGGGAGTGCCCGATATTATCCTTCGCACTACCGCGATGGTCGGCTTCCCGGGTGAGACCGAGGAGGACTTCGTTGAGCTTTGCGAGTTTATCAAGGAGGCGAGGTTTGATCGCTTCGGTGCCTTCACCTTCTCACCCGAGGAGGGAACTGCCGCCGCCGAGCTTGACGGTCAGATAGACGAGCAAACGAAGCAGGATAGATACGATATCCTGATGCAGACACAGCTCACCGTCACCGAGGAGAAAAACGAAGCCTATATCGGCAAGACCTTGAAGGTCCTCTGCGACGGCTACGACACAGTTGCCGAGATCTACTACGGTAGAAGTTTTAGCGACGCGCCCGACGTTGACGGCAAGGTGTATTTCAAAGCTCCCCGTAAGATCAATTCGGGCGCTTTCGTCGAGGTAAAGATAACCGAAGCCCTTGACTACGACCTTGTGGGCGAGGTCCCTGTGTAAACTCTACATTATTATATATAGTAAAGGAAATGTGCAATGAAAAAATCTGCCTTGAATCTGCCAAATACCTTAAGCCTCATCAGAGTGCTCCTTGTGCCCGCCTTCGTTGCCGCGCTTCTCTTTATGCGCGATATTCCCATCTGGGGCTTGATCGTTCCCGCTCTCGTCTACATAGTAACCGCTCTCACGGATATGCTTGACGGAAAGATCGCAAGAAAGTATAATCTTGTCACAGACTTCGGTAAATTCATAGACCCTCTCGCAGATAAATTTATGGTCCTCGCCTCAATGATCACCATTCTTCTTTGGATGATCCTTCGCGGCGAGCAGCTCCAGGCTCTCATATTCGTTTGGGTAGTCCTTGTTATCCTTCTTCGCGAGCTTGGTGTCACAAGCCTTCGCCTTGTGGTTGCAGGCAAATCGGGTATCGTGGTTGCCGCAAGTATGCTTGGCAAGATCAAGACCGTATCTCAGATGGTCGGCACGGTTGCCATTATCCTTGAGCCGATGATCCCGCATTATATTTTTGCAGACTATCACGTGCTCTCCTATTCCTTTATGGCTGTTATGGCATTCACCACCCTTTTCTCGGGTCTTGATTACCTGAAGGCATATCTCCCTCATATAGACACAAATAAATGACCAACACACAATAGAAAAAACACCGAGGTGCGCACCTCGGTGTTTTTTAAATAACAGAGCTTCAAGCCCCGCCGCATAATGAATCGTATATTAATTTTTGAGAGTCTTTTTCACCATTGCGCCGATCTCCTCAGCAAGCTGATCTGCGGGCTTAACTCTGCCACCGACAAGCCATACCGCGAGGGTTGTTGCAACCGCGCCGACGATCATACTTGCAACGACCTCGGGAGAAACGCAAAGCTCCATTCCCGCCTTCATACTCTCAATGAGTCTATCGTATGTATCCCTGTAATTCTGCTCGGAAAGAGCAATTGCAAGCACGGAGAATGCAGGGCTCTTGATGATATTATTAACAATGGTCTCGTGCCTTGAAATGAATTCAACAAGCGACTTTGCATACGCTACGTAATAATCGGGCGTGCTGTCGGGCTTGCCGTTCTTCCAGATGATATCGTCAAACTTATCTCTGAGATCCTTTGCAAAACAAGCAACGTAGTCTAGCTTGTCCTTATAGTGCTTATAGAAGGTCGTTCTGCGGACTCCTGCGCGATCGCAAAGCTCGTTGACGGTTATTTCCTCGTAGGTTTTTTCTTCAAGCAAAGCCATAAAAGCCTCGGCTATGGCCTTTTTTGTTTTCCTAACTCGTAAATCTTCCTTGCGTGCCATAATAAATACTTCCTTTTTAAATTATCTTAAAAGATTTTAACATATAAAGTCGAAAAAGTCAATAGCAAAATCGCAGAAAAATGGAAAAATTATGAAAAATTTTTGTTGATTTTCACTAAAATGCACAACTGTTAACGAATTTTGTTGTAAGGAATGTTATTTTTTTCTATTTAGTACGTGTACAGAAAAATACGACTGTTAATTAACAAATGAGGCGATTTGTAATTTATCTTTTTAGGAGTCGAAATTTCGCCCTTTCGTTAGTGTATTTTTTTTT
>JAFQRL010000029.1 GCA_017410065.1 Clostridia bacterium | reverse complement strand
GCTCTTGTTGCCGAAAGAGGCTATGCGGTCTCAAACGTGGATATAACTCTCGTTATGCAGAAGCCGAAGGTTGCGCCGTACGTTGATAAAATGTCGGAAAATATCGCTTCTGCCCTCAGCATCACGAGAGATAGAGTAAACGTTAAAGCAACCACCGAGGAGAAGCTTGGCTTTACAGGAAATATGGAGGGTGCGGCTGCCCACGCCGTAGCCCTTGTCTATAAAGAAAAATGATAAGGGGAGCAAGCCGAGCCTGTGTGTGAGCATAGCCCGCAAAAGGCATCGGAAGCACCCCAATCATAAACGGCAGAAAAGCGGCACATTCTCATACGTCCTTAGCTTTGATGTCACCGCCGCCCTCCGTGCCGTGAGCCTTGGCTCTATATTATTTTATGGTAAATATTAACTTATGTCACTAAATGAAAATTAAATTAACTACATTAAAGAAGTGACAGGGAAAGGAACTCAAAATGATTAAAATTTCACCTTCTGTACTTGCATCCGACCTCTCAAATCTTGCATCCGAGGTCGTTGAGATCGAAAAGGCGGGCGCCGAGATGGCGCACCTTGACGTAATGGACGGCGTTTTCGTAGCTAATATGTCCTTTGGTATGCCCGTTATAGAATGTTTAAGAAACAAGTCGAATATCATCTTCGACGTGCATCTTATGATCGTTCATCCCGAGAAGTACGCAAAGAGATTTATTGATGCGGGAGCAGATATCGTTACCTTCCATATAGAGGCTTGCGACGATCCCCGCTCGCTCCTCCGTGAGATCAGAGCAGCAGGCGCAAAGGCGGCAATATCCGTCAAGCCCGCAACTCCCGCTTCCGCCGTGTTCGATCTTCTTGATGAATTGGATATGGTTCTCGTTATGACCGTTGAGCCGGGATACGGCGGTCAGAAGTTTATGGCAGATATGCTCCCGAAGATCAAGGAATTGAGAGCAGAGATCGAAAGGCGCGGACTTGATATTGATATTCAGGTAGACGGCGGCATCAACCCCGAAACAGCCAAGCTCACCGTTGAGGCGGGCGCAAACGTGCTTGTTGCGGGAAGCTCCGTATTTAGGGCGGCAGACCGTAAGGCGGCAATAGATGCCCTCAGATAAGCACTACATAAAACCGCGAAAAATGTAAAATCTGCGCAAAAAATCAAAGCAGAAATAGAAAACAGCCAAGAGCTCTATCGCAAAGCGACGTGAGGCTTTTGGCTTTTTTCAATAAAAAAGAGCTCTCACATTAAGCCGTGAGAGCTCAAAATATATGAGAAATGTCAATTGTCGAGATCCATCATTCTCTGTCCTGCGACTTGAGAAGCATTGCCCGCGCCGACAACAAATGGGATATCGAGATGGTCGTATGCAAGCTTCGTAACGCATCTTCCGCGGGGAGTCCTTGAAAGGAAGCCTATCTGCATAAGATAGGGCTCGTAAACGTCCTCAATGGTTATTGCCTCCTCGCCGATGGTTGCGGCGAGAGTATCGATTCCAACAGGTCCGCCGCCGTAATATTTGATTATAGCCTCAAGCATACGGCGATCTATATTGTCGAGACCGAGCTCATCTATCTCCAATGCTTCAAGTGCGTAGTTGGCAATCTCGGAGGTTATAGTGCCGTCTCCCTTAACGAGAGCGAAATCTCTTATTCTCTTGAGAAGGCGGTTTGCAATTCTTGGTGTTCCGCGAGATCTTGATGCGATAGCAAGCGCGCCGTCCTCCGTAATGGCGATCTCCAGGATCTTTGCAGAACGCTTAACTATGGTTGCAAGCTCCTCGGGCGAATAAAGCTCAAGCTTCAGAAGCACTCCGAATCTATCGCGAAGGGGAGTGGTGAGCTGACCCGCTCTGGTCGTTGCGCCAATTAGAGTGAATTTCGGTATGGGCATATGTATTGTTCTTGCGCTCGGACCCTTGCCGATGATTATATCAATGGCGTAATCCTCCATTGCGGGGTAAAGGATCTCCTCGGCAACGCGGGAGAGCCTGTGGATCTCGTCAATGAAAAGCACGTCTCCGGGGGCAAGGTTCGTGAGGATCGCCGCAAGATCTCCCGCTTTTTCAATGGCGGGACCCGAGGTCGTCCTAATATTAACGCCCATCTCGTTTGCAATGATCGACGAAAGCGTGGTTTTTCCAAGGCCGGGAGGGCCGTAGAGCAATACGTGATCGAGAGCCTCGCCTCTCAGCTTTGCGCTCTCAATGTATACCTTGAGGTTTGTTTTTGCCTTCTCCTGACCTATATATTCCTCAAGAGTTTTCGGGCGCAGGCAGTTTTCAACCTCGCCGTCCTGTATATCATCGTATTCATTTGAAACTATTCTGTTTTCAAAATCAAATTCATTTACTTCTTCAACCATTCGGAATTATCTCCTGACGATTTTTTAGGGAATTATCTTGTGAGCTTTCTGAGAGCCGCCTTGATAAGGTCCTCAACCTTCATTGCAGGATCGGAATCCTTAAGCACGGTGAGTATGGTGTTTTTGTCGTATCCAAGCACCGCAAGTGCCTCTGCCGCCTCGGAAATATTACCGCTAACGGCGGATTTTGCAGGTGCGCTCTCAAGCTTAACACCGCCCGAGAACATCTCCTTCGATATCTTATCCTTCAGCTCAAGGATAATCCTTGCCGCCGACTTCGGACCGAGACCGGGTGCCTTTGCGATAGCCTTTACATCCTCTGTGCAAATAGCAAGAGCCAGAGCGTCGGGGCGCATAACCGAAAGAATACTCATTGCAACCTTTGGACCAACGCCGCTCACACCGGTGAGATTATTGAAGCATTCGCGCTCCTCGTTAGAGCCGAAGCCAAACATTTCAACACCGTCCTCACGGACGACGAGATGAGTGAAAAGCTTGACCCGTGTATTGATTTTCGAGGAAAGAGAGGTGGCGGTGTTGAGGCTGACTGTCAGCTTATAGCCAACACCTCCGCAGTCAACAACACAGGTGTTATGATCAAGGTACGCCAGCGTACCGTTCAGGTAATAGTACATATTTTCTCCAATCAGGCGTCAGCATCCTTGGGCTGAACCCTTTTAATCATCTTTTCCAGGGAATCTCTTTGAAGTGTAAGATCTCTGCCGCACCCCTGGCAGATGATACGCACGTCACTTCCGAGACGCGCAACCTTGAACAGATCGGAAGAGCAGGGGTGCTTTTTCTTCATAAGAAGAACGTCTCCGACGTTGAATTTAAGCGGTAGCATATCGGCCTCACTTATAAAGGGGCTTATACTCGGACTTTTTCTTCTCGCCGCCCTTGTTCTGCGCCTTGCGGGACGAGGAGCTTTTTGTTCCTACGCCCTTCGCCGAATTGTGGGGTGCTTTTGCGGTAGCCCGAGGTGCATTCTTTTTTGATATTGACGCGATAAGCTTGCGAATACCAAAGGATATAAGGCTGATCACGGCGTAGATAAAGGTGTATGCCGCAATGATGATAAAGTAATCGGTCGCCTTTTTCTTAATAAGATAGCCCGTGAACCAAAGAAGCACAAGCATAAGAGCGAGAAGGGTGATGAAATGAATTATAAGGCGAACGTAGTAAGGGAAGGATTCAATTTCAAAAATTAGCTTTGCCGCCGCAATAAGACAGCTCATCCCGAAGATTATCGAGAAGGAAGAAAAGGTCATTTTAAACGCAACCGCAGTATCCACCGAAACGAAAAGGAAGAACAGCGTTGAAATAAGCACAGTGTACGCGCAAGCCAGAAGAAGCAGGTCTTTGATTTTTTTCATAATACCGTACCTTTAGATTTGTTTTATACTATATCATAACATATTGCAACATTTTTTTCAAGGTCAATTTGTAAATTCGTCAAATTCGTTAAATTATCAATAAATATCGTAATACCCTGAACTGATCGAAATTATTAGCAATAAAAGGCGGGGTGAGTTGCCGATGGCGTGGGTCAAGCTAATAATTATTTATTTTCAGCAAATAAAAATTCATTTGTGGAACGAAAAATATTTATCTTTAAGGGGCAAATACGGTTGACAATTCAACAAAGACAATGTATAATATATAAAGAAAAATATTTTTATACGAGGATACTTATATGCAAAGAAAGCTTGCAAGAGAAAATTCATTCATTTTGATATTTGAAAAAATATGCAAGGCAGACGAAACGGCGGAGGACATATTCCGTAAGGCCACCGAGATCCGCGGTCTTGAGTTTGACGATTACGTTAAGACCTCCTTCTTCGGCTCTTGCGAAAACGAAAAGCTCATAGACGAGATGGTGGCAAAGCACACCGTTGGCTGGAAGAAGGAGAGAATTTCTCCCGTTTCTATGTCGGTCATTCGCCTTGCCGTATACGAAATGCTCTTTATGGAGGATATTCCCCCGAGAGTATCTATAAACGAGGCAATTGAGCTTTCGAAGAAATACGATGACGAAAAGGCTTATTCCTTCGTTAACGGAGTGCTCAACGGTATTTCTTCCGAGCTTTCTGAAAAATGATGAAGAAAAAAGTATTCGTCGGTGTGGACACAAGCAACTACACCACCTCTCTCGCAATTCTTTCAAAGGAGGGGGAGCTTATTGCAAACCTCAAAAGACCGCTTCCCGTGAAAGAGGGCGAATGTGGCTTGAGGCAGTCGGATGCTGTGTTTCATCACACGGTCAATTTCCCAAAGCTCTCCTCGGCGGCTCGTCCCATTTTATCTGAATATGATATAGCCGCGATAGGCGTCAGCACGAGACCTCGCAACGTTGAGGGCTCTTATATGCCGTGCTTTCTTGTTGGAGTGTCGGTTGCCGAAAGCCTCTCGCTCGGTTGCGGTGCGCCGATCCACAGATTTTCCCATCAATGCGGCCATATAATGGCGGCAGTATATTCGGCAGGCCGCGATGATCTTCTCGCCGCCCCCTTTGCCGCTTTCCATATCTCGGGCGGCACCACCGAGCTTGTTCGCGCAGAGCTGATAGACGGAGAGTTTAAGTCGGAGCTTATCGGCAAGACCGCCGACCTTAACGCAGGGCAGGTGATCGACCGCATCGGCGTGAGGCTGGGGCTCGCTTTTCCCGCAGGCGTCGAGCTTGAAAAGCTCGCGCTTCTCAATAATAAAAAAATACCAAAGCGCAAGGTGTCCGTGAACGGTACTTCCGTTAATCTTTCAGGGCTTGAGAATATGGCTATCAAGCTTTACGAGCAGACCGAGGACAAGCCTCTTGTTGCGGCTTTTGTGCTTAATTATATCTCATCGGCTCTTCGCGCTCTTATGAGCGCATACCGCGAACGATACGGTGACAGCCCCTTCGTATTCGCGGGCGGCGTGATGAGCAATACCATAATCAGAAAAGAGCTTTCACAGCTTGGAGATTGCTCCTTTGCGGAGCCCGAGCTATCCCGAGATAATGCTGTCGGTATAGCGGCTCTGGCAAGAAGAAAGCATCTTTGTATATAAATCGCAAGGTTTTAAACCTTATTCAAGAATAAGTTATGCCGAAGGGAGGAGAAAATGGATATTAATTTGCTTCGTGAACGTGATAATATTTCATCCTTCACCGTATCCGAATTGAATAATTATATCAAAAATCTTTTGGATTCAAGCAGAACACTCTCCTCTGTGACTGTGCGAGGAGAGATTTCCAACTTCACTCCGCACAGAAGCGGCCATTACTATTTTTCACTTAAGGATGCCGATGGACAGATCAGAGCGGTGATGTTCCGTTCAAGTGCTCAAAGGCTCAAATTTATGCCCGAATCTGGAATGAAGGTGATAGCTCACGGCTCTGTCAGCGCATACGTGCGAGACGGTGCTTATCAGCTTTACGTTTCAAGTCTTCAGCCCGACGGCGTGGGAGCTCTTTATCTCGCTTATGAGCAGCTGAAGGAAAAGCTTGCCTCAGAGGGGCTTTTTGATGAGCTTCATAAAAAGCCGATCCCGAAATATCCAAGTAAAATAGGAGTCGTCACCTCACCGACAGGCGCGGCGATACGAGATATCCTGAACGTCACAAGACGCAGATATCCCATAGCAGACGTTTATATTTATCCCGCCTTGGTTCAAGGCGAGGGTGCGGCGGCTTCCGTTACAAGCGGTATAGATTATTTTGATAAAAGCGGACTTTGCGACGTTCTGATCGTTGGTCGCGGAGGCGGCTCTATTGAGGATCTTTGGGGCTTTAACGACGAGACCCTTGCAAGAAGGATCTTCTCGGCAAAGGTACCGATAATTTCCGCCGTCGGTCACGAAACCGATTTCACTATTTGCGATTTTGTTTCGGATCTCAGGGCACCGACCCCTTCCGCAGCCGCAGAGCTTGCCGTTCCCGATATTAAGGAGCTGCTCGTTCGTCTTGACGGTGCGGAGGATAGATGTGTATCCGCTCTCACAAGGTTGACCGCGGCATCCCGTGAGCGGCTTATGAGGTGCGATGAAAACAGACTGTATGAGCTGATAACGGATATAATTTCGGAATGCAAAGGCGAGCTCTTGGAGAATTACGTCTCCTTGCGTGATGGCATCGAAGCAGCTATTTCAAATAGCAGAGCGCGGCTTGCGATAAGCAGCGAAAAGTGTAATGCCTTAAGCCCTCTATCTGTTCTCACAAGAGGCTATTCTGTGGTTGAGGCCGAGGGCAAAATCGTCAGATCGAGAAATGACGTTAATATAGGAGACGAGCTTTCCGTCAGAGTGACGGACGGAGTGATCAAGGCGCGTGCGACCGAGATCGGTAAGGAGTGAATATGGAAAATAAAATTTCATTTGAGGAATCAATGATAAAGCTTGAGGAGTCTGTTAAAAGACTTGAATCGGGTGATATGTCCTTAGACGAGGCACTCTCGGAATTTGAGAAGGCGGTCGGACTTGTTAAGGTCTGCAACGAAAAGCTTGAGTCCGCCGAGCGCAAGGTAAAGATACTTGTTGAGGGCGCGGACGGAATAATAACCGATAAGCCCTTTGAGGGAGAAGCCGATGAGGCTTGACGTTTATCTTTGCGATAGCGGACTTTCATCGAGCCGCACCGAGGCAAAGGAGCTTATCCTTGGTGGGATGGTGACGGTGAACGGCAGTGTAGCAAAAAAGCCGTCTTTATCCGTCGCCGCTGGGGATGAGATCAAGATAATCGGCGAGCTCAGGAAATACGTGAGTCGCGGCGGCTTAAAGCTTGAGGGGGCGATAGATTTCTTCGGCTTATCGGTCGAGGGGGCTTTAGCTCTTGACGTTGGCGCATCAAGCGGTGGCTTCACGGACTGCCTTCTTAAGCACGGAGCTGCTCACGTTATAGCCGTTGACTCGGGATCGGGTCAGCTGGCAGAGTCTCTCAGGCGGGATAGCCGTGTCACCGTGGTCGAAAATTATAACGCGCGTGCTATGCGCGCGGTGGATCTTGAATACCGCCCGAGCCTCGCGGTGATGGACGTTTCCTTCATCTCCTCAACGCTTATTATCCCCGCCGTGTATAACTGCCTTGCGGAGGGCGGCGAATTTATCCTTCTTGTTAAGCCCCAGTTTGAGGTTGGAAGATCGGGCGTCGGCAAGGGCGGAATAGTTAAGGACGAAAAGCTAAGGAAAAAGGCTCTCGCAGACGTTATAAGCTTTGCATCCTCCTGCGGCTTTTCGGTAATCGGAAGCACTACCTCTCCCATCGAAGGCGGAGACGGTAATATAGAATATCTCGTTCGCTTCAGAAAGGAGCGTTAGATGAAAAATGTAATTTTAGTTCCAAATCCGCAAAAGGACGCGGGGCTTGAGGTAACTAAGAGAATAGCAGAAAAGCTTCTTTCGCTCGGTTGCACCCTGTATGCGGAGCGACTCTGCGAGCTGGAGGGGCAGGGGATCATTCTTTTTGACACACCGCCCGATGATGCAGAGCTTGTTATAGTTATCGGCGGTGACGGATCGGTTATCGATGCTTCGAGGCTTGCGATAGCATTGGATATACCTCTTCTCGGAGTAAATCTCGGCAAGGTCGGATATCTCACCGAGGCGGAGCCCGATAACCTCGCTCTATTCGATAAGCTGGTTGCAGGCGAGTATACGGTCGAAAGCAAGCTTCTTCTCGTAACAGAGCATAAAAGGGCTGACGGCACGAGAAGCTGCTCGGAGCGGCTTGCGGTGAATGACGTAGTCATTTCCCAGGACGGCTATTTCGGTATTGCGACCTTTAAGGTCGAAAACAGTCGGGGCGAAGCGGTCAATTATCGCGGCAACGGCATTATTATTGCCACGCCTGTCGGCTCAACCGCTTATTCGCTCTCGGCAGGCGGACCGATAATCGCTCATAATCTTGATTCAATAACGGTAACCCCCGTTTGTCCCCATAGCTTTTTCAATAGATCCATCGTCTATGAGCCAAGCGAGCAGATAAGGATACTCAACACAGGCGAGATGTCTCTTAACATAAGTATTGACGGCAGAAGCTTTGAGATTATGGAGCCTCTTGACGAGTGCCGTATATATTCCTCCTCGCATAAACTTAAGATGATAACCTTTAAAACAAACAATATGTTCTCTGCGCTTTTCGATAAGATAAGAAGCATTGAGAATAATTCATAGATCGGGAGAAGAAAATGAAAAATTCAAGACAGCAAAAGATACTTGAGCTTATCAAGGAATATGATATCGACACACAGGACACTCTTATGAGAAGGCTTGCCGAGGCGGGCTTCAACGTAACGCAGACCACCGTTTCCCGAGATATAAGACAGCTCAACCTTGTTAAGGGCATAACCTCCAAGGGCACGTATAAATATATCGCGCCCGACGTCGGCAGAGAAAGCGGCATACCCGTGCTTAATTCAGCTATAACCGACTCTGTAACGAAGATCGATTCGGCTTGCAATATCGTTGTTGTGAAGACCTTCCCGGGTATGGCAAACGCAATTGCGGTTTGCGTTGATTCGCTCTATCACGACGATATCGTCGGAAGCGTTGCGGGAGACGATACCATACTTCTCGTGGCGAAAACAGCCGAAGCGGCAGAGCTTCTTGCAAGCACGCTGAAGGAGACCTTCGGCAAAAACTGATATCCATATAGGAGTAGTGTATGCTATTATCTCTACATATCGAAAATATTGCGGTTATCCGTAGCGTCGATTTTGATTTCAGTAAGGGCTTTATGGTCCTCACGGGTGAAACAGGCGCAGGAAAATCGATCGTTATAGACAGTATAAATCTTCTCCTCGGTGCAAAGGCGGAGCGAGAGCTGATAAGAACAGGTGCGCCGTTTGCAATGGTCAGCGGTCTTTTCGGCGAGCTCACGGACGCCGTGAAGGGAAAGCTTGCCGAGATCGGCGTTTCCACAGACGATGACGGAACGATCCTCGTTCAGCGCACCCTTTCTCAGGACGGCAGATCGAAGATCAATCTTAACGGCAGAAGCATAAGCCTCTCTCTTTTAAAGAGCATAACTCCGCTTCTCGTTAATATTCACGGTCAAAGCGACACAGCCTCTCTTATGGAAGCAAAGAACCACCTTGAATTGTTGGATACGTTTGCAAATGCAAACGAGCTTAAGGAGGAATACAGAGCGGCGTATCTTCGCCTTGAGGACGTGAAAAGACGGATCTCTGAGCTGACCGCATCAGCAAGGGAAAGCGAGAGAATGAAGGAGATCCTTGAATATCAGATCAGGGATATCGACGGTGTCTCGCCTCGCCCCGGTGAGGAGGAGGAGCTTTTTGAGAAAAAGCTTAAGATAAAGAACAGCGAGAAAATAACTAAAAATTCGGAATTCGTTTATAAAGCACTTAAGGGAAGCGAGAAGGGAAGCGTTTCCTTCCTGCTTGACAGAAGCGCGACAGCCCTTGCCCAGATCGGCGACGTAGTACCTGATTTTGCAGAGTATTCGGAAAGATTAAAGGACATTCTTTATCAGATAGACGACGTTGCCGAGGAGGTCTACGCGGTTCTTGACGATATGGATGCAGACGGCGAGGAGACCTTGAACTCTATTGAATCAAGGCTCGATAAGCTAACGAAGCTGAAAAGAAAATACGGTATCACCCTTGAAGCGGTGCTTGCATTCCGCGATAAAGCCGCAGAGGATCTTTCTGCGCTTGAAAATTCAGATGAGCTTCTTAAGAAGCTCGCCGCAGAGGAGACGGAGGCGTATGACGTTGCTTTGAAGCTTGCAAACAAGCTTCACGAGCTTCGCGCATCGGTTGCAAAGGAGCTTGAAGCAAAGGTGAAGGATACACTTGAATTCCTTGATATGCCAAAGGTCGTCTTCTTCGTTTCTCAAAACGAAGCCTATTCGGGCGATAAAAAGCTCCTTAACCGTGACGGCTGCGACACAGTTGAATTCTATATAAGCGCAAACCGCGGAGCAGATGCACAGCCGCTATCAAAGATAGCCTCGGGCGGTGAGCTTTCAAGAATTATGCTTGCCTTAAAGAGCGTTATTGCGGATAAGGACGGTATTCCCACGATAATATATGATGAGATAGACGCAGGTGTTTCGGGCAAGACGGCTCGCAAGATCGGCATTAAAATGCTTGATCTTTCGAGATCCGCCCAGCTCTTCTGCGTGACTCACAGCGCACAGATAGCTTCTCTTGCGGACGTTCATTTCCTTATAAGCAAGAGCGACGTGAACGGCGCGACCGAAACCTCCGTTTCTCCTCTGGACCGAGACGGCAGGGTAAAAGAGCTTTCAAGAATTCTCGGCGGCATTGATATCACCGACGCTCAAAGAGCGGCGGCGGAGGATATGCTTTCCGAAAAGAGCGAATACACAAAATAAAGTCGAATTAAGCCAAAGGATATTAAACCCTAATTCAGAGGAGGTTTTATATGTTGAGGCTTGTTTGCGACTTTTTAAAGGATAATAAAATCGAGCATAAATGCAGCGCGGATCTATCCGTGATATCTTCCGTAAGGATCGGCGGCGTAGCTGACGTTCTGATCACACCCAGCTCTGCGGAGGAGCTCAAGCTATTAACTGATTTTTTAAATAAGCATAATATTCCGAAGATAATTTTGGGCAGAGCATCGAACGTTCTTTTTGTGAAGGATATAATCAGCTGCCCTGTGATTCAAACCGTGAGGCTCGCAGGGGTCATCTTTGACGGCGAATACGTCTTTGCCGAATGCGGTGTCTCGCTATCCCGTCTTGCTCATCTTGCCGCAGAGCACGGTCTTTCGGGGCTTGAGGAGCTTTCAGGTATACCCGGGACTGTCGGCGGTGCATTGGTCGGTAATGCGGGCGCATTCGGAAAGGATATATCAAGCGTGGTCTCCGAGGTCTCGGTGATAGGTGAAAACGGTTTGTTTCAAATCGTATATAATAATGCCTGCGATTTTTCCTACCGCAATTCAAGATTTTCCCACAGCGGTGAGGTAATTTTGGCTTGCAAAATGAAATTGAAGCCCGAGCAGCCAAGGCTTATCAAGGAAAAAATGGACCTGTTTTTGCAAAAAAGGCTTGAGTCCCAGCCTCACGGTGTTCCGTCTCTCGGCAGTGTTTTCAAAAGACCTGTCCGTGGGTATGCCGGTGAGATGATCGAGCGTTGCGGACTGAAGGGACACGTTATTGGAGGAGCGGCGATATCCGAAGCTCACGCGGGCTTTATAGTAAATCTCGGAGGAGCGACCGCCGCCGATTATATAGCACTTTATTATCTTGCCAGAAAGGCGGTTTTTGAAAAATTTTCCGTTATGCTTGAGCCCGAGATCAGATTCGTGTGATCCGAATATTTCAGTTTGTGATCCGTTATACGGTTTATATTTTAATTTGGCATTTAGTCTAAACGTTTTTTTGCAGTATTTTTTTACCCACCTGAACTATAAGAAAGGAGGACAAAGTGTCTTTTTCATCCGAACAGAAATCCTACGTAATTAATCAGCAATATAAGTCCTCCTGTTGCAGAAGAGCAATTTTAACAGGCGCTCTCATCTCAAAGGGGTCGACCTCGGACGAGCATATAGAGATATCTGTTGAGATGCGCGATGTCGCCGACTTTTTGGCGCGCTTGATATCCGAGTTCTACGGTCAGGGAACGGAAATTACAACCTCAACAGTTGGCGGAAGACGTGTGTTAATAAAGTTCAAATCGAAGTCTGCCGCAAAATATCTTTTTAATTTAGATAAAACAGAGCTTTTCGCGAATAAATGCGACACCTGTCTCGGCTCTTTTTTGAGAGGTATTTTTCTGGCGTCGGGCAGAATAGCAGATCCCAAAGCTCAATATTCACTTGAATTTTCCCTCGGCGATAGGTGCGAGTATGTTGCCGCATTTTTCTCCGAGCTTGGTCTCACTCCCCGTATTTCCGATAAGCAGAACGAGAGAGTCGTTTATTTTAAAAACAGCGCGGATATAGAGGATTTCTGCGGTTTTGCAGGTCTTAATAAAGCGATGTTTATCCTTATGGATGCAAAGGTTGAGGGCGAGATAAGAAAGAACGCGATGCGCGTTGCAAATTGTGAGACCAATAATATATTACGTGCGGTCAATGCCGCAAAGCCTCAGCTTCTCGTTATAAGAGCGCTTGAGGAAAACGATCTGCTCTCCGTTTTGCCGGACGAGCTTGAGGCAACGGCGAGGTTGAGGCTTGAATACCCCGATCTTTCCTTGGCTCAGCTTGCGGCAATTGCAGTCCCCGCAATATCAAAGCCGGGGCTTTCGCACAGGCTTAAGAAGATCGTTGAGCTTGGCGAGCAGATACTGAAAAAACACGAGCGCAAGGAGGAGGCTTAATGGGAGATTTCGTACATTTACATTTACACACCGAATACAGCCTTCTTGACGGCGCCGCAAGAATTTCCAAAATTGCGGATAAAGCGATAGAGGAGGGGCACGATGCCGTTGCAATAACCGACCACGGCGTTATGTACGGTGCGGTCGAATTTTACAATTCGCTTAAGAAAAAGGGCGTGAAGCCCATAATAGGATGCGAGGTATACGTTGCGCCGAGAGGAATGCATCTCAAGGAGGGAAAGCAGGATTCCTCGGGCAATCATCTTATTTTGCTTTGCAAAAATAAGATCGGATACCGTAATCTTTGCTATATGGTCTCCCGAAGCTTTATCGACGGCTTTTATTCCCGTCCGCGAATCGATATGGCGCTTCTCCGTGCTCACAGCGAGGGTCTTGTGGCTCTTTCGGCTTGTATAGCTGGAAAGATACCCCAGCTTATTCTTTCGGGATCTATGGCAGAGGCAGAGGCGGCGGCAGAGGAGCTCAAAGAAATATTCGGTGAGGATTTCTATCTCGAAGTCCAGAATCACGGAATGGATGACGAGCGCAAGGCGGCATACGGTATAAAGAAGATCAGCGAAAAGCTGGGTATACCGATGGTCGCCACAAACGACGTTCACTATCTTGAGCGCACCGATGCGGATATGCAAGCGACGCTTATGTGCATCCAAACGGGAAATACGGTCGCAGAGGGAAGACCCTTCGGCTTTGAAACCGATGATTACTACTATAAGTCCACCTCTGAAATGCGCGTGCTTTTCGGGGGCTTTGAGGGGGCTATCGAAAATACGGTCAAGATAGCGGAGAAGTGCAATTTTGATTTTGAATTTGATAAGCTTCATCTGCCCGATTTCACCTCTCCCGACGGGAAGTCTCATAAGGAGACCCTGCGCGCCAACGCATACTGCGGCTTTGAAAATAAAATCCGCGAGAGTAGAATTACCTTCGGCAAGAATAATAAAGAGGTCTACACGGAAAGAATAGAGTATGAGCTTTCTGTCATCGACACTATGGGCTTCAACGCCTATTTCCTGATCGTCAGCGATTTCGTCTCCTACGCGAAAAGCCACGATATACCCGTCGGACCGGGCAGAGGCTCGGGTGCTGGTAGCCTTGTTGCCTTTCTGATCGGCATAACCGATGTTGATCCCTTGGAATTTGATCTGCTCTTTGAAAGATTTCTTAATCCCGAAAGAGTATCAATGCCCGATTTCGATATTGATTTTTGCTATAACCGCCGTGAGGAGGTTATAGAATACGTTAAAGAAAAATACGGCGAGGACAAGGTGGCGCAGATCGTGACATTCGGTACTCTTGCCGCCCGTGCCGCAGTTCGTGACGTGGGCAGAGCATTGGATATGCCTTACAGCAGAGTGGACACGGTCGCAAAGCTTATCTCCCGTGAGTGCTCAAGCATCAAGGACGCTCTCGCAACCTCCGAGCTTAAAAAGCTCTATCGGGAGGACGAGGAGGTAAGGCACCTTCTTGACGTGAGTATGCAGCTTGAGGGTATGCCTCGCCACGCATCGACCCACGCCGCAGGCGTCGTTATAACAGAGAAGCCCACCTACGAATACGTTCCGCTTTCTTATAGCGGCACAGGCGTGGTTACGCAATTTGATATGAATACGGATGCGGCGCTGGGTCTTGTGAAGTTCGATTTCCTCGGTCTTCGCTATCTCACGGTCATTCACGATGCGGTCTCATCCATTCGCAAAAGGATTCCTGATTTCGATCTGAATAAAATTCCCCTTGATGATGAAAAGACCTTCCGTCTTCTTTGCAACGCGCAAACCGACGGAGTATTTCAGCTTGAATCGGGCGGAATGAAGCAGGTCTTATCAAAGCTTTCGCCCACCTGTCTTGAGGATATCATAGCCTGTGTTGCGCTTTTCCGCCCGGGTCCGATGGATTCGATAGACACCTTCATATCAAGAAAGCACGGAGAAGCCGCAATAGAATATAAGATCCCCGCTCTTGCATCCATACTTGACGTGACCTACGGATGCATCGTATATCAGGAGCAGGTTATGCAGATATGCAGGCTTCTCGCGGGCTATTCCTATGCGAAGGCGGACAACGTTCGCCGTGCTATGTCCAAGAAAAAGACCGAGGCTATGCAGGCAGAGCGGGAGGATTTTGTTCGCGGATGCGTTGCTAACGGTGTGTCGGCGGAGGATGCCGAGGCTGTTTTTGAGGATATGGTAGGCTTTGCAAAATACGCATTCAATAAGAGCCACGCCACGGCGTACGGCATTATCTCGTATAGAACGGCGTATCTTAAAACTCATTATCCCGCAGAGTATTTTTCGGCACTTCTCACCAGCGTGCTTGATAGCCCCGCCAAGGTGAAGGAATATATAGCCGATGCCCAGAAATTCGGTGTATCGGTGCTTTCTCCCGATATCAACGTCAGCCGCGAGGCATTCACGGTCGTTGACGGAAATATCAGATTCGGGCTCCTTGCAATAAAGAACGTTGGGCGCACCTTCGTTGCTTCACTTTTATCTGAGCGCAATAAATCAATCTTTAAAAGCTTTGACGAATTCGTTTCAAGAATGATCGGCTCGGAGATCAATAAGCGCACCGTCGAATCTATGATAAAGTGCGGAGTTTTCGATTCTCTCGGTATAACCAGAAGCTCGCTTATGAGCTGCTACGAAGGAATTATCGATTCCGAGCACGATAGATCGAGAAATAATATTTCGGGGCAGATGGACCTCTTTTCTCTCGGCTCGGCAGGCGGCTCATCCTGCGGATATTCCTACCCCAACCTACCCGAATTTCCTATGAGAGAGCTTCTTTTGCTTGAAAAGGAAAGCTCGGGAATGTATTTCTCTGGCCATATGATAGACGATTACAGCAAGCATATAGCCGAGCTTGAGCCCGACAGTATATCCGAGATCATTCAATCCCTTTCGGATGAGGGAGCGGAAAATCCGGATGGTAAATATAAGGATAGATCAAGTGTCACCGTGGCAGGACTTGTCAGCGGAAAGCGCACAAAGCTCACAAAGAGCGGAGACACTATGGCGTTCCTTCGCCTTGAGGACAGATACTCCGAAATAGAGGTAATTGTTTTTGCAAAAAATTATAAGCAGTTTGCGAGCATCCTCTCAGACGACCTTGCGATCTGCGTGAAGGGAACGGTCAGCACGGAGGAGGGTGAGGACCCGAAGATTCTTCTATCCTCCGCGGAGCTTCTTATTTCAAACAGTGATCACGACAGCAGAGCGGCAGAGGCGGCTCTTGCAAGTAGAAGGCTTTATATCAAGGTGCCAAGCCTTGAGGATAAAAGAATACAAGTGCTCAGCAGGATCGCAATGTTGAACAGAGGAAAAACTCAGGTGGTGCTTTTCGATGCTTCAACTAAAAAGTATTCTGCGATGCGCGGCGCAAGCGTTGATGCAACCGATAAGCTTATTGAGAAGCTTGGCGAAATGTTTTCACCAGAAAACGTTGTTTTGAAGTGATCGCTATTGACTTATCCAAGATTTTATATTATAATGTTTCTTGCTGACCTCGTGAATGCCTTATGGGCTCGCGATGGCTATACTGTCTGAGAACGAAAGGAGCGGCAAATGGCACTGAACATAATTTTAAACGTCTTGATCATTGCAATATTGCTTTTCGGCATTTATTTCGGATTCCGCCGCGGATTTGTCAGGCTTGCGGCAAAGCCCGTTAAGGTTTTTGCGGCAATAGCCATAACCGTCAGCTGCTGCGCATCCTTTGGTGAGGCGGTGGTCAAGCCCGTGATAGACGAGCCCATAACGGGCTACGTTTCGGAATATCTCTACGAAAACTGCGAGGGCTTGAACGAATCCAACGTCTCCTCTGAGCTCCCGACAGTCCTTAAGATGGCGGCAGGTATTGCGGGGGTCGACGTTGAGGAGGTCGCAAAGGGCGCGGAGGATAGCGGTCACGCGGTCATCGATGCTATCGCACAGACCCTTGCAGATCCCGTTATCAATATTATTGCCGTTGCTATTGCGGCGGTGATACTCTATTTTATCTCAAAGCTTCTCATTGCCATACTATTCAGGATCATTGACCGCTGCTTGAAGGGCGGCGTGGTCGGTGCTGTGAATAAGCTTATAGGAACGCTTTGCGGCTTCCTGTTCTCGGCTATAATAATATGGTCGCTCGTGGCAATACTTGAGCTTGTGTTCCATTCTCCGCTGTGTGCGGAAAATCCGTATTTTGCGGAGTTTGACGGAAGCTTTGTCTATGGCTTCTTTAAAAATTACAGTCCGATAGAGCTTCTTTTGAGCTTTTAAGGCTGATTCAGTTTATATTTCATAGGTGTTTTGAATGAAATTTCAGATTTGTGCTAAATGTAAAAAAAGACCTGCTATGGTCTTTATCACCCGTCTTGAGGACGGAAAATCAATAAACGAGGGCATCTGCCTTTCCTGCGCCTCCGAGCTGGGTATCCGTCCCGTTGACGATATGCTCAAGCGTATGGGTATTGACGAGGAAGCGATACAGGGAATGAATGCTGAAATAGACAGCATAATGGAAAACGGCCTCGTTGAAGCAGACGACGGCGACGAGGGCAAAGTTCCCACTCTCAATCTCGGCGAGCTTTTCGGCGGAATGGGTATGGGAGGCGGCAAGAGTGCACCCAAGAAAAAGAAGTCGGGCGAAGGCGGACAGGATGAATCAAGAAAGCTGCTTTCCACCTACTGCACCAACCTTAATGCAAAGGCGGCGGCAGGAAAGATCGACCGTATTATCGGCAGAGATAGGGAGATCGACCGTATAATCCAGATACTTTGCCGTAGGCAAAAGAATAATCCCTGTCTCATCGGTGAGCCGGGTGTCGGTAAAACCGCAATAGTCGAGGAGCTTGCCGTGAGGATCGTTGAGGGGAAGGTCCCCGAGGTTCTTTCGGGCTTTGAGCTCTGGCAGCTTGATCTAACGGCGCTCGTTGCGGGCACTCAGTTCAGAGGACAGTTTGAATCCCGCGTGCTCGGCCTCCTTAAGGAGATCAAGGCGGCAGGGAATATTATCCTTATGATAGACGAAGTCCACAATATCGCAGGAGCAGGTGAGACCTCCGACGGCTCTATGAGCGCGGCAAACCTTCTTAAGCCGGCTCTCTCTCGCGGAGAAATAAGAGTTATCGGCGCAACCACCCTTAAGGAATACAGGAAGAATATCGAAAAGGACAGCGCGCTTGAGCGCAGATTCCAGCCTGTGAAGGTCGAGGAGCCCTCTGTTGAGGATACCGTTGATATTATCAAGGGAATAAAAAAGTATTACGAGGGCTTCCATTCGGTTGAGGTATCCGACGAGGTCGCAAGAGCGGCGGCTATCCTTTCGGAAAGATATATAACCGATAGATTCCTTCCCGATAAGGCAATAGACCTTATAGACGAGGCGTGCGCAAAGGCGGCACTCTCTTGCCCCGAGCTTAACGAAAAGCGCAAAAATGAAAAACGCCTTGCCGATATCTCGGCTCTGAGCGCAGAGCTTGAATCCAAAACCGAAGCACCCGAGGGGCAGACCGAGGAAAATTACAAGGCTCTTGCAGATCTTAAGTCCGAGCGTATAAGGCTTGAAACAAGGCAGAAGATAATTGCTCCCGTTGCAGACGAGCTGAGGCTGACGACCCAGGATCTTCTTAAGGTCATTGAGATCTGGACAGGCATTCCCGCATCCGAGCTCAGCGTTGGCGAGATCGGTGAGCTGAACGGCCTTCGAGAGCGGATCACCGCAAGGATCGTCGGTCAGGAGGAGGCTGTTGATGCGGTCGTCCGTGCTATAAGAAGAAAGCGCGCAGGCGTTTCGTATCGCCAGAATCCCGTTTCAATGATCTTCGCGGGTCCCACAGGCGTTGGTAAGACCGAGCTTGTTAAGGTGCTTGCAGAGGATCTATTCAAGCAACCCGAGTCTCTCATCAGGCTCGATATGTCCGAGTTTATGGAGAAGCATTCGGTCTCCAGGATCGTTGGAGCCCCTCCCGGATACGTGGGCTACGACGAGGCTGGTCAGTTAACCGAGAAGATAAGGCGCAGACCTTATTCTGTCGTTCTCTTTGACGAGATCGAAAAGGCGCATCCCGACGTTCTCAACATTCTGCTTCAGGTGCTTGACGACGGAAAGATCACCGATGCGCAGGGCAGACAGGTAAATTTTGAAAACACCGTTATTATTATGACGACCAACGCCGGCTCCGAGACATCCTCGGCTATTTCGGGCTTTGCGGAAAAGCGCGAGGAGCGTTCAAAGGAAAAGACTCTCCGCGCTCTCGGCAGCTTCCTTCGCCCCGAGTTTATTAACAGAGTCGATGAGATCATCACCTTCCGCCATCTTGATAAGGCTGACTTTGAGAGAATAGCGGCAATAATGCTCTCAAAGCTTAAAGCGCACCTCGGGGAGAAGGGCATCTCGCTTGTTTGGAACGACGAGGTTCTTTCCTTCGTTGCAAATAGCTCCTATTCCGAAAAGTACGGCGCAAGAAATATGCGCAGATTTATCGAAACCTCAATTGAGGACAAGCTGGCAAACGTTATGATTGACGGCTACGGCAAGGACATCAGCGGAATATCTCTTCTTGTGAAGGATGGAGATATCGCTCTTGAAATCATATAAATTCACAAAAAGGAGATATAAATTATGGCAGAATGTACTCACGATTGCTCCACGTGTTCTCAAAAGTGCTCTAAAGCATCCTTGCTTGAGCCTCAGAACAAGGCGAGCAACGTAAAGAGAGTTATCGGTATCGTCAGCGGAAAGGGCGGTGTCGGCAAGTCGCTTATCACGTCTATGCTCGCGGTAACTATGCGCCGCAGAGGATATAAGACCGCAATACTTGACGCAGATATCACAGGTCCATCTATTCCCAAGGCGTTCGGTCTCAGATGCGGCTGTGTTGAGGGCACCGAGCTTGGTATGCTTCCTCCTCAGACCAGAACAGGAATTGAGGTAATGAGCGTAAACCTTCTTATGGACGACGAGACAAAGCCTGTTGTTTGGCGCGGACCTGTTATTGCAGGCACCGTTAAACAGTTCTGGAGCGAGGTCGTATGGAACGACGTTGACTATATGTTCGTTGATATGCCTCCAGGAACAGGCGACGTTCCTCTCACGGTTTTCCAAAGCCTTCCTCTTGACGGCATCATTATCGTTAGCAGCCCGCAGTCTCTCGTTTCTATGATAGTTGAGAAGGCTGTGAATATGGCGGCTCTTATGGACGTTAAGGTGCTTGGTCTTGTTGAGAATTACAGCTATATCCTTTGCCCCGATTGCGGCAAGGTCATCAAGCCATACGGCGAGAGCAATATTGAAAAGCTTGCCGAAGCTCACGGCACCGAGGTGCTCGCAAAGCTCCCCATCGATCCCGAGCTTGCCGCACTTTGCGACAAGGGCGTTATAGAGCTCTTTGAGGGAGACTATCTTGAAAGCTGCGCAGATTCCATTGAGAAAATGCTTCCCAAGGATTAAATCCCGATCGGCTCTGTATATCGTCAAAGAAAACTAAACATAAACCGAAAAGCTCCCGAGAGATGTGTGAGGGTGATCCCCCGATCTCTTGCGGGGCTTTTTATTTTGTATTCGCTTTTTTGAGTTATCGTGGGCGAAGAAAAATATTTTGTGTATCTTAAAAACGACAATAAACGCGCTCGCCTTATGCTAAAATAAAATTGCAGGCGGCAGGGAGCGTATTTTACTTGCACAGATACGTGACAGCATAAGGCAACGGGAAAAGATTTTTATTCAAAAAGTTGCGTGAAGAAAGATTATATTTCAGGGAGAGCAAAGGTGAGAACTTTATACATAGATGTGTATTTTCTTATAAACCTTACGGTTGATACGCTTGCAATATATTTTGCATCCAAGCTTACCTGTGTTAAAATAACAAAAGGTAAATTGCTTCTCGGCGCGCTTGTTGGTGCACTTTGTGCTGTTATCACGGTGCTTTTGCCCGATATAATAATATTGAAGCTTTTTGCTTCGCTTATTGGTCCTGTTGTCGTTTGTCTTGTGTCGGCGGGGCGTATCAGCCTTGGAAGAAAAGTAAGATTTGCTCTCGCTTTTCTTGTGTTTTGCGCGCTTCTTGGAGGAGGAGTTAATTTCCTTTTTGGAATATTTGAGGGACTTATAGGAGATAGTGTTGCAGGTGCGCTTGAAGCAGGAGTAAACAGAAGACTTCTCCTTTTTGCAATAGGAGTTTTATTTTCAATCGGAGTATTTAAAATGATAGTAGCGTTTTTTGCGGGCAGGGTAGGCACAGGGTGTGCCAAGGTAGAAATAGAATTTCTTGGCAAGCATTATTCTGCCGATGCACTTATAGACAGTGCCAATCTTGCAACCGATCCAATGGATAAGTCTCCCGTTATGCTGATAAAGGAGGCTGACGCACGGAAGCTTATACCGAATGAGATAATAGAGCTTAAGGACCCGGATCTTCTGGATTATGAGGCAAGAAAAAGAATAAGGCTGATCCCCATATCCTCCGTTGGCGGAACAAGAGTGCTTGTTGCGGTACGCCCGGATAGGGTCACTTTACAGAATAAAGACAAAAAGGAAGAAATAAAGGCCGTGCTTGCGATCGACAGGGAGGGAGGAAGCTTTGGCGGGTACAGCCTTTTGGTGCCCGCTTCGGCAATTTGCGATGTCAGGAAATAAACCCAAAATATCAATATTCAAGAGAATAAAGGAATGGCTATCTTCAAGAAAAAAGCCAAAGGAGATCTATTACATAAACGGTAGCGAAACACTACCGCCGCCCCTTTCTCACGAGGAGGAGGAAAAAATGCTTGAGACGATCGATGAGCTAAGCTCTCGGGATGCGCTGATAGAGCATAATCTCAGGCTTGTTGCATACATAGCGAAAAGATTTGAAAACACGGGCGCAAATATTGAGGAGCTGATATCCATCGGTACCGTAGGTCTTATGAAGGCGGTCACAAGCTTTAATTCGGATAAAAAGATCAAGCTTGCGACCTACGCATCAAGGTGCATCGAAAATGAAATACTGATGTTTATAAGGAAGCGATCGTCAAAGCGGCGGGAGATCTCCATCGACGAGCCCTTGAACGTTGATTGGGACGGAAATGAACTTCTTCTGTCCGACGTGCTTGGAAGCGACAGCGACGTGGTATCAAGGAAGATGGAGGAGGACGAGGAAAAAAGAATACTTCTTGAGGCGGTTTCGGCTCTTGACCCAAGAGAAAAGATAATAATAGATATGAGGTACGGACTTTCGGGAGGAGCAGAGCTTACCCAAAAGGAGGTTGCCGATGCACTTGGAATATCGCAAAGCTATATATCAAGGCTTGAAAAGAAAATAATGAGCTCTCTGCGTAAAAAAATCGAAGAAAAGATATAATTATTTGGAAAAGAAATATTTGGTAGCGACTTTTCTGAAAAAAATTCGAATTTTTTGAAAAAGGTATTGCAAAAATAAAAAATATATGTTATAATAGGGCGTAATAAAAATGCTAAATGTAAAGAGGTGTTAAAATGAAGGCAGGATTACATCCCGAATACAAAGAGGCTACCATTAAGTGCGCATGCGGTGCAACCGTTCAGACTCACTCCGTTAAGGGCGATCTCAACGTTGAAATCTGCTCCAAGTGCCATCCTTTCTATACAGGTAAGCAGAAGTTCGTTGATGCAGGCGGTCGTCTTGATAAGTTCAAGAAGCGTCTTGCTGCAGCTAATAACAAGTAATCTTTGTATTAAAAGAGCGTAGGAATAAACCCTTCGCTCTTTTTGTTTCATCGGAGGACTCGAAAATGGAAGAAAAAACTGCCAAGGGAGCTATTCTCGTTGGAATAGCCGAGCGCGGTAGTGACGTTGAGGAGTGCGAGCGTTCTTTGAACGAGCTTGAAAGACTTCTTGACACCGCGGGCGGAACTGTTTATGCAAGAGTTATACAGATCAAGGATAGCTTCGACCCCAGAACCTGTATCGGCAGCGGCAAGGTAGCGGAGATAGCCGAGATGTGTCGCGGCGGTGAAGCCGAGCTTATTATATTTGATTTTGAGCTTACTCCCGCACAGATCAGAAATCTTGAAGAGGATATTGCCTGCGACGTTCGAGTTATCGACCGCAGTATGCTTATTCTTGATATATTTGCTCTCCACGCAGAGAGCGGTGAGGGAAAGCTCCAGGTCGAGCTTGCCCAGCTTAAGTATTCCGCCCCACGCCTTATGGGTAAGGGAAAGGAACTTTCAAGGCTCGGCGGAGGTATCGGAACAAGAGGTCCGGGAGAATCCAAGCTTGAAAGCGATCGCCGTCACCTTAAGGAAAAGGTAAATCAGCTGGAAAAGAAAATTGAGGAAATGGAACGCAACCGAGCGGTTATGCGCTCGCAAAGAGACCGAAGCGGCTTGCCGAAGGTCGCGCTTGTGGGTTACACAAACGCAGGTAAATCCACCCTCCTTAATGCAATGACAGGCGCGGGCGTCCTCTCCGAGGATAAGCTTTTTGCCACACTTGACGCCACAACGAGAAAGCTTGAGCTGCCATCGGGCGAGACTGTGCTTCTCACCGACACCGTCGGCTTTATCCGTAAGCTGCCTCATCATCTTGTCAAGGCGTTCAAATCCACTCTTGACGAGGTGGTCTATGCCGATATTTTGCTGATCGTTTCGGATATAACCGATAGCGAGGTGCCCGAGCACATTAAGGTAACAGAGTCTGTTGTCGAGGAGCTTGGTGCATCGGGTAAGCCTGTTATATACGTTTACAATAAATGCGATAAGCTCTCCGAGCCTATAACAGAGCAGGCGGAGGGGTGCGTTGCGACCTCGGGTGTAACAGGCGAGGGAATAGACAGACTTCTCGCACTTATCGAGCAGGAAATAAAAAAATTCAAGAAAAAATATCTTCTCGTTATACCGTACGAGCGTCAATCCGCCCTCAGCGCGCTCTACGATCAGTACACCGTAGAGAGCGTGGATTATGCAGATGACGGCATTCGCGTTGTCGCAATACTTGACGAAAAGGGCAGGGGCGTGTATGGAAAATACATTGCAGAGGAGGTGTAAGACGTGCAAAGCTATATAACCGTTAAGCACCCTTCAAGCTTTGAATACGAGGACAGAAAATCAATTTTCATCGGCGAAGCTGCGCCCGTATCCACGGAAGCTGAGGCTCTTGCCTTTATCGAAAGAGTTAAGAAAAGATATCCGGATGCACGTCATCACGTCTATGCATATGTTTTGAGAGAAAATTCCACTATGCGCTTCACGGATGATCGGGAGCCCCAGGGTACGGCAGGTATGCCCGTGCTTGACGCGATACGTAAAAACGGAGTCACAGACACCGTAATAGTCGTTACGAGATATTTCGGCGGCACCCTTCTTGGCACGGGTGGTCTCGTTAAGGCGTATACCTCTGCCGCCATCGGCGCATTGAATTCCGCTGAAATAATCAGATACGATATCTACACCGAGCTCTCGGTTTCGATCGGCTATTCCGACCACGGAAGGATCACCTCGGTGCTCGCCGAGTGCGGCTTCAGAACGGAGGACACAGTATACTCCGAGGGAGTCACGGTCATCGGTAAGCTCCCGAAGTCCGATCTGGAAAAACTGGAGGATAATATCAGAGAGGCGACCTCCGGAAGAGCGAAAATAAATATTTTGTCGGAAAAGTTTGATTTTTAAAAGTGTTTTTGATATCTCGCTCGTATATTAAAGATGAAGAAAGGAGGGATATGAGTGATCAGCAGAGAAACCATAGAGCAGGTGCTCTTAAGAAACGACGCGGAAACCGTTATCGGCAGCTACGTCACGCTTCGCAGAGCAGGCTCAAATCTTAAAGGACTTTGTCCTTTCCATAGCGAAAAAACTCCGTCTTTCACAGTGTATCCCGCCGATAACAGCTTTTATTGCTTCGGCTGCGGAGTCGGAGGGAACGTTATCACCTTCATTCAGAAAAAGGAAAATCTTGATTATCGGGATGCCATTGAATTTTTGGCAGACAGAGCGGGTATAACTATTGTACGGGAGGAGCGCGGTGTCGGCTACGAGCAAAAGCCGAGGTTTGAGCGCTCTCGTATGTTTGAAATGAACAGGGATGCCGCCATCTATTTCAGCCAAAGACTCTTTGATAACACCCCCGAGGCTCGCGCCGCTCTTGAATATTTCACGGTTAAGCGCGGTCTTTCATTGGGCTTTATCAAGCATTTTGGACTTGGATTTGCACCTAACAGCTTTGATATGTTTTCCGATTATATGCGGAAAAAAGGTTACTCCTACGAGGAGCTTGTTGCAGGTTTCCTTTGCGGAAAAAGTGAGCACGGAACCTATTACGATGCATTCAGAAATAGAGTTATGTTCCCGATCATAGACGTTTCGGGCAACGTAATCGCTTTCGGCGGCAGAGTGATGGACGATTCAAAGCCCAAATATAAGAATTCCTCAGACACTCCTGTTTTCAAAAAGTCAAGGAATTTGTTCGCGCTTAATTTTGCCAGACACGCCTGCAAGGAATCGCTGATCCTTTGCGAGGGCTATATGGACGTTATTACAATGCACTCCGCAGGCTTCACCAATGCCGTTGCCACTCTCGGCACGGCGATCACTCCCGAGCAGGCAAGAATGATCAGCCGATACACCAAGAAGGTCATTCTGTCCTATGATGCGGACGAAGCAGGGCAGAAGGCGGCTCAAAGAGCTATAACTCTTTTGAACGAGGTTGACGTTGAGGTCGCAATATTGCGTATCCCCGGAGCGAAAGACCCCGACGAATATATCAAGGCTAACGGCAGGGATAAGTTTGCCGAGCTTCTAAAGAACACAAAAACAAGATTTGAGCATAATTCGGAAACAATTCTCGCAAAATACGATCTTGAGCTTCCACAGGATAAAATAAAAGCTCTCCACGAGCTGGAAAAACTTATTTCCGAGACATATTCTTCGGCAGAAAGAGATATTTATATTCGTATAATTGCTAAAAAGCTTGACGTTGATCCCAAAAGCGTGAAGCTTGACGTAGACGGAATTATATCAAAAAATATGAAGGCTCGCAAAAAAGAGGAGTCAAACAAGTTCAAGCAAAACGCTATCGGATATTCCGATAAGGTCAACCCCGACTTTATGAAGGCTCCTGCGGCTGCAAAAAACGAGGAGACTGTGATCGGACTTCTCTATATTTTCCCCGAGCACAGAAAGCACGTATTTGAATCGGACATACTCACAGAGGATGATTTTGTAACAGAGCTCAACCGCCGCTTCTTTAAATACTTCAAGGAGCAGTATCAAAACGGCGGAGACGATCTTTCCTGTATAGGAGAAGCATTCACCGCAGATGAGTTCGGCAGGCTCGTGAAGATGAAGCTTAAGCGAATGGAGCTCACGGATAACGGCACCGCCGTTCTTGAAGAGGCAATCTCATCCTTGAAAAAATCCGTTTCAAAAAAGACAAATCAGAAAACCAATACGTTCGAAGGACTCTACGCCGTTCTCCGAGATAAGAGAAAAACAGAGACTTAAAAAAGGAAGGTTATTTTAAAATGAGCAGAGATAAGATTGATGTGAACGATTTTATTGATTCTAAAAATGACGGCATCGGTGGCTCAGACATTATGAAGGCACTTGAGGATATCGATTACGATATCTCTCAATCGGATCTTGATTCCGCCTCGCCCGACGAGCTTGATAACGACGAATTCAAGGAAATTGAGCAGGATGCCCGCTCTTATGATGCAACCGAAAATATGGACAAGTTCTTCCTTCAGGAGGGACTTGCGATCGACGATCCCGTCCGTATGTATCTCAAGGAGATAGGAAAGATCCCGCTTCTCACTCCCGAGCGCGAGACCTACCTTGCCGAGCAGATCACCATCGGTAATAAGGATGCAAAGAACGAGCTTATTGAGGCTAACCTTCGTCTCGTTGTCAGCATAGCGAAGCGTCACGTTGGAAAGGGAATGTATTTCCTTGATCTTATTCAGGAGGGCAACCTCGGTCTTATCAAGGCCGTTGAGAAGTTTGATTACAGCAAGGGCTATAAGTTCTCCACCTATGCTACCTGGTGGATCCGTCAGGCGATCACCCGCGCTATTGCAGATCAGGCACGAACCATCAGGATCCCTGTTCATATGGTTGAAACGATCCATAAGGTATCAAGGACCGCCCGTCAGCTTCTTCAGGAGTTCGGCAGAGAGCCCACCACGGATGAGATCGCAGAGGCTCTCGGTATGACCGCAGATAAGGTACGCGACATTATGAAGATCGCTCAGGACCCCGTCTCTCTTGAAACTCCCATCGGTGAGGAGGAGGATAGCCACCTCGGTGATTTTGTTGAGGACAGCGAATCTCCCGCTCCCTCCGACAGTGCATCCTATTCCTTGCTCAGAGAGCAGCTCTTCGCTATACTCAATACACTCACGCCCCGCGAGTCTAACGTTATCAAGCTCAGATTCGGTCTTGAGGACGGCAGACCCAGAACCCTTGAGGAGGTTGGTAAGAAATTTGAGATAACAAGAGAGCGTATCAGGCAGATCGAAGCAAAGGCTCTTCGCAAGCTTCGCCATCCTTCTCGCTCCAAAACACTCAAGGATTATCTTTCCAACTAAATTCGACGGTAAATGTGCACAAAAATCCGCGAACTGTTTTGTGCGATTTGCTTTATATTTAGTCCAAAATATTTTGTTAATAAAAAAAGACTTGACTTTTATAAAATAATATAGTAAACTATTTAGGTAAACTAACCATCGGAGGTTCTCATAAGGCGATGAAAATCAAAAGAATTATTTGCTTGGTCCTTTGCTTGATTATGTCCGTATTTGCTCTCGCATCCTGCGAGGAGGACATTATCTCTGAAGCAGAGAAGGAAAAGGATAGGATAAACTATACGCCCACAGTGCTTGAAGAGGTCGATCTCACCCTCTACATAATCACCGAAGGCGATATTGCGAATTCCACCACAGGCACGGTTGAGGATAAGATCCAGCAGTACCTCAACGACAGAACAAATAAAAACTTCAACACAACTCTTAATATCGAGTTCTGCAAGGCAGCCGATTACGAGGCAACAATTGCGGATAAGAATGACGGTATCGTTCTTATCAATAGCCTTGCAATGCTTGAGTCTATGGTAGCTTCCGAGAAGCTTGCCGATCTTAACGGATATTTTGCAGACGAGGCTCTTATCAAAAAGTACGGCTTCGCAACTCTTAACGCATCCTTCAATAAGACCAACCCCCACCTCCTTGAGGTTGCCCGCGATAAGGTAACTGTTGGCGAGGGTGAATCAGCAACCGTTGAAGATCGTCTTTACTTCGTTCCCAATAACCGCGTTATGGGCACCTACGACTATATCCTTATCAATAGAAACATAGTCTGCGAGCTTCTTAACTATAACGAGGATCAGCTCAGCGCAACCATCAATTCCGAAGAAAGCTTCGATTCCTTCAAGGCAGAGCTTCAGGGTATTATTGATGCGAACGCATCAAAGCTTCCCGTAACAAGCGCGGATGAGGTTATAAAGGTCGTAACAGGCAAGATGTACGAGGATAGATTCTCCTATGCAGAGGACGGATATATCTGCAACATTCTTTCCTATCCCGTTATCACGAAGGCAGAGGTTGCCGAGTCGGGCTTCGGAGTGCTTAGCGGCACAGAAAACGTAAGTGCTGCAATGGAGATCATTTATCTCTTTAATTCCGACGTTAAGATGAGAAACCTTCTCCTTTACGGTGTTGAGAACATTCACTTCGATATCGTAGACGGCGTTGTTGTCCCCGAGAAGACAGAGCTCGTTTATAAAATGGCTCTTGAATATACGGGAGACGTTTTCAAGGCGTACTTCTGCAACGATAGCACAAGAGACGTCTGGACTGAAGAAATTATGAATAACGGTCTTAAGCAGAATCTTGAGTCCAAGTCCTCCGTTGGAGCGGCAGACTAATATTTCCGCAGTTGATCAAGAAAACCCATACGGTCAGAGTGAGGCGGATCCGCAGCACCCTGACCGTCGTCGGTAATATAAGCACTATCTCTTGAAATATTTATAAAAGGTGAGGCTATTATGAACGCAAAAAAAGACGAGATCACTATAAAAAAGCTTTGGGATATTTTCCGCCCGATGCTTTGGTTGATCGCGATTGTCTCGTTAGTTCTCGGTGCGGCATTCGGAATATATTCCGAATTTTTCAAGGCCGATGAATATTCCACAACGGGAAAATTTATGGTAATCAAGGTTCCTTACGAGGACGATGATTCCAGTACCACAGGTCTTAATTCCAACGAGATCCTTGCAATGCAGGGTATGATCGCAAACGCAAAGGAAATTATCAACACAAACGATTTTTGCGAAAACGTTAAGCGCGCTCTGGGCACCGACCTTTCGGCAAACCAGATAAAGAGCACTATGTCTATTTCGCTTTGCAATAGCGAAACGACCTGCTATTACTTCAAGGTCACCTCCGACGATCCGCGTCTTTCCTACGAGATAGCAGACGTTGCGGGCGAGCTTCTCAGAAGCAATGTTCAAAATATGGGTTACGCCATCAGAGTCGACAGGATCGACAGCCCCAGCATCCCGTCGGGACCCGACAGCAAGAATTCTGTTCGCAATTTTGCTATCGGCTTTGCTATCGGCTTTATTCTTTCTGATCTCGCTGTGTTTATTCGTTCCAGATTTGACGTTGTTATCCGCACAAAGGAAAAGCTTGAGAGCAACTTTGATATTCCTGTTCTTGGCGTTATTCCGCGCCCCGAATCAAATAATTAAGGAGGGGAAGAGATGAGCATTTTTAAACGCAAAAAGGAAGAGCTCGTTGAGTTCGGTATTCTTGATGAGAATTCGCCCTTCGCCTTAAGGGAAGCATATAGCTCGCTCTACACAAATATTGTTTATATCGGTGTTGACGATAAATGTAAAAAGCTCGTTGTCACAAGTGCATTGCCTTCGGAGGGTAAATCCACCGTGTCGGCAAATCTCGCTCTAACGATCGCCCAGAACTCCGAGGATAAAAAGGTGCTTCTCATTGATTCCGATATGAGAGCTCCCAAAATCAGCGAGCTCTTTGGTATAGACGAGGAGAAGAACGGTCTGAGCGAATTCCTTGCAGGAGTTGACGAGGAGCCGAATTTCACAGTTCTTGAGGATAAGAATCTCACGATCCTCACCTCCGGTGCAAAGTCTTTGAAGCCCACACAGCTTCTTTCTTCATCAATGATGGAAAAGCTCTTTGCGGAGTGCGAGAGTGAATTCGATTATATTATAATCGATACTCCCCCTGTAAATCTTGTTACCGATGCGCTTATGTATAACAACTACGTTAACGGCTACATTATTTCAACTTTTGCAGACCATTCGGACACAAAGTCTTTGGCGGAATGTATCAATCGCTTGAATCAGGTTGGCGCAGAGATAGTCGGTACCGTATTTTCAGGCGCGAAGCTTAAGAGCTCAAGCGGTAAATATAAGTATAGCGATAAGTATAATAATTATTCCGGTGAGTGATTATGTCACCAAGGCTTGATATCGTTGATTTCCACACGCACGTGCTTCCGGGCGCAGATCACGGCTCCTATTCTGTGAGCGAATCCGAGGCTCAGCTTGATCTTGCCGCAGAGCACGGAGTTAAAAGGATAATTGCAACACCGCATTTTTATCCTAACTCTCACACTGTCGATGGATTCCTTGAAAGGCGAGCTTTAGCATTTGAGATGCTTTCTTCAAGCCTCACCGAGTCTCGTCCAAAGCTTCTGCTCGGAGCAGAGGTCTTGCTTTGCGAGGGGCTTGAAAAAATGGCATCCTTAGATAAGCTTCTGATATCGGGCACTGACACTTTGCTTCTTGAGCTTCCTTTTTCGGGATTTTCCGAGGGATATATAAAGAGTGTCAAGGCGATCATCAAAAGCGGTATCGACGTCGTTTTGGCTCACGTCGATAGGTACGATCCGGAAAACATTAATAAGCTTTTAAAAATCGGAGCCAAGGCTCAGGTCAATGCCTCGGCACTTTGTAGCTTCTTCCGTAATAAGCAGCTCTATGAATGGCTTGAGTCGGGAGTAATCGTGGCTATTGGCAGTGATATTCATAATCGAACAAGATCGGCATACGATCATTTTTCCAAGGCGATTCGTAAGATAGGGGAATATGCAGAAAGGATCAAAAATTCTTCTGATGCCATCTGGGATAAGGCTTTTTTGGAAAAATAACCAAAAAAATTAAGTTTTTTTATAAAATCTATTGATTTTTTTGGTGATATGTGATATAATAGTTCCATCTGTGCGTATGTATATACGTATGTAAATTATCAGGACGGTCCTCTGCGATGCTCTGTACGAACGTCCGAAGTTATAAGGAGGCCATAAAAATGGAAAAGATCCAGGCTTTTGTAAGTGAGCAGCTTAAGTCCGAAGTACCTCAGTTCGGCATCGGCGACGGCGTAAAGGTTTACGTTAAGATCGTCGAGGGTGAGAAGGAAAGAATTCAGATGTTCGAGGGTACCGTTATCGCTAAGCACGGCGGCGGAATCTCCGAGACCTTCACTGTAAGACGCGTTTCCTACGGCGTTGGTGTTGAAAAGACCTTCCCCCTTCATTCTCCCAACGTTGACAAGATCGTAGTATTCCGCGAGGCTAAGGTTCGTCGCGCTAAGCTCTACTATCTTCGTTCCAGAGTTGGTAAGGCAGCAAAGGTTAAGGAGAAGATCTGATCTGATCTCCACCTTTCAAAAAAGCAGGGCGCGAATTGCGCCCTGCTTTTTTGTCTCATTAAATTATTCTTTTGGTCGGCAATGCGAACAAAGCGGATCAGGCGCACGGAGCATCTGGTACGCTGTCAACCCATATTTTCAGAGAGCTTTTTGCCGCCGAGAATATGGAAATGAATGTGCTTAACAGATTGGCATCCGTTCTCGCCAACGTTTGTGATAACTCTGTAACCATCAGCAAGACCAAGCTCTGCCGCGATCTTGGGTATAGCCTCAAATATCTTGGCAACAATAGGCGCGCTTTCAGCGGTTATTTCATCTGCCGATGCGATGTGCACCTTGGGTACAACAAGGCAGTGGATGGGAGCCTGAGGATTAATATCCATAAACGAATAGCAATATTCATCCTCATACACCTTTTTCGAGGGGATATCTCCCTTTATAATTGCACAGAATAAACAATCCATAAAATAAACCTTCCTATTCTTAATATATATTTATTTTACCACAACAGTTTCTGAATTTCAATAGAGTATTAGTTTTTTTATAACATTTTACTTAAGGCCGGAGATAATATGAAAGAAATAGATATGCTTTTGCCGAGCTATCCTTGCACGGAGGATCTTTGGGATAGGCTGGCGGCAGAAACAAGACCGATAGTTTGCTACGGAATGGGCAACGGCGCAGATAAGCTCATAGCAAGACTTGATAAGTATAACGTAACGATAGCCGACTTTTTTGCCTCAGATGGATTTGTCAGGGGACATAGCTTTCACGGCAAAAGAGTTTTATCCTTCTCGGAGATAAAGGAAAAATATTCGGATTTTATCATTCTCTTGTCCTTTGCTTCGAACCGCAAAGAGGTCCTGGATATGCTTTGTGATATCGATTCAAAGCACGAGATGCTAATACCCGATATGCCTGTTGCGGGTGAGGAGTATTTCGATCGGGAATTCTTTAACGATCATTATAACGAAATTATGTCTGCTTATGATTCACTTTGCGACGATAAGTCAAAAGCAACCCTTGCCACCGTTATTAAATATAAGCTCACAGGCTCAATGAAGTATCTTTCGGAGACGGCAACGAGGGAAGAGCTATATTCGCTATTTGAGAAGGAAAATATAAAAACCGTCATTGATGCAGGTGCTTATAACGGCGATACCTTGAGAGAAGCAAAGACCTATTTTTCGAATTTAAGGTCGGCGGTAGCAATAGAGCCTGATACCAGAAATTATAAGAAACTCTTAAGATATATTGAGGCAGAAAATGATATTTCAATAAAAGCATATAATGCTGCCGCTTGGAGCGAAAACACGGTCGGCTCATTTTTCAGCAGTGGAAATCGCAACTCCACCGCAAGCGCAACAGCCTCATTTGAGCATAAAGAGAGCGACGTTTCACTTGTAACCATCGACAGCATAAGTCCGTCAAATGTGGACTACATTAAATATGACGTGGAAGGGGCTGAGCTGCCCGCGCTTGTTGGCTCGGAGGAGACTATAAGACGCACAAAGCCCGCGCTGCTTGTCTCGGCTTATCACAGAAGCTGCGATGTATTCTATCTCACAAATTATCTTCGGGAGACCTATCCATTCTATAAAATATATATCCGCCGCCTTTGTTGTGTGCCTGCCTGGGAGCTTGATATTATCCTGATCCCCGATGAGAAGTAAAGACGCCGCAATTCTTATATATTATAAATTAGCTAATATATATATTGTTTTTAATCTTGGAATATGATAAAATAATTCTATCAATCAATTAAGGGGAATATAATGAAAAGACCCGAAATTCTTTCGCCCGCAGGCAATTTCGAGAAAATGAGATCTGCTATACTATTCGGTGCAGATGCAGTATATCTTGCAGGTCAGATATTCGGAATGAGAGCCGCGGCTGATAACTTTACCGTAGAAGAGCTTCGCGAGGCTGTGAAATATGCCCACGATCGTGGGGTGAAGGTCTATCTCACCTTGAATACGATGCCTCGTGAATATGAATATGAGCTTCTTAAAAAATATCTTTCCGAGCTTCGCGATATAGGACTTGATGCTATGATAATAGCCGACGTTGGAGTTCTCGCCCTCGTTCAGGAAATGATCCCGAATATGGAGATACATATTTCAACCCAAGCTAATGCAACAAGTGCCGCCGCCTGCCTCGCCTGGTATAGGATGGGAGCAAAGCGCGTTGTTCTTGCAAGAGAGCTGACGCTTGATGAGATAAAGGCAATTCGTGCAAACATTCCCGACGACCTTGAGCTTGAGTGCTTCATTCACGGCTCAATGTGTATTTCTTATAGTGGAAGATGCCTTCTTTCGGGGCACCTTGTGGATAGAGACGGCAACCGTGGTATGTGCGCCCAGCCCTGCAGATGGAATTACACCATCAGAGGCTATGAGATCGAGGAGGAAAAGCGACCCGAGTCCAGGATGCCCGTGGAGGAGGTCAACGGCGAGACCTTTATTATGTCAAGCAGAGACACCTGCACGATAGAGCATATCCCCGAGCTTATTGAGGCAGGTATCGATTCCTTTAAGATCGAGGGAAGAATGAAATCCTCGTATTATACAGCTGTCGTCACAAACACCTATAAAATGGCTATCGACTCATACTTCTCGGGCAATTACGTATATGACCCCGCCTGGTATTCAGAGCTTGAATCTGTCAGCCATAGAGAATACGCAAGCGGCTATTATTTTTCCGATTCAAAGGTCGATCCGAATCTAACATCATCGAACGGATATATAAAGGACAAGGCTTTTCTTGCCGTTGCCGTTGAGTACGACGAGAAACGCGGTCTTATGAAAATGACCCAGCGAAACAAAATGACTCAAAATGATAAGATAGAGCTCTTGACTCCCGGCAAGGTCGGCAGAGAGATCGAATCATTTGAGCTTTTCGATGAGGAGCTCAACCCCATTGAATCAACTCCGCACCCGTATATGAACTTTTATATAAGATCCTCCGAGCCTATGAAGGTTGGAGATATAATAAGAGCAAAATAGAGGTGAGTTATGCTAATATTTGAGATAATCAAATCATTTATCCTCGGTATTATCGAGGGTATCACGGAGTGGCTTCCTGTCAGCTCAACCGGACATATAATCCTGTTTGACGAATTTCTCCCCCTCAATGCATCCGCTGCATTTAAGGATATGTTCTTCGTCGTAATTCAGCTTGGTGCCATTGCGGCTGTATGTGTCGCATTCTTTAATAAGTTAAATCCATTTTCAAGGAGAAAAACCGAGGCAGAAAAGAAAAGCACCTGGTCTCTTTGGCTTAAGGTGCTGGTCGGGATTTTGCCTGCGGGAATAGCGGGTCTTATAATTGAGGTCGCCTTTGACGATTTCTTCAGCACCTATATGGAGCATTATTCGGTTATCGCCGCGGCTCTCATCATCTACGGCATTGCCTTTATAATTCTTGAGATGCGTCAGAAAAACAAGACCTTCAGAGTCAATTCCGTTGAGGAGCTGACCTACCTTGATGCTCTTAAGATAGGAGCCTTTCAAACCTTGTCCCTGATCCCCGGTACGTCTCGCTCGGGCTCTACCTTCATCGGCGGTCTTTTGTCGGGCGTTTCCAGAAAGGCGAGTGCTGAATTCTCCTTCTTTATGGCTATTCCTCTTATGCTTGCCGCATCGGGGCTTAAGGTCTTGAAGTTCTTCTTGAAGGGCAACTTTTTCACTCTTGAGGAGCTTGCCGTTCTCGCCGTTGGCACGGTAGTATCATTTGTTGTATCTCTCTTTGCTATTAAATTCCTTATGTCCTTCGTCTCGCGCCACGACCTCAAGGCTTTCGGTATTTACAGAATAGCCCTCGGTGTTGTCGTTCTCGGCTTTTTCATTATCAGAGCCGTTGTGGTATAAAAAACAAAAAAAGGAAGCTTTAGCGTGTTATATAAAAAAAGGAAGCCACACCCCAAAAAGTACGGGAGCAAAGCGTGATGTTCTTAGCGGAGAATTTATACTTTGAGCAAAGTGCAAGCATCGCATTTGACAAGTCAAACGCAAATATGGGCTAAGCCCAAACCCTTATAACGACAGAAAGAGATAACAAATCGGTTCGTAGCCGAAAAATGTTATCTCTTTTTCTGTTGGTTTAATGAAATCGTTGCGCGGCAACGATGAAATCTTCACTTCGTTCAGATGAAATCCAAGGACAAGTCCTCGGATGAAATCAAATCCGTCTAAATACAACCCTGCGAAGCAGGATTT
>JAFQRL010000028.1 GCA_017410065.1 Clostridia bacterium | reverse complement strand
TATAATAACCTCGTTGCTTTGTGTGTGGTTTTTTGTGGTAATTAAATTATACAACAAAGCAAGCGGATGCTCAATACCTTTTGGTAAAGAACATCCGCTTTTTTCTTTTTTTAGGCTAAGTTAATGACTCAGCCCCTTTTTTCTTTTTCGGAAGGTAAAACCTGCTTTATGGTAGGTGTCCCTTCGGAGAGGCGATCTTAATTGACCGTCCCCGAGGGGAGCTTTAATTTTCGGGTCTCATTTACCCAGGCTTAAATAAATCACGGTTGTTCTGCGAAGCTCGCGTTCAGTTCAGACCCGCGGGCGCGGCTGGCATCAGAAGCAGATCTCGTGGACCGCTTCCTCGTTGCCAGAGTCTATCGCGCGCTTGATGGCGTTCATAACAAATACGGGAGCAACGAAGTCCTCGGGGCTCACGCCTGTTTCGCCGCCATCAAGGAGCTTATAATAATCCTTGAATTCATTGTAGATCCAATCGTTGCCTGCTCCGCCAGCGATCTTGCTTGCCTTAACAGCCTTTTCGGCGTGGCGGGTAGCATAGTAAACGTAGTTATTTTCAACGAAAAGACCGACTACGTCGAAATCGGCGTATCTGAAAATAACGGTGGTCTTTATTCCGTTTTTAAAGACGCGAACGCTCTTTACGTCCTTGCCGAATATAACCATAACCGACTCAACGAGATGGGGCGCGTAGAAGAAGAATCCGCCGTAGGGGCTCGCCGAATCAAGGGGAGCGCGGAACTCACCGCCGAGGGTCTTGCCGTCTGCCTCCGATCTGTGATCCTCTGCAAGCTCGCGGACAAAATTATCGTGGCGAAGGCAAGAGCCGCCTGTGTATCTTATGCCACGGCGCTCTAGCTCGCCGATAAAGGCGATCGCCTCCTCCTCGGAATTGGTGATAGGCTTATCGATATAAATGGGAACGCCGCTATCAAGATAGGGCTTTGCGTACTTATAGTGATTATCTCCGTTTCTTGCGGTGATAACTACTCCGTCCACCTGTCCCACAGCATCGGCATAGCCCGCCATTATGGGAGTGCCGTAATTCTGCTTGAGCTTCTCGCAGGGAGCCGCCTCGTCGCTATACACGCCAATAACCTCAACGTCCGAGAATTCCTCATACTTTTTCAAAGTGCCAAGGAACGAGGATGCGTGAGAATTTTCACAGCCAAGAATAACGATTCTTTTCATATTTTTCTCGCCTTTCCAAGGATTTTGTAATCAACTATTTACATTATGCGTTAAATTCGTCCGCAATAAGGTCTGCTACGTAAACGCCCGATGCGGATGCGTGGGAGAGAGAATGGGTAACTCCGCTACCGTCTCCGATAACGTAGAGTCCCTTGTGGAGAGTCTCAAGACGGTCCGAAAGCTCGACCTCCATATTATAGAACTTGACCTCAACTCCGTAGAGGAGAGTATCGTCGTTTGCCATACCCGGGGCGATCTTATCAAGGGCGTAGATCATCTCGATTATACCGTCTAAAATTCTCTTTGGCAAAACGAGGGAGAGGTCTCCGGGGGTTGCCGAGAGAGTGGGGATAACGGTGTTTTCCTCAATTCTTTGAGGGGTGCTTCGTCTGCCGCGCTCAAGGTCGCCGAAGCGTTGAACTATAACTCCGCCGCCAAGCATATTGGAAAGGCGGGCGATATTCTCGCCGTAGCCGTTTGAATCCTTGAAGGGGGATGAGAAATGCTTTGCAACAAGAAGGGCAAAGTTTGTGTTCTGTGTCTTCTTTGAGGGGTCGGCAAAGCTATGGCCGTTTACGGTGACGATGCCGTTTGTGTTTTCGTTTACGACGATGCCGTTGGGATTCATACAGAAGGTTCGTACTCTATCCTCAAACTTCTCGGTCTTATAAACAATTTTGCCCTCGTAGAGCTCGTCTGTGATATCCTCGAATATTGCCGCGGGGATCTCGACCCTCACGCCGATATCAACTCTGTTTGAATTGGTGGGAATACCAAGCTCGGAGCAGATCTTCTCCATCCATTTACTGCCGCTTCGACCAACCGATATGATACATTTATCTCCGAGAAAATCACCCTTGGCGGTTTTAAGGAGATAGCCGCCCTCGTTTTTTTCAATGCTTTCAACTGGAGTGTGGAAGAAGAAATCCACCTTATCCTTAAGCTCGTTATAGATATTCTCAAGAACGACGTAGTTTACGTCCGTGCCGAGGTGGCGCACAGAGGCATCAAGAAGGGTGAGCTTATTCTGCATACACTTTTTCTTGAAGGAATTTCCTGCGGTGGTATACATCTTTGTTCCCTCTCCGCCGTGAGACATATTGATGCCGTCCACGTATTCCATAAGCTCGATGGCACGCTTTCTGCCTATGTATTCGTAGAGAGAGCCGCCGAAATCGTTTGTGATATTATACTTTCCGTCCGAGAATGCACCCGCACCGCCGAAGCCGTTCATAATAGCGCAGGTCTTGCACTTGATGCAGGACTTGATCCTCTCGCCGTCTATGGGACATTTTCTTGATGAGAGCTCGCCTCCCAGCTCAAGCACCGCGATCTTCATTTCGGGTGCTCTCTTAACAAGCTGATATGCGGAGAAGATTCCGCCTGGGCCCGCACCCACGATAAGACAATCGTATTTCATATAATTCTCCTATAATTCTTATTTTGAGTTATAGAAAACTATTACGGTAGTTTGTAGAAACATCCGACCAATTACGGATCTATATAACTTCTTTAATATTTATTTTTTGTTCTTGCGGGTAACGGTCAAAGGGATCAGCCCTCGTTGTGGACTACCTTGCCGAGGATCACCGTGGTCTTCGCGTGAGCACCGATATAGCGGAGGGGGTTCTCCGTCCAGATAACGGCATCTCCGTCCTTGCCCACCTCAAGAGTGCCGACTCTATCGCCAATGCCCGTTTGCTCTGCGGGGTATTTGGTGATGGCGCGCCAGCCCTCCTCCATCGGAAGACCCTCGCTGACGCAGAAGCCCGCGAACATAGGAAGGTACTGAATGGGAGTTACGCCCGCATCCGTGATGATGCTGATGGGAATGCCTGCGGCGCGAAGCACGCCCGCGGTCCCAAAGCTTCTGTTATCAACCTCTCTTTTGGTCTTATAGCCGTAGGAGGGGCCAACAAAGCAGGGGCAGCCGAGCTCTGCAAGATCCTCCGCAACGCGCTCGCCGTCAGTGCAATGATCGATGGTGAACTTAAGACCGAATTCCTTCGTGATACGAAGGACGGTGTATATATCGTGAGAGGCGTGAACGTGGATCTTCAAGGGAAGCTCACCGCGCATAACGGGGAGCATCGCTTCCATTTTAACGTCGTATGCGGGGCTCTCGCCATTATCCTTTGCCTCGCAGTATACCTTGCACTTATGGAGAAACTCGCGGAGCATTGCGGCAACCGCCATTCTGGTCCTGGGTGCTCTGTTCTGCTTTACTCCGAAGTCGTTGCAGGGGTTCTCGCCAACGGCACACTTCATCGCCAGAGGGTATTTCACTATCATATCGGTAACTCTTTTGCCGACCGTCTTTATCGCGGCGAAGGTACCGCCGATAAGGTTTGTGGAGCCGGGGCCTGTGCAAACGGTGGTGACACCTGCGCGAGCGGCGGTGGCAAGGTCGTCCGAATAAGGATCGATCGCATCTATAACACTCATATGAGGGGTGAAGGGGTCGGAGTATTCATTGAAGCCCGAGCCTGTGCCGTTGCCGTAGCCGATGTGACAGTGAGCCTCAACGATACCCGGGGTGACTATTCTGCCCTCGGCATCTATGATCTCGTCTGCCTCTATATTGGGCTCGCCCGAGCCAACCTCTGAGATCTTGCCGTCGTCTCCTATAAGAAGATAGCCTTTTTCGATATCCTCTCCCGCCATAGTTTTTATGTAGCCGTTTTTAATAAGTAGCATATTATTTCCTTTCCCGCCCTCGGCAAAAGCCGTGCGCCGATCGGGCATCTAAAAGCGCTGTGCTTCTATATGAGCACACGCAAATTATATTTTAACATATTTTAAGGCTAATTGCAAGAGTATACTTGAATTTTCCGAATTATTATGTGTAGTGTACTTGAATTTTCCGAATTATTATGCTAAAATTAAATTAAATTAAGAACTGCAAGCGAGGTATGCTATGGCAAGAAAATATTTCAGCTATGCCCGTGAGGAGGGACAGAACCCCTACTCGGGTATTATGAGCTTTCAGCATTTCAGGGGTGAGAAGTTGTATTCCGACATCGTGGTACGCCCCGAGGCTAATATGACGGAGACCGAGAGGGTGGAGTGCTACCCCGTGAGCCCCGATGCCGAGGAGCGCGGTCGCGAGGAGGGCTATTATCCCGATTCCACCGTTGTTTACATAAGAATTCTCTGGAAGGAATTTGAGCCCGAGCGCGGTGTTTATAACTACGCCTTCACGGATGAGATAATGAGGCAGGCTCGCGAGCACGGACAATCTCTCCTTTTCCGACTTATGGCGCATAGCACGAGAGCCTCCGACGACGTGCCCGATTGGCTCAAGGCACTTATTCCCTGCCCCGAGAGACCCGAGGGCAAGAGAGTGAAGGCGTCGCCCACCGACCCGCTTTTCCTTGATCTTTTCCTTGAGGCTATCAAAAAATTCGGCGAGAGATACGACGAGGACGACACGCTCATCGGCGTGGACATCTCGCTCCCAGGCTCCTGGGGCGAGGGCTATCAGCTTGAGCTTTATCCCGACAACACCCTTGAGAGGATAGTTGACGTTTACACCTCCGTTTTCAAGAAGACCCAGCTTATCGGTCAGGCGGCAAGACCAAATCTTATCCGCTACGGCGAGAGAGTTGCGCCTATCGGCTGGAGAGGCGACGGTCTCGGCGAGCCCGAGCACACCTTTGAGAAATATCCCTCCAAGGTTGAAGCGATCAAGGACGTGTGGAAGAAGGCTCCCGTTTCATTTGAGTCCTATTGGTGGCTTTGCGAATGGCAGCGCCGCGGCTGGGACGTGGATAGAATCATACAATGCACCCTTGATTGGCACTTGACCTCCTTTAACCCGAAGTCTATGCCCATTCCCTACGAATGGAGGGATAAGATCGAAGACTGGATCGCGAAGATGGGATATCACTACACAGTTAAGTGGATCGAATTTCCCGAGAGCGCGGCGGCGGGCGAGAAGATCTCCGTTTCGGCTTTGATCGAAAACGTTGGCGTGGCTCCCATTTATCACGACGCGACCCTTGCCGTAAGGATAAAGGGCGAGGGAGGGTGCGTGAGTGCGGCTTTGGCAAAGGATATGAGAGACGTGCTGCCCGGCGAGAAAAAATACTGGGGAGAGATCGCTCTGCCCGAGTGTCTTCCCTCGGGAGAATATTCCATAGACCTTGGAATTATTAAAGACGAGACCGCAGCCGACTGCGATAAGCCCTATATTTATCTTGCCACCGATGCAAAAAGATGCGGCTCATTCTATAATTTCGGCAAAATTAAAATTGGCTGATCGTATTAAAATACAGCTAAAAACGGTTATAATGTAAATAATAGCTTGCATTTATGGGGTGTTTCTCCAAAAAATGCAAGCTATTATATTTTTACGCGCACTCCAAATCCTATCATTCACAAGATTATACGCACACAAAATGATCTGAAACAAAAAATGAAAATTCCACAAAAACCGCCCCCATCTATTTAAACTTTGGGGTTGCAATTTTTGTGGCGATGTTATACAATATATACATAATTTTGCCCGACGGCGTCACGAATATTCAAAGCGACTTAATTAATTATTTACATTTTTTCGATCACAACTAACTATTTTCAATTGACAGAAGCATTTTTCTATGCTACAATACAATATGCTATAATAAATTTATTGATACGACATCACTTTGGAGGTTTACTTTTATGGATGTTAACAACTTTGATTACGGCGCGACCAAAAAGGTTGAGGGGCCTCTCGCTATAAGAAGACTTCTCATTCTTCTTGTGTATACCGTATACACCGTGGCACTTGCGCTCATCGTTTTCGTTTGGCTCAGGATAGTTCCCGTTTTTGCCCTTTGGCCCTTCGGTCTGCTTATTCTTCACCTTCTTCTCTGGAAGTACACCCAGGTAGACTACATCTATCATATTGAGGCGGGTATGCTCACTCTCAACAGAAGATACGGCAACAAGAAGCTTCAAGAGATCGTCTCCTTCCGTCTTAAGGAAGCAGAGCTTATAGCTCCCAGGTGCGAGTCCGAGGAGAAGATCGCCGAGTTTGCTCCAGAGATCGTGTACGATGCCACACCCTCAAAGGACACCGTGGACGTTTTCGTTATGCTCTTCCGCAATAAGGAAGGCAAAAGATGCGCTATGTACGTTGAGGTCTCCGAGGCATCTCTCAAGGCACTTCATTATTACAACTCATCGGTTAAGATGGTTAAAACTCTTAAGTAACAGTCAAAAGCTCTTATGTGATCGAGCTGTTTTCGAAGGACGAGTATCCGTGCTCGTCCTTTGTTTTTTCTGCTATCCGTTATTAATGGACATTTTCTACTATTTGTTTATTAACGCAAGATTCCCCAGCCAATATCCCTTCCTTATTCGACAAAAAAGCTCATCGACCGCCGAAAAAAGCGCCTCTCCACTTGACAAAGTCGTTCCAATCATTTACAATATACTTGTGTTAATTAAATATTTTGGAGGCAACTATGAGAAAGCTTAAGCTACTTATTCCAATTTTCCTTATCCTCTCTATCCTTCTTTGCTCCTGCGTAGACACTCCCGATTCGGGAAGCGGCACAAAGCCGAGCTTTGATACCGTAACCGTTGACGAGGCGATCGCAGACTACGAGACAGCAAAGGACGATTTCAAGAGCTACTGCCTTGAGATAACCGTTCGAAGCATCAAGGACGCGACCGTAGGCGAGATCTCCGCTTTTGATGCAAGCGGCAACCTCGGCGTTAATATGCTCTTCAAGAAGGTGAACGGCGGGAGAGTTGAATTCCCCGATTTTGCAAGCACTATCGACGAGGGAGACATTCTCGTTGTTAACGCAAATCTCACAAAGGACGACAGCGGCAAGGTAAATGCCTGGCGCGCTGAGGTCCTTTACGTAACGAAGGCAGCTCTTGCGCTTGATCCCCTCTCCGCGATAAGAGATCTTGAGGACGGCACGGAGGTAGTTGCAAGCGGAACTGTTGCGGCTATTGCTTATTCGGGCGGCAGCAAGGTTGAGCCCTGCGGAGTTATTATCGTTGATAAAACCTCCTCTATATACGTTTACGACCAAACGATCGCAAGCACCGTTAAGGTTGGCAACACCGTCACGGTTGAGGGCACGATAGGTCATTGGGTGCTCGACACAGAAAAGACCAACGCCGAGAAATTCGGATATAAAGGCTCCTGCCAGATAGAAAACGCCACTCTTGTGGATAACGATGGCAAAACCGCCGACTTTGATAAGTCCTGGATAGAGGAGATCTCTGTTAAGGAGCTTCTTGAGATATCCGTTACCGAGAACGTTACCACCAAGCTATATAAGGTAAACGCTCTTGTTAAGGAGGTTCCCGGCGCAGGCTTCACAAACTACTACTTCTTCGATATCGACGGCACCACGGGCACTTATGCATACACCCAGTGCAACGGTAACGATTTCGAATGGATCCGCGAGTTTGACGGCAAATTCTGTACCGTTTATATCACTCCTCTCAATGCAAAGTCCACCTCCTCGGACTGCTTCTTCCGCTTCCTTCCCGTTCAGATCATCGACGAGGGCTATAAGTTCGACACCGCCGATGCTCCCGAGTATGCGGTGAAGTACCACGGAATGACCCAGCTTAAGGGCAGCTACACAGGCGACCCCGAGCTTTCGCTTATCGGCAGCGTATCCTCCGAGCTTCTCGGCTTCGAGGGCGTGAGCCTTAAGTATCTTTCCTCCAACGAAGCAATAATCAAGTTCACCGAGGCAGACGGCGGCTATATTATGAATTGCCCAGGCTACGGCAAGGCTACCGTCACGGTGGTTGCCACTCTCGGCGGTAACGAATACAGCGAGACGATTGAGATAACCGTCAGCGAGCCCGAGGCTATTCCCTCTATAACTCCCTCCGCCGCAATTCTGGCAGATGAGGGCGAGGAGATCACCGTTAAGGGCATCGTCGGTCCCTCCTACGTTCACGCAAACCGCCGCGGCTTCTATCTTATCGGCGAGGAGGGCGGAATTATCGCCGTGTCCTTCGCAAACGTTGACGATCTTAAGGATATCGCAATAGGCAACACCGTGTTCATCAAGGCAACAGGCAAGGTCGAATACGTTGATGCGGGCTTCTCCAAGACCTATTACGTCGGCGGAGTTCAGCTCTATTCAAGCAACGCGCTTATTCAGTACAGCATTCTCTCCGAATTCAACGGAAGTGACGCAACCGTTATTCTCTCGGTTGTAAACTGGAACGGCAAGGGCTATAAGCTCACGGTCGTTGGAGTTGAAGGCGCTGACGGAAATATCATCTATAATCAGTTCAGCTTTGACGATGCAAAATAAGCCCCTCATCGGGGTGTCTGCCCTCTATCGAATATACGCGAATGAGCAAAAGTTTTAGGGCGGAGCGGATAAAATATTTTAATATCTATTGACAATATTCTCCCTTTATGCTATAATGGGAAAGTAAATTATTTACGGAGGCTTATTATGAAGCATATTAAGACTATTGAAACAAAGAACCTTTGCGAGAGCGCAAAGCACGGCGGCTGCGGCGAGTGCCAGACCTCCTGCCAGTCTGCTTGCAAGACCAGCTGTGGCATTGCTAACCAGCAGTGCGAGTCCAAGAAGGAAAGCAAGTAATTGCTCCCACGGGCTGATTCTTTCGGCATATAGCCACACAAAACGGAGGAGCAAGGATAGCGTGATACTCTTAACGGAGTATCACGCTAACTAAGTTTGCCCTTCGGGCAAGTGAAGTTATCTTCGACAGTGAAGTTCACTTCGTGAGTGAAGTTTCGCCTGACAGCGAAGTGTGGGCAAACTTAACTTCACTTGTGCGTAGTACAAACTTCACTGAAACGGGGTTCCCCGAAGCGAAGCTTGAGCTTTGGGAGTTCGCGGTGCAACTTCACTTTTGCGATAGCAAAAACATCACCAACAGAAAAAGAGAGGACATTTCGGCTACTAACTTTGATGTTCTCTCTTTCTGCTTGTTTAGGGGTTCCCTCACATAATTTACGCCGACTGTCGGCGGATCGGAGAAAATAAATGATACATCAATATAAGCTTGGCGGCTATAACATCGTGCTTGACGTTTGCTCGGGCGCGATCCACGTGGTTGACGAGGTGGCATACGATATCATCTCGCTTTACGAGAGCACGACCCGTGAAGATATAATCGCCGATATGGAGAAAAAATATCTTGGTAAGGACGGTATATCTGCCGAGGATATAAGGGAATGCTTCGAGCAGGTGGAGGAGCTTCGCTCTATGGGCAAGCTTTTCTCGGAGGACACCTTTGAGGATATGGCGGGCGAGCTGAAGCAGAAAACGGGCGGCGTTATCAAGGCGCTTTGCCTTCATATAGCTCACACCTGCAATCTCAACTGCTCCTATTGCTTTGCAAGCCAGGGCAAATATCACGGCGAGAGAGCTGTGATGAGCTTTGAGGTCGGAAAGAGGGCTCTTGATTTTCTTATTGAAAATTCGGGCAGCCGCCATAATCTTGAGGTAGACTTCTTCGGCGGAGAGCCGCTGATGAACTTTGATGTTGTGAAGCAGCTTGTGGCGTATGCTCGCTCGGTTGAGAAGAAATACAACAAGAATTTCCGCTTTACCCTCACCACAAACGGCGTGCTTATTGACGACGACGTTATAGATTTTGCAAACCGTGAGTGTGCAAACGTGGTCTTAAGTCTTGACGGCAGAAAGGAGATCCACGACCGCTTCCGCGTTGACTATGCGGGTAATGGCAGCTTTGATAAGATCGTTCCAAAGTTCCGGCGACTGGTTGAATCCCGTGAGGGCAAAAACTACTATATGCGAGGCACCTTCACTCACGCAAACCCCGATTTCCTTGAGGACATCAAGGTGATGCTTGATCTCGGCTTCCGCGAGCTTTCTATGGAGCCTGTGGTCTGTGCTCCAGGCGACCCCGCCGAGCTTACCGCCTCCGATATGGAGATAGTTAAGGAGCAATATGAAAAGCTTGCGGAGCTGATGCTCTCCGAGCACAAGGCGGGCAAGCCCTTCACCTTCTATCACTATATGATCGATCTGACAGGCGGTCCCTGCATCTATAAGAGGATCTCGGGCTGTGGCTCGGGCACCGAATATATGGCGGTGACTCCTTGGGGCGATCTTTATCCCTGCCATCAATTCGTGGGCGAGGAGAAGTACCGTCTCGGTGATATTTATGCGGGCGTTACCAACAAGGCGGCACAGGAGGAATTTGCATCCTGTAATCTTTATAAGAAGCCCGAATGTCGCGACTGCTGGGCAAGGCTTTATTGCTCTGGCGGCTGTGCGGCGAATGCATATCACGCAACAGGCTCTGTAACAGGCGTTTATAAGCCTGGCTGCGAGCTTTTCAAGAAGCGTATGGAATGTGCTATTATGCTTGCTATTGCAAAGCAATTTTCGGATGAGGAATAATGAAAACTCCCATATATGATTTTTTGGCGAGCTTTGCAGAGGGGGATCCCGTAAGGCTTCATATGCCCGGGCACAAGGGTGTCGGCAAGCTCGGCGAGCGATTTGACATCACCGAGGTGTCGGGCGCGGATTCGCTATACGGAGCGGACGGAATAATCAAGGAGAGCGAGGATATCGCCTCCGAGCTTTTCGGCTCTCGCACCTATTATTCCACCGAGGGCTCGTCCCTTTCCATTAGAGCTATGCTCCATCTTGCGGCGGTGTATGCAAGAAGTCGGGGCATCAGACCTCGCGTGCTTGCGGGAAGAAATGCTCATAAGGTGTTTATCAGCGCGGCGGCACTTATTGATTTTGATATCGAGTGGCTCGGGTGCGAGGAAAGCTATCTCACCTGCTCGGTGAGCGCCGAGGATATCAGGGCGAGGCTCTCCTGCTCGGGCGAGCCTGTGAGCGCGGTGTATCTCACCTCCCCCGATTACCTTGGAAACACGGTAAATATTAAGGAAATAGCCGAGGCGTGTCACGATTTCGGGGTCCTTTTGCTTGTGGATAATGCTCACGGAGCATACCTGAAATTTCTTCCCGAGAGTCTCCACCCGATCGATCTCGGCGCGGATATGTGCGCCGATTCGGCTCATAAAACTCTGCCTGTGCTCACAGGCGGAGCCTACCTTCATATTTCCAATTCCCTCCCCACATTCTTCCACGAAAACGCAAAGAGCGCACTTTCCCTCTACGGCTCAACGAGCCCGTCATATCTTATTTTAGCATCCCTTGATCTTGCAAACAACAGTATATCAAGGGAGAGGATCGCCGCAACCTGCGAGCTTGCGAGATCGCTTAAGGAAAGGCTTTTCGCTCTCGGCTTTGAGCTTTCGGGAGACGAGCCCTTGAAGATAACTCTTTGCCCCAAGAGCTACGGATATCTTGGCACAGAGCTTTCGGCATTACTTGAGGCAGAAGGAATATTCCCGGAATTTGCCGACCCCGATAATATCGTTTTTATGCTGTCCGAAAGGACGGGCGAGTGGGAGCTTTCAAGGCTCTGCGAGGTGCTTTCAGCTCTCCCGAGGAGATCTCCAATCGCAGATTGCTCACCGAGGCTTTCCCTTCCCGAGCGCGTTATGTCGCCGAGGGAGGCTATCTATTCCCCATCCGAGAGCATCTCTCTCCCCGAAGCGGAGGGCAGAATTCTTGCGGCGGTTAGCGTTGGCTGTCCCCCTGCCGTGCCGATCGTTGTGTCCGGAGAGAGGATAGACCGCGGGGCAATTCGCGCTATGGAATATTACGGAATAGAAAGACTTTCGGTCGTGAAAGAGGAGCTCTGAAGCAAAGAGATTTTTCGGCAAAAGCCTTTTAGCTCAATCTTAAAAAGCAAATAAAAAAACGTCACGGCAGAAGCCCTACGAAAGCTTCTGCCGTGTTTTTTTAGTTTTACCGATATACCTTTTTGAGATATCAGTTTTTAGCTGTGTTCATTCCCTTTCTTGTGAGGGAGATGCGGCACTTCTTGGTGTCAACGTCCTTGATGCGCACCTCGATAACGTCGCCTGTTTTGAAGAGGTCGGAGGGGTGCTTGATATATCTATCACTCATCTCGGAAATGTGAAGAAGACCGTCGTGGTGAACGCCGATGTCAACGAAGCAGCCGAAGTCAACAACGTTGCGGACTGTTCCCTTAAGCTGCATATCGGGCTTAAGATCGTTGATATCAAGAACGTCGGTGGAGAGTACGGGTGCGGGTGCGTCGTCGCGGATGTCTCTGCCGGGCTTTTCAAGCTCGGAAATAATGTCCTCAAGGGTGGGCTCGCCGCAGCCGAGCTCGCGAGCGAGCTTTGCGATGCCGTACTGGGTCGCCTTGAATCTGAGGAGGGTAAGATTATTGCTTCTCACGTCCTCTGTGGAGAAGCCGAATCTCTTAAGAAGGTCCTCCGCGATCGCGTAGGATTCGGGGTGAACGCCTGTGGAATCGAAGACCTGCTTGCCGTCGTGGATACGAAGGAAGCCTGCGCACTGGGTGTATGCCTTGTCGCCGAGCTTGGGCACCTTAAGCACCTGAGCACGTGTCTTGAATTCGCCGTTTTCTTCTCTATACTTAACGATATTCTTTGCCACGGTGGTGTTGATACCTGCAACGTAGGAAAGAAGCGAATAGGATGCTGTGTTAAGATCAACGCCAACGCCGTTTACGCAGTCCTCAACAACGCCGCCGAGAGCCTCGGTGAGACGTGCCTGCTTCATATCGTGCTGGTACTGACCAACGCCGATAGCCTTGGGCTCGATCTTAACGAGCTCCGCGAGAGGATCCTGAAGTCTTCTTGCGATGGAGATTGCGGATCTCTGCATAACGTCGTAGTCGGGGAATTCCTCGGTTGCGACCTTGGATGCGGAGTAGACCGATGCGCCCGCCTCGGAAACGATGGTGGACTTAACGCCCTTGGGGCAGGAGGGGTCGCGAAGGACGTGCTCTGCGATAAACTGCTCGGACTCGCGGGAGGCGGTGCCGTTACCGATGGAAACCACGTCAACTCCGTACTTATTGATAAGACCAAGGACGATCCTCTTGGATCTTTCGATATCCTTTCTGGGCTCAACGGGGTAAATTACGGCGGTGTCAAGAACCTTACCCGTCTTATTTACGACCGCAAGCTTACAGCCGTGAGCATAGCCGGGGTCATAGCCGAGGACGGTCTTTCCCTTAAGAGGAGAGCCGAGAAGAAGGTTGCGAAGATTTTCGGAGAACACCTTAAGCGCGCCCTCGCAGGCATCGTCAAAGAGGGTGGTTCTCACCTCGCGCTCGATGGCGGGGAAAAGAAGACGCTCGTATGCGTCTGTGATTGTTGCCATAAGATAGGAGAGCGCGGGAGACTTTTTATTGGTGATGACTTTGGAAACGATCTGAGCTATGCCGTCCTCCTCGGGGAGAGTGACCGCAACCTTAAGGAATTCCTCCTTCTCGCCGCGGTTGATGGCAAGCACTCTGTGACCCTTGAGCTTTTTGATAGGCTCGGAGAAGTCGTAATAATTCTCGTAAACAGAGGTCTCCTCGGTTGTGCCCTTGGTGGTGAGAGAGCCGTTCTTCATAGTGAATTCACGAAGAAGCTTTCTGATCTCGGCGTTGTTGGAGATATCCTCTGCGATGATATCGGATGCGCCCTGGAGAGCCGCCGCAACGTCGGGCACAGCCTTATCCTTCTCGTCGCTTACAACGATGAACTGCTCTGCGTATACGTCAATTGCGGGATCGTATGCGTCGCGCTGCTCAAGAATGTAATTTGCAAGGGGCTCAAGGCCCTTATCGCGAGCAACCGATGCGCGAGTCTTTCTCTTGGGTCTGAAGGGAAGATAAATATCCTCAAGCTCCACAAGAGTTTTTGCATTGTTAAGAGCGAAGGTGATCTCGGGGGTGAGCTTTTCCTGCGCCTCGATAAGCGAGGAGATCTCTGCCCTTCTCTCATCCATCTTGCGAAGATAATTAAGTCTATCGTTAAGATCACGAAGGGTCGCGTCGTCAAGTCCGCCTGTTACCTCCTTGCGGTAACGGGAGATGAAGGGGATGGTGTTGCCCTCGTCGATAAGTGCGACGGTCTCCTTAACCTGCTCCTCCTTGATCTTGAATTCTTCAGCCAGTGTCTTTAAGATGTCCATTTTTTACTCCTTATATGTGCATAGCTTTTTTACTTATGGTTACTCGCCGCCTCAAGCGAAGCAATCTCGTCGCCTGTGAGGTATCGCCATTCTCCGCGAGCCAAGCCCCGATCTAGTATGATATCCGCAAAGCGAATTCGCTCAAGACTTGTAACGCGATTATCAAGCGAGGCGATCATTCGCTTGATCTGATGATATTTGCCCTCGGTGAGGGTTATGTAGCCGCCCTTGCGATCATCGTTCAGCACAAGTCGCGCGCTTTTACATTCGTAGCCGTCAGCCAGGGTAACGCCTGAAAGGAATGTCTCCTCGGCACCCGCAGGCAAAGGCTCGTCCGCTGTGAAATAATATTCCTTTTCAACGTGATGCTTCGGGGAAAGAAGCGTGTGCGCAAGCTGACCGTTGTTGGTGAGTATCATAAGACCCACGGTGTCGCGGTCCAGTCTGCCAACGGGGAAAAGCTCTCTTTTCGCAAGCTCCTCGGGAAGAAGCTCGATAACCGTGGGAAGCTTTGAATCCTCCGTGGCACTAACGTAGCCCTCGGGCTTATTCAGCATAACGTAGGTAAATTTACTGTATGAGATCTCGCGCCCAAGAAAAATGACCCTTGTGCAATCGGGATCTATGTGCTTTGAGAGATCCTTGACCGCAACGCCATCAACTATAACGCCGCCGCCCTTTGCAACTCTCGCCGCCTCTTTTCTGGAGGCAATACCAAACTCGGAAATGTATTTATCTATTCTCAAGCCGCACCCTCCAAAGAAAAATACTAATTGATTTTACCACCCTATATTTTACCACAAAACGCCTGTATTGTAAATAGATTTTATGATAAGTTAATAAATATTTAAAATATTTAAAGCGGTGGGAAATCAAGCAATTTCCACCTCGTTTTTTTCGGAATATTGCAATAGATCCATATTCAAAAAGCAATGAGGCTATCGCATTTGGTAAGACCGAAAAAATAAATAAAAGAGCATCAAATCCGCCTATTTTCTTTATCAAACTGAGAGGCTGTCTCAAAATTTGAATTTGAAACAGCCTCTTTTATAATTATAAAAATAAAATAGTAATCGTTTTTGATCGTGTAGCCAAGAATGTATCAATTATCCGACAAGTGTAACGTTGACGCTTACGTCTCTGATCGGCTTTGTCGGATCAATGTTTTCCACTTCGACTTGCATAAAACGAGCGCATAGATCGTCAGCTCCAACATCAACTCGGCTTTCCTTGCCGGGATATGACGGCAGGGTGAATGTATATGTCGCCTCAGTTGTAAGTGCATTAGGCGAAGGTCCTGTCTTAACATGAACAAGCAAAGCGGGCGTGTCGCCAGCCGCATCTTCATCACAGCGATAGCTAACCGAAAGAGCAAATCCTCTTGCATTCATAACGGAAAGAGGAAGCTTTGCGGGATCGGTGTAGGTCTCACCTGACGCCAGGGTATCGAGCGCAAAAGCTTGATAGCTGACGCTAAAATGCTCCGTGAGTGAAAGCACCTGCACGCCGATATGCTCCATATTTGGAAACTTGCGGTTTTCAAAGGCAAACTTGTTCTCCGGCAACCACGGCTTCGTGTATCGCAGTGTGTGATAAACATAAACATAAGGATATTCGGCCAAAAAGCAGCACTCTGCCATTGCCGCACCATATGCAATATTTTCACGGTGGGCAACCGGATTTTTGCCGTATTTAAAGAATTTACGACCGTCCGCACTATATGCATAGCCCATACTTTCCTGCGAGAGTAAACGATTGGCATGAGTTTTCGCGCCGCCGTAGAACATATGGAATAGCGTTCCGTCAAACTTAACATTGCACTCGGAATATCCCGCATCGTCCCACGTACCCCAATCTGCAACCGGCATCGCGGGCTCGTCCCTGCAGGTTGTCCAAGGCCCTTCGGGACTATCGGCAAAAGCATAAGAAATGTGACCGTAGTCAACAGCTTGAACACGTGTTGGATATTCATTAAACATATAATACTTGCCATCGCGCTTAGTCACACCACCGACATATCCGAAGTTTTTCATGATCGGGTTACCATCAAACTTCTTGAACGGACCGAGCGGATTATCTGCTGTCGCAAGTCCTATGTAGTAATTAAGCATATCATCTCTTCTCTGGAGCGAATAGAACAAATAATATTTGTCCGTTGATTCTTTTATAATACTGCCGCATGCGATATAGCGGTCATTTCCGTCACCAAATGTAAGATCCAAAATTGGCTCAGTGCCATGCTTGACAAATGGTCCAAGCGGATTATCCGAAACAGCGACGCCAACGCGGTAGCTCTCGCCTCTGCCTGTCGCATGATAATAAAGATAATATTTTCCGTTATCCTTAAGAATATCGCACATCTCGCACATTCCATCATCCCACGCCCCCTGCTCGCCGGGCATAATCAAAGGATTAGGACCCGAAATCTGCACAAAGCTTGAGTTTTCGATAGCATTTATCTTAGCAGCTAAAACAAGATTATCCATAATAGCTCCTCCATAACGAGTTGATCCTATTATAGCATAAATTTTAAAGAAAATTTTGTACAATCTTACATTAAATTTGAACAATGTTCCTATCTTATGCATTTTGATTGTTTTTTGTAAAGAAAGTTATGGAATTTTTTTATAAATTGGATTTAAATGGCTGTTTTAGATTTTTTCAGTATAGGATAAGCCATTGTGCTTAAAGGCGGAGGAGATCCAAATACAAAGCAAAAATGCGCCCACCGAAGCGAGCGCATAAAAACGCAAGACCAGATAGTCGCCAAACTAATCAATTGCAAATCGGTATAGCCTCATACACAAAGCTTGCATTTTATCAATTAAATAAAAAGCCCTGCCAGGCAGGATAAAAAACAAAAAAGCTCGGCTTTCGCCGAACCCCGTATATATACATCTCTATAAAATATATCCATTGAAAACCTACAAAAGCGGAAACGTGAACTCAAGTAAATGTGCTGCTTGAGAGTGTTGCAAAACAACAGTTCAGAGTTGCGAAGCTACTCTTGCCCTCGGGTCAATTAGTATCGCTCAACAGGGCGAGGTCGGGGAGCTGGGTGATGTGCGGTGGAGCAGCGGATTTTGAACGAATAATGAAGAATGAAGTCGCTTCGCTGATGAAGAATGAATAATTAAGGTAGCTTTTCTTCCTTTGGGCGAAAAGCATTTTATTTTATATTGAAAACCGTATTATTCACTATTCATTATTCATCATTCATCATTCATTTATCTTAAGCTTTGAGCGGATCTTTCGTTTTGCGAGGGCGGCAAAGCGCGGGCTTTGCAAACGAGCAAAACGAAGATTACACCAAAGATTTGCCCACAGATCGCGCCCAGCTCTCCGATCCTCGCCCGTCACACATTACTGTGCTTACATCTGCGACCTATCTACCTCGTAGTCTACAAGTGACCTTACTCATTTAAAATTATGGGATATACTATACAGCTTGCTTGGCTATTTATTAACCGGGAATCCTCGGATCAATCTACACTTGTTATGAGCTGTTAAACTAGGATCATTGGTAATATACAAAACAAAAAAGCCCTGCTATTGCAGGACTCCCATATATGAAGGATATATTCTAAATAATATATCCATTGAAAACCGAACAACTAGGAAACGTGAACTCAAGTAAATGTGCTGCTTGAGAGTGTTGCAAAACAACAGTTCAAGCCCTCGGTCAATTAGTATCGCTCAACTGAACACATTACTGTGCTTACATCTGCGACCTATCAAACTCGTAGTCTACAAGTGACCTTACTCATTTAAAATGATGGGAT
>JAFQRL010000027.1 GCA_017410065.1 Clostridia bacterium | reverse complement strand
TCGTCAGGCTACGATTTCGCTATCCCTTCTTCTCGCCTGCACCTCACGATGCAAACCTTGGGAGTCGCTTTCGGGTTGGTCGGTAACTACCTCCCAGCGGACTTTCACCGCAGAGCATTGATATGCCCGTCATACAAAAAGAGGAGCTATGCGTTAGCATTGCTCCTCTTAACTTTATTTTCCGACCATTTTAAGGAAGGCCTCCTCATCTATCACGGGTACTCCGAGAGCCTGTGCCTTGGTTAGCTTTGAGCCCGCCTCCTCACCTGCGAGAACGTAGGAGGTTTTCTTTGATACACTACCCGAGACCTTGCCGCCGTTTTCCTTAATAATAGCGGAGGCCTCGTCGCGAGTCATCGTGGGGAGTGTGCCTGTGAGAACGAAGGTGAGCCCTTCAAGAAGAACGCCTCTTTCCTCGCTGACAGCATCGGTGACAACGCCGAGGGAGGCGAGTCTTTCACAGAGTGCTCTTGCGCCTTCGTCTGCAAAGAATTCAACCAATGCCGTGGCGGTTATCTCACCTATATCGTTAATATTTACGAAGTCGTCACGGGTCGCAGAAATGAGTGCGTCAAGGGTGCGGAAGCGTCTTGCTATCTCCTCTGCGGCGACCTCTCCGACCTGGCGAATACCCAGAGCATAGAGCAGTCTTTCAAGTCCCCTGCCCTTGGATTCCTCAATGGCGGAGATGAGATTTTCGGCGCTCTTTTTACCCATTCTATCAAGCCCCTCAATGTCCTCGACCTTAAGAGAATAGAGGTCTGCAATATCCTTTATCTTGCCATTTGCAAGGAGAAGCTCAACGACCTGCGGACCAAGTCCGTCTATATTCATTGCGCCCTTTGAAGCAAAATGAGTGATGCTTCTTGCGGTCTGCGCGGGGCAAGCGGGGTTTACGCATCTTATCGCCGTGCCCTCGCCGCACTCGTCACGAACCACAGGCGCGCCACAGGAGGGGCATATTTTTGGCATTTCGAAGGGGATCTCGGTGCCAATTCTCTTTTCGGGAACAGAGCGAACGATTTCGGGAATGATCTCACCAGCCTTGCGAACGACGACCGTATCTCCGATGCGGATGCCAAGCTCCGCTATAAACTGCGCGTTATGGAGAGTTGCGCGAGAGACGGTGGTGCCCGCCAGACGTACAGGCTCAAGGTTTGCGGTGGGGGTGAGAACGCCTGTTCTGCCGACCTGGATGTCCACCGAGATAAGCTTGGTCTCCTTCTCCTCGGGGGGATACTTATACGCCACAGCCCATTTCGGGGTGCTTGTTCCCTCGCCTGCTTTTATACGGTCGGAAAGGCTATCGACCTTCACGACTGCGCCGTCCATATCAAAGGGGAGACTCTCGCGGCTGTCACCAAGGTGCTCTATATGAGCCTTTGCCTCGGCGAAGCTTTTTGCAACTACACGGTCGGTGACGACCGAGAAGCCAAGCTCGGCGAGCCTATCAAGGGTCTCGGAATGGGTGGCACACGCCCTGCCGTCCATATAAAGCGAGCCCTCCTGAAGGTTGAAAATAAGGATATCAAGTCGACGCGATGCGGCGATCTTCGGGTCTAGCTGACGGAGCGAGCCCGCAGCGGCGTTTCTCGGATTTGCGAAAAGCTGCTGACCTGCCGCCTCGCGGACCTCGTTCAGCTCCTCAAAAACGCGCTTCGGCATATAAACCTCGCCGCGCACGCAAAGATATGGCAAGGGCTCGGAAAGCTTCAAGGGAATGGACCTTACGGTGCGAAGATTCTCGGTGACGTCCTCACCGACCTCGCCGTCTCCGCGAGTTGCGCCTTGCACGAAAATGCCGTCCTTATATATAAGGGCGACCGAAAGTCCGTCTATCTTCGGCTCAACCGAATAGGAGGTCTTGCCAAGCAGCCCCTCCATCCTATCGGTGAATTCCGAAAGCTCATCGAAGGAGAAAACGTCCGTGAGACTACCCATTCTCACTCTATGGCTGAATTTTTCAAATTTATCAAGCGCGCGACCTCCGACTCTGTGGGTTGGAGAATCTGCGGTGACTATATCGGGGAATTTCTCCTCAAGCTCGGTGAGCTCTCGGAACATCATATCGTATTCGTAATCGGAGATCTTGGGTGCGTCGTTTTCATAATAGAGCCTTGAATTTTCTCTGATCTCGGCTCGGAGATATTCGGCGCGAGCTATTGCCTCTTCCCTACTCATAATCTACCCTTTCGTTTCAATTTTTCTACTCTCTTATTTTACCACGAATATGCGGATTTGTCAAGGTCGCAGCTCTCTTTCGGATAAGTTTAAGTTGCCCTATTTCAGATAAGTTTAAGTTGCCTTCTTTAATATAATTTGGGGAGTTGTTCTCTCTTTGCTTTCGTAGTTTTTTCGGTGCGGTTTTATTATCAATAAATTTGTATATTTTTTTAAACAATTTTTCCTAAATCTATTGACAAACCGATTTTTAGGTGTATAATAATTGTGCCTGTATAAAAGTTTGAACAACTTTACGGCTTGCGGAATAATTTGAAATGAGGCTTGGGCTATGAAAAAGAAAACTCCCACAGAATATATCAGCTATTACGCCTTCTTAAATCTCGGGATCCTGCTTATGGCTATTGGAATATACTTTTTCAAGGCACCGAACGGCTTTGCGACAGGCGGCGTCAGCGGTCTTTCCATCATTTTATCAAATCTATTTCCCGTGCTTTCCCAAGCGACCTATATGCTCATCATAAATATTTTGCTTCTTGCCGTGAGGCTGATATTCCTTGGAAAGGAATGTGGAGGGCTCACCATTTTCTGCTCGCTTCTTATGTCCTTGGAAAACAGGCTTTTTGAAATAATTCTGCCTATCAGCGAGCCGCTCACCGACTATCCGCTTTTAGAGCTCGTTTATGCGGTACTGCTCACAGGCATCGGCTCTGCCATCATCTTTAAATGCAAGGCATCCTCGGGGGGAACGGATATCGTGGCTTTGATATTGAAAAAGCACACGAATATGAACGTTGGCACCGCCCTTCTTTTCACCGACTTCCTTATTGCGGCGGCAACTTTTATCGGCTTTTCGGGAAACAGTCTCTATTTAGATGCGCAAACAGGTCTCTTTTCGCTTATGGGTCTTTTTGCAAAGGTGTTTGTGGTTGACGATATTATCGACTCCATTAATCTTTGCAAATCCTTCACGATCATCACAACAAGACCCGAGGAGGTCACGGAGTACATAATGAAAAATATGCATCACGGCGCGACGGTGCTTGATGGTCGGGGCGCGTTCACAGGTGACGGAAGGTCTGTGATAATGACTGTTTGCCGCCGCTCGGAGGCGATAAGGCTTCGCAAGGCTGTGAACGATATTGACGCTCACGCATTTATTATTATAACCAAAACCAGCGAAATACTCGGCAAGGGCTTCAGGGATAACACGAATTAGAAAGCTTTGGGGCGAGGAAGCAAAAAACTGATTATTAAAAAGCAATTGGCTATGCCGAGGCATAGCCAATTTTCATATTTGGTTGTATTTTAAGCTATGGAAGCTTGATCAAGCATTTTGGGGAGCTTAAAATTTCGAGCTATTCAAGCCCGATCAAGCATTTTTGAGAAGCTTTTCGAGGGCGGCGAGGCGCACTGCGATGGCGAGAATTGCGGTGGCGGTGCGGAGGTCGCTGTTTTTCGGGAAGGTGGGAGCGATCCTGAGGTTTTCGTCCTTGGGGTCCTTGCCGTAGGGGAAGGTTGCGCCAACGGAGGTGAGGGTGACACCCGCATCCTTCATAAGCTCAAAAACGCGCTTTGCCGTGCCCTCCATTACGTTAAGCGAAATGAAATAGCCGCCGCGAGGCTCTGTCCACTCGGCGATACCCAGACCGCGGAGAGTGTTAAGCGCATCAAGGGTGATGGCAAACTTCACGCCGATAAACTCGCCGAGGGCTCTCATATGAGCGCGGACGGCAGATGCGTCGCCGAAATACTTAAGATGGCGAAGCTGATTGAGCTTATCGTAGCCGATGGTCTGCGCGCCGAGATATTTTGCGATCTGTGCCTTATTTGCGGGGGAGGCTGCCATAAGAGCAACGCCTGCACCCGGGAAAGTTACCTTTGAGGTGGAGGAGAAATAGAAGATGCGGTCAAGGTTGCCCCACTTCTCTGCCTCGGCGAAGATATCAAGGAGTGTGTCTCCCTCGGAGCCGAGATCGTGAACTGCGTATGCATTATCCCACATAATACGGAAATCGGGGGCGGCGCACTCCATTTTTGCAAGACGGCGAACCACCTCGTCCGAATAGGTGTTGCCCGTGGGGTTGGAATACTTGGGAACGCACCACATACCCTTTACCTTCGGGTCGCGGACAAGCTCCTCGACCATATCCATATCGGGGCCGTCTGCAAGCATAGGCACGGAGATAAGCTCAAAGCCGAAGGTCTCCGTCATACCGAAGTGGCGATCGTAGCCGGGGGTCACGCAGATCCACTTAAGTCCCTCCTCCTTTGCCCAAGGGCGAGGAGAGCCAACAACGCCGAAGATCATCGCTCTTGCGATAGTGTCGTACATCAGCTGGAGAGAGGAATTTCCGCCAACGGTGATATACTCCTCCTTGATGCCGAGAAGCTCGGAAAAGAGCTTTTTCATCTCGGGAAGACCGTCAATTATTCCATAGTTTCTGCAATCAAATCCCGCCTCGGAGAAGCAATCCTCTCTTGAGGAGAGAGCACCGAGAAGGGGCATACTAATATCGAGCTGCTCGGAATTGGGCTTGCCTCTGGAAAGGTCAAGCTTCAAGCCCTGAGCCTTATATTTTTCGTATTCGGACAAAACGGCAGAATATTCATTTTGAAGCTCTGCCAAGGAAAGTTTTGAGTATTGCTTCATTTCTAATTCCTTTTTGACTGATTTTGAATTTTTCTCTTTCAAATCCTGCAAAATTTGCAAGATTTACTATTTTTCACTACTATATTATAGTATATTTTGAAGGATTTTGCAAGTGTTTTTGCAAAAATTGTTAAAAATCTTTTTTGAGCTCTCGGAGACTTTTGCAAGGCGGGATGGGTTATTTGCCAAGGATTTTCACTTATAGTCTTGACAAGCTTGAAGATTTAGTATATAATATTTCTGTTAAGATACTTAAAGCCTACATTATTATATATATGGGCTTATGCGAAAGGACGTTTTATATTATGGCAGGAAATGAAAAGAAGCTTGTCGAGCAGATCACCTCAATGGACGAGGACTTTGCTAAATGGTATACGGATATTGTTAAAAAGGCAGACCTTATCGATTATTCAAGCGTTAAGGGCTGTATGATAATCCGCCCATACGGCTATGCTATCTGGGAGAATATTCAGAGGATCCTTGATCAGAAGTTTAAGGACACAGGCGTTGAGAACGTTTATATGCCTATGTTCATTCCCGAGTCGCTCCTTAAGAAGGAGAAGGATCACGTTGAGGGCTTTGCGCCCGAGGTTGCTTGGGTAACTCACGGCGGCAACGAAAAGCTCGCCGAGAGAATGTGCGTGCGCCCCACCTCCGAGACTCTTTTCTGCGAGCATTATGCAAATATTATAAAGTCTTACAGAGACCTTCCCAAGGTTTATAATCAGTGGTGCTCGGTCGTTCGTTGGGAAAAGACTACCCGTCCCTTCCTCAGATCCCGTGAGTTCCTCTGGCAGGAGGGTCACACTATGCACAGAACTGCCGAGGAGGCAGAGGCAAGAACCGTTCAGATGCTGAACGTTTACGCCGATTTCTTCGAAAACGAGCTTGCTATTCCCGTTGTTAAGGGCAGAAAGACCGATAAGGAAAAGTTTGCGGGCGCGGAGGCGACCTACACGGTTGAGGCACTTATGCACGACGGTAAGGCACTCCAGGGCGGTACCTCCCATAACTTCGGCAACGGCTTTGCAAAGGCATTTGACATTCAGTTCCTTGATAACGATAATCAGCTTAAATATGCTTATGAGACATCTTGGGGCGTTTCCACCCGAATGATCGGCGGTATCATTATGACTCACGGAGACGATTCGGGTCTTGTTCTTCCCCCCAGCGTTGCTCCTATTCAGGTGGTTGTTATCCCTGTTCAGCAGCATAAGGAGGGCGTGCTTTCGGCGGCAAAAGATATCGTTGATACCCTTCGCGCGTCAGGCATCAGAGTTAAGATGGATGATTCGGATAATTCTCCCGGATGGAAGTTCTCCGAATATGAGATGAAGGGCGTTCCGCTCCGCATTGAGATAGGTCCTCGCGATATCGCTGATAAGAAGTGCGTTATAGTTCGCAGAGATAATAGAGAAAAGAGCTTTGTTGCTCTCTCGGAGCTTGTCCCCGCAGTTAATGCAGGACTTGAGGCACTCAGAGCTGCTCTTTATGAAAAGGCTCTTGCAAACAGAGAGGCGCGCACCTTTGAGGCGCATAGCTTTGATGAGCTTTGCGACATTGCCTCCAAGGAAAACGGATATATCAAGGCTATGTGGTGCGGCGAGCTTGAATGTGAGCTTAAGCTCAAGGAGGAGGCAGACGTTTCCTCTCGTTGCATTCCCTTCGACGGCGAGCCTATCGGAGATAAGTGCGTTTGCTGTGGCAGAGCGGCTAAAAAGCTTGTTTATTGGGGCAAGGCATATTAATTTTTTGAGGTGCAGATGAATAGCTATCCGATAATATCAACAGTCCGTGTTGCCGATGGCGGCAGAGTGAAAATTGAATATTACGATAAGCTGAATTCAACCGCAGAGCTTGCAAAAAAATATGCGGCAGAGGGATATCCCGACCGTTATATCATCGTTGCGGATGCGCAGGCAAGCTCAAAGCTCACAGGCACGAGGCTTTCGGAGGGCGAATTCGAGAGGGGTGTTTTCATCTCCTGCTTGCTCAGACCCTCAATGTTTGCCTCCCAGGCAGGGCTTATCGGTCATCTTGCGGCGGTGGGACTTCTCACGGCACTTGACGAGCACACAACAAAGCCTCTCGGGCTTGGCTGGGTAACAGATATTTATTGCGACGGCGAGAGGATCGGCGGTTGCTCTATTGAGGGCAAGCTTGATTCCTATTCAACGTACGAATATATGATCGTTAATTTCGGCGTTAAGCTCAATAAAAAGAGCTTCCCTCCCCGACTCACCGATATGGTTCGCAGAGTTTTTGAGGAGGATAACAGTTCTATTGAAATGATCATAGCCAAGGGTGTTATCAATAAATTCTTCCTTTGCTATTCAAGCATCAGAAGCCCCGGCAAATATATGGATATTTATAGCAGAAGATTTATTCTACGCGGGGTGACAGTTCCCTTCCTTTCGGGCGATAAGAAAAGGCGGGGGCGGATAGTTGACGTTGATAAGGATAACGGCTCGCTGATAATTGAGCGAGGGTCCGACGAGCGGATAATTATCAGGTCCCCTTCTTCGGTGGTTATGCCGAAAAGAATTAAATAGTTGCTTTTGGCTTATTGGAAACCGAGCAAAAGCTAAAATTTCGAGGAAATAAAGCCAATAATCAATTGATGAAATTAGCAGAAAACTAAATAGAGTTATAAAAACGAAAAAAATGTCATTCGGAGCGATGCTCTGAATGACATTTTTTATTTGGCGGTTTGGGGATCACCTGACGGGACTAAGCTCTGTCAGGTGATCTTTGCCTTACCGTTTGATTTAGTTTAGCTTACAGATTACTCTGCGATGATCTGTGCGAGGCACATATTCTCGAAGTAGATATCTGCAACAAGCTCGGAGCTTGCACTAACTGCTATCTGGGAGATAGCGGATGCATCCTTATACATTGCATAGGGAGCATCGGAGGTGATAAGAGCCTCGCCGTTTACGGAAACAACGAACTTGCTATCAGCCTCGGTGTATGCGATTGCAAGCTTAAACCATTCGCCAACCTTAACGCCTGTGTCAACTGCTGTGCCAACAACGTCTGCGCCATCGGTGAGAACTACGGGAGCAACCTTGATCGCGCCGTCAGCGTCAACGCTTACGCGAACCTTGTATACTCTGTCGCCCTCAGCTGCGCCGCTGGGCATAAGGGTGTAGTCAACGTAGCCTGCCGCGTCAACCTTATCGAAGTACATCTGAGTTGCAAAGCCGAGAGTGTTTGCACCAACAGTCTTCTTGATGGAGTTGAAGTAGAAGGTAGCGTCGCCTGCATTCTTATCAAACGCAAGAACCTTGTTTGCTCTTGTTACCGCAACTGCGCCGAGAGTGGAATCGCCTGCGAAGACGTAGGAGATATTCTCGGGAAGTGCCGCTGCCTCAACATCGTTGAAGGTAACTGTGCCAGCCTCAAGAGACTCTTCCTTTTCGGGAAGGTTTACGATGGGAGACTCAACGTCGGGAACGTAGGGACCAAAGTAAACGTTGTCGATATCAAGGTTAACAGTAGGTTCGGAGTCGTTCAGGAATGCAATACCGTTGATCTGATTGAAGTTCTCGAAGCCTGTTCTGTTGATCTGGCCGAGATTCTGGAACACGCCGTTTTCGTCCTTAACGAATACTGTGATGTAACCGTCAAGAAGAACGAGACGCATTGTGAACCATTCGCCAACAGGAGCAACGCTGATAGCCGCGAAGCCATTTTCGGTCTTGCCGTTATCGATAACTACCGAGCCGTTTGTGGGGTAGAACATAATGTTTCTGTGAGTAGAAGCTACGCTGGTTGTATTTGAACCCAGAAGCTTTGTGCCACCCGACGTGAGATTACCTGCAGTGAGACAAGCATCAGCATTCATACCTGTGTAGAGGCGGAGGTAAGTGGAGTTGCCTTTGGGCCAAGTGAGTCTCCAATCAGCCTCAAATACCATTGCAGTTCCCTCGGGAACGTCCATAGTTCTCTCAAATACCATCGCTGTCTGCCAGCCGGGCTGACCGTCAACGTAGGTACCGCCCTGAGTCTTCTTAAGGGAGAGGTACTTATTATCGCCGTCGGAAACGATCATATTGCTTGTGGAGCCCTGACCAAGATTTACGTGAGCGATAACAACGGACGAGGTCTTATCGATAGTCCATTCCTTAGCCTCGTAGTCATCGAAGGTAACGGTGCCTTCAAGATACTCGGGCTCTTCCTCCTCAACGGGAGCGTCGGGATCTTCAGGAGTGGGATATACGGGCTCGCCGCCGTAGTAGAAGTAGCTGAATCCAGCATCTACCTTGGTGGTAGTGGAATCCATGAAGCAAATGCAATCGATAGCAGAAACATCGGTGATCGCACTGTTCACGTGAGTGAACTTGGAAACGAACTCGCCGGTAGCTTCGTCAAGAATGTAAACAACGAAGTTTGCGGTTGCATCGTCGGTGTAATCACTAATCTCGATTCTCATAGTGAACCAAGTGTCTGCCTCAACGCCAAGCTCGGTGGTGAGATCCTTCTTACCGTAAGGAGCAAAGCCGCTTACGCTATTGAATACGTAACCTGCAACCTCAGTACCGCCGGAGGACTGAGTTCTGCTTGTGCCGTCCTTGGGAGTATACATTCTGAGACGGTAGCCGGAACCAACGCTTGTGATGTTAAGCTTCATCTTGGTCTCGAATACAACGGTTGTGAGATCAGCAAGAGAGCTGTTGTCTACAACGATGTTGATCCAGGACTGGGAGCTGGAGCCTGTTTCGTAAGTCTTGGAGATGCTGAGATACTTATCCTTGCCTTCTGCAACAATTGCAGAGGAAACGATAGCATTGGTCTGTGCGGTCTGGTAAATAGCTGTGATATTGCCACCTGCAAGACCAAGGTCTGAGCCACTGGTTAAAGGAGCTTCATAGGTCTTAGGCTCGATATCATCGAAGCTGAGAGAACCCTCGGGAAGAACCTCTTCCTTTTCTACAGGATAAACAATCTCGCTACCGAAGAATACGTTGTCAATATCCATAATACCCTGGAAGGGTTTGTTACCAATGATAGACGTTCTGTAAAGATCTGCAACAGGAGCATTATTTGTTGTAACATCTGCTGTGGTCTCAACACCTGTCTTATCTGTGACAACAACAGTACCCTTGGAGGTCTGTGTTGCCTCATCGTATGTGTAAACGAAGGTCAATGTGAACCATTCGCCCTCGCCTGCGGTGGTAAGAACCTTTGCAGATGAATTGCTCTTATCCGCGAATGCTACCTTATCACCGTCTACGAAGAGGTATGCAGCCATAGCATTCTTGTTGCCGGTGGAGTTAAGTCTGAAGTCCATAGCGGAACCGGTTGTGCTGTAATTCTTCTTACCATCCTCAAGAGGACTGAAGCGAAGTCTCATCTGGAAGTATGCAACGCTGCCCTCTGCGGTTTCAACAAAGTTGAAGCGCATAATGAACTGACCAAGGTCAGCGCTGGATGCGATTTCAGCAGATGTGGACTGAGCAGCCGTCTTACCGTCAGCAGAAACATCTTCTACTCTCATATAACCGTCAACGAAGGAAATGTTACCCTTCCACTGAGGAATGGGAGTCGTTCCGTCTGCTTTATAAACTGTTACCTGCTTATCATCGGAGGTATCATCAGGAGTGCCGTTATTATCGGTATACTGAGATGCGCTTACCTGAGATTCGTTTGCAACGTTTACAGTCTGTCCGCTTACAGGGAATCCTGTTGCTGCATCGAAGGTAAGAGCTCCAACAGGAATCTGAACGGGTGCATCGGGAACGTAATCGGGATCTTCTGCTCCGCACTCGCACTTGCCGTCAACGAACTCGTGCTCGTGAGGCTTCTCGGTAGCATTTTCAGCTACGTGATACATTGCGATGTTATCGAAGTCGAAGTTACCAAGGTTTGAACCGAAGGAAACTACCCAGATACCGTAGATATCTTCTGCGGGGATAAGCTCAGAAGTGATGATATTTTCGGTGGTCTTGTTGTAGTAGTTTTCAGTCTCAAGGACTACCTTACCGTCGATGGAGATGATAGCCTTACCAGACTCGTTATACTCATAACGGAGCTGGAACCACTCGTTCTTAACGATGTCTGTGGGTGTAGTGTCGGTTGTGAAGTCAGCCTGACCAAGTCCACTACTTACGGTGTAAATTACGAACTTGCCGTCAACCTCCTTGAACTGAAGCTCAAATGCTCTATCGGATGTGGACTCCTTAGTCATAAAGAAGTTAAATGCGTTAGAGCCTGTGGAGGTAGTGTTGAAGCGGATAGTTGCCTCAAATACTGCGGACGTTGCATCGTCGAGCTTATCCTCGGTGAGAGTGATAACAGGACGAGCGGTGTCAAGTGCAGTAGCGTACTTGTTTGTACCTTCTACGCCGAGGGAGATGGTACCCTTAGTCGTAGTAACATTTGCGGGAAGTGCCTCAAGATCGTCGAAGGTGATGGGAGCGCCAAATGCAGGTGCATCGGGTGCATCGGGAACGAAGTTATCATCCTCTTCATCGGAGGGAGCCTCAACGTTAGTGAGGTTCTTAAGAGCATTAGCTCTGTCATCTTCCTGTACCCAATCGGTACGAATAACGCCGCTGTTGTCGATTGACTTACCGTCGTAATCGTCGTACTTGAGAGTTACGGGATCGGTGGGAGCTGCCTTATAGGTGGTGTAGAAGAGTGTGTTATCTACGTTCCACTCGCCTCTGTGAGAGGTGTAGGGCTGGATGTATGCATCGGTGATCTCATCGATAGTTGCGGGATGAGGAACTGTGCCTGCGGAGCCCGTTTCCTGCTCGGTGGATACGCCGTACCAGTTGTTGGAGTAAAGAACGAGAACGCCGTTGACGTAGGTGAGCATTCTTACAGACTCAGCATCGCCGACCTTTGCCTCGTAATACTCAACTCTTACGTTGACCCAATCGCCGACCTTGATCTCAGCAAGGTTGCCATCAGCATCCTTGGGCTGGATATACTCGGACTTATAGCCGATGCTATCGGAGGAGTGGGACTTATCTGCAACGTAGAGAATCTCTGTGTTTGCATCGTGACGGAACTCAAGCATATAAGCTGTGGAGGAAGGACCGCCGCGGAAGCGAATAGCCCAAGCTCTGGAGCCTGCAGTTCTTGTGATCTGGAGATCTGTCTCGAAGATGGCAACGTTTGCACTTTCTGCCTTAGATGCGGGATAGAAGGTGTAGTAGCCTGTGGAGGAGTCTCCTACTCTACTTGTGATCGAATAATACTTAGCATCATCCTTAGTTACGATAACAGCGGTACCGTCAACCTTTACAAGGGATGCGGGAGGTACTTCGTCGAAGGTGATGGGCTTGATAAGAGTGGTCTCGCCGTCGAACTCATAATCAGCTGCCTGAGTGAGAGTTACGTTATCAAGAGAGATCTTACCAAGGTAGTTGGATGCGGGAACGAAGCTTACGGAATCAGCAACTGCCGCAGAAACGGGAGCGGCTGCATCAGCCTCGGAGCCGTAGAATACGTCTGTGATGTAAACGAGCTTCTCATTTACATAAACCTTAGCAACTGCAACAGTGCCGTCGGTGTAATACTCAACCTTAAGGTTGAACCACTTACCTGTTTCAACGCCGAGAGATACGTAGTCGCCGACAACTGCGTCTGCGCCGTAGCCAGACTTGGAGCCGATGTCAAGAGACTTACCGTCGGTTGCAAGGATATTGAGAACCATTGCCTTAACGGTGGGATCTGCCTCGGAACGGAATACAAGGTCGATGGAAACCTTCTTGTTGGTGTTGTCGATCTTAAGATCGGACTTATAGGTGATAACCTTAGCTGTGCTGAGGGTACCTGCCTGAGTTGCGAATACTGTGAACTCTGCGTTGGTGTCCTTAGCGAGCTTTTCGTACTCGAATGCGTGAGAATCGGTGCCGATCTCAACGATGGTGTACTTGGAGTTTGTGGTGTCGGAAAGCTTGATCTGGTTATCCTGAACAGCCTCGATACCCTCGAAGGTGTACTCGGAGTTGATCATAACCTTCTGGTGAGCCGCATTTACGTGAGCGGTGCAATCGTCTGCGCAGTCATCGGTGTGATCTGCGTGAACGGTACAGCCCTCAACAGAGCATACGCCGTCACAGTCGGGATTCTGGCAGTAGCGCTCCTCGTATGTGGGAGCATCTACGCAAGCAGACCAATCGGTCCAATCGTGGCCAAGAGCGGGAACTGCCTCTGTGAAGGTCTTGCCGCACTTGCCTGTGCAGGATCTCTCACGGGAGCCGTCTACAAGACATGTGGGAGCCTTGGTTTCGGTCCATTCGGTGTAAATATGGATACAACCGTCAAGGAGAATGAAGTTTGTGCCTTCCTGCTTATAAAGGAAGAAGAAGTCGGGGTTGTCTTCAGCGGTTCTGTTGGTGAGAGCTACGTAATACTCTGCACCCTCAGGGAATACAACGTTGCCTGCAACGTTGCCCCACTCGAAGGAACCACCCTCGAAGTAGATGATAGTGGGAACGTTATTTACGAATACGTTCTTATGGAGACCGATGATGGTGGAAGGAACGTAAACGTACTTAAGATTTGCATTGTTATCAAGAACGCCCTCTGCAACGGATACGGTGTAGAAGGGGATCTGAACGAACTCAGCGTCGCCGATATAACCGATGAGGTAATCGTTTACGATGAGCATTCCGTCAGCATCGTACTTAGAATGATCGTTAACGATGCCTGTGCCTGCAAACGCGGTTGCGGGGATAGATCTGATAGCACCGTAGCCTTCACCGATGTTAAGAGCGGTGACGTTTGCGTAGCCATTAAGAATGTTTTCACCAACGGAGCTGATGTGACCGAAGATAGTAGCCTTTGTGATGCTATCCTTCGCGCCGTACCAAGGAGCATCCTCGGCTGTTGCAAAGTCAACCATCACGGAGGGACCGCCTATCTTAAGGTGGCCTGTTTCGTCAAGAGCCCAAGCGATCTTGGAATCGCCAACTTTGGTCCAATACTTACCTGTTTCTGCGGTTGCAGCCTCGGTGTAACCAAATACGTTAGCATAGTTACCCTGGAGAATACGGTCTACGGTGAGGTCGCCTGCAACGGTGCCCTTCTTAGCATCACGAACCTCGATATCGGCAAGGCTTGTGCCTGCGCAATAAATGGAGTTGATGTTGGAGCATCCATCAAAGGCGGTAACGTCGATAGACTCAAGAGACTCGGGAAGGGTGATCTCGGCGATCTTGGGAAGGGATGCGAAGGTGTAGCTACCTATGTGCTTTACGCCCTCGCCTACAACGATCTTCTCAACATAGGAGGTGTAGCTTCTGGAGGATGCCCACATAACGGAGGTGTCCTCGTAGGTCTCGTAATCCCAAATGTTGAAGAGACCTTCAGAATCCTGGAGATCGGAAATAGCGGAAACAAGGTCGGAAACGGTTGCAGCTGCGTCGAATGCAGCGGCATCTCCTACCATATAAGACTTAGCTGCTGCATCAGCGATAGCCTTCATTGCATCGGATCTTGCGATCATATCTGCGTGGATATCGGTGATGAGCACGTCGTTTGCCTCAAATGCCTCAAGGTATGCCTTGAGAGAGGTGAACTCAGTTACAAGATTACCCTCGATGCCTGCTGCGGAAACCTTTGCGTTAAGGTCCTTGAGGTTCTGAGTGTCAAGAGAATAGCCTGCGAGAATTACAAGCTTCGCCTGGAGAGCCTCATCAGCTGCCGCGCCCTCAGCGTCGATAGCTGCAACGAGAGCTGCAAGATCCTCTGCTGTGAGAACCTCTGCTGCTGCGAGAGCCTCAGCGGTTGCAATGAGGGGATCCTTGGAGCTTGAGATCTCAAGAGCTGCGAGCTTACCTGCAAGCGCGGAGAACTCTTCAACGCTTGTGAAGCCGACTGCGTCGGTTATAGCCTTGATAGCCTCAGCGGACTTGATGCCGAAGATCTCGGAGATGAGAGTTTCAGCGGTGATCTCGCCCTTATAATCTGCCTTAAGCTTTGCAAGAAGTGCGGATACGTTCTCAACGGTTGCAGTCTCTGCACCGAGAGAGATAGTGAGAGTACGGGTTGCGAAGCTGAACTCCCAAACTATACCACCTTTATTACTAAGGTAGCCTTTGTTCGAGCCGGTAGCGGTCGCGCTGGGAGAAATTCTGTTGCCGACGTATACTTCGCAAGTAACTTTTCTGTCGTCTGTGAGCACGAGGCCGTTGGTGACGGCGTTGGTGAATCTGACGAACTTGAAGTTGTGGTATACGATGTTGTCTGCGAACTCAACGTGGCTTTCGTCAACCTTACCTGTGACCTTAAGAGAGCCGTCCTCCTGAAGTGCAGCTTCGGTCTTAACGTAGTCAACGTAGATGGGAGTAAGGAGTCCGTATACGCTCTGGTTGAGGTAATACTTGATCATATAATAGTAAGGAACGGGAGTGTCGGTAACAACGGTTGCGCCCTCGCCGTCAACGTAGGAATAGAAGTCCCAATAAGGACCCTCTACCTCTGCGGGATCAACGCCCTCTGCGGGCTTGAAGTATACAGAAGCGAGCTCGTTGAACCAAGCGTTATCGAGACCGATCTCAACCTTCGCGAAATCTTCCTCTGTGCCGAGGGAGTAAACGTACTTAAGAGCGGAGGCGTTAACCTTACCGTCAACAGAGCCGGGGTGGAATGCCGCACCCTTAACCTTCTTAAGTGTGGAAGGAATGATAATGGAAACGATCTTATTGGACTCGTTGAACGCGGTCTCACCGATCTCCTCAAGGCCTTCGTTGAAGACTATATTCTTGATAGAGGTCTCAGCGAATGCGTTGGAGCCTATAACCTTAAGGTTCTTAGGTGTTTCAAGAGATGTGAGCTTGGTCATACCTCTGAAGGAGGATGTTCCAACAGATTCAAGAGAATCGGGGAATACGATCGTGTCTGCCGCATAGAGACCGTTGAAGGTGTTGGCACCGATGGATGTGATACCGTCGGCAATAACGATCTTCGTGATCTTTGCGCGCTGCTCGTACCAAGGAATGTCGATATTGGTTACAGCCTCGTAATCGAAGGTAGCACCCGTACCGTTGATATAAAGAACGGTCTCCTGCTGCTTGCCCTCGCCCTCAACTGCGATCTCCCAGGTAGCGGTTGCACCGGCGAGGTTGCCTCTGTAACCGTAGAAGGTGAGGTCGGAGGTGATGGGAGCGTTGCCGTTAACGAAGTCAAAGGCGTCGCCCGTAACCTGATAATTATCCTCATCCCAGCCGAGATACCAGTCTGCAAAGGAATAACCGTTGTGCTTGATGCCTGCGATCTCTCTGAGGTTTTCTTCAGTGAAGCCCTCATTTTCAACAGGAATCTCCAACGTCACCTTACGCTCGGTAAAGGGCTTGGATTCCATTCTGTCGTAGTCGTTTATGTAGGTGAGATAGTACCTATAAACGAACTGGACAAGATACGTCTCTTCCTCTGAGGTTTCCGGAGGAATAACGATCTCCGGCATATTGTCCTTATCGCTTGTGTCGGGCGCTTTATCTTCTCCACAGGAAGCAAAGACCGCGATACAAGAAAGAATAAGAACGATAGCCATCAACAATTTCAAATAGCTTTTCATCTTTTTCTCCTTTTCGGGAATTTCCCTAATATTATAGGTAATATAATTCTAACACAAACTGCGTAAATTTGCAACAAAAAATGAACGAAAAATTAATTTTCTGCTTTTTGCACATTTAAATGGGAGTATTTTTATGCATAATAACGAATTTTCGGTTAAAATGCTAAGAATTTCGGGTATTTTACAGGGCGGTTTGACGGCAATTTTGTGGTTACTACTTATATATGGATTTGACGAGCCCCACGTTGCGGGGCTGACGATCCTTGCCGCGCTTATCCACGAAGGGGGACATTTGCTCGTGGGGCTTATGCTTTCGGGGGGCGGGGTGAGGTTTATCGGGAGGCTGAACGGTCCGCGGCTTGCGGGGGTGAGGTCGACTTCATATAAGGAAGACATTTTGCTTTTGGCTTCGGGTCCGCTTATGAATATTCTGGCGGCAAGTCTCGCCCTGCCCTTTCTTCGGCTTGGCGGAGCTTCGGGGTATGCGGAGAGCTTTGCAGTGCTGAATATGGCGACGGCGATATCGAATCTTCTTCCCGTAGCGGGGCGGGACGGCTACGGGATAATTGAGGCTGTGATCTCGATGCGGGAGTGCGGAGGGTCGGCGCACAGGGTGCTGCGGGGAGTGTCGGTCGGGATTTCGGTGCTCGGATGTGCTCTTGCGCTTTATCTTATGGAAAGGATAGGAGAAAGCTTCTGGCTGTTCTTCGTTTTTTATTTTTCCGCCTTATCCGAGCTATCGGAGTCATTAAAAAGGAAATTTTGAGAATTCGGGAGCTTTCGGGAGAATTCGGGGGATTTCGGGAGCTTTTAGAAGTTTTTTCACGGCTTATCGCGGCCATTTGCGGTTAATCGCATTTAATTGGGAAATTTTTTGCAAAAAAATATTCTGAAAACTATTGCAAATTGCAAATGTTTTTGCTATAATTAACGCTGTCAAAGTTTCGACAGGTTTTTCGGGCTTTGCAATAAATACGCTTCGGCGTAGCAAGAAAGGATCTGAGATTTTAAGAAAATGACAAAGCTCATTGAGTTGAAAGGAATTTCAAAATCGTTTGACGGCGAGCGCGTGCTTGATTCCATCAATCTTTACATCAGGGACGGAGAGTTCGTTACACTCCTTGGTCCTTCGGGTTGCGGAAAGACCACGATGCTCAGGATAATAGGCGGCTTTGAAACTGCCGACGAAGGCAGCTTGTATTTTGACGGCGCGGAGATCAGCGAGGTTCCTGCCCACAAAAGGCATATCAACACGGTTTTCCAGAAGTATGCCCTGTTCCCTCATCTTAATGTTTATGAAAACATTGCGTTTCCCCTTAGACTTAAGAAGGTCTCAAAGGACAATATAGAGCGACCCAAGAGGATCCCCGAGGAGGAGATCAAAAAGAGAGTGCTTGAGATGCTTGATATGGTGAAGCTTTCGGGCTTTGAGAATAAGAGCGTGAGCACGCTTTCGGGCGGTCAGCAGCAGAGAGTTGCTATTGCAAGAGCTCTTATCTCCCATCCCAAGGTGCTTCTTCTCGACGAGCCTCTCGGCGCGCTTGACCTGAAGCTCCGCAAGGATATGCAGAACGAGCTCAAGGCTATTCAGCAGAGCATCGGCATCACCTTCATATACGTCACTCACGATCAGGAGGAGGCTCTTTCGATGTCGGATACGGTCGTGGTCATCGCCGAAGGCGAGATCCAGCAGATCGGCACTCCCACCGATATTTACAACGAGCCCACCAACGCCTTTGTTGCCGACTTTATCGGTGAGAGTAACATCGTTGACGGCGTTATGCTTGAGGATAAGAAGGTCAAGTTCTCGGGTAAGGTATTCGACTGCGTTGACGGCGGCTTCGGCAAGGGCGAGGCTGTGGACGTTGTGGTCAGGCCCGAGGACGTTGACGTTGTTGAGCCCGAGCGCGGTATGCTTGTGGGCAAGGCTACGAGCGTCACCTTCAAGGGTGTGCACTACGAGATAATCGTTGATATCGGCGGCTTCAAGTGGATGATACAGTCCACCGACTATGTTGCTCCCGAGCAGACCATAGGTCTTTATATAGAGCCCGATGCGATCCATATAATGAAAAAATCGAAGTATTCGGGCAAATTCGGAGACTACTCCTCCTTCTCCGACGAGATGGACAAGCTCTCCGACGCAGACGCTGCGGAGGAATTCTGATATGAAGAAAAGGAATTCCCTGCTCCGCTCGATCGCGGCGGCACCCCACGTTTTCTGGGCGGTGCTTTTCATCGTTTTGCCGCTGATCATCGTTGTTTACTATGCATTCACCGATGCGGATGGCGGATTCACACTTGAGAATATTGCGGCGCTTCCCGAATATGCGCCGATATTCCTGCTTTCGCTTGAGCTTTCGGTGATCGCAACGTTTATTTGCCTGCTTGTTGGATATCCTCTGGCATATTTCATCGCGAAGGCAAAGCCCGAGAGGCAGAAGCTTTTCATTATGCTTCTTATGCTTCCTATGTGGACCAACCTGCTTATCCGGACTTATTCGATAATGGCGATATTTGACGACGGCGGATTTCTCAACACGCTTCTCGGCACGTCGATACATATCATCGGCACGAAGGGTGCGGTCATATTCGGTATGGTCTACGATTTCCTTCCCTATATGGTGCTTCCGATCTACACCTGCGTTTCGAAGATCGACAAGCATATGTGGGAGGCGGCGAGCGATCTCGGTTGCAGACCCGTTCAGGTTATGACTAAAGTCATACTTCCTCTTTCGATGTCCGGAATTATTTCGGGAGTTACGATGGTCCTCGTTCCCTCCATCAGCACCTTCTATATTTCCCAGAAGCTTGGCGGAGGAACCTTTGAGCTGATCGGCGATACTATTGAGAGGCAGTTCGTTACAAACGCCCTCAACTCGGGTGCGGCGATCTCTCTCGTTATGATGGTGCTTATTCTCATTTCGCTTTCGATAATGAATAAGTTTTCCGATTCCGAGGAAGGAGGAATTATCGTATGAAATATTTCTCCAAGATCTATATTTTCCTCATTCTTGGTATATTATATATACCAATTGTCACTCTCATTCTATTCTCGTTCAACGAATCCTCAAGCACCGCGCTTTTCACGGGCTTCAGCTTTAAGTGGTACTACGAGCTTTTCAGGTCTCCCGAGACCTTTGAGGCTTTAAGAAACACGCTTATTCTTGCCGCGAGCTCGGCGATAATCGCTACGGTCATCGGTACTGCGGCTGCCGAGGGAATTTACAAAATGAGGAATAAGCTTGCTAAAACCGCCATCACCTCCGTCACTAATATCCCGATGATGAATCCCGATATCGTAACGGGTATGTCGATGATGCTGTTCTTCGTTGCGGTGGCGGCGATACTCGGTATTTCCTATGAAAATATCGGCTTTACGGCGATGCTTATTTCCCACGTCACCTTCTGTCTTCCCTACGTTATTCTTTCGGTGCTTCCGAGAATAAACGAGCTTGGAGATTCGCTTTCCGAGGCGGCTCTCGATCTTGGCTGCACGCCCATTCAGGCGTTCTTCAAGGTGAAGCTGCCGAACATTATGCCCGGTGTGCTTTCGGGTATGGTTATGGCGTTTACGATGTCCCTTGACGATTTCGTTATATCCTACTTTGTAGGATCATCCGATTTCCAGACCCTGCCGCTTCTCATTTATTCGATGACGAAAAAGCAGGTAAAGCCGGATATGTACGCGCTTTCGACACTTATTATCGTAACTATCTTCGTGCTTCTTATAATCACCAACGTGAAGAGCGGTCGCAAGAGCGCGCACTCGGGGATGGGAGGTAAGAAGAAATGATGAAAAGATCTATCAGAGCTATTGCCCTACTCCTGGTGCTTATCCTGCTTTCTCTTTCGCTCTTCTCCTGCGGAGACGACGAGGGCGAGGGCGGCTCGTACTCGGGCAAGGTCGTTACTCTCAACGTTTACAACTGGGGCGAATATATCTCCGACGGCTCGGAGGGTACGCTCAACGTGAACGAACTTTTTGAGGATTATTTTAACAAAAATCTTGCAAAAAAGTACGGTCACGGAATTGAGGTAAATTACACCACCTACGCCAACAACGAGGAGATGTACCAGAAGATAAAATTCGGCGCGGGCTCATACGATATTATAGTTCCTTCGGACTATATGATCGAGATGCTGATCGGCGACGGTCTCCTTCTTCCTCTCAACTACGAGCTGATTCCGAATTTTGAGAATATAAGCGAACAGTTCAAGGGCGATAAGGCGACATACGACCCGAACAACGTTTACTCTGTTCCCTACACCTACGGTATGGTTGGAATTATTTATAATTCCGCTCTTGTGGATAAGAGTGACGTCAAGGATGAGAGTTGGGGTCTTCTTTGGAATTCAAAATACAAGGGAAAGCTCCTTCAGTTCAACAACCCCCGCGATGCATTCGGCACCGCAATGTACTACAACAACATTGATATCAACTCAAAGGACAAGGCCGATTGGGACCTTGCTCTCAAGTCGCTTCTTGAGCAGAGACCCTATATTCAGGCGTACGTCAACGACGAGATATTCAACAAGATGACCACGGCATCGGCGGTCGCCGCGCCATATTACGCGGGAGATTTCCTCACGATGGCGGGCAAAAACGAGGACCTCGCCTTCTACTATCCGAATGAAGGAACGAACTACTTCGTTGATGCTATGTGCGTGCCCAAGACCTCAAAGAACCCCGAGCTTGCAATGGAGTATATAAACTTTATGCTCACCGAGATACCCTCGGTTGCAAACGCGGCATACATCGGCTACGCTTCCCCGAATAAGCTTGTTTACGATAGTGAAACAGGCGTATACAACGAGGATTACGGCGAGCAGATGCTAGAATACCACGAGGACTGGGAGGATATACTCTACGGCAAATCGCCCTCTTATATGGAGGAAAAGTACGATTACTCACCGATCTACAAGAGCTTTGATCCCGAGATACAGGATCACGTCAATTCTCTTTGGGAAAGCCTGAAGACCGAAAATTCCACGGAGCTTTGGGTCCACATTTTGAGTGGGGTTATCGTCGTCGGCGTTGTCGGCTTTGCGGGATATACCATCTATATCCGCAAGAAAAGATCCCGTCATTACAGGCTTCGCGATAAGAGCAAGGCCGCAAAATAAAGCGCAAAAACCGACCAAAGATTTGGTCGGTTTTTTCATTTTTAAAATAAAATATAATTCTGTTTTTTAACCAGAAATGGCGGTTTTTGCAAATAGTTGTTTACATATTCTGCATTTTCTAACACCATTTTGATTTTAATTTCGGCAATGAGCTCGCGCTTTTTTGATTAGGATTTACATAGATTTAAGCACACCCGAATGGTCGAAGGGCGGTATAAAGCTCTCCTCGGCAGAGCTATGCTCCTGGGTGAATCCGAGGGTAACTCCGATTGACTCTGCATAGTCGCAAAGCTCGGCATATTCGGATGAGGTCACTCGCCTGTTCAAGGGCTTTGGGAGGCCAGAGGCGGGGGTATATTGGCTCATCAGGCTTATGTAAATATCGTCTCCAAAGCTATCGTGAAGATATTTTACGTTAAGCTTTGCCTCGGCAAGATGGGACGGTAAAAGAAGCACGCGCACAATAACGCCGCTTTGCATCAAGCCGTCTTCTCCTATCTTCGCCGCACCGACCTGCCCTACCATCTCTTCTATTGCCGCTCTTGCAACCTCGGGATAATCTTGTGCCCCCGAATAGGCTTTTGCGGTCTCGCTCTTATAGTATTTCAGGTCGGGAAGATATATATTAACCGTGCCGTTTAGGCTCTTTATTGTTTCTCTTGTGTCGTAGCTGCCCGTATTATATACGGTTGGAACACGAAGCCCCGAGGCTCTTGCCGTGGCGGTGGCTCTTATTATTGAGGGAGCATAATGGGTTGGGGTGACAAAATTAATATTGTGAGCTCCCTGCCCTTCAAGCTCAAGCATTATTTCCGAGAGTCTCTTCTCGCTTATAATAAGACCCGACTCACCTCGGGATATTTCTCTGTTCTGGCAGTAAATGCATCCGAGCGAGCACCCCGAGAAAAATATCGTTCCCGAGCCCCTCTCGCCCGAGATGATCGGTTCCTCCCAAAAATGGAGAGCCGCGCGGCTGACTCTTATTTCGCTTCCCACGCCGCATCTGCCGCGAGTCGATGCTCTGTCTATTCCGCATTTTCTGTTGCATAGGACACAGCTTTTATATTCTGTCATTTTCTCTCCTTTTAAAAAAGTGTTGACATAGCTTGATATATATGGTAAAATATATTTGTTCGAAAGCTTATAATTAAGCTTATAACGTCGGATAATTTAACACGGGTGGGGGCTTCTGCCCGATTTTGAATGGAGCAAAAGATGGATAAGAGACAAGATTATATTTCCTGGGACGAATATTTTATGGGCGTTGCACTCCTTGCGGCGCAGAGATCCAAGGACCCGAGCACACAGGTTGGTGCCTGCATTATAGATAAGGATAAGAGGATACTATCCACAGGCTATAACGGCTTCCCTCACGGCTGCTCCGACGACGATTTCCCTTGGAACAGAGACGAATCGAAGGGCGAGACCAAATATCAGTTTGTCGTTCACGCCGAGCTTAACGCCATCCTTAACGCAAGCGGAAAGTCTCTTGCGGGCTCAAAGCTCTACGTTGCTCTTTTCCCCTGCCACGAATGTGCGAAGGCTATAATTCAAAGCGGAGTTGCGGAGGTAGTTTATCTATCGGATAAGTATCACAACACTCCGTCAACCGAGGCTTCAAGAAGAATGCTTGATGCGGCAGGAGTTAAGCTCACCGAATTCAAGCCCACGAAAAGCCAGATCGTCCTCGGCTTCAATAAATAATAACCAAATTTGTTTCTGAATAGCCCCTCTGCTCTCCTCACTATTATTTTACCACAGTGAGGAGATCTTTTCAATATAAATCGAGATTTTGACTTTGCTTTCTTTTAATTTTTGTCAGAGCAGATATTTTTTCATTTTCAATGAAAGGCTACACGAAGAAAACTTTTTTCAAAAAAGGGCTTGACAAATTTACTTTTGTAGCTTATAATATTTTCATCAAATTGCTATGACACGGAACAAGTAGCGGACCGATATGCTTTTTGCGTATTTTGCATAACAGAGACGGAGCGGTGGGTGCGAGCTCCGAGGCTACGGTCCTGCTTCGGTTTTACGGAGATCTGCGGTGCTTTGCCGACCCATTCGGATAGGTTAAAGGCTTCACCCCACTCTCCTCTACAATACCGAGGCTTGCGAAGCAGTCCGCCAGCAACGAAGCGAGAAAGGCTATCATAAGCTTCGCGGGTGCGCCCGATATTGCGCAGGGTATATCGCATTTTGCCGCATACCCATAGAGGGATATTCCATGAGGAGTAGCCGAATAACGGTGGTAACACGTATTTTTACGTCCGTAATATACCATAATAGGTATATTGCGGGCTTTTTTATTTTAATTTACGGAGGAGATCTATTATGAAAGAAAAAATTTTATCCCTGCTTTGCGAAAACTCGCGCCTTTGCAACGAGGAGATCGCGGCAATTCTTGAAACGACACGCGGCGAGGTCGATAAAGCCATAGCCGAGCTTGAAGCGGATGGGATCATCCGCGCTTATACCTGTATAATCGACAAGGAAAGGATCTCCGATGACGGCGTTCTGGCATTGATAGAATTGAAGGTCGCGCCAAAGGCGGGGCGAGGCTTTGAGGAGGTGGCGGAGAGGATTTCAAGCTATCCCGAGGTTGAGTCCTGCTCGCTTCTTTCGGGGGTTTGCGATCTGCTTGTGACTGTGAGAGGAAGGAGCTTCAAGGAGGTCTCCTCATTTGTGGCAGGAGAGCTTGCTATGATAGAGGGAGTCAGCTCCACGGCGACCCAATTCGTTATGAAAAAATACAAGGAGCTTGGTGTTTCGCTTATGGGAGACGAGGACGACGGACGCGGGAGGGTATCCTTATGATGGATTACACTTCCCTGATATCCAAAACCGCAAGAGAAATAAAGCCATCGGGCATCAGGCGGTTTTTCGATATAGCAAACACTATGGAGGGAGTTATTTCTCTCGGCGTTGGAGAGCCCGATTTCAGAACACCCTGGCAGATACGGAGCGCGGGGATAAGGTCGCTTGAGGCATCAGCCACAAGGTATACCGCAAACAGCGGACTTCTTAAACTGAGAGAGGAGATATCGCGGTATACCCAGCGAAAGCTTGGGTTAAAATACGATCCGACCGACGAGGTGCTTGTGACTGTTGGGGGTAGCGAGGCTATAGATATGACCGTGAGAGCCGTGATCGACCCCGGGGACGAGGTCATAATTCCCGAGCCATCATTTGTGTGCTACGATCCCATAACGCGCCTTGCGGGAGGCGTGCCGAAAATAGTGAGCACGAGGGAGGAGGACGGCTTCAAGCTGACGCCCTCCGCGCTTAAAGCGGCTATCAGCGAAAGGACGAAGCTCCTCGTGCTTCCCTATCCCTCAAATCCCACAGGCGCGGTCATGACGAGAGAGGAGCTTTACGAGATCGGCGAGGTTTTGCGTGATACAAACATCCTGGTGCTCTCCGACGAGATCTATTCCGAGCTTACCTTCGGTCGCCCTCACACCTCGCCTGCCGAGATAGAGTCGCTCTATGAGCGCACTATAATAATAAACGGATTTTCGAAGGCATTTTCAATGACAGGCTGGCGGCTTGGCTATGCTTTGGGACCGAAGCCGATCATCAAAGCGATCACAAAGCTTCATCAATTTGCAATTATGTGCGCTCCCACCACCTCACAGCACGCGGCGATAGAGGCATTGAGAAGCTGTGACGATAAGGTGCGCGAGATGGTTGAGGAATATGATGCGAGAAGAAAGCTTATCGTGCGAGGCTTCTGCGAGCTTGGGCTTAATTGCACCGAGCCTATGGGTGCGTTTTATGCCTTTCCCTCTATCAAGAGCACAGGACTATCCTCCGAGGAATTTTGCGAGCGGCTTCTCTATTCGCAAAAGGTCGCTCTCGTGCCGGGGTCTGCCTTCGGGGCGGCGGGCGAGGGCTACGTGCGAGCCTCTTATTGCTATTCTCTTATGCATATAAAGGAGGCTCTAAGGCGGATAGGTGTGTTCCTTGAGGAGTTACGCAGTTAAGCGAGCTTCGATTGCATTTTTATTTTGAAAGACAGAGCGAGTTTTAAAAGGGAGAAATGCGCAAGGCTAGCTTATAAAGCATAATCTGAAGAATTAAATTTCAGCAAAAAGAAAATCGGTGAATAATATGCCGCCCGATAGCCATAATTACCTTCGTAAAACAAAAAAACGGAGGAATTTATGAAAAGCATTATTACGTCAAGCATTGCTATACTGCTTGCCACGCTTATCGCGGCGGCTATGCCAACCGAGGCAGAGGCGAGGATATATGAGGACACCATAAGACTACATATCCTTGCAGCCTCAGACAGCGAGGAGGATCAAGCCCTGAAGTTGAGGCTACGAGACGAGCTTCTCAAAAAGTACGGCGAGAGGCTGAGCGGAGCTCGGGATATTGATAGCGCGGAGGCGGCCCTTCGGGAGCTTCTGCCCGAGCTTGAGGAGGATTGCAACCTGTGGGTCAAACGGTGGGGCTGGGATTACAAGGTAACTGCGGAGCTTTCCGCGGAGTGGTATGACACACGGGTATACGAGGATTTTACCTTGCCTCGCGGAACGTATACCTCGCTGATAATACGTATCGGCGAGGGCGAGGGTAAGAATTGGTGGTGCGTTATGTTTCCGCCGCTATGCCTTGATATGGCGACCGAGCCTATGCCCGAGGACGATCTGCCGCCGAAATACTCAAAGGAGGAAAGCAAGCTCATAGCAGGGGGTAAATACAATATAAAATTCAAGCTGCTTGAGCTCTTTTCGGGAGCATTTTTTAAAAAAGGTTGATTTTAGCCAAGTTTTATGCTACAATATTCAGTAGAAAACTTTCGCGAGCACAGGCGGCGCGCCAAGGCTTGCGGTTATGGAGAAAAAATGGCTAAAACTGACGGAAAAACTATTGCCGACAACAGAAAGGCTCGGCACGATTATTTTGTTATAGAGACCTATGAGGCAGGTATAGAGCTGTTTGGCACAGAGGTCAAATCCTTGAGGGCGGGAACGGTCAACCTTAAGGACGCATACTGCGAGATAGACGGCGGCGAGCTTTTTGCTCTCGGCGTTCATATCAGCCCCTATGAGCAGGGCAACATATTTAACCGCGACCCTCTGCGCCCGAAGAAGCTTCTTATGCACAAGCGCGAGATAATGAAGCTTGCGGGGCTTGTTTCAAGAGAGGGCTTCACCCTCGTGCCCCTTTCGCTTTACTTCAAGGGCTCTAACGTTAAGATGTGCCTTGGGCTTTGCAAGGGTAAAAAGCTTTACGATAAGAGAGACGATGCGGCGAAGCGAGATGCAGACAGAGCTATCGAAAAGGCAATGAAAAATCGCTTCTGATATAAAAATAATTTAAGCAGGGTTCATTTGAGCCCTGCTTTCTTTTATGCTTTTCAAATTAATTAAAATCTTCTATTTTTCAAGATGCTCGAAAATGATCTTCCAGATCTCGGGATCTTGCTCTGTCATTCTCTCGTAATCCCACATAGCCTTGAAGGCTGCCTTCTGCTCGGGGGTGCGAAGTTGCTTTCTTCTTCGCTTTCTTGAGATCTCAACGAAGAGCCGCCGTTTATATTTTGCGGCGTCCTCGGTGTAGTTTGGGTTGTGGAGCTTGCCGTGGACGGGCAAGAGCGTGGCTCTCTCGGAGGGAATATTTCCGCGGTCCACCTCACGCTGAATTTTAAGGAAGTGCTTTTTGAAGCTTACGGTATCGTCGTCGTCCGAATGGATGATAAGAGCCTTTGCATTGGTGGACTTCAGGCTCTCAAGAGCGGATGCATCGGCATAATCGCCGTTTTTCATCCTCTCGTATTTATATGCGATATGGCGGAAGGGAGCGAGAGTTCCGGCCATTTCCTGCTTAAGCATATCCTTTAGGGATATGAAGCCCGAGAGAGCAACGATGGAATGGATATCCTTATGGTATGCTACGATATTCATTGCGGCATATCCGCCCCAGCTATGGCCGACCACGGACAGCTTAACGCCATCAAGCATCCCCTTTGATTTCAGGGCTGTGATGCAGGCATCAAGATCGGCAAGCGAGCCCGAGAGGCCTCTTATGCTCTCGCCCTCCGAATGAGTACATCCCGTGTGATCGTATGCAAGGACCTTATAGCCGCCGCGAGCGAGGGTCTCTATTTCCTTCATATAGGAATTGTGCCCAACGCCCATTCCGTGATCGAAGATTATGAGCCTGTCGCTTTTGCAGCCGTCGTAGAGGTAAAACGCGCCTTGGAGCTTATCTCCAAGCTGATTTTCAAAAACAAAGGGCTCCTCGCGGAGATCGGGAAAATCCTCGCGGGAGAAAAGGTAGGTTGAGCCGTCGGCATCGTGCCTTGTGAAAACGGCAATTCTATATACCTTTATAACAAGTTTTTTAAACATATTTTCCCCTCCGAGCTTAGATTTTTGATCAGTCGTCCCGCCTTTGTGCAAGAGAATCCTTATACTGACGGTAGAATTCCTCGTATCTTCCCTCGTCAAGGGCATCTCTGATCTTCTGCATAAGCTCGTTATAGAAATAAAGGTTATGGAGAACGGCAAGCCTCATACCGAGAGCCTCGCGAGCCTTAAAAAGATGGCGGATATAGGATCTTGAATAATGCTTGCAGGCAGGACAGGAGCACTCCTCGGCAATGGGTCTGCCGTCCTCGGCGTACTTTTCGTTGAGAAGATTTATCTTTCCGCGCCAGGTGAAAAGATTGCCGTGGCGAGCGTTTCTGCTGGGCATAACACAGTCGAAGAAATCAACTCCGCGATAGACCGCCTCAACGATATTCTGCGGTGTTCCAACACCCATAAGGTATCTCGGCTTATCGGCGGGCATATAGGGCTCGACCGTTTCGATAACGTGGTACATTACGTCGGTATCCTCGCCGACGGCGAGACCGCCGATGGCATAGCCGTCGCACTCGATCTTATTGATCTCCTTCATATTTTCGATGCGGAGATCGTCGTAGGTGCCGCCCTGATTTATACCGAATAGCATCTGATGGGGATTTACCGTGCCCTCCGTTGCGTTGAGCTTATCAAGCTCGGCGCGGCAACGCTTAAGCCAACGGATGGTTCTTTCGTGAGACGCCTTGACGTAGCTATAAGGCGCAGGGTTTTCAACACATTCGTCAAACGCCATAGCGATGGTTGAGCCGAGATTTGACTGAATACGCATCGACTCCTCGGGTCCCATAAATATTCTCTTTCCGTCCATATGAGAATTGAAAGCAACGCCCTCCTCGGTTATTTTGCGCAGCTTTGCCAAAGAGAATACCTGGAAGCCACCCGAATCTGTCAGAACGGGGCGATCCCAGTTGAAGAACTTATGAAGTCCGCCCATACGGCGGATAAGCTCGTCACCCGGACGGATATGAAGATGATATGTGTTTGAGAGCTCGACCTGGCAATTGACCTCCAGAAGGTCCTTTGTTGAAATACCTCCCTTGATGGCGGCAGAGGTGCCGACGTTCATAAACACGGGGGTCTCGATGGTGCCGTGGACGGTTTCAAACCTACCTCGGCGAGCCTTGCCCTCTTTTTTCAGCAACGTGAATTTTCCCATTATATTTCCTTTTCTTTGATTACTTAAGTCTTTCGAAGCGACGGTCAAGCTCGTTCTTTGTGAGAATAAAGGCTATGGGTCTGCCGTGGGGGCAAACCGTGATGTCGGGGAGAGAAAGCACCTTTGAGACAAGCCATTCTCTGACCGAATCATCGTATACTCTGCCGCCCTTGATAGCCGCCTTGCAGGCAACCTGATAAAGTGCCTTTTCTCTGCGGATGCTATCGTTCAAGGCGGGGTTTCCCTTGCCCTCGACAAGCTCGTCTGCCATTTCAACGAAAAGACCTTCTGCCTCGGCAGGGCTTATGGCATCGGGGATAGCAAGGAGATTTGCAAAGCCGTCTCCAAGCTCAAAATCGTATCCGACGGACAGAAGCTCATCCTTGTATTCACCGACCGCCGAAAGCTCCTCGGGAGAGAGAAGCACGGTTATAGGTAAAAGCAAGGATTGGGATGCCGCCCCGCCTTGGCTCCTCGAATATTCAAGAAGCTCCTCAAAGAGTATTCTTTCGTGGGCGGCGTGCTTATCTATAACCAACAGCTTCCCTTCGTATTCAACGAGGATATAGCAGTTGAACGCCTCACCGATGGTCTTGTGAGGAACGTAAGCTGCTTCGCCGATAACGGCGCTCTGCCCCGATTTTTCTTCGATATTTTCGACTTTATATGTTTTAGCAGGCTCTGCCGCCGAATATTTTTCAAGAAGCTCAAAGGAGCTCTTCGGCGACATTTCGGCACCGAGGGAGCCGCCGAGCCTTGGGGAATCGTCTCTATACGAGCCGTGGGCACCGCTTGAAACCTTAAGGTCATTATCCCGAGAATAGCCCGTCATCTCCCGCGAGCCGCTATCTCTGTGAGAGCCGCTTCTTCCGAGCTCCGCCACACCACCTCGCGATGAGCCGAGACCGCCGCCGTAGCCTCTTTGGAGATCGGCGCGGTGAGAGATGGGGCTATTTGAGCTATTATCTATGGTGAGCTGGCTGCCCTTTGTGTCCTGACCTATGGGCACGAATGCGCCGAGGGGATTGCGCTCGCTCCTCTGCGACTGCGAGAGGGTGAGCTCGGGGCGGTATTCGTGATCCTCGATAGCGGCTCTGACGGTGTGATAGACCGCCTCGAAAACAGGCTGCTCGCCTGCAAACTTTACCTCAAGCTTTGCGGGGTGAACGTTCACGTCCACCATTGATCTATTCATCGTGAGGAAAAGCACGCACACGGGAAAGCCCTCGGGGGCTATATATGAGGTGTACGCCTTTTCAAGAGCCGCCTGAACCGTCAGGCTTTTAACGTATCTACCGTTTATGAATACGTTTTCGTAATTTCTATTTTTCTTGATATTATCGCTTCTGCCGATATAGCCTGAAACGCGGATGCCGTTTGCTGTGCCCTCCGCCTTGATGAGCTTTGAGGCAAATTCCTTGCCGAACACGGAATAGACGGTGTTATAAAGGTCGCCGTCTCCCTGGGTCGCAAATCTTTCGTTGCCATCTATAAGCAGTTGAATTGCGATATCGGGGCGCGAGAGGGCTATCTTTTCAACGAGAGCCGCCACGTTCATTGCCTCGGTTGCATCCTTCTTTAAGAACTTACGCCTTGCAGGAACGTTATAAAAGAGATCCTCAACGACGACGGTGGTGCCGTCCGATGCTCCAACCTCGGAGATATCAACAACAACTCCGCCCTCGGAGGTGAGCATAGACGCGCTCTCCGCGTCCGCGGTCTTGGTGATGATAGTTACCTTGGATACCGAGGAAATAGCCGCCAATGCCTCGCCGCGGAAGCCGAGAGTGCCTATTGCTTCAAGGTCCTCGCGAGTCCTTATCTTGCTTGTGGCGTGGCGTTTGATGGCAACGGGCAGATCCTCGGGGCTCATACCGCATCCGTTGTCCGTAACGCGGATAAGCGAGACACCGCCGCGCTTGATCTCGGCAACGATCCTTGTTGCGCCCGAATCTATTGAGTTTTCTATAAGCTCCTTAAGCACGGAGGAGGGGCGCTCGACCACCTCGCCTGCGGCAATAAGGTTGGCTATTTCAAAATCAAGTACGTTTATCCTTCCCATAATTTATCCTTTCGGTAAGGTGTTTTTAGGCTAAGCTTAATAGATCAATCCGAAAGAAGCTTTTTGAGCTCGTAGAGGGTTGCTATTGCTTCAATGGGAGTGGTGGTGTTGATATCAAGAGCTCTTATTCTATCTGCAACCTCGGTGTCCTTGGATGCCATAATATTGCCGAAGAGATCAACCTGTGAGTTATCTTCCCTTTTTACCGCGCGCTCGGGCTTTTCCTCCGACTCGATGCTCTTGAGTATTTCTTTTGCGCGGCGAACCACCTCGGAGGGGACGCCTGCAAGCTTTGCTACCTCGATTCCATAGGAATCGTCTGTGCCGCCTCTGACTATCTTGCGCAGGAAGATTATGCTGTCTCCGCGCTTTTTCGCGGCTATGTTATAGTTTACTATACCGTCAAACTCATCCTCCATATCGGTGAGCTCGTGGTAGTGAGTCGCAAAGAGGGTCTTTGCGCCTATCTTTTTTGAGTGAGTGTATTCAACTACGGCACGTGCTATGGACATACCGTCGTAGGTGCTTGTGCCTCTGCCGACCTCGTCGTATATGATGAGAGATCTTGAGGTTGCGTTTTTAAGTATTTGAGCGACCTCGCTCATCTCCAGCATAAAGGTTGACTGACCCGAGGCAAGATCGTCGGATGCTCCGACTCTTGTGAACACCTTATCAACGATGCCGACTCTCGCCTCTTTTGCGGGAACGAAGGAGCCCATCTGCGCCATAACGGTGATGATAGCGACCTGCCTCATATAGGTGGATTTACCTGCCATATTAGGGCCTGTGATTATCATTACCTTGTTTTTGGAGGTGTCAAGAGTGGTGTCGTTGGGAACGAAGTATGCATCCTGAACGAACTTCTCAACCACAGGGTGGCGGCCGTCCTTGATAATTATCTCGGAGGAGATATCTATTTCGGGGGCAACGTAATTATTCTTTGCCGCAACCTCGCCGAGGGATCTGTATACGTCTATCTCGGCAACGAGAGCCGCCGCCTTTCTTATTCTTTCGCGGTTTACGGCGATATGCTCTCTTATCGCCGTGAATATTTCATATTCAAGATTAACGAGCTTTTCGTCTGCGCCGAAGATGGTTGTTTCCATCTCCTTAAGCTCTTGGGTTATATATCTTTCGCAGTTTGCAAGAGTTTGCTTTCTGACAAATCTATCGGGCACCTGATCGATAAAGGACTTTGAGACCTCGATATAATAGCCGAACACACGGTTATAATCCACCTTCAAGGTCTTGATTCCCGTGTTTTCCCTCTCTCTTTGCTCGATGGATGCCATAATCTCCTTGCCGCCGTCCTTGATGGTGCGGTAATAGTCAACGTCGGAGTTATAGCCCTCACGGATCATTCCGCCCTCACGGACGGTGTACGGAGGCTCGTCTACTATCGCGCTGTCAAGAAGCTCAAAGATATCGTCAAGCGTGTCAAGCTCTGCGCATATCTTCTTCATTGAAGCCGATGGAAGGGTCGATATCTGCGCCTTAAGCTCGGGGAGAGGTGCTATGCTCTGGCATATAGCGCGGAGGTCCTTTGCGTTTGCCGTGCCGTAGACCGCCTTTGCGGTAAGTCTTTCAAGGTCAAGCATACCCGAAAGAAGCTCTGCGAGCTCCTCTCGCTGCCTTCTTCCCTCCAGAAAATCGCGAACGGCACTTTGCCTGTGAAGGATTGCGGCAGGGTCGATAAGCGGACGGATGACCCAGGTGCGAAGAAGTCTTGCGCCCATCGCGGTCTTGGTCTTATCAAGTACCCAAAGAAGTGAGCCTCGTTTTTCCTTGGTGCGCATTGCCTCCACCAGCTCAAGATTTCGCCTTGTGTTAAGATCCATATCAAGATACTGCCCTCTTGTGTAAAGGTTTATATCCTTGACGAAGGCAATGTCTGTTTTCTGGGTCTCCTCTATGTACTGAAGAAGCGCACCGAGAGCCATAAGGGTCTCGGGGACTGTGATCTTATCTCCCTCGTCACCAAAGGCGCGGGAGACGGAGGCTCTTGCTCTGTCGTAGCCAAAGAGCCTGTCTGCGCCGTCTATGATCAGGGGAGAAAATCTGTCTCTTGCAAAATCCACCGTATCCTTGCAATAGGATGCGGGAGCATTTATTATGATCTCGGACGGGGTGAATGCGCCGAGCTCGCTTTTGAGCACGGAAAGCTTGTCCTCCGATGAAAGATAGGTGCAGGACACCTCTCCCGTGGTGATATCGGCGACAGCAACGCCGATACCGTCCTTTGCAAAGCAAAGCGCCATAAGGAAATTATTTTTTCCTTCGTTTAAAACGGAGGCATCGGTTACGGTACCCGGGGTGACGACTCTTGAAACCTCGCGCTTAACAAGACCGACTGCCGCCTTGGGGTCGCCGATCTGCTCGCAGACCGCAACACGGAAGCCGCGCTCAACAAGCTTTGCGATATACTGATCCGCCTTATGGAAGGGCACGCCGCACATTGCCGCGCGCTTACCGTCGCCGCAGTCCCTGCTTGTGAGGGTGAGCCCCAGCTCTCTTGATGCGACCACGGCATCCTCATAGAAGCACTCGTAAAAGTCACCGAGCCTATACATAAGGATATGATCCTCATACTGCTCCTTGACCTCAAGATATTGGCGCATCATAGGAGTGACAGTCTTTAACTGTTTTCTATCGTCTAAAATTTCAGCAGCCATCTATGCTACCTCTTTCCAAGATTTATTATTGGCTATCTGACCGATCAATGACAGCCGGAGCAGGTGGAGCAATCGTGAGTGCACTCGGTGGGGCGTTCGCCTGTGATGCAGAATTTGATCTCGTTATTGACTGCCTGCATAATCGCGTTTACAGCCTTCTGTGCCTCTGCGAATTCAACGTATGCGGCATTCACGGTGATCTCCTTTGTGAGCTCCTCCATACGAGCTCTGATATCTGCGATGGCTCTTTGGTCTGCCTCGCTTGGGTCCTTTGCGAATTCCTGACCGAGGGCAAGTCTGTCTGCCTCGTATTCGTTTACTTTAGCCTGAAGGTCGGCATCTGCGGAATATGCATCCTTTGCGATCTCAAGTCTTTTCATTTCCTCGCTTGCGGCGATCTCCATACCAAGCTGATTTGCAAGATCAATAATTTTTGCTTTCATTTTTAATTCTCCTATACTTCGGAGCCATATAGCTCAAAGGCTCCGCATTTTTCTATTTTGATATTTATAAATTTGCCGATCTCGGCATTTTTAGCTGTGAAATGAACCGGCTTATTCGTGGGTGTTCTGCCTGTGAATACCCGCTCGCCGTCTCTTATCTCCTCGCTATCGGTGAGTATTCTCTGCACTGTGCCGAGAAGGGGCTTGTTTCTTTCAAGAGAAATGCCGTCCTGAATGGCGAGAAGCCGTGTGAGCCTTTCGGTCTTGACCTCTCTTTCAAGCTTACCGTCAAGCCTTGCGGCGGCGGTGCCTGCCCGCTCGGAGAAGATGAAGGCGTAAACGAGATCGAATCTCACTTTCTCCAGTACGTCAAGAGTCTGAAGGAAGTCCTCCTCGGTCTCCCCCGGGAAGCCAACTATAACGTCGGTTGAAAGAGCTATCCCCGGCACACTCTCGCGGAGCGACTCGGCAATTTTCAAAAACTGCTCCCTTGTGTAGGTCCTGTTCATTTTCCTTAACACGCCATCGCTTCCCGACTGGAGAGGAAGATGGAAATATGGAGCTATCTTGCCCGAATATTTTTTCATCACGGAAACAAGCTTTTCGGAGGTGTCCTTCGGGTGGCTCGTCATAAATCTGATTATAAAATCGCCCGAGAGCTCCGCGGTACTTGCGAGAAGCTCGGGAAAATCCATATCCGAGCGATAGGAATTAACGTTTTGCCCGAGAAGGGTCAGCTCCTTCACACCCGAGGCTATAAGCGACTCACACTCGGAGATAACAGCCGAGCTGTCTCTGCTCCGCTCTCTGCCGCGTACGTATGGCACGATACAGTATGAGCAGAAATTATTGCAGCCATACATTACCGAGACCCACGCCCTATGCGCCGAGCGTCTCACAGGCTCAATTCCCTCTGCTATATCACCGCTATCCTCGCCGATTATAAATCTGCGCTTGCGGTCTGCCACGGCGGAATATACAAGCTCGGGGAGCTTATGGAGCATATTGGGCTCAAGAGTGAAGCTTACGAAGTGAAAATCCTCTTTAAGCTTTTTTTGCACCGAGGGCTCTGCCGCCATACAGCCGACAACTCCGACTATAAGCTCGGGGTCTCTGCGCTTTTGCGCCTTGAAGCCGCCGATAAGAGAGAGTGCCTTCATCTCCGCGTGCTCACGAATAGCGCAGGTGTTCACTAATATTATATTTGCCTCCTCGACAGACTCTGCCGCAAGATACCCCATCTCGGAGAGCAAGCCGCGAAGCTTTTCGCTATCGGCTTCGTTTTGCTGACAGCCGAAGGTGATAACGAAGTATTTTTTGCCGCTTCCCTCGATGAGTGTACGGACCGAGCTGATAAAGCCCTGCGCGGCGGTTTCCTGTATATTGAATATCACACTCGGCTCCTTTCCTGCCACTCTCTCCGTTGAGACGGAGCTTTATGAGGCAATAGGTCAAAAAATTCAAATTTGCATATTCGTCCAATATATTATTTTAGCATATTTTAAGATATTTTGCAATACTATACGCGCAAATTTAAAGAACTTTCCCAAAACTTTTCCCGAATACAGGAAAAAGGCTGCCGCCGATATGACTCGAAGACAGCCTTGTGTGTTTTATGCGTGTGCCTGGAATTATGAGATAGCCTCTTAAGCCCATTTTTCGGGAGCTTGCTTTTCATCAGCCAGAGAGCTTGCATCTTCCCTCTCCCGAATTGCTTTTGCCATTCTTCAGCTCTCGCCCTCGGGTGCAGTCCAGCCGCCGCCGTCCGAATTGCCTGTGCCGCCATTACCCTCGACGTCGGGAGTCTCGGGGTCCGTGGGAGTCTCGGGGTCCGTGGGAGTCTCGGGGTCCGTGGGAGTCTCGGGGTCTGTGGGGGTCTCGGGGTCTGTGGGAGTTTCGGGATCTACCTCGGGAAGGGTGCCCTCGGGGAGCTCCTTCACAAGGCGAAGGCTCATATTATCGAAGTATGCGTCGCCAAGGAAGGAATTATTAAGAGCTATTATCATTGAGTCGATATCTTCCATAGCGGGAAGACCGACCGTTCCGTTGATAATGGAGGTTGCTTGCTTATCAAGCTCGGTGGAGCGTTCGCGCACCTCGCCGTTTATGAGCCAGCAGCACTCAAAGGCAACAGGCTTGCCGCTCTCGTCGGTCTCGGTTACGTAATAGATACCGACACAGTGCATAAGCTCGCCCTCTTTGCGCGGGAAATCGAAGATGAAGGGAGAGTAAGCCTTGCCTTCCTTGCCCGAATGGTTGAGGGTTATCTGCGATTCGCAAGCGAGAACGTTCTCAAAGCGAGCATCAAATTCAAGAAGCATAAATTGTGCATCCTCTTCCTTTTCGGTCACTTTGAGTGTCATTGAAACGCCGCCATTATAGGTCGTGCCGCTTGTGTCCTTGCCGTCCTTATTGATGAAGAGCTCCTTATTGCCGTCTGTTTCAACGACGGTCCAGGTGTTACTCTGCACAAAATTCTTGTTGGTAAACACGGTGAGCGCGGACGAATAGTCCTTATCGAAGCTGATTATGGGTTCGATCTCGGGGACCTCGGGAGTTTCGGGGGCGGTAACGTCGAAGATGCCCTCGGGAAGCTCGGTGAGAAGCTTGAGGCTCATATTATCGAAGTATGCATCACCAAGGAAGGAGTTGTTAAGCGCGATAAGGATAGCCGTGATCTCATCGGGTCTCGGTATTCTCGTTTTTCCGCTTATAATGTTGGTTGCTTTGTCTGTTAATGTGGTGATAACGGTTGGAGCATCGCCGTTTATCTGATATGTGATCTTAACAGCTGTGGGCTTACCCTCGCTATCAGTTTCGGTTACCTCGTAGGCGATCTTTATGCGGAGATCCTCGTCGCGCCTGCTACTTGGCAAAGTTAGGAATAAGGGTGAGTTTGCCTTGCCTGTGCCGTAGGCGTGGTCGAGAGTTATCTGGGAATCGAAGGCTACAACGTTTTCCGCTCTGAAATCAAACTCGCAGAGCATAACCTTCGCGTTTTCCTGCTTTTCCGTTACATTAAGGGTGAGAACGACGCCACCGTTCCAGCTGGTGCCGCTTGTGTCCTTGCCGTCCTTGTTAATAAAGAGCTTGTTATTGCCCTCAACGCTTACTACCTCCCAGGTATTCATAGCCGCAAAGTTTGCGTTTGTGGATACGCCAAGTGAGGAGGAATAGTCCTTATCGAAGGATATCTCCGTCTCCTCGGGCGCGGGCTTTGGAGGAAGCTCGAAGATGTACGTGGGGAGCTCCTTTGTGAGACGAAGGCTCATATTATCGAAATATGCGTCGCCAAGGAAGGAGTTATTGAGAGCTATGGACATTTCCTCAACGTCGGATATCTTAGGAAGCTTTGTTTTGCCGTTCAGTATATTAGTTGCCTGATAATAGGTTTCGGTCGTAGAGCTTACCTCGGCGCCGTTTACGTACATAACCGCCTTAAAGGCTGTGGGTGTGCCGTCCTCTGCGGTGGCTGTCACCTCGTACGTTATAGCAACGCGGAAGGTCTCACCAAGCTTATCCTTCGGGAAAGCAAAGAGGAAGGGAGTGTTTGCCTTGCCGTTCACGCCCGAATGGTGAAGCTGTATCTGAGAATCTATTGCCTGGATATTCTCAAAACGAGTGTCGAAGCAAAGGACCATATATTTTGCATCCTCTTCCCTCTCCGTCACCTTTAAGAGAAGCGACGTGCCGCCAAGATATGTCGTGCCGCTTGTGTCCTTACCGTACTTCTGAACGTGGAGCTCCTTATTTCCGCTCGTATTCACGACTGTCCACTTGTTGAGATCCTTGTAGTTTCCGTTAGTGGTAAGCGAGAGAGATGCCGAGTAGTTGTTATCAAAGCCGATGAAGGGCTCGACTACGGGATCGGGCTCGGGAGTTACGGGAGTGTCGGGATTAGGTGTGTCGGGTGTAGGAGTATCGGGTGTAGGAGTGTCGGGTGCAGCTTCGGGGATAAAGCCCTCGGGAAGGTCTTCGAGAAGATGAAGGCTCATATTGTCGAAATATGCGTCGCCGAGGAAGGAGTTATTCAGCGCGATAGTGAAGCCGTCCACCTGGGATACCTTTGGAAGAGCCGTCGTGCCGTTCTTGATATTGGTTGCCTGCTTTTGAAGCTCGGTTGTCACGGTGGGCTTTTCGTTATTTATCCATTGCGTTACCTTAAACGCCGTGGGATTGCCTGCTTTATCGGTTTCTGTGACCTCGTAGATTATCGTGAAGTGAAGATCCTCATTAATTCTATTCTTCGGGAAGCTGAGAAGGAAGGGCGAATTTGCCTTACCCGATTTGCCCGCGTGCCTCAGCTCGATCTGCGAATCGATCGCCACGATATTCTCAAAGCGAACGTCGAACTCACATACCATATACTGCGGATTTGTCTCTCTATACGTGGGAGAAAGCACGAGGGAAACACCGCCGAGATAGGTCACACCGCTGGTGTCCTTACCGTCCTTATTGACGAAAAGCTTACTGTCGCCGCCCTTATCAACGACCTCCCAGGTGTTAAGCGATTCATAAGCTCCGTTAGTGGTGAGCTTAAGGCCGCCGCCGTAGAGAGAGTCGAAGGTGATGATGGGATCAACGGGAACGCTTTCCTCGTCACCGTATTTGATTACAGGATCAAGATTGATGAATATTTCAAGCATCTTCATCCAGTCTGCCTCGGTATAAAGTGGGATTTTCTCACTTGAGGAGACACCGAGAGCTGTGTATATAGCTCCTGTGAGACCTGTGGAGGCTATACCTGTGGCATCGATATTCGACTGACCGTTGATGGCAAAGCCTGTGTGCATTCCCTGCTGGGTGGTATATCCGCCGCCGCGGGAATATGTGTGATCGAAGCCGCCGTCGGGCATTTTATAGCCCTTGAGCTTTTCATAAGAATTAAGGAGAGCCTCTGCCGATTTTTCTTCAAGTATTCCGTCGACCTTTGCTCTGATTATATCCTTAAGCTTTCTTTCAACGCCCTTATCATCGGTTGCGAGAATATTCTCGTCCATATACTTAAGGTTGGACTTAAGATATCCTATTGCCGACCAGACGTTATAGACCTCGCAGACGTTACCTGTGGAGGGCTGATCACCGAGCAGACCGTCCATAAGAGCATCAGCCGCCATCTCGATATACTCGGTGGGGTATGCACAGCTCCACTGATTATAAAGTGTGATCGTCTTGAAGAAGCCGTTTGTGAATAGGAACTCTGTGCCCTTGGGGTTACTTGTGGAGGTGACACCCCAAAGTCCGATCTCGGGATTGATCTTATTGTTAAGGAAGCTGATCGTCATATCCTTTAAGGTCATACCGTTGAAGGATGCGTAGATATCAGCTATGGTCATATCGTTCGTGGGGTCGTCGTCTGTGTTCACCCTCATTTCACGCACTGCCACCTCGGGGTCGGAGCAGTTAGCCTCGTCACCGGGGGTGTAGGTATAGAAGCCGTGCTTTAAGCTATAAGATGCTATCTGCGAATAGGTTGCGTTGAAGGTATTACCCATACTGTAAGGATTCTTATCCATACCGGGACCTGCAACGGTGAGCAGATAGTCTATGAAGTTTACGTGATTTTGAAGATACGCAGTTGAGCTATCCACTACCTCATCCTCGGGGTTTGTTGCCGCGACGAGGAGAGAGACCGCTTCTGCCTTATCGTCGCCAAGTCTGCCGGGAAGTCTGCCGTTAACTATATCGTATTCGGTGGGAGACTCGGTGCATATATAGGGCCTTGGACCGAGGGCGAGACCGTCCGCCTCAAGCTGATCCCAATATTCGTCTGCCGTGATGCCGTCGCCGGTATAACCGTTAGGAGTATCGTAGGTAGGATTAGCGCCGAACATAGAGAGAAGGTTTGTTCCCCAACCAAGGTCACGTCCGCGGCGGGAAAGCCTCTCATCAGTGAGCTCCTTGCCCCATTGCGGATGATAGAAATAGCCGTTGGGGTCCTGAAGGCTCTTGGCAAAATATATCATCTGCTGCTGCATAAACTCGGGGATAATTATCTGATAGTTGGTGCTGATATTTGAGGTCATTCCCGAGTTTACGATCATTCTGAGTATCTGAACGGTACACTCAACGTCAGGACCGAATTCAGCTCCGTTTCTACCTGTGCGGCAGGTGTAGAAGCCGCCAACACCCGGGTCGTAAAGATTTGCCGCCCAGCCGATGAAATTATCGTCGTACATTGAATAAACGACCCGCAGAGCATCGGTGGTTTCCCTGCCGAGGGTCTTTTCAAGATTTGCCCATTTTTCCGCAAGCATTACGGCATCGATCTCCTCCTGGATATCGATGAGGTCTATTATTCCGCTTGCGACTACTCCTCTGCCGAGAGCAACGTATTCATCGTTTGTGAACACCTTCTCAACAAAATCAGCCATAACGTATTCAAGGGGCTGAAGGCTCGTGTAATCGTTTCTATCGTATACGACCGCTATCTGCCCTGCCTCGGCATAGATCAGATATCTTGCTTCGAATATGGAGTCTCTTTCGATCCTTTCAAGCAAAAGCTCTGCCTTACCGATTATCGGGCGGGAGCCGTCAATATCCTCAACTCCGACAAGAATTTCAAGCTTTCTGTTTTCGGAATACAGGCTACCGTAGTAGGATCCGCCTTTCGACGAGAGTATCTCATCAAGGCGTGACTTCGCCTCCGCGAATGGAGCTTGATCCTCTGTGATGATCTGTACCGTGTCGCCGGGGAGATAAACGGTTGCCGTGCCAAAATCAACGGGCTCCTTTTCCTCGTCCTTGTTTTTATCCTTATCGGAGCAGGAGGCGAGGCACAAGAGAGCTGCGGCAAGAGCAAGCATTATCGCCAGTATCTTTCTTATGGTTTTCATTTAAAAAGTTCCTTTCATTGCGTTCCACACTCAAACGAAAAATCCAATGCGGTAATTAAATTATACCATCCTGTCATTTTTTTGTAAATTGAATATTTTGATATCGGAAGGAATTTTTACTGTTTTTTTGATGTCTTTCGGAGATTTTTTGTTTTGAGAACAAACTATCCCCACTTAATGAAAAGCGGGGATAGCGATGATTAACTAAGTGCTCTGCTTTAATCAGCCCTTTGAGCTTTGAGGGTCAGGGGGAAGCTGTTTATTGATCGTTCTTCCGATCTTTCAGGATGGGATAGTTCCATCGGGAAGCTCGGCAAGGAGCTTCAGGCTGATATTATCGAAGTATGCATCGCCGAGGAAGTTATTATTAAGGGAGAGTGCAATACTTTGAATATCGGATATAGCGGGGAGACCTACCTTACCGTTTTTCACATTGGTGCCCTGGGACTGGATCTCGGTGGTATCCTTGATTATCTCTCCGTTAACGACGTAGGTCGCACGGAAGCTTGTGGGCTTACCGCTATCGTCGGTCGCAGTTACCTGATATACGACGGTGATATGCAGATCCTCGTTATATCTTTCCTTAATGAGACCGAAAAGAATGGGTGAATTGAGCTTGCCCTCAACACCCGAATGCTGAAGGAGTATCTGTGTGTCAAAGCCCGTGACGTTTTCAAGGCGCACGTCCGCCTCAAATACCATATACTTTGCATCCACGTCGTATTCGGTGGGAAGGACGGTGAGAGTTACGCCGCCGTAGAAGGTGGTGCCGCTCGTATCCTTGCCCGCCTTATCGATAAAGAGCTTTTTGTTGCCGTCCTTTTCAACGACAGTCCAGGTGTTTTTATCCGCAAATGCCGCCTTGGTGGAAACCGTGAGGGAGCTCGAATAGTCGTAGTCGAAGGAGATGACCGTCTCGGGAGTCTCGGGCTTCGGAAGTCCCGTGCTCGGTGCTTCGGGCTCGGGAACGATACCCTCGGGGAGCTCGGCGAGGAGCTTCAAGCTCATATTATCGAAGTATGCATCGCCGAGGAAGTTATTATTAAGGGCGATAGCATAGCTTTCGATGCTGCTTATCGTGGGAAGCGGAGTTTTGCCGCCCGTGATATTTGTCGCTTGGGATTCAACCTCCGTTACAGTCTTTATCAGCTCGTCGTTTACATAGTAGAGCATCCTGAAGGCGGTTGCATTGCCCGCCGCATCCGAGGCCGTTACCTCATAAATAATGGTTACGAGGAAATTCTCTCCAATGATATCCTTCGGGAAGGAAACGAGGAAGGGCGAATTAAGCTTTCCTATCTTGCCCGAATGTTGAATGACGATCTGGGTTTCGTTTGCCGTGATATTTTCAAAGCGGGCATTGAATTGAAGAACTGCGTATTTCGCGTTCGCCTCTTTAACGGTGGGCTTTAAGGTAAGAGTCACACCGCCCGATTTAGAGGAGCTTGTGTCCTTGCCCTGCTTACTGATATGGAGCTCCTTTTCACCTTCGCTACCGACCACCGTCCAGACGTTTTTATCGGTGAGGCTCTCCTTGGTGGTTATATCAAGGAATTCGGAATAACCCGACTCGAAGGAAATCTCGGTCTCCGGTGGCTTGGGCTCGGGAACGAGGCCCTCGGGGAGCTCGGCGAGGAGCTTCAAGCTCATATTATCGAAGTATGCGTCGCCGAGGAAGTTATTATTAAGGGCGATAGCATAGCTTTCAATGCTGTTTATCGTGGGCAAGGGAGTCTTGCCGCCCGTGATATTTGTCGCCTGGGATTCAACCTCCGTTACAGTCTTTATCAGCTCGTCGTTTACGTAGTAGAGCATTCTGAATGCGGTTGCATTGCCCGCCGCATCCGAGGCCGTTACCTCGTAAATGATAGTTACAAGGAAATCTTCACCGATGATATTCTTCGGGAAGGAAACGAGGAATGGCGAATTAAGCTTTCCTATCTTACCCGAATGCTGAATGACGATCTGGGTTTCATTGCCCGTGATATTTTCAAAGCGGGCATTGAATTGAAGGACTGCGTATTTCGCGTTCGCCTGCTTTTCGGTGGGCTTTAAGGTGAGAGTCACGCCGCCGACTCTCGCGGTGGTCAAATCCTTACCCTGCTTACTGATATAGAACTCGTTGTTTCCGTCCTTATTGACTACCGTCCAACGGTTTTTATCGGCAAAGGTAGTGTTGGTCGTTACTTCAAGGAAATTATTGAAGTTGTAATCAAAGCTTAACTTCTTTTCGGGGGTCTCTGCCTCGGGAAGCTCGACGGGAGCATTTACGTGCTCGGGAAGCTCGGAGACGAGCTTCAGGCTCATATTGTCGAAATATGCATCGCCGAGGAAGGAATTATTAAGAGCTATATTGACCGCCTTGATGTCTCTGACAAGAGGCAAGGGAGTTTTTCCGTTCTTGATATTGGTTGCGGAGGAGGCAAGCTCGGTGGTGCGGACGGCATTACCGTCGTTGATCTGATGGAGCACCTCAAAGGCTATGGGCGTGCCGTTCTCATCCTTTTCGAGCACTCTGTACGTGAAGATAACGTGCACGTTCTGATCGTACATATTCTTCGGGAGCGAGAGAAGGAAGGGCGAATCGGGCTTTATGGTGTATCGCGAATGAAGGAGAGTCATCTGTGAATCAAACGCCTGGACGTTTTCAAAGCGGACGTCAAATTCGCAGATCATATACTCGGCATCCTGCTCCTTTTCGGTTACTTTAAGGGTCATAGAGCAGCCGCCAAGGTAGGTCGCGCCGCTTATATCCTTACCGTTTTTATCGATAAAGAGCATATTGTTGCCGTCCTTTTTGACTACGGACCAGGTGTTAAGACCTACAAAATTAGTGTTCGTGGTTACGGTGAGTGCATCGGCATATTCCTCATCGAAGGTGATGACGTCGGGAAGATCTACCTCGTGCTCTGTGGAATACTTGATAACGGGCTTAAGATTAAGGAATATCTCAAGCATTCTCATCCAGTCCGCCTCGGTGAAAACGGGAACCTCCTCGTTGGATTTTATACCGTATACAGTATAAATTCCCTTGACAAGACCTGTGCTACCAATACAGGTTGCATCGATGTTGGACTGATCGTTTATGGCGTAGCCCGTATTCATTCCCTGCTGGGTGGCGTAGCCCGAGCCTGTGCGCGTTACGGCGTGATCAAAGCCGCCGTCCTCTTTCTTATACCTTGAGATCTTATCGTAGGTATTGAGGATCGCCGCAGCGGAATTTTCCCGAACCACACGGTCAACGTCTGCAGCCACCTTATCTTTAAGCTTTACGGTCTTACCGTCGCTATCGGTTGTTGTGATGCTATCGTCAAGATATTTAAGATTGGTTTTAAGGGTGCCTATCGCCTGCCAGATATTATACACGTCGCAGATATTGCCGTTGGAAACCTCGTCTCCAAGCAGACCCGCCATAAGTGCCGATGCAGCCTTCTCCACGTATTCCGCGGGATAAGGAACCTTAAACTGATTATAGAGAGGAAGCGTCTTGAAGTAGCCGTTTGTGAAAAGGAACTCGGTGCCTGTGGGATTTGACTCGGTGGTAAGACCCCAAAGACCGATCTCGGGATTGATCTTCTCGTTGAGAACGGCAATAGTCATCTCATTGAGAGTCATTCCGTTGAAGGATGCGTATATATCGGCGAGGGACATATCGTTGGAATAGTCGCCATCGGTATTTACTCTGAACTGTGCCGCCGCAACTGCCGCATCGGTGCTTGTGCCCTCGTCACCGGGGGTATAGGTGTAAATGCCGAGCTTTTTGCTCTGCGCGCTTATCTGACCTACGGTGGAGTTGAAGTTATTACCCATACTATATGGATTTGCATCCATAGAGGGTCCTGCCTTGGTGAGAAGATAATTTATAAAGTTAGTGTGTGACTGGAGATAAGCCGTGGTGCTCGAGGATGAACTTGCGGAGGATTCATCTGCCAGAAGGACTATTCTGCTGACGGCCACCGCCGCGCTTGTGCCGAGAGCTCTCGTGAGAGACGCACTGTTCAGAAGGTCCTCCTCCGTGGGTGTTTCAAGCGCGGAATAAGGACGAGATCCAAGCGCTTCTCCGTTTGCCTCGAGCATATCCCAATATTCGTCTGCCGTTATGCCGTCGCCCTTATGGCCGTTAGGCGTATCATAGGCGGGAGCGTAGCCGAACTTTTCAAGAAGCTGAACTGCCCAACCAAGATCTCTGCCGCGGCGGGAGATCTTGCCGTCCGTTGCCGCCTGACCCCATTGAGGATGATAGAAATATCCGTTATCCGCACTTTGAAGGCTCTTTGCAAAGTAGATGAGCTGCTGCTGCATCTTCTCGGGAAGGAACTCGCTTGCATCGGTGCTGAGATTATCCACCATACCCGATCTCGAAATGAAATTTATAATCTGAACCGTGCACTCAATGTCGGGTCCGAATTCCTCTCCGTTTCTACCTGTGCGGCAGGTATAGAAGCCGCCAACGCCCGGATCGTAGAGGTTTGCCGCCCAACCGATAAGCTTATCGTCGTACATCGAATAAAGCTTACGGAGTGCATCTGCGGTCTGCTCGCCGAGGAGCTTTTCTATTCCCGCCCATCTTTCCGCAACGAGAACGTCATCGATCTTCTGCTGCTCCTCAATGAGATCTATGGTACCTGTGGCAATGACTCCCTTGGGGAGTGCCATATAGTCCTTGCCCGTAAGATACTTTTCCGAAAGCACCTCAAGTATAAGGGAGATAGGACGGAGATTAGTGTATGTATTATCGTCGAAGGCAATGGCAATTTGTCCGCTGTCTGCATAGATAACGTAGCGAGATTCAAAGATAGAATCGCGCTCAAGCCTTCCAAGGTGACGTGCGGCAACGTCAAGGATAGGTCTTGTGCCGTCTATATCCTCGACTCCAATGAGTATTTCAAGCTCCTTATTTTCGGAATATAGGCTTCCGTAGGAGCTTCCGCCGCCCGAAGCCTTTTTCAGCATTTTATCAAGAGAGCTCTTGAAGGCGTCCGTTTCAAGCTGACCCGTTGTGATTATCTGAACGTGGTCGCCCGGGGCAAAGACGGTTGCCGTGCCGTAGTCTGCCTCCTCCTTTTTATTATCCGTTTGCTGATCCTTTTCTCCGCAAGCGGCGAGGCAAAGAAGTGCCATACACAGAGCGATTGCAAGGATCAAAAGTTTTCTCGTGATCTTCATTGGTTTTTCCTTTCAATTGGTTTATATACTTATCAACGCGATATAAATTAAATCAAATTATGCGGCAACTATTTATCGATGGGAATATGCCGATGGGGCACAGCTATTTTTCTGTGGGAGCCTTGCCGACGTGCTTGACGTATGCACGGTAGAAGGCAGAATAGTCGCCAAATCCCACCTTATAAGCGACTGCGGAGGCGACCTCGCCCGAGGCTATCATTTCCTTCGCGAGGCTTATGCGCTTTGCGGTGACGTAGCTGTGAACGCCTGTGCCCGCGTGCCGCTTGAAGGCGCGGCATAAATAATATTTACTAACGAAGAAGGTTCTTGCGATATGCTCAAGAGAAAGCTCCGAGGTGATATTTTCATTGATATATGCGGCAACTCTTGCACCGAGACCGCACTCACGCTCCGACTCATCCTCGCCGGCAAGCGAGGAGACGATAATAAGAAGCTCGGCAAGGACCGCTCTTGAAAAATCGGCTCTTGACCTTCCGCGCAGCTCCTCTGCCACCGAAAACCTATCTATTGCCGAGATAACGTGGGCTATTGTTTTTTCGGAAAGATAAGCACTTCCCCACCCCTCGGCGGTGCCGAGAGAGGAGCCGAGCTCCTCGGGAATATTCTCCTCGGAAAATAAGACTCTCCTGATGGCAAGCTCTCCCTCCGAGGTTATCTTACGGTAGCTTGATCTGCCGATTATAACGACAGAGCCTCGCCGAAGCGGAATTTTCTCGCCCTCAACGGACACTTCTCCCTCTCCTCTATAAACGGCGATAAGCTCACACCTCTCGGTGCAGCCCTCGATGGGAAAATTCTGCACGGTCTCGCAAAGTACCTCTATTATTTCATTGGAATATCGGGTGCTGGGGTTCATTTTTTTCTCCGATTTTGGGTAGACTGACCCATATTAATATCTATATTTTACCATAACGGCTTTGCCTTTTCAATATTTTAAAAGTAACATTTTAAATATTTTTTTTGCTATGGGTTGAAATTGACGAAAAGCAATGTACTAAATCGTACATTTTGCACAAAATAACATACGAGGGCACTCGGGAATATCCGAATGCCCTCGCGGGGATATTTAGCTTTTGATACTTATTTTGCTTATGCAAGCGAGCTGCAAGTCACAGCCGCGAAGGTTATGGCTTACCTTTATATCGGCTTGCCGCATTTGAGATCACTCAGCCGCCTTCTGATACATCTGAATATCGTCTATATCAAGGTAGCCGATGAACTCTCTGGAGAGAAGGATACCGACCTTATCGATATTGACCGAGCTTGCATACTCGGAGCTGGTCGTGGCAGAGGTGCTCTCCTTAACAAGGTTGCCGTTTACGTATGCCTTAACGTTCCAGCTTGCGCTTGCCGCGGTGTCACCGATTACGGTGTATTCGATACGGATGGTGAACCACTCACCCCTCGTCCAAAGCTTTTCAACAGCTCCTGCCGTGCCGTTAAGGCTGATAGCGCCGTCGCCGAAGTAGGAGCGGTAAACACGCGTTTCGGAGCTGTTTCTGAAGGTTATATCGAACAGAGTCTTTCCGTCCTTGATCTTACCCTCCGCGTTTGCGCTGATACGGAATTTAGCTTCGAATACGAAGGTCTCGTCCGTGCCGTTATAGTCGGGACGGTCGATAAGGAATATGCACTGTCCGCCGTCTCCGCCTTCAACCTTTTCGGAGGTGTCGTATTTATCGACCACGCGAAGGAAGGTGTTGCCATCCTCGGTAGCGGTGGTTATATATCCGAGCCAAGCAGACTGTCTCTTATCGCTGATAACTATGCCGTTATCCGCGGTTACGGGAAACGCGGTGACGTTATCGAAGGTTATCTTGCCGTCCTTCAAGGTAGTCAGGCTACCTGTGCTTGTGGTGGGAAGTCCCTCGTAGGGGGTCTCGGGTGTGACCGTACCGCCGCCTGTGGAGCCGCCTGTGGAGCCGCCTGTGGAGCCTGTGTTGTGAGTGGGCTCGTGATAGACGTAATCCTCAGCCTCGTGAGCAAATCTTATATCGTCCATATAGACCTTGCCGCGGAAGGCAGACATAGTAACAAGTCTTGCAAAGCCGATCTGACGCGCACTGATAGCAGTGCCTTTTTCAAACCTCTCGTCAACCAGAACGGGGGTATCGGAGCCGTTGATATATACCTTGAAGCTTGCGGGAGCCTTTTCCGCATCGTCGCCCTGAGCGGTGTAGGTAAGCTTGAGATTGAACCACTCGCCGATCTTGCCGACCTCTATCTTCTTTGAGGTGTCGGATTTAGGTGCGATATAGATGGGAGAGCCCTCGGTCTTTGCGTTTACGTAAATATAAAGAGTATATATCCTGTTATCAGCGTTGGTGCCGTCATAGAATCTCAGCTCAACAGGCTCGCTGCAGGATACGAGATCCTTGAACATAAAGTCGGATTCAAAGCTTGCGACATTACCCGTCACCTTAGTTGAATTGATCTTATAGTCAAAGTAGCACTGGGTGCCTGCAACAGACTTATCAAGCAAGCCGACGCCGTCGCCGTTCAGATTAACTGCCTTGAATGTATTGGTATTGTCGCCCTTGTGGTAGGAAACAAGAGCGCTATCGGGAATATCCGACTCAAAGTCGTGATATTCAACCGCAACTACTCCGCCCTTATCATCATAAGAATACTTGATAACGGGATCCTGAGCAAGGAATATTTCAAGCATAGTCATCCAGTCGGACTCTGTGAACAGAGGAATTTTGTATCCGCTGAGACCGAGAGCATCGAACACGGCGCGAGTGAGACCCGTGGAGCCGATACAGGTGGCGTCAACGTCCGACTGATTAAGCTCGGAATGACCGACGGGCAGACCCTGGTGAGCGCCTGTGCCGTTATTATAGCCATGGGAGAAGCCGCCGTCGTACTTCTTATAGCCCGAAATCTTGTTATAGGTGTTTTCAACCGCAGCGGCGGTCTTTTCGTCAAGAATATCCTGAATACCCTTCTTGATGGAAGCAACGCGATCCGCGTCGTCGATAAACTTAAGGTTGCTTTTCAGGGTTGAGATTGCCGACCAAACGTTATATACCTCGCAGATATTACCCGTGGAGGGCTCGTCGCCAAGCAGACCCTCCATAAGAGCATTTGCCGCAGCCTCGGGCTCGGGATATGCAAAGCCCCAGCTATTATAAAGTGTGATGACCTTGAAGAAGCCGTTGGTGTAACGGAACTCGGTGCCCTTGGGCTTAGCCGACGTTACCTGGCCCCAAAGACCTATCTCGGGATTGATCTTCTCGTTGAGCACGAAGATGGTCATCTCCTTAAGGTTCATACCGTCGAAGAGCTGATATATCTCGGAAAGAGTGAGATCGTTGGTCGTGTCAGCATCGGTGTTTACCTTGAATTGAGATACCGCAACGGCGGGCGAGGTGCTTTTTGCTTCATCGCCTGCGGTGTAGGTATATGCGCCGAGGGTGTTGCTTGCATCCTTGATCTGAGAATAGGTTGCGTTAAGGGTGTTACCCATGCTGTAAGGATTCTCATCCATTCCGGGAGCAACCTTTACAAGAAGATAATCAATGAAGTTTGTGTGAGATTTAAGATATGCGGTGGAGGAATCAACCGTTGCATCCTCGGGGTTAGAGGCGAGGATCACCTTGGAGACAGCGATCGCGGTACCGCCTGCAAGAGGCTCGGTGAGAGCAGATGACGCAGTCTTTTTGCCAAGCTCTGCGAAATTGGGGCTCTCGGTGGAGGGATAGGGCTTAGGACCGAGATCAAGACCTGCGTCAACGAGGCCCTGCCAATATTCGTCCGCTGTTACGCCGTCGCCCATCGTACCGTTAGGTGCGCGCCAGGTGGGATAGGAATTGAAAGTGGAAAGAAGATCTGTTGCCCAACCGAGGTCACGACCGCGGCGGGAGATATGAGTGTCTGTGAGAGCCTTGCCCCACTGGGGATGATAGAAATAACCGTTCGAGGGATCCTGAAGGCTCTTCGCAAAATAGATCATCTGCTGTTGCATTCTCTCGGGAATAAACACGATTGCGCTTGAGGAGATGTTATTCACCATTCCCGAGCTTGCAATAAATCTGAGGAGCTGGACCGTGCACTGAACGTCGGGGCCCATATTGGGGTCGTCTCTGCCGCCCGAGCTTGCGTAGAAGCCGCCAACACCGGGATCGTAGAGATTTGCGACCCATTCAACAATGCTCTCGTCGTACATAGTATAGAGGGTGCGGAAGGCGTCCGCCGTCTCTTCACCGACCTTCGCTTCAAGTGCGTTCCAAGCCTCGATAAGCAGCTTGGAATCTATATCCTTCTGCTCTGCGATAAGATCGACGGTGCCCGATGCAACGATACCCTCGGAGAAGGCTATGTATTCTTTGTTTACAAAGAGGCTCTGAACTATAGTATCGTCTATAATGTCGAGAACACTGAGAGTAGTGTATTCGTTGAAATCGTATGCGATCGCAAGGCAATTATCGTAGGAATAAATTACGTAGCGCATATCGAAATAGGCTTCCTTTTCCATACGTTCAAGGGCGCGGTATGCCTTGACCGTGGCAGGTCTCGATTCATCAAGATATCCGATGATTATCTCGTTCTCAAGATTTTCGTGATATATTGAAGCAACGTGAGAGCCGCCCTTTCCGTTACCGTCCGAAAGCATTGTGTGGAGGTGGAAGTTGATATAGTTGGCAAGAGAGTTTGAGTCTTCGGCACCCGAGACTATCTGTACCGTGTCTCCCGGAACAAAGACGGTTGCCGTGCCGTAATCAACCTTTTCGTTTTCGCTCGTGTTGTTTTCTTCCTCGCCGCACGCGAACATACAGCAAAGAGACAGCGCGAGCACGCTGATCAAAACCAAAAGCTTTTTCATATTTTTTCCCTTTCAAAGCCTTATGAGAGGGATACCTCTCGCGGGCAAAAATATAGTTATAATACATTTTAACATAAAATTATTTGATCTGTCAATTGCTCTATTCGTACAAAATCGTGCGCAAAATTTGTTACAAATAAACAAAACTATTTGGTTAAGAATCTCTTTTACCCAAAAATAAAGACGGCTGCCCCATACGAGGCAGCCGCAGTGATGCTAGTATTATTTCGTTTAGAGTTTTACGCTTCCCTCCGTCTATTTATAGGAGATAGAAACGTCGTCTATATCAAGATAAGCTATGAACGCTTTGGATGTGATGATATCCACCTGGGTGACCGATGCCGAATTACCGAATTCATCAAGGGTCACGGCGGTGCTCTCCTGAACTAGGTTGCCGTTTACGTATGCCTTAACGTCAAAGGTTGCGCTCTCCTTGGCTTCGCCAACAACTGTATATTCAAGCCTGAAGGTGAACCACTCGCCAAAGGGAACGGCGTTTGCAACACCCGATTTTGAATCGCCGTTGAGTGCCAGAGTATTGTTGCCGAGATAGGTTTGATATACTCTCTGCACGTCGGTGGGCTTTGTGGGAACGGGACTTCTGAGGGTGATATCTATATACGAAGTACCTGCGTTATAATAAGAGCCGTCGGCGGTGGCGGATACTCTCATCTCCAGCTCCACCACAAGAGTGTTCGTTCTTTCAATATTCTCGGGAAGCTCGAATTTGATAATGGGCTGAGCCTCATCTATAACGGGAGTAGTGGTTGAGTAGAGGTCGTTTATACGAATAAAGCTGTTATCCCCTTCTTTTTCTGCCGAAATGTGACCTGCCCAGCCTGCTTTGGAAGCATTACGAACAGTGAAGCCGTTGGAATATGCGATCGGGAATGCGGTGATGCTGTCGAAGGTGAGAATTCCGTCCTTATCGTTAGCCGAACAGCCTGTGCTTGGCAGAGCGGGCGATGACTCGGGCGTCGTGCCCGTGCCGGGGGTATCCGTGCCTGTGCCGCCCGTGCTACCTGCATTATGGGTATATTCGTCTGCAACGATGGGTCTTGCCTCGTGAGTGAACTTTGTGTTATCGAAATAGATCTTACCGATGAAGGGAGCAAGAGTGATAAGTCTTGCAAATCCTACATTCGTTGCGGCAATACCGCCCTGCACCTCGTTTTCAAACTCAGGATCAACGATAACGGGTGTCTCCGCACCGTTTACGTAAAGCTTGAAGCAAGCGGGGATATCCGACTCTCCCGAGCCCGAAGCCTCAAAGTAAACGAGAGAGATATTCAACCATTCGCCTATCTTACCGATTGCAACGCGCTCGGTCTTTTGAGTTTTTGGCGCGGCGTATACAGTTTTGCCGTCCTCAAGCTCATCAACGTATAAGTAAAGCGAATAGAGCCTTGTTGCAGAGGATGTCGCGCCGCCGTAGAAGCGAAGCTCGATGGCGCTCTTTGCCGATTTGATATCCTTGAACATTATATCCGTTTCAAAGACCGTGCTGACAGCACCGGATGTGGTTTTATTGATCTTCCAATCAAGGTAAAGCTGCTTACCCTCGGTGGTCTTATTGAAGAAGCCGACGCCTCTGTCGCCAAGCACCGTCTGGGTGAAGCTGTTTTCGGCAATGCCGTTGTTTGTTACGCTGAGATAAAGGGTGCTTGGGATATCGATCTCATAGTCGTGATATTCGGAAACTGTGCTATTGCCGTCGTAGGAATACTTGATTACGGGATCCAGCTCGAGGAAAATTTCAAGAGCTCGCATCCAATCCGACTCGGTGTGAATCGGGATCTTGTACGACGAGAGTCCTAGAGCGGAAAAGATCTCTCTTGTGAGACCTGTTGATGCGATACAGGTAGCATCAACGTTAGACTGATCGTTAAGGCGCAGACCTGTGGGAAGACCCTGCTGGAGAGCAAAGCCGCCACCCGTGCGCTCGTAATCGTGATCAAAGCCGCCGTCGGGCTGCTTATAACCCGAGATCTTTTTATGGGTATTCAGAAGAGCCGCAGCCATCTTTTCGTTAAGAATACGGTTTACGTCATCTGCGACCTTATCCATAAGGAGGATCGGCTCGCCCTTTTCGTTTTTGATAACGCTTCCGTTTTCGTCAAGTGCGTAGTCGTCCGCATCAAGATATTTAAGATTTTTCTTGAGTGCGTCTATGGAGGACCAGATGTTATAGACCTCGCAGATATTGTTTGTGGAGGGCTGATCGCCGAGAAGTCCTGCCATCAGCGCATTTGCCGCTTGGGGTATATACTCTGCGGGATATGCGTATCCCCAGCTCGTATACATACCTATGGTTTTGAAATAGCCGTTAGTGAAAAGGAACTCTGTGCCCGTTGGATTCTTTTCCGAGGTCTTGCCCCAAAGGCCTATCTCGGGATTGATCTTTTCGCTGAGCATAAATATGGTCATTTCTTTCATATTCATACCGCTGAACTGCTTATAGATATCCGCGAGAGTGAGGTCGTTTGAGCCGTCGCCATCAAGGTTTGCTCTGATTTGCGAGAGAGCCGTTTTAGCATCTGTGCTCGTCAGCTCGTCTCCGTCCGTATAAACGTATTTACCGATGGACGCTTCAAACTCTGCGCTTTTCGTTGCTATCTGCGACTTGGTTGCGCTCATCTGGTTGCCCTGGCGGTATGGGTTTTCGTCAAATCCCGGGCCCATAGTAACGAGAAGATAATCAATGTATGCGGTGTAGGAATTGAGATATTCGGTTGAGGTATCTATCTCGGGGTCGTCGGGGTTGACGTCCGAGACCAAAATAACGTCGTAAACCGCATCCTCGGTGCTTTTACCGAGGCGCGAGGTGAGAATGGCGTTTACCGTTGCCACATCAGCTTCATTCGGGCTTTCGGTTGAGGGATAGGGCTTTGGACCGAGATCGAGACCTGCATCAACGAGAGACTGCCAATATTGATCTGCGGTTACGCCGTCGCCCTTAGTGCCGTTTGCCGCCTTATAAGGCGGCGCTGAGCCGAGGTTAGAAAGAATGCTTGTTGCCCAGCCAAGGTCTCTGCCTCGGCGGGAGAGCTTTCCGTCCGTTACGTCCTTACCCCATTGAGGGTGATAAAAATAGCCGTTTTTATTCTGGAGGCTCTTTGCAAAATAAATCATTTGCTGCTGCATTTTCTCGGGAAGGAAGTCCGCCCAGTCATTTGAGAGATTTCCGAGCATACCCGAGTTTGCGAAGAAACTCAGCAGCTGAGCGGTTGCCTCAACGTCAGGGCCGAATTCCGCGCCGTCTCTGCCCGAGCTGCACGTATAGAAGCCGCCTGTGCCGGGGTCGTAAAGGTTTGCCGCCCATTCTACCATATCATCGCCGTACATCGAGTAGAGCACGCGGAAGGCGTCTGTCGCTTCCTTACCGATAACCGCCTCAAGCTCGGACCATTCCTTATCGAGCTGAATTCTGTCAAGCTCCTCCTGCTCGGCGATAAGGTCAACTGTGCCTGAGAGCACGATACCCTCGGCGATGGCTACGTATTCCCTATCCTTAAAGAGGTTCAATAAGAGCTCCTCGATGCATTTGACGACCTGAATATTTGTGTATTCATTTTCATCGTATGCAATAACCAGCCTGCCCGATGAGGCATACACGAGATATCTTGCATTAAAATAAGACTCTCTTTCTATGCGCCCAAGGTGCTTATATGCCGTGAGGGTCTCGGGGCGTGACTCGTCCTTCAGACCGATTATTATCTCGAGTGGCATATTGGGGTTATATATGCTTCCGATAACAGCTTTACCATTTTTGCCGTATTTGAGCATCGGATCAAGCTCATCCGCAACGAGATGGGCGAGGTCGTTGCCTGCCGAGGAATTGCTTATTATCTGCACGGTATCTCCTGGAGCAAAAACGGTTGCCGTGCCGTAATCCTCCCTTTCAATTGTGGCGTTGTCCGATTCGGTATCTTCTCCGCACGCAAACAAGCAGCAAAGGGACAGAGCAAGCACGAGGATAAATAGTGATAGCTTTTTCATTGTCTTTCCTTTCATCAAAGCACATTCCGAGCCTCGGCGATTGCTAAAAAGCCTGAAATTTTTGCCATTACGCCCGACCGAAAATTTTGTGCAAAAAAATGTACATTTCACCCAGATAAATTATATCACACCTGCGCGAGTAAATCAATTGGAAAAAATGTACAATTTTTCTGTGAAATTATAGTAATATTCACCATTTTTGCGCTGAGTTTTCGTTTTTATCGGTCATTCTGACGCGCCTTGATAAATCAGTATACTTCAATAAAGTCCGCCAATTCTAAAAAAGCAGCCTCAAACGCAAAATTTGCGTTTGAGGCCGGGTGCAACTCTATGCACCGTGGATCTTATGAAATCACAGTTTTTTATTTATAGGAAATGGAAAGGTCATCTATATCGAGGTTGCCCAGGAATGCCTTGGAAAGGATGATATCTACCTGAGAAACAGACTTGGTGTTAGCGAATTCCTTTGCGGTCACCGCGGTGCTTTCCTGAACGAGCTCGCCGTCGATATACGCCTTAACGTCGTAGCTTGCGGTCTCCTTCGTGTCGCCGATAACCGTGTATTCAAGCTTAAGGGTGAACCACTCGCCCGAGGGAACAACGTCCTTCACGCAGTTTTTCGTATCGCTGTTCAGAGACAGAGAATTTTTGCCGAAGTAGGTCTGATAAACTCTCTGAACGTCGGAGGGCTTATCGGGCTTGGGGCTTCTTAAGGTGAGGTCGAGAAGGCCCTCACCCGTGTTGTGGAGGGTGCCGTCCGCAAGAGCGGATATTCTGAGCTTCAGCTCAACAACGAGAGTGTCCTTTTTCTCAATAGAATCGGGGATCTTGACGGTTATGATGGGCTGACCGCCGTCAACTATGCCCGTATCCGCCTTATCAGGGTAGAGGTCGTTTATACGGATAAAGCCGTTTTCGCCCTCCTTCTCTGCCGATATATAGCCGTTCCAAGCGCTCTGAGATGCGTTTTGAACGATAAAGCCGTTAGTATAATTTACGGGGAATGCCGTGACACTGTCAAATGTGAGCACGCCGTCCTTTGCGATAGCTGTGGAGCCTGTGTTGGGAAGAGAGGGGGTGGTGGTACCCGAGCCTGAGCCGCCCGAGGTCGTGCCGTTGTGAGTATATTCTTCCTTCACCAATTTGACAGCATCGTGGCCGAACTTGGTGTCATCAAGATATATCTTACCCTGGAATGCGGACATCGTGAGGAATCTTGCAAAGCCAACGGTGGAGGCTGCAAGTCCGCCCTTGACCTCGTTTTCAAACAGAGGATCAACTATAACGGGCTTCTCCGCACCGTTTACGTAAAGCTTGAAGCAAGCGGGAACGTCTGTTTCACCTGTGCCCGATGCCTCGCAATAGACGAAGGAAATATTGAGCCATTCGCCAACCTTACCGATCTCAACGCGCTGAGACTTCTGAGACTTGGGTGCGGCGTAGACCGTGGAGCCCTCCTTAACGCCGTCAGCATAGAGATAAAGGGTGTATATCTTTGCTGCGGAGGCGCTCGTTCCTGCATAGAAGCGGAGCTCTACGGCATCCTTTGCGGCAACGATGTCCTTGAACATAATGTCGGTTTCAAAGACTGCCGCGGTGGCACCTGACTTGGAGTGATTGATCTTCCAGTCGAGGTAAAGCTGCTTGCCTGCCGTGGGCTTATTGAGAAGTCCAACGCCATCGCCGCCGAGAGTTACCTGCGTGAAGCTGTTTTCGGCAACGCTGTTGTTTGTTACGGAGAGATAAGCCGCGCCGGGGATATCTGCTTCGTAGTCGTGATATTCCGAAACAGCGGTCTCACCGTCGTAGGAATACTTGATAACGGGAGTCTGAGACATAAAGATCTCAATTGCTCTCATCCAGTCGGACTCGGTGTGAATGGATATTTTAAGACCCGAGATGCCGAGAGCTGCAAAGATTTCTCTTGTGAGACCCGTGGAGCCGATACAGGTCGCGTCGATATTGGACTGATCGTTGCGGCGAAGACCTGTGGGAAGACCCTGCTGGCTGGCGTAGCCACCGCCTGTGCGCTCGTATGCGTGATCAAAGCCGCCGTCGGGCTGCTTATAGCCGGAAACCTTATTATAAGTATTAATGACTGCCGCAGCCATATTATCCTTAAGGATCTTATCTACGTCTGCTTTTACCTTTGTTCTGAGGAGGATAGGCTCTCCCTTATCGTCCTTGAGCACGTTGCCCGCCTCGTCGGTTGCGTACGTCGTAGAATCGAGATATTTAAGGTTGCTCTTGAGGTAGTCGATACCCGTCCAGATGTTATACACCTCACAGATGTTGGTGGTGGAGGGCTGATCGCCAAGAAGACCCTGGGTGAGTGCGTTAGCTGCCATCGGGATATACTCGGGAGGATACGAATAGCCCCACTCGGAGTAAAGACCTATTGTTTTGAAGTAGCCGTTGGTGAAGAGGAATTCCGTGCCTGTGGGGTTCTTATCGGAGGTCTTACCCCAAAGACCGATCTCGGGATTGATCTTCTCATTGAGCATAAATATGGTCATTTCCTTCATACTCATGCCGCTGAACTGCTTATAGATATCCGACAGGTTGAGATCGTTCGAGCTATCCTCATCAAGGTTGACCTTGAACTGGGTGAGAGCCGTGGAGGGAGAGGTGCTGGTTACCTCGTCGCCCTCGGTGTAAACGTACTTACCGAGGGTTGTCTCAAGCTCGTTGCTCTTGGTTGCGATCTGAGACTTTGTGGCATTCATCGTGTTACCCATACCGTAAGGGTTAGAATCGTACTGCGGTCCCACTTTGACGAGAAGGTAATCGATGTATGCGGTGTAGGAATTAAGATATGCGGTGGATGCATCTACCTCGGGATCGTCGGGGTTGACGTCCGAGACCAAAATAACGTCGTAAACCGCGTTAACGGTGCTCTGACCGAGGCGGGAGGTGAGTGTTGCTCCATTGCTCCTTATATCAGCCTCCGTGGGGCTTTCCTTGCAGGAATAGGGCTTGGGGCCGAGGTCGAGACCTGCGTCAACGAGAGACTGCCAGTATTCGTCTGCCGTTACGCCGTCGCCCGCAGTGCCGTTTGCAGCCTTATAGGGAGGTGCGGAATTAAGACCCGAAAGAAGGGAGGTTGCCCAACCGAGGTCTCTGCCGCGGCGGGAGAGCTTGGCGTCGGTTGCTTCCTTGCCCCACTGGGGGTGATAGAAATAGCCGTTGGTGTGCTGAAGGCTCTTTGCGAAGTATATCATCTGCTGCTGCATTTGCTCGGGGAGGAAATCTGTCCAGTCATCGGAGAGATTTTTAAGCATACCCGAGGATGCGAAGAAGCGAAGTATCTGCACCGTGCACTCTACGTCCGGACCGAATTCCGCTCCGTCACGACCCGACGTACAGGTGTAGAAGCCGCCGACACCGGGGTCGTAGAGGTTAGCTGCCCATTCGACCATTGTATCGTCGTACATAGTGTAGAGAAGGCGGAAAGCTTCTGTGGCTTCCTTTCCGACGTAGGCTTCAAGTGCCGCCCATTCCTCGGCGAGCTGAATTCTGTCAAGCTCCTCCTGCTCGTCGACAAGGTCGACCTTGCCCGACATAACCACGCCCTCCGGGAGCGCTATGTAATCTTTATCCTTAACGAGGCTCATAAACTTTTCCTCAACGACCTCAATGACTTGGAGGTTTGTGAGCTCGTTTTCATCGTATGCAAACACGAGCGTTCCCGAGGATGCGTAGACGACGTATCTCGCGTCAAAATACGAATCCTTCTCGATACGCTCAAGATGCTTATAGGCCGCAATAGTTGCGGGACGGGATTCATCCTTATAGCCAACGATGATCTCAAGGTCGGCGTTCTGGCTATACATACTGCCAATTATCGCATCACCGTCACCAAGCATCGGATCAAGGTGGAATGCAAAGTAATCGGCAAAGCTTCTGCCGACGGTTGTGGGAGCGATTATCTGAACCGTGTCTCCCGGGGCAAATACGGTTGCCGTACCGTAATCGATCTTTTCCTTCTCGGGAGCCTGCTCGCCGCCCTCATCTCCGCAGGAGACAAGCACAGCAAAAGACATAAGCAGCACGAGAAGCAATGCGCTAAACTTTTTCATAGCATTTCCTTTCATAAAACGTTAACACGTTGTAATAAAACAATCGAGTAGGTAGAAACTAATCCACCTCTCACACCACCGTACGTGCCGTTCGGCATACGGCGGTTCAATTCAAATTAAATATGTGCTACCTTTAGGTAGTAATCGGAAAGACTGACTAAGCCTCGCTTGGTCAGTTTTT
>JAFQRL010000026.1 GCA_017410065.1 Clostridia bacterium | reverse complement strand
TATGCACCTTCGGTGCGCGATATGCTTTCTCCGCAAGCGCGATATTGTTTCGAATTCGAAACAGCGATATGTTCGCCCGTGGCGAACGTGGTGGAAAGTACGCTCTTTATAAATCCTCACGCCGCGCAGTTCGCGGCATATTGCTTGCCGTAAGGCAAATATCGCAAGCTGTGCTTATATCGCAAATCCGTGAGGATTTATATCGCTTTAGTTTGTCTGCTTTTGCAGACAAACTAAACTTTCCACGTGGGTCAAAAACGGGGGTTGTGAAAGTAAAAGGGCTCATTTTGAGTCATAAATTCCATCGAAAAGCATTGAAATGCTATCATAGTCAATTCCGCATTTTCTCGTCCAACGGTTAACGGGATAAGCCGCATACCCCCTGTCGCTTAACGGTAACAGCATATCTTTTTCACAAATGTGTCCTGCGGTAACGCCGAAGGAATCGCTTGGATGTAAAATGTTGAGGTATCCCAACATATCAACGAACGCCTCGGTCTGCTCCATTGTCATTGCTAATAGTCCGGATTGCTTCAATTCTCGGCGTAGCTTTCCCGATGTCGTGTTTTGAGGTGAATTTTCTATGACCTCAATAATTTTTTTGAAATGCTCGTAATCCGAAACAGAATGGTTTGGACGTGGAAGCGTTTTGTATTCTTCTAAAAATATAATTGCCGTGTTCAGATCAAATAGAAATGGAATTAACGCTTTAAAATAGAAGTGCTCCATATCAACGTTGATGTGCCAAAATTGCATCTTGGGTTCTCGGCTGAAAGTGTGCTGATATCCGCATATCTCACAACGATTTTCGTTGTATCTGTCCTCAAATTCACCGTCCTTGCCGACTACCGAGCCGACGTATTTTTCCTCAAATTCGTGAGCGGGCAAATTTTTAATATAGTAGTAGCAAGCAAGTGCAGTTCTGTATTCGGGCGCATTGTGTGCGACACCGTAGAGAAAATCTTTTGCCAATTCTTTAGCCGAAAGTGTTGCAATTAACTCTTTTGCATAGCATATAGCCTCATCGTGCGGATAAACAGTTTCGCATAGCTTCATCGTACCTTCACTAACGGCAGGGAGGTATTCGAGAACAGGCGTAGTCCAAAAGTCGCGAAAATCCTTGCGAGCAAAACGCTTTAAGAGCTTGAGTGCAGTAGCCTTACTGCAAGGCGAAGTGGGCGAAGCTTGATACGCCTTGATCTCCTCAACATAAGCAGCATTGATTTCGCCCGATTGCGAGCCGTTTGTTTGCCAAGCTGCAAGCGGCAGAGTAAAATTTTCATCACCGGCAGCATTTGCAATGGTTTCAGATATTGCTTCTATTATGTTCTTTTCTTCTTTCAAAGCGCTGCTCCTTTCGATATGTTATACTAAACAGCTGTAAAATGCACTTTTGAACTTTGCTCAAAACTCACATTTGTCCTCAACTGTTTTCCTTTGCGGTGGTAATAGATTTCACAAGCATACGTCGTATAACCCCACATTCTTGCAAAAGGTCTTTGGCGGTTTGCTCGCTTATCGCATCTGAACCAACGAGCATTTCAATCCAATATTCCGTCTCGCCACACTCTTTGAGTGCTATATGAAATTTGTTTATAAAGTCGGATTTACTTGCCGCATAGTTTGCCTCGTGGATATTGGCACCGATGGAAGTGGCACTACTAACTATTTGATTGACAAGCACACCCCTGCCTTTGCGAGTATCCACGTCATCACAGACAGCGATTATATGCAGAGCAAGTGCCTTTGCTCTTGTGCGCAGTTCTGAATCCTTCATAGGTTTTCTCCTTTTTGGTGTTTGGTGAAGCCTGATAAGGTGAAGTTACTCGCTTTCGCTCGTAGTGAAGTTGTTCGTCAATTTGCTCTGCAAATTTCCTCACAATGAAGTTTTGCTCGCATCACTCGCAAAGTGAAGTTAAGTTCGCCCTAAACTACTATTCACTTGCGCCACTCGTGGCGCAAACTTCACTGCCGATAGGCAACTTCACTTTCGTAAGAAAACTTCACTTGCCCATAAGGGCAAACTTAGTTGTTGAAACTATTGTTTGCAAAGACAAACAATAGTTTCAACGTGGGTCATAAGACCAAAAGATATATTTTAAGCAATTTCAATATGCCAAAAAATCTTTTTGCTCTTGATATACGGCTCACCCATTTCAGCCTCGTAATCACAGCCATCAATCCAACCTGCAAAGCCGTCTAATACCGTGAATGAAAAGCCTTCGTCCGTTTTCTTGATTTCCGAATCCAATATCTGACCTACTTTTTCCTTGAAGTTGGCCTCGGTAACTTCGTCAAAGGTTACGGTAATGTAGCAATCCCACGTTGTATCAAAGCGTATTACAATACTGCCATCCTTTTCTTCATACTCGTGTATGAGGGAATCGTGAAATCCAAATGAAACATCTTCGAGAGCAGCGATATCTTTCTCATTTTTTATCTCAAGGAGATCGGGCACACATATATCCTTGCAATACTCTTTGAATAAAGGGAAATCCTCTATATTTACACCTTTCTTTGACCGAAGTGCCTTGAAAAGAGCTTTGTCGTTGATTACCCAATCATATCCGGCAAAGTCTCCACCGCTTGTGTCAAAATCATTTTCAAGCACAAATACAATTCTGTGGATTCCACCAAAACCAGAATCCCACATTTTTATTTTTTTGATTTTTTCAAATGTTTCATTAAAGACAATCGCCTCTGATTTCCAACCTGCATATTTCAAAGCAAATATCGGTGACACATAGGTCGAACCGTCTTTGTTTTTTATAATTCCATAAGTCACTTTGGATAATCTCCTTTCGATATGTTATACCGTACTGCTGTAAATGGTATTTTCGAGCATTGCTCAAAACTCACATTTGTCCCAACGAATTGGTGAAGTTACTCACTCCGCTCGTAGTGAAGTTGTTCGTCAATTTGCTCTGCAAATTTCCTCACAGTGAAGTTTTGCTCGCAACACTCGCAAAGTGAAGTTAAGTTCGCCCTAAACTACTATTCACTTGCGCCACAAAAAGTTGGCGTTGCCAACTTGGCGCAAACTTCACTGCCGATAGGCAACTTCACTTTCGTAAGAAAACTTCACTCGCCGCAGGCGAACTTAGTTGTCGAGTCGACGTGTGAGACACACGACGGACTCGACGTGCCCTGTCCCCGGGAACATATCCACCGGTGTTACCTCGCCCGCCTCGTATCCGAGGGGGAGGAGGGCCTTGAGGTCACGTGCGAGAGTTTGAGGGTTACAGGAGATATAGACTATGCGCTTCGGGGCGAGCGAGGCTATAAAGCGAAGGAGCGTCTCGTCAGAGCCTTGGCGGGGCGGGTCAAGAATAACGATATCCGGGCGAAGCTTCTCGCCGCGGAGTTCTTCGGCATTTTCAAGAAGACGCTCAGAGTCGGCGGCGTCGCCTGTGTAGAAGGATGCGTTTGTAATGCCGTTTGCCTCGGCGTTAAGCCTTGCGCACTCCACCGCGGAATCAACGATCTCTATGCCGACAAGCTCGCGGCACTCCCTTGCCATAGAAAGCCCGATGGAGCCTGCGCCGCAATAAAGGTCGAGGAGCATATCCTCCTTGGTGGGAGCGGCGAGCTCCCGCGCCTTGGCATAAAGGAGCTCGGCGCAGTCGTGGTTGACCTGGTAGAAGGAGGGTGCCGTGATCTTAAGCCTCACGCCCGCGAGGGTGTCGAAAATATGGTCTCTGCCAAAAAGAGTTATATATTTTTCGCCGAGGATGACGTTTGTGCTCTTGCGGTTTTCGTTCAGCAGGATACCAACTATCTCGGGATGTGCATCGGTCAGGAGCTTGCAAAGCTCGTCGGCGCAGGGGATAGAATTGCCGTTCAAAACGAGGGTAACGAGCACCTCGCCCGACACCTCGCCGCGTCGCAGATATATGTGTCTTAGCAGACCCTTGCCGTCCTCCTCGTTGTAAACAGATATTTTATGCTTTGCAAAAAATCCGCGCAGGAGCTCAAGAATATCCGAGAAGGGCTTGGGAGAGAGGGGACAGGCTGCCGCCTCTGTGACTCTATGGCTTTTAGGCGCAAAGAATCCGATGAGATATTCACCCGAGGGCGAAAGAGCCACGGGATATTGCGCCTTGTTGCGGTAGCCGCAGGTCTTGGGCGACGGAACGAGAGGTGCGATCCTTATGCCGTCCAGCCCGCACTTTTTAAATGCCGCACGAACGTTCTCCTCCTTTATAGCCATCTCGTGCTCATAGCTCACCGCCTTATAGGCACAGCTCTTGCAAGGAGCAATATGGCATCTGTCGTCAACTCTGTTTGGCGAGGAAACAAGGATCTCCTCCAGCCTGCCGATGGCGTATGAGGAAGAAAGCTTGATTATCCTTGTGCGCACGCGATCGCCTGTGACAGCACCCGATATAAAGATCACCTCGCCGCCGACCTTACCAACGCCAAATCCAAGATTTGTTATATCGATTATATCTGTTTCAACAACTTGATTTTTCTTTAAATTCACTCTGAAAACCTCGTAAATGTAAATAATTGTTAGAATATTATGAGATTATATGAAATCTTCCTTGTATCTGTTTCTATATTCCTTCGGCGTTTCGCCGAATGTATTCTTGAAGGATTTTGCAAAATAGGAGGCATCTGTGAAGCCGCACTCCTCGGCTATCTGTGCGGCGGGCTTGTCGGTCAATTCAAGCATTCTTTTTGCCGACTTCATACGGTAGCCGATTATATATTGATGAAGGGTTATTCCCTTGCGTTCCTTAAGGACCTTGCTGATATAGAAGGGGTGATAGCCGAATATTGCGCCGAGCTCTGTGTTTGATATCTCCTCCGAGCAGTTTTCCCTGATATAGTTATCCAGCTCCTCCACCATTCTTGCGGGGAGCGCGTTTTCCTCAACCACCTCGCAGACCTTCAGCATTATCAGCTTGAAAAGTGCCGAGATCTGTGCAAGGTACGCGCCCTCGGCAGAGGTGAATATATTGCTCATTCGGATGAAGCTGTCCCTCTCTGCTTCCATATCCTCAAGGTGGATGGGCTTATCCAGGGGAGCCTCGGGCTTCTGTATGGAAACCGAGCTGTCAAAGCACTCCTTTGCCACGGGGCGCGGAAGCTCCACAGGGTTCTGTGCCGTGGGGTCGAATACCACCGCCACAAGGCGAACGTATTTGCTTTTCAGCTTATATACCGTCCCTGCGGGAATGTATAAAAGATGCCCTGCCCCAAGATGATTATATTTTTCTCCGTTCACAACGGCGCTGAGGTCTCCCGAGATAACGTAGAGAACGCGGCTGTCGTATGCTATGCACTCGTCGGTGCGGTTTATCTTTTCATAAAGCGAGACCGATCTTATGTATGGATTAAAATTAATTAGGTTCAAAGCACTACCTCCTCGCGGCAATTCCGCGTTGCGATCTGAATTGCAGGACTCATTTCTCTCACCGAGCAAGCCCCGAGCCGTTCTGCCCAGGCAGACATTTCTCCCCGAGCCAATTCGAAAGCCCATCGGCTAATTTTAATTCTACCATTTTTTATATATAAAATCAATATATATCAAGCAAAAAATACAAGAAATCGCCGCTTTTTTATTTTTCCCTTCACCGCACCGCATCCACTTGAAAATCAAAAATCAAGCCCAAAAATATTTTTATAAAGATTTTTTCAAAAAACACTTGACAAACACCGCAAAAAAGTGTATAATAGTTGAGCGAACAAAAAACGGCTCGTTGGTCAAGCGGCTAAGACACGGCCCTCTCAAGGCTGAAACATGGGTTCGATTCCCGTACGAGTCACCAAAAAAACACCACCCAAATTCGGGTGGTGTTTTTTTGCTGATTCGTCGGAATCGACACAGCGCTGTGCGCTTGCGCACTTGCGCTATGGGTTCGCATACCCCACCCGAAGATTTGAAAGCTCGCTTTCAAGGTAGCGAAGCGGCACGAAGGTCTAAGAAAACGATTAATAATCGTTTTCCCCTGAGTGTGACCGAGCCGAAGCGAGAAGGGTGTGGGTATATTCATCTGTGATGAAATTCCCGTATATGATAACCACCACCCAAATTCGGGTGGTGTTTTTTTGCTGATGCGTCGGAATCGACGCAGCGCTGTGCGCTCGCGCACTTGCGCTATGGGTTCGCATTTGCCGCTAGGAGATCGGCAAGCTCGCTTGCCAGGCGTAGAGCGCGCAAATATTCGCCACAGGCGAAATTCCCGCATATAATAACCGCCATCCAATTTCGGGTGGCGTTTTTTTGCTGATTACATTATTTACGCCATCTTCGTGAAGATAATCCATTGCTTTCAGTAAACTTTTGACTTATTCTTGGTTAATTTTCATTGATTTATCCTCTATTCGTATTTACCATTTTTGAAAAAGTTTTGTTTTTGTCTATTATTTCAACAACCAATCTGCAATATCAACAATTCGTACACCCTCATATTGATACTCGTCGTGGCGTGTTTTTCATTTTTCCAAAAGCATAGCAAAGACTTGAACTAATACAAAGCAGCACGTTATTTCATATCAATCCCTGCCAAATATATTAAAAAGGAGAAAAGCAAAATGCAATTTACAGAACTTCTCGGCTCTTGGATGCGCGATAAACAAGTCTACGTGCTCAAACGCCGAACCTACCTGCGCTATGAGGAAATCATACGCACGCAAATCGCCCCTTCGATTGGAAAACTCGACACGGGTGAGCTTACAGTGCCTATTCTACAGAGCTTTCAACGGCAGAAGCTAACAGGCGGGAACGTGCTCACAGGTAAACCTTTAGCGTCAAATACGGTCAAGAATATGATGTCAATAGTCAGAAACGCGATAGACTACGGACGAGAGCTTGGCGTTCCCGTGTGCGACACAAGGCAGATAGTGCCGCTGAAATTCGAGGAAAAGCAGATAACCGCATTCAGAAAGGACGAGCAGAAGCGGATTGAAAAGGCAGTTTTAGAGAGCAAGAAGCCTAACCACTTCGGCATAGTGCTTTGTCTGTATACGGGGCTTAGACTTGGCGAGCTGCTTGCGCTCACTTGGGATGACATAGACTTCCATACGGGAGTGTTGACCGTAAACAAGACGAGCTGTGTACTGAAAGAGGACGGAGCGTATAAAATCCACGTTGACCGACCTAAAACCGATAGCTCTGTGAGAGTTATTCCGATACCGAAGCCGATCCTTGCGGAGCTGAAGACAATGCGCAAAAAGAGCCGTGCGGAGTTCGTAATATCTACCTGCCACGGCGGGAGAGTCAGCAACCGTTCCTATCAGACTACATACGCAAAAATCTTGACACGGGCGCGGGTTGACTATAAGAATTTCCACGTGCTTAGGCATACATTCGCTACCCGCGCCCTCGAATGTGGCACAGATATAAAAACGCTCTCGGAGCTTATGGGGCACAAGAGCCCTGTAATCACGATGAACAGATACGTTCATTCGCTGATGGAAACGAAGCGAAAAGCTATGAATGCCTTAGCTAAAACGCTAGCCTTTGGAAAGCTCGATTGATGCGCCACCTGTGCGAAGCAGTTTTTGGCGAGAAAATATTTGTATAGGCGAGACGAGGATTTGCGGCAATATACGAATATTGCAAAAATTATCGTTGAAGTATATGCAAATATTTGCCGATGAAAACCGTATAAATCGGGCTTTTCGAAGGCTACCTTCGGCAAATGAAAAAAGTGCGCCTTTTAGTATGACTGGCGCACTTTTTGCGTATTTATTGTAGCACAAAAGCTATGGAAAATCAAGGTGCTTACACCAAATAATCCAGAGAAAACAAAAAAATCGGGGAATTTTATCAGAAAAATAGCGCCAGTCATACTAAAGGGCGCACAAAGATAGGAGACAATTATGTCAAACGAAGAAAATGTATTTGAAGGTAAAACCTATATAACCCTTACCAATAAGAAAATAGAAACATATGTACGGAAGGACAGAGATGACAAAAATGCATCGTTAGATTGCTATTTGGAATTCAATGAATCTGACGAATTAGTGTTACATAATTCAGCAAAACGCCTGTCAACAATTATTCCCAAAAAAGCAATTCGAAACTTTATTACTTTCGGAGATATTAAATCCAAATTCTATCGTGTTGAATTGTTTATCTCGCCTCAGTTCCAAAGGGATATAGCGGACTCTGTAGCCGTTTATGATGCATCAAACATATGCCTTTGTTCAGAAAATAAAAAGCAGATAGAAACACTAAAAGATTTTTCAGAGCTTTTACACGACAATGGGATTATGAATGAAATCGAATATAAAGCTTTTGAAAATCGTAAGAATTGTCAACTTCGTCTGGAAGAAATCGAACAGCAAGAAGAATTTAAACTTATACCGATAAAGTGTGAATTCTGTGAAAAAGAGTGGAAAATGTTGGACTATCCTGCGGCATTTCTGCGAAAGTGCCCTTTCTGCGGTAGCTCAATTGACGGTAGTTCACTAGTAATACCGCAGAGCATTCCTCTTGTTCGTTCTTTAAACAGAAATAGCAAAGCGTGCATATACATTGATGATACGGTTTCCGAAATTGAAGAAAACGCTTTTAATGGGCATAAGGGTAGATATGTTTTTGTTTCGTCATCAGTTAAAAGTATCGGTAAATTTGCTTTTGCAAATATGCCAAATTTGGAGTATGCTTTCATTGAAGAAGGTGTTAAAGAAATTGCAGATAATACCTTTCAGAACTGTCCGCAGCTAAAAGTTGTTGCTTTGCCGAATTCCATAGAAGAAATTAAAGAAACAAAGCCTAGGGAATATAATGCTAAGGATGAAGTTTTTTTCGGTTGCAAGTCGATTAAAAAAATAAAACTACCCCAATGCTTCAAAACCGCACGTCAGGTCGAACAAAATGCAAAAGTGCTCCACAAAGACGTAAAAGTGTGTACTGTTTTACCTTGTGATAAGTTCGAAACTGAAGAAATATGGGTATCTGATAGCGCAACACCGAAGTCCTATGGCGTGTATTCGGGCGGGGCATATGTTGGTACTGTAAGAGAAAACAGAGGTCTGTCAAGAGGCAACTACGACTACACAACACCTTACTCAATGCCACAAAACACATTCTACGACTATATTGGAACTCCAGAAATTGTGCCTTTTGTATGGGATGGAGATGAAATGAGTCTAACAGTGTTTGAATATCGTTGGGAGATGTCTGATATTACAGTTGAAAACGGAGGGCTTATATCTGTAAGCCCGGAACCTAAAATGTATGAGGAAGGCCAACGCTTCAACTTCGATTCCTCGTCTATTATAGATGTTAAGGTTAAAAAAGCTGGCATGATGGCAAGAGGCAGCGTAACGTTTACAGTTTCAGCAATTTCTATGCGAGATAAAGTCAGAACTAGACAACTAGATGCGGGGAAAGAGATCGTTTTTAAATATGGTAAAGAAAATATGAGTAATGTCGACAGGCTCTGTGAAATCTTGCGAGAAAACGGAATATACGTGACGATACTATAAGCTATAGGAGTTAACAATGACTCAAGAAGGAATGGAGTTCGCTAAACAGTTTTTTAGCGGAGCAGGTATATTCGTGTTGATTGTTGCAGGAATTATCGCTATAATTAGTGTTTTTGCTGATCGGCTTAATGCGATATACTGTGTGCTTCTTGCAATAGGTTCGTTCTTTGTAACGCACGAAATAAACAGCTTTGTTAAAGCGGGAATTCCCATAGAAGACTTCACGGATAATGTTATAGATACAGGAGCTATCGCTTTTGGTATAATGATTACCGTTTGGGTTTTCTTCAGATATTTACCCATTGTAGCGGCTGGATTTTCTCAAGTGGAAACAAAGACATATCTAATATTAGGCACTTTGGTAGAAGAAAGTGATGGTGGCGCAGGCGCTGGCGGTCTTGCGTTGTTTATAACTGCTATTGTGAGCGGAGGCTTAGGAATAGGAACGTTTTTTCTTATGAATTTTGCGTTATGCCACTCACTCTTTTTCATCGGGTACATAATATCAAGCATTTTAACTATTTGGGGAATAAGTGCTGTTGTAAAGTCGTTCATAGATAGCTATTGATTCCTTTCTGTAAGCATTTCTCTCATTGAGGGGTGTTTAAATACACAACAGAAAGGACAATAAAAATGCAAGCATTTAACTGGTTTAACAGAATGCTTTCAACAATCTCTAAGATTGTTTCAATCATAGAGAGAATTGTAAGGCTCTTCCAACGTTAAATACAGTAATAGGCTCGTATTAAAATGTAATACATATAGAGTCGAAAGACATTTATAATGTATTTGTCCTTACTGTTCCCGTTTTTACGGGCGAAAGAGCCCTGAGTGCTTCGGGGCTCTTTTGTTCTAAAATGACAATAAATGTTGTCAACAACTCATTAGAATAAAAACAAAATTAAAATACAAACATAAGAGGATAAGCCAATGAAAGACAAAAATCGAAGCAACGAAGACTTCGAAATGTTGTATGATGAAGCACTAAGCTTGTTAAACGAAGAAGGCGAGATTACAACAACTCTATTGCAAAGAAAGTTTGATAACGCGATAGCGCGATATTTAAAAATATATTGACATAAACGGCGAAGTGTGATATAATTATGAAAACGAATAATAAATAAGGAACCAGCTGACTGCAGAGGACGTTGGTTCCTTTATGCTTTTCAGAGGAAAAAATATGGTTAGGAAAAAGAAATTTTCGCTTTCAACCACTCAGATCATATTGCTGAGCTTTCTTGTGACGATTCTCGTCGGAAGCGTACTGTTGGTATTACCGATAAGCTCAGCAACCGGCGAATCCGTGCCGTATCTTGACGCGCTCTTTACGGCAACTACCTCCACCTGTGTGACAGGACTTGTTACGCTTCCTACGGTGTCAACGTGGAGTGTGTTCGGGCACATCGTTATATTGCTGTTGATACAGATCGGCGGTCTTGGTATTATAACCATTATGTCCGGACTGATGCTTCTTCTCAATAGAAAAATGGGCATCGGCGACCGATTGCTCATACAGGATGCTTTCAATCTTAACACGATGTCGGGGCTTGCAAAGTTTGTTAAGAACGTGCTGTTTGGCACACTGATCATCGAAGGAATAGGCGCTATACTGTATATGCTCGTATTTGTCCCCGAGTTTGGCGCAAAGGGAATTTGGATATCGGTATTTAATTCGGTTTCCGCCTTCTGCAACGCCGGCATTGATATTATTGCGGAAAACAGCCTTTGCAGTTACGCTACCAATCCCTTGATCAACGCCGTCACCTCCGTGCTCATCATTCTCGGCGGTCTCGGTTATATCGTTTGGTGGGACGTGCTTCGTGTCCTTAAGAGTCGTACACAAAAGAAACGCAGGATCTTCAGGCATCTGACCTTGCACTCAAAAATCGCGATATCCGTTACCGCAGGACTCATATTGCTGGGCGCAGTTCTAATATTTATCTTCGAATACTCAAACCCCTTGACCATTGGAGATATGTCCTTATTTGATAAAATTCAAGTGTCCTTCTTTCAATCGGTTACCACGAGAACCGCGGGCTTTGCTACAATTCCGCAGGAGAATCTCACCAACGCCTCTGCTGCCATATCTATCATCTTGATGCTGATCGGTGGATCACCCGTGGGAACGGCAGGCGGTATGAAAACAGTGACCATTGCCGTGCTTATCTGCTCGGCATTCGCTACCATCACAAATAAGAACAGCGCAACCCTGTTCGGCAGACGTATTTCAGAGGGCTCGGTGAAAAAAGCTGTTGCCGTGGCGGTTGCATTTCTTACAATATGCTCCGCATCAACGATACTATTGATGGCAACGAGTAATACATCCGCCCTTGATGCGGTCTATGAAACGGTCAGCGCAACGGCAACAGTAGGACTTTCAAGAAATCTGACAGCAACGCTAAACACCTTTGGAAAGTTGCTTATCACGGTTACGATGTATTTCGGCAGAGTCGGACCTATTTCCCTTGCTGTGGCACTTGGCAGTAAAAAAGAAAATCAGAACGTCGTTTCCGAGCCGACGGAAGATATCAGTATAGGATAAGGAGAGAACTATGAAATCAAAGAAAACATACGCAGTCTTTGGTCTTGGAAGATACGGCACAGCCGTGGCACGTGAGCTTGTAGAGAGCGGTATGGAGGTTATCGCCGTAGATACCGATGAAAGAATAGTCAACGATGCGGTAGCATACCTTCCTGTTTGCAAATGTGCCGACGTAACCGATTCAGAGGTCATTTCCCGTCTTGGAATCGGCAATATTGATACCGTTATCGTTTGTATGGCCAGCAATCTTGAAGCGAGCGTGATGGCGGTCACGCTTTGCAAAGAGGCCGGCGTTAAGACCGTTATCGCAAAATGTGCCAACGAGATGCAACAAAAGATATTACTTCGTGTGGGCGCAGATCGGGTGGTCTTTCCCGAGAATGAGTCGGGAATACGCCTTGCAAAGAATCTGCTCAGCTCCGGCTTCATTGATATGATTTCTTTGTCAAAGGATGTGTCGATGGTTGAGATCGACGTGAAGGACGAATGGATCGGTAAGAATTTGATCGAATTGAATCTGCGCAAAAAATACGGCTTCAATATCGTCGCTATCAAGAAGGGCGAAAAGGTCAACGTAAATATCAATCCCGAGCAGGTAATTGATGCTCAAACTACGCTTATCGTAATTGCAAACACGGCAAAACTAGGGAAATTGAAATAATACAGTAAAATTCCATTTTACCGAGCAGTTTGATTTCGGGCGGCTCAAGCCTCCGCTGTTGAACAGCAAACGCAGCCCACCTCAACCAACGGTCGTGAAAAAGTTTCACTTTCGATATTGCAATTTATGCGTTTATATGATAGAATAAACTGGTAATAAAACCGAAAGGAGACTATTATGGATTACGTTTTGGAAACCTTTGATCTTTCCAAGCGCTACAACAGCCAATGGGCTCTTAAGGACGTGAATATGCGCGTTGCGAAGGGCGACGTTTACGGCTTTGTTGGCGAGAACGGCTCGGGAAAGACGACGGTCATCCGTCTTGTGACGGGCTTGATCTTCCCCACGAAGGGACACTCGGCACTATTCGGCGTTCGCGACGACGACCCCGCTATCCTTGCACAGCGTCGCAGAGTCGGTGCGATCGTTGAGTCGCCGTCCATCTATATGAATATGTCAGCCGCAGATAATTTAAGGCTTCAATGCTCGGTGCTCGGCATCAAGGAGGGCGTTGAGGAAAAGGTACAAAAAACGCTTGCGGCGGTCGGTCTTTCCGATCTGTATGAAAGCAAAAAGCTTGCGGGCAATTTCTCGCTCGGTATGCGCCAGAGGCTCGGCATCGGTATGGCACTTATCGGCGAGCCCGAGCTTATTATACTTGACGAGCCGATGAACGGTCTTGACCCTGCGGGTATAGTTGAGGTGCGCGAGCTTATTATCAAGCTGAACAGAGAGCGGGAGATAACCTTCCTTATCTCCTCACATATTCTCTCCGAGCTTGCCCTTGTTGCAACCAAGTACGGAATAATCTCAAAGGGCGTACTCGTTAAGGAGATCACCACCTCGGAGCTTTTGCGCGAATGTCGCGCGTCGGTGCTTATCGAATCAAAAAACACAAGTGAGCTTATCTCGCTTGTTAAAAGTACGTTCTCACCCGATGACTACACGCAAACGACAAGCGGTGTAAAGGTCTACGGCGATATCGACCTGAACGCGCTTCTCGGAAAAATAATTTCCGCAGGCATTTCTCTCGACAGCGTGGTTTGCAGCAGAATGGGCATTGAGGAATATTATCTTTCCTTGATAGGAGGAAAAGCAAATGACTGATCTATTAAAGACCGATCTTCGCCGCTCGGTTAAGGATAAGCTGTTTTTGGTGCTTTGCATCATCGGCGGTGCTTTCGCACTCATTATACCTCTGCTCTATAAAGGCATTTTTATGCTTCTCGGCTTTGATCAGGAAACGATTGAGCTGCTTTATGAAATGGGACTCGGCATCAACGCAAAATCTATGCTTTTCAGTTCCTTTTCGCTTGGCAATAATTTCGGTTTGATGCTTCCCATATTCGTGACCATCATAATCTGCAAGGATTTCAGCGGCGGCACGATACGCAATAAGATAATCTCGGGCAAATCACGCGCGAGCATTTATTTCTCAATGCTCATAACCACCGCGATCCTTGTGTGCGGATTTATCTTTGCTCACGCAATTCTCACGATGCTGGTATCACTCATCTTCTTCGACTATCAGCCAACCGCCTTCACTATGAGCGACTTCGGCTACCTTATGGCTTCTCTCGGTATGGAGCTGCTCATCTACTTTATGGTCTCCGCAATCATCACCTTCTTTATAGTCAATATGAAGCGGGCGGGACTTTCCATCGTTATGTACTTCGTCGTATACTTCGTTATGACGGTGGTTGGAAGTATAATCGGAGCCGTTTATATGTTTGCCGATCCCGATTCGACCTTCCACGGCTTCCTTGAATTCCTGAACGCTTCAAACGCCTTCACCACCACGGCTATCGGCACAGGTATGAGCTATGCTCTGAAGGATATTCTGTATCTTGTCCTTCCAAACGCCGCACTCTGCGCGCTTATCGTGGGGCTCGGCTACCTGACCTTCAGGAAAAAGGACATAAAATAAACGAAAAAACGACTCTCAAATTTACGGAGGTCGACTATGGTCAATTCAAGAATCAAAGACATCGTGCTGCTTTTGGTCGGCTCGCTTATTCTCGCATTCGGACTTTTCAACGTACATTCATTCTCGGGAGTTACCGAGGGCGGAACCCTTGGGCTCACCCTGCTTTTTGAAAAGCTTTTCACTCTTTCTCCGTCCATAACGGCGATAGTGCTGAACGGCGCGTGCTACCTTTTCGGATGGCGCACCCTCGGCAAGAAATTTATCATTTACAGCGGCGTTGCCACAGGCGCGTTTTCGCTTTTCTATTTTATCTTCGAGCTCATCGGTCCGCTCTTCCCCGCCATTGGAGACCATAGGCTTCTCGCGGCACTTATCGGTGCGGTGTTCGTCGGAGTTGGCGTGGGGCTTTGCGTGAGAGCGGGAGGTGCTCCTTGCGGAGACGATGCTCTCGCTATGTCGATACATAAGCTCACGGGGCTCGGCATACGTTGGGTGTATCTGATCTCCGATCTCACCGTCCTCGCGCTCTCGCTTTTCTATATTCCGATAGATAAGATCCTCTATTCGCTCCTCACGGTTACTCTATCCGGGCAGATCATCGGCATAATAGAAGGCTTTGGAAAGAAGAAAACAAAGAGCAAGGAACAAACAAACCAAGAAGAAAAAACAGAAATGTGCGAGGAAAATGCAAACAATTACTTGCAAAATCCCGAAAAATAGTGTATAATATAACAAAAACAAAATTAAAGGAATGATTATATGAAAGTAGTTAAAAGCATATTTTCGGCATACGTGAAATTTCCTCTCGTGCTGAAAATACTTATCGGTATGGCGATCGGCGTTTTGCTTGGAATATTCGTCCCCGCCATTGATTTCATTGCCGTCCTCGGCACTCTTTTCACAAGCGGACTCAAGGCAATAGCACCCATACTCGTTTTCGTGCTTATTATTGCATCGCTCTCCTCTGCGGGTAAGGGCCTCGGCTCAAGATTCACAAGAGTCATAGGGCTTTATATGCTCTCAACCTTCCTTGCGGCGACGTTTGCGGTGGTTATGTCATTTATCTTCCGCGTGACAATTCCCCTCGGAGAAAGCTTTGTGAGCTCGGCTCCCGAAAGCCTTGGGGACGTGCTCAAAAACCTTCTTCTTAAGATGGTTGAAAATCCCCTTTCCGCGCTTACAGGCGGCAATTATCTCTCAATCCTCACCTGGTCGATCGCTCTCGGCTTTGCCATCAGAATGAAGGGCTCGGAGAAAACCAAGACGGTCCTCGCAGATCTTTCCACGGCGGTATCAAGCGTTGTTGGCGGCATTATTCAGCTTGCGCCCTTCGGTATTCTCGGTCTCGTTTACACCTCCGTTGGCGAATACGGACTTGAAATATTCGTGGACTACGGATATCTTCTTCTGGTGCTCGTTGGCTGTATGCTGGCAGTATTCCTTATCATCGATCCCCTTCTCATTTTCCTCTTCCTCAGAAGAAACCCCTATCCCCTTGTTTGGCGTTGCGTTAAGGAGTCGGGTATTTCCGCATTCTTCACGAGAAGCTCGGCTGTTAATATTCCCATCAATATGCAGCTTTGCAAGCGTCTCGGTCTTGACCGTGAATACTACTCTGTCGCGATCCCTCTCGGTGCCACCATCAATATGGACGGTGCGGCTATCACCATCACGGTGCTCAGCCTTAGCGCGGCGTTCACCTGCGGTGTTGATGTAAACTTCTTTATCGCTATTCTTTTAAGCTTTGTTGCAACTCTCGGAGCCTGCGGCGCATCGGGTGTTGCGGGTGGCTCGCTTCTTCTTATTCCTATGGCTTGCTCGCTTCTCAACGTGCCTGCGGACATTGCTATGAAGATGGTTGCGGTCGGCTTTATTATCGGCGTTATCCAGGATTCTCTTGAAACGGCTATCAACTCCTCGGGAGACGTTATGTTCGCCGCTACCGCCGAATATATTGAATGGAAGAAGCAGGGTCGTGAGTTTAAGGTCGGCGCGGTGTATGAGACCGCGGAGGACGATACCCCCGAAGCTTCTGCCGACTAAATACAAAATTTTCCGGAGTTATTTATGCTGAACACGATCGTCGGCTACATCAACGAGGCCTTATATAGCTGGGTGCTGATAATCCTCCTCGTTGGCGGCGGAATATACTTTACCGTCAGAACCAAATTTGCCCAAGTCACTACCCTCCCCGAGCAGATACGCGGTGTCACAGAGGCACCGAATAAAAAGGGTGGCATCTCGTCCTTAAGCGCACTGCTCGTTTCCACCGCCTCGAGGGTCGGCACGGGAAACATAATCGGAGTCTCAACGGCTATATGCTGCGGCGGCTTCGGCTCGGTTTTCTGGATGTGGGTGATCGCTATAATCGGTGCGGCAAGCGCCTTTGTTGAAAGCACTCTTGCGCAGATATATAAGCGGCGCGGCAAGGACGGCTCCTTCGGAGGTCCCGCTTATTATATCGAGCAGGCTCTCGGATGCAGACCTCTTGCAATAGTCTTTTCGGTTCTGCTTATCCTCACCTACGGCGTAGGCTTCAATATGCTCGCATCCTATAACCTTCAATCATCCTTTGCGCAATATTCCTTCTACGATGAAAGAATAACTCCTTGGATAATCGGACTTATGCTTGCGGCTCTTGTTTGCTTCTGCCTTTTCGGCGGCGGCAAAAGGCTTCTTAAAATAACGGGAATTCTCGTTCCCGTTATGGGAATTGCATACATATTGGTCGCCCTTGTAATAGTCTTTATGAATATCGGCTTGCTTGGCGGAGTGCTCGGCAGAATATTCTCCGAGGCATTCAACTTCAGAGCTATCTTCGGTGGCTTCGGCGGCTCCTGCGTGATGTACGGTATAAAGCGCGGTCTTTTCAGTAATGAAGCGGGAGTTGGCTCCGCGCCGAACGCATCGGCGGCGGCAGACGTTTCTCACCCCGCAAAGCAAGGCTTGGTTCAGGTGCTTTCGGTGTTTATAGACACACTTTTAGTTTGCTCCGCAACCGCGTTTATGTGCCTTTGCTCGGGCATCGAGCCAACAAAGGCATTAGAGGGCGCACCCTACGTGCAAGCATCTATGAGCGCAAGCCTCGGAGGCTTCGGTCCCGTGTTTATCACCGTGGCAATGGTGCTCTTTGCCTTCACCACGATCATCGGAAATCTTTTCTACGTTGACAAAGCCTTCAATCACGTTTTCGGAAAAGCCCCCGCAAAGAAATTCAAGATCGCATATTACATCGTTGCCTCAGCTTTAGTTTTGGTCGGCGCGGGTCTCAGCGCGGGCTTCCTTTGGAATCTTGCCGATCTTATGATGGGACTTATGACCATCATCAATATGCCTGTAATAATCATTCTCGGAAGGTACGCCTTCCGTGCCCTTAAGGATTACAGAAGGAGAAGGAAATCGAGCTCGGATACACCGTTCCTTGCAAGGGATATCGGAATTAATCAAAAGCTTGATTATTGGCAGGACGATAGCGAATAGTCGGGCTGATATGATAAAAAGCCATAAAATGCAAAGCGCAATTTGCATTTTATGGCTTTTTGTTTGCTTTTTATGAAAAGTGCGAATTTAAGGATTTAATAATTTGCAACCAAAATCCGCTCTTTTGGGGTTCGATAGAGGGCTATAAGGTGGCAGAACTATAAGTGCTTATTTCAAGAACAGCACAAATGAATCGGGGGAATAGTCGCCTTGGATAAGTCGGCTGTATTTCCTATCCGCGGGCTCAAGCTCCTCTATATGTCTTCCCTCTCTCCTGACGGCAAGCCTAAAGGGCTCGCACTCGCTCATACCGAGGGCAGATCTATCAAAGCTTATTTCGTATATCGCCGTGCTTGAAGTGAATAAATGAGACACGTCCTCGGGCGTAGCCTCCGAATATCTACATTCAAACGCCGCCCTCCTCTTATCAAGCCTACCTCTTAACATTGAGTAATTCTTCTGCTCGGGAATATGGAGCGCGCCGTCCTTAAGGTAGATATGCGCCGATGGGTGGAAAAGGTGAAATTCGGGGCGGATATGCAGGCTGTCGCCCACACCCTCATAAAGGGTGAGCTTAAGTGTTATTCTACCGTCCTTTTCGCTGTATTCAATATAAGTTTTCGGCGAGGTAAAATACTCCTCCGCAAGTCTGCAATTGAATTCGGGCTCGCCGCCACAGCTGCCGAGCGAATTGTCTGCATATAGGTCACCGAAGGAGCAGACCGTGCCGTCGCTGTAACGGAAGCTGCCCTCGGGGTAAAACGGCTCCGACTCACCCTCGCGGATCACTCTGCCGTCGCCCTCACCAACGTAGAAGCCCAGGGGCGCAAGACCGTTTTCTATTCTTTTCTCCACCTCGCAAAACTCGGTTTCAAGAAGCTTTTCAAGCTCATCTATACGCCAGCGAAGCTTTTCGGGGAAATATTTATAGCCGTGAGCCTCGGGGTGATAGCCTAGCCTCGGATCGCCCTCGCAGAGAGCCGAAAGCTCACGGGAGATATCCATTTCGCGAATAACGATTTTCTTCATTTCAGAAAGCAGCTCGCGCGCATCGCCCTCGCCTATACCAAGCCTATGGCGAAGCTCATAGAAGGCGAGAATATTATTTCCGCTTTCAAAAAGCAGCCCGACAGCACGGCAAACAGACACCTGCTCGGCTCTTATATAATAGCTTAAGTCGGGGAGGGTGTCCAGAATTTGGACTCCCGCCTTCCATTTTTCAGCCATAAGAGAGGTGAGCGAGATAGCCTCACTGGGAGTGTGACCGTCGAGGAGGCACTCGCCGATCCTGTCGCCTCCCACCATATTTTCAGTGAGCCAGGTGGACGGCATCGGAAGATCCTTGGGTAACAGATGAAGGGGTGCTACGGGAGAATCCTGCATCGGACCAAACCATTCAAAGGATTGGCTCACGGGATAATTTCTGTATCCCTCCTCAAAAAGCGAATAAGCGCTTGCCGCGGCACTTGCGTCGTCTCCCCAATAAAGTCTCGCCGTATCAAGAAGAAACCTCTCTCGGTCCTTCGGGAAGGGCTCAAAGGAAAGCTCGCACGCCGCACGGCTCATAAGGCAGGGATAGCTTCCGAAATACCAGCACATAACAGCTCCCGATATTCCCTCGTCGTGCATAACCTTAAATTTATCGTAAAGGATACCGGGGGTGGGAATATACGGAACGGTTGTGATTTCGTGAGAGGAGCAGACCTGAAGCTTTGCGTAAGTCCTCACTCCGCGCTTTTTATTCACCTTAAGGCTATCCGCCATTACCTCACCGGGACCAACGTAGGAGAGCCAATAATCAAAGGCGTATCTATCCTCGCCAAGCTGCTTTGTAACACCGAAGTCCTCAAAGTTCTGCATATGGATGACCGACCTGTCACGCGCCTCGCAGGAGGCTATAACGTCCTCTCTCTCCCAAACTCTTTGAGAATAGGTCCAGCTGATAAATTCTGCATTGGAAGCGACCTCGCGGATAGCATCGGCAAACACCTTTTCGGTGGCGGCAAGGGTCGCCGCAAGGGTTCCGTATTTTTTCTTGCACCGCGGGCACTTCAGGCTCATATCCGAGCCGCAGGCGGAAAGTGCCTCGCCTGTGGATATATTGATAAAGCCCGCAAGCTCGGGAACTGCCGAGAAAAGCCTTTTCATCGCGCCGCGGATATAATCAAAGCAGCCCTCATTCGACGGGCAGAACAGATGATAATCGGCCCAACCCTTTGCGCCGTGATATTCGGGGTGCGCCTCAAAGGCGGGGTTGTTGTAGCCCGACGCAGGCTCAACCGAAAGAAGATACACTCCTATTCCGTACCTTCTGCATCGCAAGACGGTCTCACGAAGCTTTTTGAGTCTTCGCGCAGAATCCTTGCCGTATTCGGGGATAACGTCACTCTCAAGCAGATCGTGGAGACTTGCGCCTATCCAAAGCCCGTTCACTCCATCGTGAGCAAGTCTGTTCAGATACTCCTCCGGGTAGTAATCAATGTCGGAGGCGAGCTCGTTTACCGTGCCCTCGCTCGATGCGTGGCTCGGGGGCGCGAAGAAGCATTTTGAAATGCGCGACTTAACGAATGGGGTGCGCGATATCTCACCTATCGGAAGATAAGGTCCGCCCGCCTTTTTTATCTCGTCCTCAATATAATATATCGCACGGCGGATTCCCTCCGTATCGTTAGCCGAAAGGACGACTCTATCCGAAAAAACGGATATTTTATATGCTTCGCGGCAGGACGTGTCGCAAATTTGGGTATATATCGGGACTCCGCCCTCGTCCGTCCTTACTCCGTAAACACGGAAAAAGCTTGCAAGATCGGCGTATGCGCTATCTAATAGACCATCGGGATCGGGGAAATCCGCGCGGATATTAACAGCTTCAAGAGATATCTCAAAATCCTTCCTTGGGCGACTGCCGAAGTGCGGCGGCTTCTCCTTATGATAAGGGCTTGCGAGCTCCTCGCGGAAGCTTGGCGCAGGGTATTTTTTATGGAAGGGATCAACGCTTATCCTGTACCTCATATCGGGCTCCTTTCGCTTTATTGATGATATTATACCACATCACTCCCCCTTATGCAAGAGAAAGAGCGCAAGTTGCAGAGATTATGTACCTTTTAGTCAAAAGAATATATTTTGAGAGGCAAATTTAATTATCACATTTCCCGTTTTCCACTTGACAAAGAGGACTCTATATGGCAAAATATAATTGAGGAATTTGAATACCGCGTTGCTCCACATTATCGCAATTAAAAAAAGCTGCTCCACAGTAACGCCACTTAAAAAAGGAGAATAAAATGTACGAGCTGATACAGGTTACGGAAAGCGCATATTATCTGGATTGCCCATCGAAGATCGGTATTGTTAAGGTTGGAGAGGACGAGGTCGTGCTCATAGACAGCGGAAAAGATCGCTCTGCCGCGAAAAAGGCGCGGGCGGTGCTAGACGGGCAAGGCTGGAGACTTCGTGCCATATATAACACCCACTCTCACGCAGACCATATCGGCGGCAATAAATACCTCATAGAGCAGACGGGGTGTCCCGTTTTTGCCTATGGCATAGAGCAGGACTTCACGCGCCACACGATCCTTGAGCCCTCGCTTCTTTTCGGTGCTTGCCCGCCATCGGCACTCCGAAACAAATTTCTTCTCGCCGAGGAAAGTGCGGCACAGCCTCTCACGGAGGATAGTCTGCCGAAGAATATAAAGCTTATCGAGCTTCGGGGGCACTCCCCTGATATGGTTGGCTTCAAAACAGACGACGGAGCTTTGTTTATCGCCGACTCGCTCTCCTCCGCCGAGACCCTTGAAAAATACGGTGTCGGCTATATATACGATATTGGAAAATACATTGAGACCCTTAAGCTTCTGCCGAGCCTTGAAGCTAAAATCTATATTCCTTCTCACGCCGCCCCCACCGAAAATATCGCTCCCCTGGCAGAGCTGAACCTAGGGAAGACTCTTGAAATTATAGATACAATACGTGAAATTTGCGACACACCCTCGGGGCAAGACGATATATTGAAGGCTATAATGGATCACTTCGGCCTCACCCTGACCACAGAGCAATACGCCCTCGTTGGCAGCACGTTGCGCTCATATATCAGCTATCTCTACGACATCGGAGAGCTTCGCGCGGTAATAGAGGACAACCGACTTCTTTGGGTCAGGGCAAAATAATTTTTTTCTTGAAATTTCAGTTTTTCTCGGTTTGTTGAATATTCAACAGATTTCTCTTATGCGTTATGCTATAATTTAAATACAAAAACAAAACAGGCAAGGCCCAGGAAGCCGCCGCACACCGAAAGGAGACCCCAAAAATGTCAGAAACAAAAAGAGATCCCAAGGCACTTTTCAACATTGGATACGGACTTTACGTTATAACCTCCCACGATGGAATACGAGACAACGGAATGATAGGTAATTCGGTTATGCAGCTGACCTCATCTCCCGAGAGAGTGGCAGTTGCCATCAACAAGCTGAATTATTCTCACGACACTATCCTTGAAACAAGAGAAATGAATATCAATTGCCTCACCGAGGACGCCCCCTTTAAGGTGTTTGAGGAGTTCGGCTTCAAGAGCGGCAGAGACACCGATAAATTTGAGCTTTGCACGCCGCCTCGCTCGGGCAACGGTCTTGTGGTTTTGCCGAAGTACATAAACTCCTATATATCCTTAAGAGTGGATAATTATATTGACCTTGGCACCCACGGTCTCTTTATCTGCACAGTTACCGAATCGGCGGTGGTTGCCGATGGAAAAACTATGACCTACGACTACTACCACACAAACGTCAAACCAAAGCCAAAGGCAGAAGCAAAGACTCGCGGATACGTGTGCCAGATATGCGGATATATCCACGAGGCAGACGAGCTTCCCGAGGATTTTGTGTGTCCCGTTTGCTATCACGGAGCCGAGGATTTTGAGCCTCTTAATAATTAGTTATTCCATCTGTTTTAACGCAAAAATATAGATATTTGCAAATATTTGTTTACATATTTAACAAAAAAGACCTTGCTTGGATTTCCCTTGCAAGGTCTTTTCGCTTTAGATTTTATCAAAGCTTATATCAAATTTATATTCGCCTGTCGCACTTGGCATAAAGGTGAGGGTGGCACGCTTTGAGTCGGCTGAAAGCTTACCGAGGCTTGCGCTCACGGCGCGGTAGCTATCGGGGACAGCAACCCTAACGCGGTATTCATCGTCCTTCACAAGACGCGCCGAGAAGGTGAGCCGATCGTCCGCAAAATCAAGCGAGAGAAGCTCTGCCGCGCCCGAGGTGATATGGCGGGAGGTGGATATTATCTGCGGTATATTCTTCTTTTTACGCAGAGCAATCACCGCGGTGTCGTGAGGCTCGACGCAAAGCGCGATGCTATCCTCGCCGACAGCTATCTCACGGTCCTCAAAGAAGCTGTATGCATAATATTCTCCCGCCTCTATCCCAATATCGGAGACGAAGCAAAGCTTGCGTCTTATAGGCTTATCTGACATATTAAGAAGTCCTATCAAGGTGTAGCTTTCAAATTCTCGCTCCACCTTCGTTACGTATAGCTGTGATACACCGTCGGAGATGGGAGGTGAAAGCTGGGTGGGAGTCGAGTCTGGCACGGGTAGTCCGCGCTTCAGGATATCAACGCGAGAGGCGGGAAGGCTCGGAAGATCGTCGCCGAAGGTGAGGGGAAGACCCGTGAGGGCAATTGCCGCAAGTCGGCTTCTCGCCTCCGCCTCGGTGCTGTATTCATCGCGAAGAACCACGTTATCAGCATCTATCATTATTGCTCTGTTGTGGAGAGGATAGAAGTCGCGGACCTTACCGAGGGTCTCGCAGAATTTATCCCAGGTGAAAAGATCGGGGCCGATCCTCGTTGCATCGAAATAGCCGATACCCCACACCGCGGCACCCTGACTTCCTCCGCAACCGAGCATAAAGGTATCCTCGCCGAGAAGCTCTCTTGTGCGAGCAAGCATATTCCTGTACGCCGTGAAGGTGGTCTGCTCGGGGTGCGCCATATTGCCGTGGAAGGCTTCGTGCGCCATTATGCAATTGGGGAGAGTGTCGAATTTTACCGCATCGTAGCCCCAGGACCTTATCTGACCCATAACCTTCGGCAGATATCCGTTAAGGTATGCGTCACTCGTTATATCGTAATAGTAAAGACCGCTCCAGGTCTCGTTGTGAGCAAGGCTCACCTCGGGGTGCTCCACCTCAAAATCAGACATCGAAATATCGTTGGTCGCCCCGACCCACAAGGCAGAGAGGAAGCCCGCCTCCTTGATCTTTTCGGATATGAAGCCGAGCCCTCGCGGATACTTTTCACTATCGGGCACGAGGTTGTTTACGCCGTCGTCCCTCTCGCGCTCGTATCTGCGATGGCACCACTCCCAGTCCACCCAGAAGGTGTTCGCGCCAAAATCCTTGAGATGATCCCGCTGAAAATTGATATTTCGAAGCACGCTTTCCTCGCAAGCGGCGAACTTCAAGGCATACCAAGTCATAAATCCCGCGGGGGGCGTGTCAAATTTTCCGCGTTTTTTCAGGGGCACGTAGTCAAAATCATATCTTTTGGAAAGTAAACCTTCCTTTACATAAAACCTTATGTACTCGGCGACGCCCTCGGTCTTTGTTTTTATCGCAAAGCCGTATTGCATAGCCTTCCAATCAAAGGCTATTTTTAATCCGAGGCAGTTATCTATGCAAAGCGCGATGTCTCTTTTTTTATCGTATATCGCATTATCTCCGAGAGAGCTTGCAGGACCTATCGCCGAGCGAAGGGCTGTGTCCGAATCCTCTCTTGAGGAAAGCGAGATAAGGTCTTCCCACTCGCCGAGACAGATATGTCCCGATGCGCGGAATTCATAATGATCGGTCTCTCTCGATACAAGGGTTATTCCTCTTGAATCCACCCTCACGCACACCTCTGCCTTCGGCGCATTAGCGTCCTTATGCCTATATGCGATAACCAGCTCGCGTACAAGGTCGGAGCCGCCGCGCGACACCGAAACCGATTCAAAATCCTCATAAGAATACACGCACTCACCGCGATGATAAAGTCCGTCAAAATGAAGCTCTACCCTCGCGCCGTGCTTTTCGTTTATAAGGTCAAGCGTATTACTTCCTTCATCGAAGATCACCATATAATGCTTGAAGCTTGCATAATATTTTTTATCCATTTTCTGCTCCCCTGATACGTTTTATATTTGCGCCGGCTCTGTAAATGGCGAGCCGCCACAGCCGATCAAATAAAGCTGACCGTTTCCTCGCAAGGTGCGAGCCCCGCGCCCGATCAGATAAAGCTTTGATCGTTTATGGCAAGCTTGAAGGAAAGCCCAAGCTCCTCTGCCGCGCGACGGCACATCGTCATTCTCTGGAGGAATATTTCAAAATAGTCCATTATGGAGGAGATCTCCGTATCGATTTTCAGGGTGAGCTTGATCTTCCCCTCCTCGATTATCAGAGCCGAATCGGTAACCGAATAATTAACTCGGTCGTGAATATCGAAGGTGAGGGTGTCCGAATTGCGCACGCGACTTCTGCGAACGTCGCTCTTATCCGCAAGAATAAGTGCCGCCGCCACCGCATTCACAGGCACACCCGTGCCCTCGTCGTGATTACCGATAGCCGTAACCACCGTGGCAATATCCTCGGGAGGCATACCCATATTGTCAAGTATTCTGAACGCCATCACCGCGCCCGATTGAGAGTGCTCCTCTCTGTTCACAAGATTTCCGATATCGTGCATATAGCCCGCGATCCTCGCAAGCTCAACCGTCTTTTCGTCATACCCGAGGGTTTCAAGGATCCTCGCCGCCTCCGAGGAAACGCGGATCACGTGAGCAAAGCTATGCTCGGTATAACCGAGCGCAACAAGCGAAGCATCCGCCGCCATAATATAGGTGCGTATCGCCTCATCGTTCTTAATTCTTTCAAAATTTACCTTCATATTTACTCCTTTTTAAGCTTTCTTCCTTAATTATAACACAACGACCGCGGATAAGTCAATCCGCGGTCGCACGATTTTATGTGGATTTTTTAATTAAATTGTTGGACTTTTATAAGCCTTCATCAAACCGATCCCTGCCGTCAGAATCAAAGCAGCGGCCTGATATACTCCGCGGCATTTGTTATATTCTTTATGCTATCTTAACCGATTCCACGTTTCAATAACAAGCTTGAGATACTCACTTCTTCCGGCAATTTTATTACGGTAAACAGTATCCATATCGGTAATCTGATATTTCTTTTCTATTAAGTATTTTTCCCACTCTAAAACAGGATTATCCCCCGCAATAACATCGGAATTAAAGAGGCCTTCCAAAAGATAATCGTACGTTGTATCCAGAGAACCGCCAATACGGCTACTAATATATCTGAACATCAACGCATTGTAATCATTTTCGGCTTGGTCAATTATTTGTGAGCACATTATCTCGCAGTAAAGCTCAAGGATATTTGAGGAATTTCTCGATTGATAATCAAGAAACGCCGAAACCTGCTCAAAGCGGTCTGTTGCCCGCGCAATAGCAAGGATGTTTGCACCGCCGTGCACAACAGTATTATATTCATTACCCACTTTATAAACCGGAACGGGAACGATACCGAAGCCCTCGCCAACCCTCAGCCCCTGATAACTCTCATCTTCAAGCTCTCCAAGACAGATCACGGAGCCAAAGAGTAGATCTCCCGATGCGAAGCTTGAACGGAGCTCGAATCGATCGCCAAGCGCAACGCCCTGAGTAGCGCCTTTGGTAAAGAATCTGTTAAGCGTATTAGCCAGAGCGGTCAATTCGCTGTTGGTCTCGGGATAGGTGATAAGATAGTCGCCCGCAATACAGTCGCCAAGTCCTTTGGCTTCAGCCTCTGATTTTGCCTCGGCTGTGAGGAACTGCTTTGTCAGTATTTCCACACCCGACGAATAAAGTATTCCCAGCGAGCAAGAAGCGAAACTATTGGTTGTAACGCCAAAGCCAAGGACATCGGTGATATCCGCGTTTGCCACGCCGCCCGTTACGGCGGTACCCCTATCCACGAACACGGCGTTACAGAGCTTCAGAAGCACATCGTAATCCCACTTCTTAGCCCAAACAGCCTCGTATAGATATTCCATATTAGACATATCTTCCTTACGTTCAACTCCATCAAGTATAGGAAGCTTATTAGGGTCAATGCTATTCATCAACTCTGCATTAACGGGAATGACCTGGGATGCCCGAAGAACGTCGGTGCAATACTCCGAGGCAAGGCAATAAAGCTTATCATCGGAAAGCGAGAGTGAGCGCATATACTCATAATAATAACCCTTGGAGCAGCTTCTCGCCTCAAAGCCATCCTCAGAAAACGCAAAGAAGTTCTTGCCTGTGCCGTACTTGGCGGCGGACTTCTCTGTGTTGGCAAGAAGATTTGCAAAGCATCCCTTTATTGAAGCTCTAACAAGGGCTTCGGCATTATCTAAATAAACGTCGATTGATTTCCCGGGAGTGTAGACGACAGTTTGTTTAACAAGATCATCAACCGTTCCCCTTTTAACGCTATATAAGTAATTGATAGTAACGTTTGCAGCCTTTGCCGCATATTTGTTTCTTGTGCGAACTGCGACATCCAGTTCAGTCGTTCGTGAGAGATCGCCCGCGTAGTATCTTCTTGTGCCCGTTGAGAATGGGGATGTCCCATAACCATCATATACCTGAATATTGATAGAAGTTTTTTCCCAGTGAACATCATAGGCTCCCGAATCGCAGATCTTGCAGATCTCATAGGTATCGAATATGTGCCTTTCAAGATCCAGAGTTTCAAAGCACCATCCGCACTCATTCCAATGATAGTCTCCAGAGCTTTTAAGAATCTTATTATGGTCGCCGTAAGCGGTAAAATTATCTGTTTCCGTCTCGCCGCAGCCCGAGCAGGTTTTTAAAGAATATCCGAGCTCGTTACATTTTGATTCAACGATCTTTGTTATCTCCCAGGTATGATTGAAAATATCGTTGGGAACATAGTTGCTTTTTTCTCCTTACCGCAGCTAGAGCAGGTATACAGATCGTATCCCTCTCCACCGCATGTAGGGGCAACTGTTTCCGTCGACCATTTATGGTCCTTCTCCGTCCCTTGAAGCCATTTTACCTCTTTACATTCTCCACAGACCTGAAAATAAATTCGCTCTTCGCAAGGCGTATTCTCAGGGCTTTGCAATTGACGTTCGCCATACGAATGACTGTGTCCACCATCACCTATCACTGTATCGCCGCTTGTATCGGTTGATTCATTACCGCACGCAGTCAGCATCATCGCGACGAGGGCAAGCAGGATCAAAAACAATCTTTTTATCGCTTTCATAGTCTCTCCTTTATCGCATCTACCATATATTACACTTGCATTATCCCAAATCGGGATATTATGATTATACCAAAATGGTATAATAAAGTCAAGATGTATTAATAATATTTTTCCAAGGAGGCAAGATGGAATTTCGTCTTAAGGCACTTCGCAAGGAGCGAGGCATATCTCAATTAAAGCTGGCTATGGATCTGAATATGAATCAAAACAGTATATCGCGTTATGAAAACTACGAGCGCGAGGCAGATTATAAAACGCTGATAAAATTTGCCGACTATTTTGACGTATCCATAGATTATTTATTGGGAAGAAAAAATGAAAAATGAGGCTATACGCAAGATCGATTTCTTGGATAGCCTCATTTTATTATCGTGTAAAATGTCTATTTTTAATGCATTTTTCAAAGCAACTGCCTGATATACTCCGCGGCTTTTGTTATATCCTTTGCTGGGTCGTCGCCGCACTCGCGCTCGATGGTGAGAAATCCGTCGTATCCGATGTCAGCAAGAGCCGCGATATATGCGCTCCAGTTCACCTGTCCCTCGCCGATGGGTACCTCCTTGAAGCCCTTATGCGCGTTGAGAGCATCCACGCCGCCTATGGCGAAGGCGTGATAAACGTCCGTGGGATTTTGATTCGGATCAAGAAGAACTCCGTCCTTCAAGTGGGTGTGAACTATATGGTCGCGGAGAAGGTATACTGCCTCAACCGCATCCTGATTAGTTACCATAGTGAAGTTTGCGGGGTCAAGGTTTACGCCAACGCCGCCCTTTGTGTCCTCAATGAAGGCAAGGAGAGTTTTTGCCTTTTCGGGTCCTGTTTCAATAGCCATTGTAACGCCGCGACTTTTTGCGTAAAGACCGATCTCGGTGAGCGCGTCAAGCATCACCTTATAGGTGGGGTTCGATTTATCGGCGGGGATAACGCCGATGTGAGTTGTGATGGCGGGTGCTCCAAACTCAACGGCAAGATCGATTATCCTCTTGGTCTTTTCAATTCTTTCGGGATTATCCTCCGCTCTCTCGAAGCCGAAGCCGCCCATATCCGCGCAAAGCGCGCTGACTACCATATTCTTCTCCGAAAGCAGTCTTTTATATTCAGCCTTATCCGCCTCGGTGAGAGTTTCGGGGCTGAAGGAGCCTGTGGTGGCATAGATCTGCACTCCCGAAAGACCGAGAGCCGCGGCAATTTCAATTCCCTCTCTGTGAGTTTTCTTGAAGCAATTTGTTATAACGCCTATTTTCATTTTTTATCCTTTCTTAAAGCCCGAGATATCGTAAAGCGAGGTTATAAGCTTATGGGTCTTCAGTGCCTCTCTGCCCGAAATTTCCAGCGGCTCCTCACCGAGGCAAGCGCGGTAGAACTGCTCTATCTGCTTAACGTGACGGATGCCCCAATAGTCCTTACCGCCGCCGTAGCTTATCTCCACGGCGGAGGGCTCCTTATGTGCCTCCTCGCGGGTGCCGTCGTTATATTCTATATAAGCATCGTCGTATCCCATTGAGACCCTGCCGTTTTGGCAAAGAAGCTTTATTTCTATGGGAAGATCAACGCCGTAGTTATTCATACAGTAGAAGGCGTAGCGCGCGCCACTTTTATAGGTGATAAAGCCCTCCGCCGTGTCCTCGACCTTTACTATACTGTGACCCCTGTTTGCCATATTACAGCTGACATTTTCGATCTCGCTGTTTATCATCCAGTTAACAAGATCGATAGAGTGGATAGCCTGGTCGATAACCACGCCGCCGCCCTCCTTGTCCCAGGTGCCCTTCCAGTCGCTCTCCGAATAATATTCGTCCGAGCGGGACCAGGTGAGAAACGACGCCGCGGAGATAACTGCCCCGAGCCTTCCGTCCTCAATCGCCGCCTTGACAGCCCTTGCGGCGTTGTTGTATCTGCATTGAGAGATAATGCCGTATAGCACACCGCATTCCTCAGCAAGCCTGACGGCAGCCTCCGCGCTTTCGTAATCAATATCCATCGGTTTCTCGCATAGCACGTGCAAGCCCATTTTGAAGGCGGCAGATGCCACCCTTGAATGAAGATAATGAGGCAGGCAGATATGCACTGCGTCAAGTCTCTCGTCGGTGAGCATTTTTTCGTAATCGTAATATGCCCGAGCACCGTATTCCAAAGCGGCGGCATCCGCCCTCTCGGGCTTATTATCGCAAACAGCAACCAGCTCGCACAGCTCGCCGAGCATTTTTGCCGATCTCAGGTGCATTATTGAAATTCTGCCGCATCCGATAACGGCAACTCTTAATCTTTTCATTTGTCCTTACCTTAAGTTAAAGCTCTATTCTTTTTCCGCCCTCGGCTCTTGATAACATAGCCGCCTCGCGAAGCTTCATAACGGCGAGAGTTTCAGCAGGATCAAAGCTCACCTCGCCCGTGCCGAAGAAATTGAGCATATCAGCTATAAGCCCCATAAAATATTTGCTCTCTATCTTCTTATAATCCGAGCCGCCATCTGCGAGCTCCGCGCAAACCGCATAAGGCATAGAGGGAGAAAACACAAGGGTCGCCCTCTTGCCCGATGCAAGCTCCACCGATACCGTGCATTGCTCCCTGCCCTGGGGACAGGCGGTCACGGCAGAAACGTCACTTCCCATAAGCTTCACTGCGATCTCGGCAATATGAATAAAATACTCGTCAAAATTTGAGCCCGAGCCCGAGACGATTATGCTCTCGGACTCACCAAGCTCGGAAAGCTCTGTGGCATAGCGCAGAGCCGACGTTGAGAAGATGCTTGCGCCGTGCTTTTGTGCAAGAGCGAATATTTCCCTCGCCGTTTCACAGTCGGGAGCGAAGGTCTTATCAACGTAGATGCGCTTGCCCGAGGGGAATGCCGCGCGGCAATATTCAATATGCTTTTCGGGGTTTGAGGGAGCAAGTATGCAAATATAGTCCGACACCTCGCAAAGCTCCTCGATGCTTTTGCATCTGCTGACGCCCATTCTCTCGCACCACTCGTCGGTGCTAACGCCGTCAACAGGCGAGATATCCCGCTCTGCAAAAGAATAGGAGACAACGTAATCCTCCCCCATTTCGCGGGAGACCTCACAGATCCATTTCGGGTAATTATTTGCGTGCCATTCGCTGATGTAATAATCAATAAAACCTATCTTTTTCATAACAATACTTTACATTATTCCTTAAAATTAAGCTCTGCTCTTGCCTCTGCGGAATCGTAGAGTGCTTGAAGAAGCTTTGCGCTTTCAAGAACGAAGTCGATGTGATTTCTGTCCTTCACGCCACTTTCTATGGACTCGATAAACGCCTCGTCCTCCTCCTTATACATAGCTCCGAGCTCATATTCGGGAACCTCGTGTTCAAGGGTCTCGCCGTTCCAGAACTCATATTTTGCGCAATAGTCAAGGCGCGCGCCGCCCTTGTCGCCGAGGAAATCTATGTAGGTGTCGTCTATATCAACGTTCTGCGCCCACGCGCCGTTGAAGGAGATGGACGCCTTGTCGGTGCGGATATAGCCTGTGATGAAGTCGTCAACGTCGTTCACGCCGCCCTCGGTGTCCTTTGTGTCCTCCGCCCACATTCCTCTGTATTTATAAGCCTTCATATCCTTTGCCATCTCGCAGTATGCATCGGCTGTTACCGTCCTGAGCTTTGCGCCGCCGAGGATATAAAGAATAAGATCGAAGTAGTGAACGCCCCAATCTATAAGCACGCCGCCGCCCGACTGCGCCTTGTCGGTGAAGGGACCGCCAAGCCCGGGGATAGAGCGAAAGGCTCTGAAGGAGCAATAGATGTGATAGAGTTTACCGAAGTCGCCTCTCTCAACTCTCTCGCGGATAAGCTCAACAGATCTGTGGTGACGGTTGCAAACGCCGATATTTAGCATAAGTCCGCGCTCGTTTGCCGCCTTTGCCATCTCGCAGGAGAGCTCGTAATTAACCGTGATGGGCTTTTCGCACATAACGTGCTTGCCTGCCGCAAGGGCATCCATAGTAACGGTGTAGTGCGCGTAGTTTGGAGTGAGCACCCAGACAGCCTCTACCTCGGGGTCAGCAAGAGCGACCTTATAATCGGTGATCACGTTTTCGATCGAAGGATATTTCTCCTTCATAGCCTGAGCCTTGGATTCTATAAGGTCGCAAGCATACTTTATTCTCACGTTTTCCATCTCCGCAAGCGGCGGAATATGTGCGTTCTGTGCAATTCTTCCGCATCCGATAATCGCAATTGTAGTCATTTCATCTCTCCTTTATAAAAAATAGTCTGTTTTTTTATATAACCTCTTTAAATCTATTATAAAGGAAAGCTCACGCTCTTGCAATATCGCTGTTATCCGTAAAACATATTATTTTTTTGTTTTTGTCCGCAAAAATCTTTTTCAAAATAAAAAAGTATTATATATTGACAAATCTTGAAGCTCATTATATAATATCCTTATAGATAATCGGCACCAACCCGAATTGATCTGTTTTGGCTGTTAAGCTGATATTGCAAGAAATTTTGGCGCATTACTCGGGAAAATATGCAGATTAAAACGTGTTCGATTTAGGTTGGCATTGGCTAAGCTTGCCGCAAGCGGAAGGAGGGCTCTCGTTGATACTTGAAGAAAAAACGAAATTTCATATAGACAATTACTATCTTGACGATCCGCAGACCTACGGGGATATAACTCTCTACCAGATAGGTCGCCGCTATTGCGAGCCTGGAGCCGTTATCGGCGAGCATAAGCACGCGGATTTCTTTGAGCTCACCGTTGTAACGGGCGGATCGGCAACGGTATATACCAACGGCGTGCCGTACAAGGTGCGCTCGGGAGATATTTTCTTCTCTTTGCCCGACGAGCATCACGATCTTGTTGCCACCGAGGGCGAAAAATTTGAATACGATTTCTTTGCCTTTGCCGAAAGCTCACCCTACGGTGATGAGCTCGCTATGCTCAAGCCCGAGCTCACAGAGCCCTCGTCAAGAGTTTTTCGCGACGAGCGCATCTCATATCTTCTCGCACTGGCGATCGCCGAATTTTCAGGCGGCGGCGAGCACGGCTCCGATATGAAATACTGCCTTATGAAGGAGATAATTCTCTACACCTTGAGGGGTCTTAAAAACGATCTCCGAATCAGCCTGAACGTTTCGGGAGCGGATATTTTGTGCCAGAATATTATGTCCTATATTGATGCTCATATTTATTCGATCACCTCTCTTTCCGAGGTTGCGGAGAGATTTAAATATAATTACAGCTATTTATCAAATCTTTTCAAGCGCACCACGGGAAACACTCTTTCCGAATACTACCGCGGCAGACGGCTCGATATGGCTCGCTCGCTTATTGAGGAGGGCAAGCGGACTGTTGGCGAGATCTCCGAGATGCTCGGATATTCCACCCCCTTTGCATTCAGCGCCGCCTTTAAAAAGAGATTTTCGGTGGCACCCAAGGCATATAAGCCGGAGGCAGAGCAAAGGCAGACGAGCGGCGAGAAAAAGGCGTCCTCACAGGCAAAAGACGGCTTGAAAAAACAAGCTGAACAAAAAGGAGAGCTTTGAAAATGAAAGAGACTATCAAAAATATTCTAATCAAAAACGAATTCCCCGAGGAGTCGATCCCCTCGCTCCTCGACGCCTACGATAAGCTTATCTCTGCCGAAGTATCAAGAGATATTTTTCACGCAAATCTTAATAAATATAACGAGACGGGCGATGCTCGCTCTGTTTGCTCCCTGTCTTGCTTTGAGGAGGCGGCAGAGGTCGCGGGCGTTCATCAATACACCGCCGCAATGGTCTTTCTTTTAATGATGCTCTCGGGTCTTGGCGAAAAATTCCGCAAAGCGGGATACCCCGCAGAGCAAGAGCTCGGGGTGATAAACGATCTGAAATATAAGCTTATTGAGTGCAAGCTTGTAAAGGGCGTTTGGGGTACCTTCGTGCCCTCCTGGTTCGCGGGATTTTTTGAGGTGAGAAGATTTACCTTCGGAAGGCTTTAATTTGAGCTTGTGGACTTCAAGCACGAATACGAGAAGAACGGTGTCAGGCTCACTCCCGAAAGCAAGGTTATAAACGTCCATATTCCGAGAACAGGCGGCAGACTTGATCCCGAAGCTCGTAAGGCTTCATACGCCGAGGCTGCTGAATTCTTCAGCGCAAAATTTGGTATAAGCCCGATTTTCGTTTGCCATTCCTGGCTGCTTTTCCCAAAGAACGATGAAATACTGAAGGCAGGCTCAAATCTTCGAGGCTTCTTTGATGAATACGATATCATCGAAAGCGGAAATTACACCGACTACACCGAGATCTGGCGTCTCTTTGACTGCGACTATAAGGACGACCCCGACCTTCTCCCCGCCGACTCCTCTCTACGCCGTGCCTACGTTGAACTCATCAAGCGCGGCGAGCCCACAGGCTGGGGCTTCGGCGTTTTTGTGTATAGCTGACCTCTGTGCTCCGCACGGTATAATCAAGGCGAAAGCCTTGTATGGAATCTGCGCTTTGCGCAGTATGGAATCCGCCATCGGCGGTATGGCATCAAGGCGAAGCCTTGTATATCATCAGCTCTTTGAGCTGTATATTTGCTATTCGTCGGTCGTACACGCCGAATAACGCAAGATACCGTTAAAAACGGTATGCATCGCGGCACAGCCGTGTATATCATCAGCCGCAGGCTGCATCCTTCCCTGTCATCCTGAGCCTGTCGAAGTTTTGCGAGCGAGGAGCGAGCAAAACCAAGGAGCAAAGCGACGAAGGGATCTCGCCCGACCCATATCTCGGGATAAAGAAAACTAACGTCAAATCAGCCGCAGGCTGTATGGAATCTGCGCTTTGCGCAGTATGGCATCCGCGAAGCGGTATGGCATCACGGCTTTGCCGTGTATGGAATCCATCTCACAGAGATGGTATGTAATCCGTGCTCTGCACGGTATGGCATCAAGGCGAAAGCCTTGTATGGAATCCGCGAAGCGGTATGGCATCAGCTCCTCGGGCTGCATATCATCGCGGCATTGCCGTGCACAGAATCAATTTCGCGGCAATTACAAAAAAGAGTGCTTCCGAGACTCACCTTCAAGTCTTAGAGGCACTCTTTCGTATTTTATTTTATCACGATTCTATCGCTGTCAAACCTCACCTTATAGGTGTTGAAATCCTTATGCTCCTCGTAAAGCTCAACGGAGCCGCCCTCGACACCCTTTGGAGCCCGTTCCTTGGCAATGCTCACGTAGAAGGAGCTTTCCACCCAGGTCGGAGCCTTTGCTCTCGCCTCGCTCACGTCTATTACCGCGCCGCCGTCAGTCTCCGTTACGGTGGAGTATATTGCGTAAAACGCCTGGCTTGCGCTGAAGGTGGCATCCTTTGAGAGCATCAAGCCGAATATTTCAGCCTGCCTCTTTAAATAGTCCACCCAAGCGGGAGCCTTCTCAAAATTATTTTCGGGGTTGAAGCGAAGGAAGTTCGTCCAATGAAGTCCGAACGCGCCGGAAAGCGTTTTCTTGTCCGTGCAGGTGAAATCGCCAAGATATTTAGGATCAAAATCGTATGCATCCCAAGGCACGCTCTTGCCGTTGAAATTACCGCCCTTTTTCATACAAACAACGCCGTCGGACGTGTAGATCGCATCCTCAAAGGCAAAGCCCATATTCATCCAGGTGCGCACGCCTCTGCGAGCCACCTCCTCGGAGATAACGTGCATTTGCTCGGGCGTTGCACCGCAAGCTCCGCAGGGAGAAACGAAGGTAGTTATTTTATGGTCAAGTCCCCAGGAGTGTCGTATTTTGTCAAAAAGATCAAGCCTGTGGCGCACGTCCTCGGCATCCACAGAATAAACCGCCTTGCCGTTCACTCTCTCCATCGAAAAATATTCGGTCTCGGTGAGCAGCTTACCGTTTTCGTCGTATCTGCCGTGAAGCAAGCCGTGATAAGCGAAATCCATATACTTCGATTTGCGCATCTCAGCCATACAAGCCTCAGCATACTCCATATCTATCTCGGAGGCTCTGTCCCAGCCCCGAGGGTTATGAGTGACGCCAACCTCTCCGCGAAGAATATTGTCCTTATCCCAATCCGCAAGGCAAAGAGGACAAACTATCCTCATATCCAAAGCCTCGCCTATTGCCTCAAGGACCTGATAATCCTCCACGCTGTGATATCTCGGAATACCCGAACGGGACGCCTGCCCCTTGTATCTGAGATCATCGCCGTTGTGCCACGCCACGTCGTCAAGACAAAGCTGTAAGGCAAACGGAATTTTTATCTTTTCTGCCGTCAACCGAAGCACCTCCTACTAAAAGTAATAACATTTTACCATAAGCTTCAGAAAATGTCAATAGTTTGTTGAGCGGAGCTGAGACACATTTTCGCTTTGTGCTTCCTTGTGCTTATGCAAGTTGCTATGCACAGCGTAGATAACAACAGTTCAGCTATGCTGAACTGTGACTTTGCTCCCCTTTGGCGGCGTGAGGGTTTGCCGCCATTTGCTTTGCAAAACAGGGTGCAAAGCGAAAGCTGCCAAAGGCGAACTTTGACTCAATTCCTTTTTGCGGCGAAAAAGGAACGCCGCAATTTGCCTTGCAAACCAAGGAATTGAGCAGGGCTTTGCCTCGCAAGCGAGGCAGCCCTGTAAGACGTCTCCAAAGAAAAAGGACACCGCGTTTGGCGACCTGCGATAAAGCAGGTGCGCCAACGAAATTTGCCCATTCGGGCAAGTGAAATCGCTTCGCGGTGAAATATTTGCTCCGCAAATGTGAAATGTTCGCTTTGCGAACGTGGGCAAATTTCATTTCACATCGAACGAAGTGAGATATTTCACAATATGCGAGTAGCATATTATTTCACGTTTTGCGGCAGCAAAACATTTCACTTATATTTACCGCCCGACAATACGCTTTTATAAGTGTAAC
>JAFQRL010000025.1 GCA_017410065.1 Clostridia bacterium | reverse complement strand
GAAAAACTGACCAAGCGAGGCTTAGTCAGTCTTTCCGATTACTACCTAAAGGTAGCACATATTTAATCTGAATTGAACCGCCGTATGCCGAACGGCACGTACGGTGGTGTGAGAGGTGGATTAGTTTCTACCTACTCGATTATCTTCTATTAAGTTGTTTTTGGTGAAAAATGTCAAATTTATAGGTGCGTTATACATTATGCACAAAAACGGAGATACTTTTTTGGCAGATATCACGTTGAGTTTTGGGTTGAATTAAAGAGAGAAATATGATAAAATAATATTTGTTAATTAAGATTTTTATAGACCCATCGGGGTCGGAAAGGTATAAAAATGATTAAAGACGAATTCTACACAGGCAAGTACGTGAACGACGGCAGCTACGACGACTCCTGGCGTGAGCCCTATTGGGAGGCACTCAGAAAGGAAGCGGGAGCGGATGCCGAGGCAGACAGAATAGTTGACGCCCTCAAAAGGCTTTATTCTATGTATACGTACGATCTTATAAAGTGGTACGCAAATCTCTACGAGCCCGCCTCGGGCGCATATTATTGCTCCACCTCGGGCAAGGAAAACGAGGGCTTCCTTCCCGATGTTGAAAGCACCCGCCAGGCGTTGAACTTCCTTGAAGCAAGCGGAATGTTAGACGAGCAGGGCAGTGATTTCAAGAAGATCCTCACCGAAGATATGAAGAAAAATCTCATTCGCTTTATCAAGGGAATGCAGATGCCCGACGGTTATTTCTATAATTACTTGAAACGCCCCGAGGAGGTTGCGGTCGCAAAGCGCGGTAGAGATCTCTCCTGGTGCACGGGACTTCTTCGCGAGCTTGGGGAGTCTCCCACCTACGACACACCTAACGGTATGAAGGGCAACGGTCTTGATAAGGACGGCAATCCCGTGGCTGATTTCGTGCCCGCTCCTGTTTCCGAGGACGGCAAGGAGATGAGCGGCGCGGCTGTTAATTATCCCGCTTACCTTGAAAATAAGGAAACGATGCTTGCGTATCTTAACGAAAACGTTGATATCGTTGGCAAGACCTATCCTGCGGGAAACCACCTGAACGCAACCTTCGGGCAGTATATGGCAAGAGACAAGGCGCTCGGCACTATCGGCACAGAGCAGTCTCTCACCAAGGGGCTTATCGATTGGCTTAACGAGAAGATCAACCCCGAAACAGGCTATTGGGCACCCGACTTTACCTTCAACGGCACCAACGGCTTCTTCAAGGTCATAGTTATCTATAACAGCTGGGGCTACGCATACCCCGCAATTGAGCGCGCTATCGACTCCGTCCTTGCGGGAATTCTCGGCGACCAGCCCTCAACAGGCAACGTCTGCGAGGTCTACAACCTTTGGTCGGCTCTTATTTCCGCAAAGGCAAACGTGCTGACGTGCTATCCGAAGGAGGAGCAGGCGGCTATTATCTCCAAGATCGATAAAACTATGAAGGAGAAGGGCCCCGAGGCTATTCTCAACACCTATAAGAAGCAGTCGGGATATCAGATGGCAGACGGCGCATACGCCCACAGCGTTAACCGCCAGCCCGACCCAGCGAGAATTCTTACTCACCAGGGCCCCATTCCCACAGGCCTTTATCTTCCCGAGGGAGACGTTGACGCCATCGGCAAGGCAACCACGGGTATCACCTCAAATATCTTCGAAGCATACGGCTTCAAGACGAGAGTTCCCATTTATTGCGATAAGGACTGGCAGCTTTATAAATCCATAATGTATAGCGCAAAGCCCGTTATCAAGAAGGAAACCAAGACCTTCAGATGACCCTTTGCAATTTGAATTTGCGAAAATCATCAGAAGCTTTTATCGATTTACCAAAAAGTAAGAGACCAAGGCACGCCGCCTTGGTCTCTTTTCGCGCCCTTTTGAGAGGGCAATATTCGATTTTTCGTTTTGCGAAATATAATATCGGGTATCAGAGCTCTCTTGCGTAATAGAACATCACGTCGTCGAGATAGATCGTGCACTCACCGTCTGAAAGGGCGGTGAGGTCGAATACGGTGATCGCTCTTGCGGGGTAGCCCGAGGGGTGCTTTTCGTCGGCAGAGCCCGAGTTTATAAGCTCTCCCGCCTGCTCGCCGTTCACGAAAATCTTAAGCTCTCCCGTCTCCTCTGTGTTTCTGTATTCAAGACGGAGAGTGAATGACTTGCCGAGCTCGCAGATCTCCTTATATTCAGCCATTCCGTATTCCTCGCAGCCGATCTTTACATATCCGTCCTCTGCCTTAAGGTAGAGGTGAATGGGGGAGCACTGCTTTGCATTCTCATATTTAAGAATGAAGCTCTTGCCCTCGCAGCTCTGATCAAGGCAAAGCTTGCCTTCAAAGAGATAGTGATCTCCGTCCCACGAATGGGCGGTGTAGGTGACTCTCACCGCTTGACCCTCCGCGGCAAAGCTTGCTTTCATTGCATAGGACTCCTCAAAGGGAACAAGCGCAGTCTTTGCGCCGTTTTTTGCATATGCTGTGTGGTAGTTGCCGTTTTCGAAATCGATAAGCGGATTGAGAGTCTTGAATTTCTGAACAGGTCTGAGATTTTCAAGAATATTTATATATCTCATATAGTCGGAGTGCATAAGGATCGGCACGGGAGAGGTGAAGCCGAGGGCACCGAACAAAACCCTAATAAGTCCTGTTGAGCCGATGCAGGTGGCATCAACGTCGCCTACGTTTTCTCTTGTTGAGATGGGAAGCCCCTGATGGTTGGGAGTGCCGTTGTAGTAGCTGTGTGCGAAGCCGCCGTCAAGCTTTTTATAGCCCTTGATCTTCTCGTAGCTATTAAGAATAGCCTCGGGAGCCTTCTTGATAAGCACGTCCTGCAAGGCTTTATTGACCTTCGTCTTTGTTTCCTCGTCCTTCACGTATTGAAGATTTTCGCGCAAACGCCACACACTGTGCCAGGAGTTGAACACCTCGCAGATATTATAAACCGAGGGCTCGTCTCCAAGAAGCGAATCCATAAGAGTGTTTGCCACGGTGAGCAAATATTTTGCGGGGTAGGGATACTTCAAGCCGTTGTACGCCGCCATACCCTTCATAAAGCCGTTGGTGAAAAGGAATTCCTTGCCTGTGGGCTTCGAGGGGCGGACTTCTCCCCAAAGACCTGTGTCGGGATTTATTGCTTCGTCAAGCTCGTGGATAAGAATATCGGGGAGCGTCATTCCGTCAAAGACACGGTATCTTTCGCCGTCGGACTCCTTGAATTCGTATTTTCCAAGCTTGGAGTTTGCGTTTTTCACCTGTTGCCAGGTCTCGCCCACCTCATTGCCGTAGAAATAAGGATTATCCTTCATTCCCGGGATAAGACGCTCGTCAAGATAATCAACAAAGGCGGGGTGAGACGATAGATACGCAACCGACGCCTTGGCTCTTGCCGCTTCGGCTTCCTTTGCGCCCTGTGACATATTCGCCCTCTCTGCAAGCTTTTTCTCGTAGAGTGCCTTTGCGTAGGGTGGGGGAGGGAGCTCGGTGTTAAGAGACGCCCAATATTCATCGGGGGTCGAGCCGCCGCCGGTCGTGCCGTTAGGTGCGTCGTAAACAGGGCTCTCGCCAAGCTCCTTCATAAGGTTTGTGCACCAGCCTACGTCTCTCGCTCTGCGGGAGATCATCTCGTCTGCCGTCTCCTTTGCCCAGTTTGGGTTATAGAAGAAGCCGTTTTCGTCCTGTATGGACTTTGCGTAATATACCATCTGATGGATCATCCACTTGGGAAGACCCTTTCGCCAGTCGCCTCCGACTCCGCGCATAAGTCCCGAGCTGTCAAGGAAGCGAAGCATCTGCACGGTGCTCTCAACGTCGGGAAGAAAGCCCTCTGTGTCTCTGCCAACGCTTGAGGTATAATATGCGCCGTGGCCCTTGTCGTAAAGGGTGGCAGACCAATCCACAAGCCTTGAATCGTACATCGTGTATAGCTTGCGAAGGGCATTTGCCACGGCAAGCCCCTCCTCGCCGCCGCCTGCCTCTTCGGCAAGTGCCGCCCAGAGCTTGTCTCTTTCGGCAACGTCAAGCTTCTTTTGCTCGGCGATCTGTCTTAAGGTGTAAACGTATTTCATAAGCGATCTCCTTATGCACGTAAATTTTGTTCAATAGCACAACATAATAGCACAACATAATCGTGCTTAAATTAAGTATATCATATTTTATTGGCGATAACAATTCAATATATTACGAAAAAAATGCAATATATTGCGCTTTATTTATTTGCGTAGGAATGGCGAAGGTTATCAATGGTGAAGTGCGCCTCGGTACCTTCCCCTGTTCCAAAGCAGACCCTTGAGGTCGTGCCAAGGGTGTAGCCCGAAGGGCATTTAGGATCAGACGCGTTATTGATAATACTGCCGATGAATTTTCCGTCTGCGTAAACGTGCATTGCGGAGCAAAGCCTCTTCGCGCCGTCTGCTCTCGGAGCATCAACGAGATCAAGCTCAACTCTCAACTTGAAGCCGTCGGCATTTGCGGCATCCTTTACGGAGAAGCCCGCCTCCCATTTATCCGAGAAGAAGGAGACTTTACCGTCTTGGATCTTCATATCGAAGAAGGTGACGTCCTCTATTCTTTCGAGCGCGCCTGTACGGTTTTCAAAGCGGAGAATTCCCTCACCCGAGATGCTCGGAACTGTAACGTCCGCTTCAAAGAGGAATACGTCGCCCTTACATATCCTGGCGGTGGGAAGAAGGTCGATTCCTTTGCCCTCGCCCTCTGCACAAACGGTGAGCTTACCGTCCGAGACCGAAAGCTCCGCGCCGCCCATAGAGCGTACAGCGAGAGGGATCTTGCCGTCGTCGAAGTTGACGATGGGATCCTGAACTCTGATCTTTTTTGCGGGTCCGTAGGACATAAGAATATTCTTATAATTCATCCAATCCGCCTTCATAAGAAGCGAGACCTTCTTGAAGCCGAAGGCATCAAACATACCTCTTGTGAGACCCGAGGAGCAGATGCAGGTTGCGTCAACGTTTCCTTCAAGCACTCCGTAGGTGGGGTTAAGGCCCGTGGGAAGACCCTGCTGACCGCCGCCGCAGGACTCGTAGCTATGGGAGAATTCACAGCCGTTTTTCTGATAGGGTGCCATCTTTTTATAGGTGATGAGAATTGCTTCTCTGCCGTTGTCGCGGAGGGTCTCGTCGATAGTGTGGAGCACTCTTTCTCTCACGTCCTCGGGATGGCAGTTCTTAACGTTTGCCTTAATGGAGCAGATAGCCGACCAAAGGTTATAGATGGAGCAGCAGTTGCCCTTTGCTATCTCGTCTCCCATAATTCCCTTAAGCACCGACTCCGTTACCTTCTCGGGCATCGGATAGGGCTTTTTCCAGAAGTTATAAAGGGTGATGATCTTGAAGAAGCCGTTAGTGCCCGCAAGGTTTGTGAATTCGCCCCAATAGCCCGTGTTCGGATCTATTCTCTCGTTGAGCCAATTGATAAGGATATCGCGAAGATCGTAATCCGCGCCGCCATCAATAAGTGCCTTTGCTCTTGCGTCTATCTGGGTGTAGGTGGCGTTGAATTGGTTGCCCCACCAATAGGAATTCTCACGGATCTTAACGGTGGAAAGATAGTTCTCAAAGCTTTCTTTGTCCTCAAGATATTCGGGATAATTTTTAGCCGCCGCGGGAGCATTATCATCTGCCGCCTTTTCTTCACAACAGCCTGCGGCTGCAACGGGGTTTCCGTCTGCGTCAAGTCCGTCTCCCTTTCTGCCGTTGGGGGTGTCGTAGGTGGGAGTGCCGCCCATCGTGGAGATCAGGCTCGTTGCCCAGCCGAGGTCTCTGCCTCGTCTTGATAGATTATAATGAACGTCGTTGAAGGTCCATTGCGGATGATAGAAATAGCCGTTGGGATGCTGAAGCCTCTTTGCGAATTTCAGCATTGCCTCCTGCATACCCTCAGGGAGAGCCTCAAGAAGGGTGCCTACCTCGCGGAGCATACCCGAGCTCTCAATAAAGCGGAGCGACTGCACCGTAACCTCAACGTCGGGACCAAAGCCCTCGGTGTCGTGGCCCGAGGTGGTGGAGTAGTAGCCGCCGACCTCCGGGTCGTAAAGCTTTGCAAACCATTCCGCAAGGGCGGGGGTGTAGAGAGTGTAGAGCTGCTTGAAGGCGTCGGCTATACCCGCGCCGCGCTCGCCGCCTCCCGCTTCTTTGGCAAGAGCCTCCCATTCCTTTTCCTTGGCTACCTTGTCAAGCTCTCTTTGCTTTGCAATTTCCTCTTTTGTGAATAATCTTTCCATAGTGATATTTCCTTTCAATTGCTGATGGTTAAAATGTAATTTGATTATAAACTGTTATTAACTGTCCGATATTCTGAAACGGTGAACGAGTAATTTCCAAAGGCGAAAATCAAAGCTTCGGGTAGGAATAATACATATCCTTCACGCGGAGCGTTGCTCTGAGCGAATCGGGGGTATAGAATCTCGGCGTGCCGTTGATATGAAGGGGAGTGCCCGTCTGATACTTGGGGTCTGTGCCGTCGTTGTTGACCGCTGTGCCCATAAGCTCATCGTTGATATACACTCTCTGTGCCGTGCATCCCCCGAGCTTTTTATCTTTTCTTTCCATAGGATCGATATAATATTCGATCTTCAGCTTTATGCTGTCGGGAAGCTTGATGGTCTTTTTGAAGCCGTGCTCCCACTTATCGCAAGCCACGGTGAGCTCGTCGCCCTTCACCTTAAGCTCAAGATAGATCAGGGTGGTGGTGTTGGGAGCTCTGCCACGGATGATATCTATGCGGAGCGTGCCGTCTTCGATAATGTCGGTGATGGAAAGCTCGGTTTCAAGCTTAACGTAGTCTCCCTTGCAGACTCTCGCCGTTCTTTCAACGTTAAAGCCGTGACCCTCCGCAAGAAGCTTCACCTCGTATGCGCCGTCCTTAAGCTCCCACTCGGTGTTTGCAAGAGCGGGAACAAATTTGAGAGCCTCCTTGTTGTCGAGCTTACGATAGGGCTCCTGGGGGTATTTTTTCACCACGGGCTTTGCGGTATTGATTATATTAAGGTAGACCATCCAATCCGCCTTATAAAGGATGGGCACTCTCCTTGCACCGAAGGTTTCAAACATTGCTCGCACAAGACCTGTGGAGCAGATGCCCGTTGCATCAACGTTTCCTTCGTCTGCAACAAAGAGACCTGTCATACCCGTGTAGAGTCCCTGCTGTGCGCCGCCGTTGCCGTGATATTGATGGCTGAAGGCAACACCCTTCTGATAGGGCTTGATCTTCTTGTAGGTATTGAGGATAGCCTCGGCACCTCTTTCGCGGAGCACCTGGTCGATCCTGCCGAGAATTCTTTCCTTATCCTTCTCGGAGGCAAATTTTCTAACGTTGGTCTTTATAAAGCTAACGCAGTTCCAAAGGTTATAGAGCGAGCAGCAGTTGCCGGCGTCGATCTCGTCTCCCATAATGCTGAGGAGCACCGATTCGGTTGCCTTCTCGCAAGCGGGGTAGGGCTTTTCAAGAGAGTTATAGATGGCGAGGATCTTGAAGTATCCGTTTGAGCCCGCCATATTTACCTCTCTGCCCCAATAGCCTGTCTCGGGACAGATGCGCTCGTTGAGATAATCTATAAGAATATCAACAAGGCTGTAATCCGCGCCGCCCTCAACGAGCTCGCGGGATCTTGCTCTTATCTGCCCGACCGTGGAATTAAGCATATTTCCCCAGTGATAGGATTTATTCACAAGATCGAATTCGGAGAGATATTCAAGGAAGGTCTCCCTGTTTTCAAGATATGGGGCGTGGCGAGCGGGTGCCTGAGGCTTTTCCGCCGCGCTATTGCTAACCGACTTTTCTTTTACTGCAACGGGGTTTCCGTCCGCATCGAGACCGTCTCCCTTTCTGCCGTTAGGTGTGTCGTAGGTGGGATTTGAGCCGAAGGCTGTGAGTATCTGAACTGCCCAACCAAGGTCGCGCCCTCGGCGGGAGATGCTTCCGTCAATATCCGCAACGTTCCAATGAGGGTGATAGAAAAAGCCGTTTTCGCTCTGGCAGCTCTTTGCAAATCTGACCATCGCCTTTTGCATATCCTCGGGGATCGCCTCCTCAAGAGGACCGACCTCCTCAATAAGACCCGAGGTCCTTATAAACGCCATAGACTGCATAGTGCATTCGAGATCGGGACCGAAGCTTTCGTAATCTCTGCCGCTATCCGTGGAGTAATAACCGCCAACCGCGGGGTCGTAAAGCTTTGCGTACCATTCTGCAAGCTCGGGCTTATAAAGTGTGTAAAGCTGCTTGAAGGCAGAGGTTATCTGCTCGGCACTCTCGTCGCCGCCAAGCTGCTCTGTGAGGGCTGCCCACAAGGTCTCTCTGCGTTTGGCGTCAAGCTCACGCTGCGCGGATATTTCCTCGGGGGTGTAGATCTTTTTCATAATAGTCTCCTTTCAAAAACAAAAAGCCGCTTTCACACCCAATTATATCACAGGCGCGCGAGCTTTTTTGAGTTAATTTGAAAAAAATCAAATTTGTTTCGTCATAATAAACAAAAAGGAGAAAATAATTTAGCCATCTTGCACAAGCCATTTTTTCACCCGAAAAAACACTATCAGCAGAGCACTTGACATTTTGAAAAAGGGGTGATAAAATAGACATAGAAAAAAGAAGAATAGAAGGTTTTTTATGAGTAACGAAATCAAGGTTTCTGTTATTATGCCTATCTACAACGCCACGGATTATCTCCGCCCCGCTCTGGATACGGTGCTGGATCAGACCCTCCGCGAGATCGAGGTCATCTGTATAGACGACGGCTCAACCGATAAATCTCTGGCAGTAATCAAGGAATATCAGGAAAAGGATCAGCGCATAAGGATCGTCACGGAAAATAACGCGGGAGTTTCCACGGCGAGAAATAAGGGTATCATAAGGGCAAGGGGAGATTTTATCATCTTCCTGGATGCAGACGATTTCTACGAGCCAACTCTGATCGAACGTCTTTACGTTACGGCGGTGAAGCACGAGCTGGACATTGCCGTTTGCGAATACGATATCTATAACACCAAGCAATCACGCTTTGCACCCGCTGTCCCCGAGGACCATAGCGAAATATTGATGAGCGGAGACGTTGTCTCAAAGAACGATCATCCCGACCATATCCTTCAGTGTATGTCGGGCTACGTCTGGAATAAGCTCTTCCGCACCTCCTTCATAAAAGAGAAGGAGCTGATGTTTGCGCCCGAGCTATACGTTTTTGAGGACGTGCATTTCATTTGTACGGCGCTTTCCTTTGCAGGCAGAGTTATGGGCATAAACGAGGTGTTGGTCCATCACAGGGTCTATTCCGATCAGTCGAGGGTCAAGCTCTTCAAAAAGTATTATAAGCAGGTGCCCGTGGTCTACCTTAAGATAAAGGAGCATCTCGCAAGCCACGGAACCTATATACCTCTTGCGGTCTCCTATCTCAATCTTTCGGCGAGCAGATGCTATAAGATCTATAATCTCCTTTGGAGCGATGCAAAGGGAGATTTCTGGGATCTTCTTCACAACGGCTTTGCCGATGCATTCGGCTGGTTCAAGCACGAAAGCTCGGATTTTGAAAATAAGGACGTATGTGACTTTGCCGCAAACGTTGGCCTTTATACCCACGATCAGTACACGAAGCGTATGGATCGCGGCAGGGAGCTGAATATCGATAAGATGACGAAGGACACCCTCAATATCAGGATCAAATCTTCTAAAAAACGCACCAAATTCAGAACGAAGCTTGGAGCCTTCTTCTCAAAATTCAAGAGAAAGAAAAAGGCAAAAAGCGAATAAATTGTAAATAATTGTTTGCAAAACAAACAAAAACTCGCATAGTAATTAATCTCCTCGGTACGGAGTTCAATTAAGCTATGCGAGTTTTATTAATGCTTTATCAAAGCGGTTTTTTCGATATCTGGGCGTAGGGGCGAGGGTAGGTTGAGGGGCACTTTTCCTTCTTATCGATCAGGATAAGCGGGTGGGTGGCACTCTCTCCATCCTCCGAGCGAAGCTCTATCTGCTCCACTCTCGCGCCTCTGCCGCCGAGTGTGGCTATGGCGCGCTTTGCTCCCGCAAGCTCAAATTCGGCAGCCTTACCCTTCATTGCCACCATCTGTCCGCCAACGCGCACAAGGGGCAGGCAAAGCTCCGCAAGGATCCTCAGCTCCGCAACGGCGCGTGCTGTGGCGTAATCGAATTTTTCTCTGTATTCTGCCGACCTTCCCGCATCCTCAGCGCGAAGGACCTCCGCCGTGACGTTATCAAGCCCGAGGAGGGCTGCCGTCTCTGAAACGTAGTTCACTCTCTTTGCGGTGGAGTCGATGGCGCGTATTTTAAGGTCGGGGCGCACTATTGCAAGAGGCAGGGTGGGGAAGCCCGCGCCGCACCCGACGTCAACGACGGTCGCACCCTTCTTCAGCCGCGAGGCAAGGGTCGCGCAGTCGGCGTAATGATTCAGTATTATTTTATTTGGCTCCGTGATGGCGGTGAGATTATATTTTTCGTTTTCCTCAAGCATTCTCACGGTCAGCTGATAAAATTTTTCGCTCCTCTCAAGCGAGAGCAAGGACGACATTCCGTTAAGCGAAAACGCCTTTGCCAAGGCAGAGCTGAATTTTTGTTTATCAATATTCAAGCCATATCCTCCAAGGGTACACCTGTGGTTTTCCTATATTCTATCATAAACGCAGGGCTCTGTCAAGTCGCAGAGACGATTTTCAACAGATGGCAAAGATGATTTTCAATATACGGCAGGGGTGGTTTTCGATAGGCGAAAATATTTGCTTTCGCAGAGTTATCAAGGCTTATCTGAGTCGGCTCGCGGGGCAAATATTGACCCGTATTCAAGGCGCATTGTGAAGCGAAGCCCGCTACTCCGAAAATATATCAAAAAAGTGAAAAGCTATTGACATTTTGGGGCGTGGGTTATATAATTTAAGCAGTATATTATACAATCGGTGGCTACGAGCCGAAACGCAAGGGAAGGGTAATTATTATGGATCTTTATCAGATAGATAAAAATATGGTGTCGCACACGGTTATTGAAAAGGACGGGCTTGTGTTCTATTCTCCCGAGAGCGAATGTATAAGGCTTTACGGCGTGCAGAAGGCAGAGGGCGGATATTGCAGACTGGATCCCGAGATCGCAAAGACTGTCAGCGGCGGCGTTGCAGGTCTTAATTTTAATACCTCGGGTGGAAGGGTCCGCTTTGTTACCGACAGTAAAAGGGTTGCGATCATTGCGGAAAGAGACACGACCTATCATCCCGACCACATGACATTCACCAATATTGCCGGCTTTGATATTTACGAGGACGACGTATACCTCACCACCTTCCGCCCCGGTGCATATACGGGCGGCGGTGTCACAAGCTTTGAGTCATCCGCAAGCTTTAACGATAAGCGCGAGAGGCTAATTACCATCAATTTCCCCTGCTACGGTCCTGTGAGAAGCCTTTATATCGGAGTTGAGCAGGGCTCGCTCATCAAGGCGGCGCCGGATTATAAATACGAAAAGCCCGTGGTGTTCTACGGCTCGTCCGTAACCCAAGGCGGCTGCTGCTCTCGCCCTGGTCTCAATTACTCCTCGGTGCTCTCCCGTATGCTTGACTCTAACGTATATAATCTCGGCTTTTCGGGCAGCTGCAAGGGAGAGTCGCAAATGGCGGATTATATCGCGAGCCTTGATATGAGCGTTCTCGTTCTCGGCTTCGACCATAACGCGCCCACTCCGGAATTCCTCGCCGAGCATCACGAGCCCTTCTTCAAAAGGATCAGGGAGAAAAGACCCGAGCTTCCCATCGTGTTTATAACAAGACCGCAGGCGAGGTCGAGCTACGAGCGAGATACGCGCCTTAAGATAGTTGAAAGGACCTATCAGAACGCACTTGCCGCAGGAGATAAAAACGTTTGGTTCGTTCCAACTCCCAAGAGCCTTGAGCCCATAGGAAACGAGGGCACCGTTGACGGATGCCATCCCAACGACCTTGGCTTCTTCTTTATGGCGAAGGGACTTTATCCTGTTCTTAAGGAGATCCTTGAGAGTTAAAACGATAGGATCTGCACGGCGCGAAGCGAAGCCAAAGCGGTAGGGCAAAGCCATAGGGTAGCGCAAAGCAGAACGGAAAAGGATAGCCCTAAAAAGCCCGAAATATAAGAAAATAAAGAATAACGAGCAAATTATTGCATAAAAATATAAGTTTTACGCGGAGGTGTGATGGACAAGAATATAGACCCAAGGCTTGTGGTATCAAGCTTTATCAATAAGCCCGACGTAAGATTTTTTGATGTCGCCTCCGTGCCTTTCTCGCTCCACGGCGTAAAGAAATACGAGGAGGGCTTTGCAAGGCTTCCTCGCTCTGTGGCAGAGCGGATAAACCCGAGAGCCGCGAAATTTTCAAAAGCCACAGCAGGCGGCAGAGTGCGCTTCAGAACAAATTCCACCTATATTGCCATTCGCGCTCACCTCGGCGATATATATCGCATCTCAATGCTCACCCTCACGCTTTCGGCGGGCTTTGATCTATACGAGGGCAGAGAATATCTCGGTAGCTTCAATCCCCCTTATGAGATACAAAACGGCGGAGTATACGAGGCTGCCCTTAATCTCGGGGAGAGAAGGGAAAGAGAGCTCGCCTTGAATATGCCCCAATATGCGCAGGCGATAGACCTTGAGATAGGAATAGACGGAGAAGCCACGCTTTCTCCTCCCACCGATTACAGGATAAGCTCACCCATAGTTTTCTACGGTTCATCCATAACTCACGGTGCTTGCGCCTCCCGCTCGGGACTCACCTTTGTGAATAGGATATCCCGCGATCTTTGCGCCGACGTATATAATCTCGGCTTCGGCGCGGGTTGCAGAGGCGAGCTTGAAATTGCCGAATATATAGGTAGTCTTTCACCGTCGGTCGCCGTTATCGGATATGACCATAATGCGCCCAATAAGGAAAAGCTCCGCGCAACACACTTGCCCTTTGTGGAGAGGCTTCGCTCGCTTTTGCCCGAGACTCCCATAATTCTCGTCAGCCGTCCCGACGTTAAGGAAAGCCAGGAGGGGCTTGAAAGATTTGAGATAATCAAAGAGACCTATCACCGACTCTGCGACAGTGGAGACAAGAGAGTGCACCTCGTTTTCGGAGGCGAGCTTCTCACGAGTGCCGAGCACACTCACGACGGAATTCATCCTAACGATCTTGGCGAAGCTGAAATATCGTCAAAGCTTGCGGAATATATAAAAACCGCACTATATGTAAACAACTATTAACATAATGCGCTTTTTAAGCAATGCTTTAAAACAATTTGATTTTTTTAAAACATATAAAAGGAAGGTAAATTGAAATGGCAAATCAGGTTGACAAGAATATGATAGTTCCAACCAAAATTTCCGTGGAGGGGATAAAGTTTTATGATATAGACGACTCTCCCTTCAAGATATACGGAGTGTGGCGCGACGGCGATATGTACTATCGTGTGCCTCGCCCCGTGGCTGAAACTGTCAGCAAAAATATTATTCAGAAGTGCTCCCAGACCGCAGGCGGCAGAGTTCGCTTTAAGACGAATAGCCCCTACGTTGCTGTTAAGCTTGATCTTCACAACGTTGAGCAGATCGCTATGATGACCGTTGTTGGCACTATGGGTCTTGACGTTTATGCAGACGGCGTTTTCAAGAAATCTCTCCTTCCTCCTTTCCATCAGGGCGAGGGAAATCTTGAGGCGATAGTCCAGCTCGGCGATGCCTGCGAGCGCGAGATAACCATTCATTTCCCTCTCTATTCGGGCGTGCGCTCCTTCTACGTCGGAATTGATGAAAATGCGACACTCTCCCCCGCCAAGCCCTATAAAATCGAGACACCCGTGGTCTACTACGGCTCCTCTATCACCAACGGCGGCTGCTGCACAAGACCCGGTATGACCTATGAGGCGCAGATCAGCCGTATGCTTGACTGCAACCATCATAACCTTGGCTTTGGCGGCTCCGCAAAGGGCGAGGTCGAAATCGCAGAATACGTTGCAAGCCTTGATATGTCCGCCTTCGTTTACGACTATGATTATAACGCAAGAAATGCGGAATATCTTCTTGAGACTCACGCCAGAATGTTCAATATCGTCAGAGCGAAGCATCCGACTCTCCCCATCATCATCATAACCCGCCCCGACGTTATTCCCTCGCAGGATAGAGATTCAAGATTTGCCGCTATTAAAAAGACCTACGATGATGCGATCGCGGCAGGTGATAAGAACGTATACTTTATAGACGGCTCATCCTTCTTCGACGGTCTTTCCAACGACTTCACCGTTGACGGCGTGCATCCCACCGACCTCGGCTTCTTCTATATGGCAAAGGGCGTTGCAAAGGTGCTTGAAAAGATACTTAAATAAGAAATAATAAAAGACCCAAGGCTCTGATATGTCGTTTGCATATCTTATTGCCTCGGGTCTTTTTATATTGGAAAACATTGTTATCCGGGATAATTTCTCGGCGTTTTTATTTTGAAATGCTTATTCCCCACGATATTTTCTGGGTGTTGTATTCATTGTGCGTTTGAAAACGGTGTAGAAGGATTTCAGATCCCCAAATCCCGAAAGCTCGGCAATCTCCGAGACGGTCTTGTCGGTCTCCGAAAGTAGTCTGCAAGCTTCCGAAAGCCTTACCTTTTGAATATAGGCGATCACCGTCATACCCGTGATCTCCCTGAACGCTTTTCCAAGATAATCCTTGGAGAAAAATATTCTTGTCGATAGGTCCTCAAGGGTCAGATGATCCTTGAAGTTTTCGTCTATAAACGCGGTCGTGCTTCGGACCGCATCCTTTATTCTTGATGAGAATTTTGCGTAGCTATCATCTTCAAGCCGCCTGAAAAGATTTATGATCAGCTCGGTGACGTAGGCTCGAATAAGATCTAGGTAGCCGCTATGACGTGTCCGAAATTCGGTGTATATTCGGTGAAAAATCTCGCCGAAAATCTGATAGCCGCCTCCTGCAAGATGAATATCGTTATGGTTTCCCGTCCTGCCGAAAAGAACGTCAAGAGCATAATCGAAGCTATCTCCAAAGGATCTTTGCAAAAGAAAATTCTCTGTGAACATAAGATCGTATGCCACAAATGGCTCATCGCATTCAATAGGACGGAAGGTGTGAGGAACACCGCGCCTGATGGCTATAAGATCACCCCTGTGTACCTTGTATTTTATACCGCCGATCTCGTGCTCGGCTTCTCCCGAAATAATATGAGATATCTCCACGAATTCGTGACTGTGGAGTTTGTTTTCAAAATACTTATAATCGGTGGAAAGATGAATAAAGAAATCTTTGTTGCCCTCGAAAATATCATCTGATGAGAGCATAGGGGGCGCACTCGAAATTTTCATAAACACCTACAATTTGTAAATAATTATTAGCATTTTGCCAAATTTTGATTTAAGTTCCCTCGAAAACGTTTGGGGTGAACAGATATTTTCCGGAGCGCCATTTTCCGTATGAGTAGGTAGGCATCTCCAAAAGCTCAACCTCAAGCTCGTCTATTTTATCAAGTCTTCCCTCGACGTAATCGCAAAGCCTTTGCGTGCAGGTCTTCGTTCGCATAAGCAGTCCGCCAAGCCTCAGATCCTGAAGATCAAAGCCAGAGGGTCTGTTTTCCGCATCCCACTGCGCCTTGAACAATTTGTGATACTGCTCAATAAGTGCGGGAAGCGGTGCGTAGTAATCGCGAATGAGCTCGGCAAGCGCCGCCTTGTCGCCCGACTTATATGCTGCTCGTGTTTTAACACCGAGGGCATATTTTTTGTCTAAAACTCTGCAAAGCGCCGCCGCAGATCTGAACGCAGGGGCGAAAAGCGGGGAGAGGGTGTCTGAAATTTTGTCCAGCCTCTTTGCGTAAGCGGCAAAATATTTTTCGTCATCCACTATTACGTGGGCATCTCTGAAGCCGTTAAAATAATCCGAATAAAGCATGTGCCGCGAGGGGTTCATATCGCAATTGCCGAAATTCGGGTTGCCTGGGCGGTTTGGCTCGTCGATCTCCATATACGAATCAAAGGGAACGCCGAACGTTTCTTCAAATCCCTGCTTTATCTTTTCGATATCTTTTTCGCCCTGCGCGTATTTTGCAATGTAATAAAGCGCGGGAAGATGAGAGTATCTTGAGCATTCATTGCCGTCGTCACCCCAGATGCATATCATTATATTTTCAGTTTGGTTTTTCTCGCAAGCATCAAGGGCGGGTGTCATAGTCTTTATTGAAAAGTTGTTATATGGGATCATTCCTCGCCAGCCCCAAACTGCACCTGCAAACCAGCTATTCTCGGAAAGCTGCTTGTGGTTTGAGAGCATTGCGTCGTATCGGGCGAAATCGGTGGAGTAGTAATCCCAATAAACGGGGATAACGCACTCGGGAACAGAGGCTATAACCTCGGCGGGGATCTCCTTTTTCTCGATCCAATAAGCACCGTCGTTCCATTCGCGGAAGAACATATCAGACCAAGCCAGCATTGTGTAGCCATATTTTTCGGCAATCTTAACTATCCTTGAAAGATGCCTTTTTATAATGCTTATGGCAGGCTCGTATCCGTTTTTTTTCATTAAATTGCCCGATCCGAGACCAAACGCTTCGTCAAGACCGATGTGTATCTTTCTCGATCTTATTGCGCCTGAAAGCGCCCCTAAGGCGCGGTCGATAAACTCATAGGTCCGCTCGTCGTCGGGCATAATTATATCTATGGATTCCTTTGGAAGAAAATCCCACTTCAGTGCCATTTCAAGATGACCGAGCACCTGAATGCAGGGAATCAGCTCCATTCCGAGCTCTGCCGCAAAATCATCTATTTCACGAAGATCGTCTGCGGTGTATCTGCCACGCATATAACCGAAAAAGGGGTATTCGGGTATCTCGTAGGTATCCTCGGTGTATAGCATTACAGCATTATAGCCCATTTTGGAAAGAATTTTAAGGAACTCCTTTAAGGATTCCTTTTTCATTACCGCGTTTCTTGAGCAGTCTATATGAGCGCAGAGCGTTTTTATATTCATCAGATATTCTCCTTGTAGAGGTGTTAACTTAATAATACACGAATCGGAAAATAAAAACAATAGACAATATTACGAAAAAGCTGCATTATATTGTTTATTTTGCAACCTCGCCCCTCACGGTCAGCTGTCTTGCCCAGCGCACCTTTGAAACCAGTGCTAAGCCAAGGAAGCATTTTGAGCACTCAACAAACGTAACGACGGCAAACAATGCGTGTATTCCAACGTCGGTGAAGTACGCAAGAACAAAAGCTACACTTACCGTGAACGCCCAGGCGTAAACGCAGTCGAAAAGCATTGTCAGTAACGCGAGACCTCCCGAGCGAATGGTGTAATAGGTTGATACCGCAAGCGCATTCAAGGGCATTGAAAGCCCTGAGATAATAAGCATATAGGTTGCAAGCGAGCGAACCGAGGAGCTTGTGTTATAAAGCATTGGGAAAAACGGTGATATTCCAATCTGGAAAGCACCCATAAGAGCACCTGTAAGCGTGGCGAAAACAAGTAGCTTACGATCCGCGTCCTTGGCTTCTTCAAGCCGACCAGCACCAAGAAGATTTCCAACGATGATCGCTATTGAATTTCCAAGCGCTAAATAGGTTATATTCAGAACGTTGAACATTGTCGTTTGAATATTTATAGCCGCAACCGCATCAAGCCCCGCCATCGAGAGGCAATGGGTCTTAACCGTCATAGCAAGCGACCATATAAGCTCGTTGAAAAGAAGCGGAAAGCCTTTTGTCACGATCCCCAAAACAAGCGTGCGAGGCACCCTGAGGGAGCGGAAAACTCCCTTGATAAACGGATATTTGCTTTTTGAAAGATGTACCTTGATAATAAGGAATATAAGCTCGGCAAATCGTGAAATAACGGTTGCAATAGCCGCGCCGACAACTCCGAGCGCGGGAAAACCCAGAAGTCCGAAGATAAGCACGAAGTTGAGAGAGCAGTTTACGGCAATAGCAAGTAAGCCCGAGTACATCGGGAGCGCCGCTTCCTCGGTTTCTCTGAGTGTGGAGGCATATACCTGGGATGTGGCGTATGGCAGAATTCCGATCAGCATTATCCAAAGATAGCTCCGACCGTATTCAAGAGTCAATTCAAGGTCGCCCGATGCGCTTCCAGAATGAAGGAAGAAGGATATTGCCTCCTTGCCGAAAAGTGCCAGGAGCAAAACTGTAAGCGCGGCAATGGCGACGTTGATATAAGTCTTAATTCTGAAGGTGTATCTCACACCGTCCGTATCCCTTGCACCGTGATATTGAGAGGTGAATATTCCACCTGCCGCACCCGCTCCGAAGATAACCATACTGAAAACGAATAATAGCTGATTGACTATGGAAACGCCGGACATAGCCTCTGTGCCCAGAGTGCCGACCATCACGTTATCGAGCATACCTACAAGGTTTGTTATTCCGTTTTGTACCATTATAGGCACGGAGACCGCAAGAACTTTTTTATAAAAAGCACGGTCTCCAAAAAACTTTTTTCTTAAAGTCATTAAAGAAAATCCTCAAATATGTAAATAATTATTTGCAAATACCTTTAATTAAGCTTTAAACAGTAGATCAAGCAAGTTGAAAAGATGCAATAAAACAATAATCAACCAATGATATCGTCCCTATGCTCTTTTATCCAATTCCTTGTCCATTCAACCGCTTCGAGCCCAAGGTCACAGATGGGATTTCCAACGAACATAATTCCGTCAATCTTGCCCTCGCGCATCAGCGAGAGAAAATAATCGCCCTGACGTTTCATTTGCGAGACACTCATCGGGCATCTTTCGCCGTAGTTATACATAAACATTCCCGCAACGACCTTTTTGTCGGGACACATCTCAAAGACCTGCTCGTAGTAGCTCTCCATCTTTTCAAGATTTTTGCCGTACCATACCCAAAGGGTTATATAGTCGAACTCGTCAAGCCAGGGCTTAATATCGGGGATCTGTTCCAGATTGTATTCGTAGAGAGTTACCCACATGTTGAGCTTTTTCCCGATAACGCGCTCGTCGCATCTTTGGCGTATTTCACGAAGCCTTTCGGGTGGGTAGACGGTTCTGCGGTTCTTACCAAAGAAGTCGTCGTAAAAGCCGCCTGTCACGTTCTCGAATTTATTAGCCTGCTTTATAACCTCGTCAACGTCCACCCAATCGTCAAATGTGGAGCTGCCTGCGCCGAGAATAGACCACGTAACCTCTCTGCAGGGGCGCATAGCCTCGGTATGCTGGTCGTATGGAGGCATAGGTGTTCCCTTAATACGCACTCGGCACATATTGGGAATATCAAGATAGAATAGCCCCTCTATTGCCGTCATTCTCGAATGACCTGGAAGGTTATATTGATTTGGGAGACCGGTCTCGCCGTCGTCCGAATAGTGACCGTCGGGGTCTTCACCCATAAGCCAGAGTTTGTCGCGGAAGGTTTCCATTTTTTTATTCCTTTCGGTTTGTTTTTTACAACTATTCTAGCATCTCCGAAAAGAAAATAAAAGCGGAAAAAACGATTTATGTTTGGTAAATCCCGTTCCTTTTTGTGAAACGGGATCTACCAATTTTATTTAAAATCTGAATTACATAATAAGGAAGCCGTATTCGTCGGGAGACTGCTCCTCCTTGCCGAGGGTGTAGGTGGGATTTGAGGAATCCTTCCAGAAGTCGCCGTCAATTGAGATATTCATCTTGATAGCACCCGTGCCGTCCCATCTTTCTCTTGGGATATCGCGCCAGACGGTGTGGATAACGCCATCCTCCGTGAGACACTTTTCGTGGCGGTATTTGGCTATCTCAAGCTTCTCGTTTTCTCCGACCACCGATTCGTGAGACGCCGCGGAGGGAAGGAAAATAAGGTCGCCCGAGAGAGTGTTTGCAAGCTCGTCGTGGTTTGAGAAATTATCCGAGCCAAACATAACGCCCGGGTCGGGGAAGCCTGGCTCAAATTCGTAGCAAAGCTTGATTACGGCGGAGGGGTAGGTCTTAACGTCAAGGCGGAGCTTATCACCCTCAACGCTTACAAGGAAGCTGCCCGACTCACCGATGGGCTCCTCCTTGCCGCTGCCGATGAGGTATGCCTCCTCGCCTTCTGCGAAGTAATAGCCGAGAGGATGCTTGCCTGCCGCTATCCTTTCACGAACGACGGGGAATTCCTCCGAAAGAAGCTTATCAAGGCTCTCAATTCTTGAGCGGAGCTTCTTCGGGAAGAACTTGAAGCCCTCCGCCTCGGAGTGGTAGCCGAGCCTCTTATCTTCCTCGCAAAGCTCTATCATCCGCGCCGAATTGCGCTTCTCGTCAAGCACGAGGGAGTGCATTTTTTCAAGAATTTCGGACACGTCCCCCCGCTCTCTGCCGAGATCGCCGCGCAGCTTATAGAATTCCATTATATTTTTGCCCGAGCTGTAAAGCAGACCGATACACTCCGAGACCGTGAGGATCTCGCCCGCATCCTCGGGCAGATATTTCATACCCCGCTCCCAGTGCTCCTTCATAATGCCCGCGAGGGTGATTATCTCGTCTATGGTGTGACCGCGATAGAAGGACTCGCCGATCCTGTCTCCGTTGGGCTTATCAACAAGCTGCCAGGAGCGGGAAAGCGCAAGGTTTTTCGGCAAGAGCGAAAGCTCCCACACAACGCCGTCGTGCATTGGACCGTAGTAGGAAAACATAATGTTTGTGGGATAATGGAAGTAGCCCTCCTCAAATTCGCGCCAGGCGGCGGCAATTTTCGGTGCCATCGTCTTTCCGTAATTTCTTGCGGCGAAATCAAGAAGGAAGGCGTCCTTATCCTCCATCTCCTCGCGGAAGGAAAGCTCGCCCGAGGCGCGGCTCATTATCGAAGGATAATTTCCGAAATACCAGCACTCCATAACGCCCGTTGTTCCAAGAGCTCTTGCGGCGCTGTACTTAGTGAAAACAAGACCGGGGGCGGGGATATAAGGCACCGTTGCCACCTCGTGAGAGGTGACTACCTGCATCTTCGCCCAAAGCTCCTTGCCGTAGCGGGAGGTCATATCGGCGGTCTTCTCGTAAAGCTCGGAGGGTCCCGGATATGAGAGCCAGTAATCGTATGCTATCCTCGGCTTGCCAAGCTGAGTATTGTAGCCTCTGTCCTCAAAGTTCTGCATTGCGATAATGTCACTTGGAAGATCCTCGATATATTTATCTATCTCGCCATAATCCCAATATCTGTGACCGTAGGTCCAGCTGATAAATCTTGCTCCTGTGCCCGCTCTGCGGATACCCTCGCAGATCTTGTCGCAGGCAAAGGCGAGGTTTTCGCCTCTTGAATAATTTCTGCATCTTGGGCAGGTTTTGTAGTTGCCGCCCGAGGCGCAGTTGGTGGGTCTCTCGCCTGCGGTTATATCAATGTAGCCCGCAAGATCGGGAATGGCTCTGAAAAGCTTCTCTGTCGCCTCTGCAATATAATTTGCCACAGGCTCGGCTCTTAAGCAGTTGGGGTGATATTGGAAACGCTTTGCCGCTCCCGCAAATTCGGGATGAAGCTCGTGCTCGTGGTCGAGAAGTCCGAGAGGCTCAATGGCGAAAACGTAGACTCCGACACCGTATTTTTTACATTTAGCCACCACCCGTGCGAGTTTTTCGCGCCTTTTTATGATCGGAGCCTCGTCGTCGGGGAAGTAGTCTGTCTTAACCAATGCGCGGAAGCTTGTGTATATCCAAAGACCGTTTGTGCCCGAATGAGCTAAGCGGTTGAGATATTCGTCGGGATAGTATTCGATATCGTCAAGAAGCTCGTCTCCGAATTTGGGAGGACGGTTCGTGGGAGAGAAGAAGCCTCTCGTGATCCTGGTTTTTATATGGGGACGGCGAGTTTCCGTTCCTTCGTCAAGAGCCGGGCACTCATTCTTCGTGAGCACGCCCTCAAGATATACTATCGCACGGCGGATGCCCTCCGTGTCCTCGGCGGTGACGGTGCAGCCATCCTTGCGAACGTCGATGCGGTAGCTCTCAAAGCCGCACACCTCGCCCAAAACGAAGCTTAAAGGATATCTCTCGCCGCTTATTCCGCAAAGGGAAATAAACCTTTCAAAATCGGCGTAAGCCGTTTCAAGGAGCCCCTCTGTGTCCGGAAAACGAGTCTTTATGTAAATGCCCGAGCAGTCGACCTGCCCCTCCGATGCCTTGCCACATTTATCAAAGCCGATAGGCGCACTCTCGTGAACGGGCTTCTTTAAGTCCTCAATAAATTCGATGGGCGGCTGATCCTCAAAGAAGGGATCGAGACGGGGCGTGCTCACAATGGCGCCTCTGCCCGCACGCGCCTTTTTGGGATATCTTTGGGCGTATTGATCTACTACCTTGGGCTTCTGTTCGTTACTCATAGCATAATCCTTTCTGAAAAAGCCGATCTCGCATCCGATATACGTTCTGCGGATGACGGCTACTATGATTATATTTTACACCTTGCGCGAAGGTTTGTATTTATAAAATCGTAAATTTTCGGTATAAAAACGTAAATATTTATTTTTAAAAAACAGAGCAGATCGGGAATAAGCCTTGACTTGCTCTGCGCTCGGCAAGCCGTCTGACCTGCCTTGGTAAATTTTAGATCTTGAAGATGATGTCTCCGTAGGTGGGCATCGGCCAGCGATCCCTCGCCGTGAGCATTTCCATCTCGTCCACCGCGCGACGGAGCGCGTCCATCTTCTGAACGACCGTGGATTTATAGTAGAACGCCGCGTCCTCTGCGGAGCTCTTGGAAATAGCTGTCTTTTCAACTCTCGCCAGCGCGGCATAGGCATCGTAGGTCTTGCCGAGAAGCTCGGAGAGTTTAACGATAATATCCTCCTCGCAGCCAACGTAGGCGGTCTTGGAGGCAAGACGTGTCGCATTTACGGAGGCGGAAAGCTCTCCGATATAGGAGGAGACGGCGGGGATAATATCTCTCACGGTCATCTCCAGCATAACTCTCGCTTCGATATTCTTGATCTTGCGATAGCTCTCAAAGAAGATCTCTCTGCGCGAGCGCATCTCCGCCTCGCTCATAACGCCGAACTTGCCAAAGAGGGCAATGTTCTTATCGTCTGTGAAATGAGCGTATGCCTCGGGAGCGGTTTTGAAATTGGAAAGTCCGCGCTCTGCCGCCTCTGCCTCCCATTCGGCAGAATAGGAGTTGCCCGAGAAGAGTATTCTTGAATGCTTCTTGAAGGTGTCTGCAATGAGCTTATCAAGGGTTCTGTCGAAATCCACCGTCTCCTCAAGAGCATCTGCGAAGATGGAAAGCGACTCCGCCACAGCCGTGTTAAGAACGATATTTGCAAGTGCCACGTTCTGCGACGAGCCAACCATTCTGAATTCGAACTTATTGCCTGTGAAGGCGAAGGGAGAGGTGCGGTTTCTATCCGTGTTATCCTTCCTTATGGTGGGCACAGAGGGCACGCCGAGGGACATATACTTCGTGTCTCTCCTTGAATAGCTGGAGCCCTCAACGATGGAATTAACGAGAGCCTCAAGCTCCTCGCCGAGGAATACGGAGATTATTGCGGGAGGTGCCTCGTGACCGCCGAGACGGCAATCGTTTCCTGCCGTTGCCGCGGAAATTCTGAGAAGATCCTGATATTCGTCCACCGCGCGGATCACCGCCGCAAGGAAGAGAAGGAACTGCTTGTTTTCAGCAGGGTTCTTGCCAGGCTTGAAAAGGTTTTTGCCGCCGTCTGTGGAAAGCGACCAGTTATTATGCTTGCCCGAGCCGTTTATTCCCTCAAAGGGCTTTTCCGCAAGCAGGCAAGCCATACCGTACTTGGGAGCAAGCTTTCTCATACATTCCATCATAAGAAGGTTCTGATCCACGGCAATATTCGTGGTGCAGAATATGGGAGCAAGCTCGTGCTGAGAGGGAGCCGCCTCGTTGTGCTTGGTCTTTGCGGAGATGCCGAGCCTCCAGAGCTCGTTGTCAAGCTCCTTCATAAAGGCGGATACTCTTGTGGGAAGTGCGCCGAAATAGTGGTCCTCAAGCTCCTGACCCTTCACGGGAGGTGCTCCGAAGAGTGTCCTTCCGCAGTAGAAAAGATCGCGCCTTGCCTTATAATCTTCCTCTTCGATAAGGAAGTATTCCTGCTCCGCGCCGACGGTGGAAAGCACTCTCTGTGTGGTCTCGTCACCGAAAAGACGAACTATACGAAGTCCTGCCGCGGATATTGCATCCATAGAGCGGAGGAGGGGAGTTTTTGTGTCAAGTGCCTCGCCGCCGTAGGAGCAGAAGGCTGTGGGTATGTAAAGCGAGCCGTCCTTGATGAAGGCGTAGGAGGCGGGGTCCCAAGCGGTGTAGCCCCTTGCCTCGAAGGTAGCTCTGAGACCGCCCGATGGGAAGGAGGATGCATCGGGCTCGCCTCGAATAAGCTCCTTGCCCGAAAACTCCATTATTACCTTGCCGCCGCCAACAGGCGAAAGAAAGGCGTCGTGCTTCTCGGCGGTAACGCCTGTGAGAGGCTGGAACCAATGGGTGAAGTGGGTCGCGCCGTGCTCGATAGCCCAGTCCTTCATCGCACCCGCAACAACGTCTGCGATGCCCGCATCTATCTCCTTGCCGTTGGCAATGGTATTCAGAAGTGATTTGTAAACGTCCTTTGGAAGACGCTCCCGCATAACGTCCTCGTTGAAAACAAGCGAGGCGAATATCTCGGGAATACTCTCGATCTTTTCCATACTTTCGATCCTTTGTCTAAAATAAAGCAAAAATTAAATAAATATACATCATAATTATACACGAAGAAAAATAAAAAGTCAATAGTCACCGCAAGAACTTTATTTGCACCGTGGGAGCTTTATCCGCTGTGGGACGGTAATTCGTACGTCCTAAAACAAAAATTACTAAATATCCTTAAAATCTTCCCGAAAAGCCCTGCCGCCCTTGACATTTATATTACTTGGTGATATAATTGTATGGTATGAATATGCCAAATTGGCAAAATGAAGGATAAAAGATGTATTATATAACACTCGATCTTGAGTGGAACCAGGCGTATGCGCAGAAGGCGCTTGCGGTCCAGCGGCAGCTCTCCTGCCGTTTGCGCGGCGAGGTCATACAGATCGGCGCCGTGAAGATGGACGAGAATATGAATATATGCGGTTCCTATCAGATCATCGTAAAGCCAAAATATTTCAAGAAGCTTCACCGTCACGTCTCCGAGCTGACAGGCATCAGCCAGGAGCAGATGGATCAGGGCACCCCCCTCGACGAAGCGGCTGTCCGCTTCAAAAATTGGTGCGGCAGTGACTACGCCTTCCTCACCTGGGGACCCGACGATATCCCGATGCTGAAGGAAAATCTTAATGCAAACGGCATCCCGGGCGATTGGGTCGGCGCGGTGTACGATCTGCAAAAGATCTTCAACACAAGAACGGACGGTCTTTCAAAGCAGCGCTCGCTTGAATACGCAATGGATTATTTTGAGATCCCCCAAAATCTTCCCGCTCACGATGCGCTCAACGATGCGTATTTCACAGCCCTTGTGGCTCAAAGGCTGGACGTTCCCGATGCGGTCAAGAGCTACGTTTCGGCGGGAGGAGATAATCTTGAGGAGTCTGTTCTCGGAGATGCGGATGCGGGCGAGGACGGATACGTCACAATAGAGGAGCTGCTGGACGAGGAGCTCATCAAGTCTCCCGCGTGTCCTCTCTGCGGAGAAAAAATGAAGGAGCTCGGCAAGCCTCTCCATTCCAAGGGGCAGAGGTACACCTTCTATTTCGGCTGTGAGAGCGACGGCGAAATGCTCATCACCCTCCGTCTCCACCGTAATTTCAACGACACCTGGCGCGCAAAGCGCACTGTGAAGATGGCGGACGAAGGGCAGATCAAGGCGTATAAGGAAGGGCTTGCAAAGCACGAGTCCTTCAAGAAAAAAACAGGCGGAAGGCGTCCGAGGCGTTATAAGACCCGAGAGCCCGCCGTAAAGCAGTAAGCTCAAGGCCAGCTTGCGGTAAAGCAAGCAGATTTTATTCTAAAGAATAAAAAGCCCCACGGCTACGGTGTTGGTCGCGGATCGGCGTGAAAAGAAAATGCCGCAAGGCTGCGGTGTAATAAGAAAAAGCATACTCAAGGGAGGCGGGCAGAATTTGCCTTGCCGTATAGCAGAGTATGCTTTTTCTTTTTTCAGACGAAAAGATCAACGAGAACGTTCAGCTTTCCGCGCCGCGTGTTCGACTCAAAGCCCCGATAGATAAATCTGCCGTGACCGCGAACGCTGACGACCTCGCCGAGCTTTGGCGAATAAGACACCGAGCCGATCTCTCTGCCCGAGGCAAAAACAAGCCTTTTCGCAAAGAGCGACTGCGCATCCTCGCGGGATAGATTAAAGACCCTTGCGATCACCGCATCAAGCCGCTCGCTCTGTATCTGCACCCGACGGCTCTCGGTCCTGTAAAGCTCGCCCTCGGGCAGGCTCTCGCAAGCACTCACTCTCACGTCGGTGTGCCTGACGCGGACAAGCTCGCTCTGAATGTAGGGCGCAATATCCTCGCGGACAAAAACGTATGCCGAGCTATCGCGGACGACGATATCTCCGACCACACTTCTCTCGATCCCGAGATTGAGTATTGCTCCGAGATAATCTCTGTGAGTGAGCTTCTCGGCAAACTTCTCGCTGACAGGGGATATCCGCAGAGTGACGATGGGGAAGGGGAGCTCGTAGAAAAGCTCCTCCTTATCGCCAAAGCGCACCATAACCCGCTCGGCTCCCTCGGCACCTCCGAAGATGTCGTATTTTATTCCGACGATCTCTCGCTTTATGCTATCGAAAAGAGCCTGCTCCGCAAGGCCGAGAAAGTCCGAAAAGAGGAAAATGCCCGACCCGTGCGACTTTTTTGCCAGCTCAACGAATCTTTTTTTGAGTATTTCAGCCTCGTCACTCATATCATCATATTCACGGGATAGAGGATCTTAAGCTGATTTACCTTGCTATCAAAAGCGGCTCTCTGCTTCTCGGCGGTGAGGGCGCGCTTGATGTCCTCCGCGATATCCGAATAAGCCATCACGGAAGCCTCCTTCTTGGAGTTGAGCTTGATGAGATGATAGCCAAACTGTGTCTTAACGGGAGCCGCACTTACAGTGCCGACCACCATCTCAAAAACAGCCGTGTCAAACTCGGGAACCATCTGACCTCTGCCGAAGTCGCCGAGATTGCCGCCCTGTGCCTTGGAGGGGCAGGAGGAGTGCTCCATAGCCGCATCCTCAAAGCTGATCTCGCCCGCGTTTATCTTGCCAAGGATCTCAAGAGCCAGCTCCTCGCTATCCACGAGAATGTGGCTTGCGTTAACGCTCTCCTCTGCCATAAACTTATCCTTGTTTGCTTCGTAGTAGTCTCTCGCATCCTTTTCGGTAACGTTGACTGTGCGAAGCACCTTGTTTGCCGCATAGCTTGCAAGAAGCTCGTCCTTAACGCGCGCCATTTGCGCCTTGAACTCCGCCTCTGCCTCGAAAAGATTTCTCTTTGCATCAAGGAGCATAAGCTTGTTTGCCACAAGCTGCTTGAGAATTTCCTTTCTTCCCTCGGGATTATTATACATCTGTCCTCTCTGACCGAGGTTCACAAGAAATTCGTTTACCTCGTCCTCCGTGATCGGCATACCGCCAACCAATGCAAGTGTCTTGCTCATTTTGTTTTCTCCTTTTTTATATGAAAATGTTTTTTTATTTTGTGATGAATATCCCAAAATGGGAAAGAGCTTATTTATTTCTTAAGCCCTTGGGATAATGATTTTTGATAACGCCGCCCGAAGCCTTGCCGCCGCCCATAGGAACGCCCTCAAGGCAGACCGCAAGATAGCCGCTAACCTCGGCACCCTCTGCCGATATCTCCTCGCCGAGAAGATATTTTTTCACTCTTGGATCCTCGCGGGAAAGATCGCATCTTTGCTTCATTTCCTTGCCGAATGTCGAGAAAAGCTGATGGTGAGGGAAGAAGTTTTTGCCTCTTATCTCGCCGAGCATCACCCCCGACATAAAAACGCTTCTTTCGGGGAGGGGGACTCCGTGAGTCACCAATGCAAAGCCCTCGCCGCATTTGATTATCCTGCCCTCGGGTCGCTTATTAAACACGCCCGAAAGGAAGCCTTCTATAATCGCAAGCTCCTGCTTGCTTGGGAGTTTTGCGCTGTCTTTGTAAAGTATAGTTGGCGAAATTCCTATATTTTCGCGCCTTTTCAAGAGAGCGATGAATTGTCCCTCGCCGGAAGACAGGTGAGGATAAAACCTTCTTGTGAGTGCAAGCTCCTTTGGCGAATTCTCGCTTGGGAGAATACCGCTTGCCGTCACCGCAAGGAGAGAGTCGGGCACCTTGGATATATAAAAATCGGGGTGACTCTCAAGGAATTTTTCAACAACGCCCTCGTTTTCCTCAACCGAATAGGTGCAGGTGGAATAGAGAAGCTGACCGCCCTCGCGAACTACTCCCGCAAGGTTTGAGAGTATTTCAAGCTGCCTCTCGGCGCACATACGGACGTTTTCCTCGCTCCAATCGGCTATTGCCTCGTCGCTTTTGCGGAACATACCCTCGCCCGAGCAGGGGGCGTCGCAGATCACCGCATCAAACCACCCTTCAAACATTCGGGAAAGCTCCTTTGTGTCCAGCGAGGTTACGATGGCGTTTTTAATTCCAAGCCGCTCAAAATTTCCAACTATTATCTTTGCCCTTTTCGGCACGTATTCGTTTGCAAGAAGAAAGCCCTCCTCGCCTATAAGATCAGCCGCCTGTGATGCCTTGCCACCTGGGGCAGAGCAAGCGTCGAGCACGCGGTCTCCACGCTTTAAGTCGAGTGCGCAAACGGCAGACATCGCCCCGGGGTCCTGGGAATAAAACGCGCCCGCGTGATGCTCGGGCAGAAGCCCAAGCCCCTCCTGTATTTCGGGAATAAAGCCCGAATCAATATAGGATAGCTCCACAAGCTCATAGGGAAAAAGCTCCTTGAATTTCTCCCCAGATATCTTCCTTTTGTTAACTCTCACGCCGCGGACGGCGGGCTCGGAGAGTGCCGCGTCAAAAGCCGCAAAATCCTCGCCAAGCAGTTTTTTCATTCTTTGAATAAAGCCCTCGGGCAGCATAGCTCTCTCCTTCCTTTTATCGGGGTGCTTCGCGGCAGGTAAACGCCACCGCTGAGTGTCCCTCCTGTTTGCCGCATTATAGTATACATTATTTTTTCGGGCTTGTCAAGGCTGAAAGAGCACCGAGCCTTGACAAATCTTTCATTTTGTTATATAATAGCCTCGCATAAAGGAAAGGAGAGGGCAATGCTGAAGCACACAGGCTCTTTTATATCGGGTATCGTCCGTAGTGTCAAAATATTTCTCGGATTTCTTTCACTCATCTCTCAGCTGACCATCGTTGCATATCTTATCTACGCCTCCTGCGCGGATATGGGATATCTTGCGGTCAATATTATTCTGTGCATAGCTTACGCAGCGTACTTCGGCTTTTACATTTACTATGCGATAACGCTCAATAAGCGCACGGGCAGAGAACGCCGCCATCAGAAAAGAACGCGCCGCCGCTTGAGGCTGGCTGTTAAGGCGGCAACCCTGCTCACCACCGTATACGGTATCTTTATTTCGAGAGGAGCATCCTCGCCCCTCGCCTTTATCTTCATATCCGCCTCCTTAAGCTTCTGGGTATTTCTGGTGATAGTTGAGCTTATATACAGCTTTCTTATCGGCAAAGCAGAACGGCTTGCGGACAGCATCAAAAGCGATTTTGCCGAAAGGCGCGGCGCAAGCTCGCAGAAAAAGCGCGGAGCACAGGATATTGAGGACGTGGAATTCTGCGACGTCAGCGACAAGCCCCGCGAGGCAGATGCCTTCGCCTCGGGCAAGAAGGGGTAGTCGCCCCGAAAATCGCCCGAATACTTCACAAAAGCCGCCGAGTGAGGGTGCTTTCTTTTTGCCAACATTAACAAAAATAAATTGTAAATATTAATTTAATATTAATTTAGTACGAATACTATTGACAACTGTTAGCTAATTTAGTATAATTATTATGTACGCGAATATTTTTCTGACAGCGTATGAAATAACTTTTGGAGGACAACAATGAAAAAGACACACAGTACGAAGCGCGCGTTGCTTTCCGCTATCCTCGCATTGGTAATGACAGTATCAATGCTGGTTGGAACGACCTTCGCGTGGTTCACCGATTCTGTTACCTCGGCAGGTAACAAGATCGTCGCGGGTAATCTTGACGTTAAGCTTCATATGTATGATGCGACTCAGGATAAGTACGTTGACATTTCAAATTCCGATAAGCCCATCTTCGGCGATGGCGCTCTTGCTTCGGCAGACACAGGCGCCACACTTTGGGAGCCCGGAAAAACACAGGTAGTTTATCTTGCGATCGAGAACGCAGGCTCTCTTTCTCTCCAGTATAAGGTTGCTCTTAACGTAACCGATATCGAGAAGGACATCAACCTCGCTCTTTCTTATAAGATAACTCCCGATGCAAAGGCAGGCGACGTTACCTCTTGGGACGGCACGAATGCTCTCGGCGTAGTTGCAGGCGAGCAGATCGTTTCAAACGGCGCAGTTCCTATGAAGTCGGGCGATATGCACTACTTCGCACTTTCCGTACATATGGATGAGCTTGCAGGCAACGAGTATATGGATGGCTCTATCACCTTCGATCTTGCCGTTCTTGCTTCTCAGCTCGGTAATAACGATTTCGCTGAGGACGATTCCTTCGGCGACGATTACGACGCAGGCGCACTCTTCCCCGGTTACTCCGAGGTATCTCCTCTCGGTAACGAGGATATCACCCTCACCACAGAGGGCGACGACACCGCAACCGTAACCCTTCCCGCAGAGCTCGTTTCCAATCTCGCAGGCGACGGCGTGACCGAGGTTTATCTTAAGACCATCGGCATCGAGACCGAGCTTGACGCAAACGGCGATGCTAAAGTTACCATCAAGTCTCTTGAGATCTACGACCAGGATCAGGATGTGATCGAGCTTGAAGGCAACACCGCCGTTATCCCCGTAAAGCTTTACGTTGGCACAGAGTTTGCAGGTAAGTATGCTGTAGTTGCTCACGACGGAGCAAACGTTGCAACGACTGTTGTTGATGCAGAGGGCTACGTAAGCTACAACACAACTCACTTCTGCGAGGTTACTATCGACCTCACCGCAGATGAGCCCGAGATCCCCGGTATGGGTTCTGTTACCGCTCCCGACGTTGAGGAGGGTCAGCCCGAGCCCGAGTTCGATCCCTATGAGCTCGTTTCGGTAGTTGTCGGTAACAACTTCTACACCGTATCCAACGGTATGTCCAAGAGCTGGAAGACAATGGCAAACGCAGAGCAGATCTCGGCAGACATCTATCTTCCCGAGGACCTTATCGCATACTCTATGATGCATAAGAACGGCGATCTCACAATGGATAGCGGTGTTCACAGCTATCTCACCCTCAAGGCAGACCTTGATTTCAAGAATTACAGCTGGGCACCCATCGGTCGCTTCTACACCGAGATCGACGGAAACGACAAGAAGATCTCCAATCTTAACGATAGCTTCTTCGGATGCGTTTACGACGTTCGTATGAAGAACGTTACCATCGAGAACGTAAATGCTAAGGGCTCCGCTTCGGGCGTGCTCGCTAAGGAGCTTGCAGGCGACGTATTCTTTGAGAACGTAACCGTTGCAGGCGATAACTTCGTTACCTACGTTAAGGATAACGCAACCAACTGGCCCGAGGGCGGTGTTGGTGTCGGTGCTATCTGCGGCGTCAGCCTTATCGGCTGCTCCAGCGCGGCAAGCGTTAACGTTAAGGTTACAGGCACTATCGAAGTAAATTATAACGGCGCATTCTTCACAAACTACACAAATCTTGAAAACCTTTCCGCCTCCAAAGAGTTCGGTCTTAACGTTTATAAGGCAAACGCAGGCGCAAGCGTAACTCTTGACGGCGGCGCGATCACCACAAACGGCACCTACTACATCTTTGATGCAGCAGATCTTGAGGACGATTTCGCTCTTGATATCGCATCGGGCAAGTATTACGTGCTCAGCGCGAAGGGTCTTGCAGCCTTTGCCGATGCGGTAAACGGCGGCACATCCTTCTCGAGAAAGACGGTCGCTCTCTTCAGAGACGTTGATCTTCAGAACATTGAGTGGACTCCTATCGGTAATTCCACAAATTCGTTCCAGGGTATATTCGACGGTCAGAATTACACCGTAAGCAATCTTAACGTTGCTATGGCGGGTCGCTCCAATGCAGGTCTCTTCGGTATGACCACAAACGGCGAGGTAAAGAATCTCACCGTTGAGAACGCAAAGGTAGTCGGCCGTCTCAACGTTGGTGTTGTTGCGGGAACTCCTTACACCACAAAGTACACCAACATCACCGTAAAGGGTCACGTTGAGGTTGACGGTATGGCATACGTTGGCGGTGTTGGCGGTAAAAACGCATACGCTAACTGGGATAACGTAACAGTTGACGTTGACAGCGCAAGCTACGTTAAGGCTGATTCCGTTGAGAACGGCGTAGCATACAGAACCTACGTTGGCGGCGTTATCGGCTTTATGGGTGAGGGTACTCACACCGTTTCCAACGTTATCTCTAATATTGACGTTTACGGATCTACCTGTGACGTCGGCGGCATCGTAGGTATCGCACACTACGGCAACAACTTCAAGAACATCACTTGCTACGGTGACGTTTCCGTATTCAACGCTGCAGATGCTTCTGACGCAGAGGAGCTCGGCGGTATCGCAGGTGTTTGGATGAACTCCGGCCACAACGTTTCCTTCGATAACTGCAACTTCCTCGGTAAGCTTTCCGCAAATATTGAGGGCGTTGATCTTTCCGATAATATTATCACAGGCAAGGGTTACTACGAGACTACCTCTAACAAGCTTCTCATCAACGGTAAGGCGTTTGAGTATATTGTGGTTGAGGTAGAGCATCCCCAGAACGAGCTTCTTGACCTCAAGGAATATCTTGACAGCTCAGAGGCAGACTATTACATCACTCTCCAGGAGGACTTCAGCGGCTCCTCCGGCTCGGGCGGTTATAACGCAGCCGGCATTAAGATCAGCGGCGACACCCTTGACGGAAACGGCAACGCACTTACCGTAACAGATGCGAATAGCACTTGGGATTGCGCTATCTACCACACAGGCGGTACCGTTAAAAATCTCACTATTGGCGGCGGCTTCCGCGGTATCTTCACCGCAGGTTGCTCCTCTGATATTATCATTGATAATTGCGTAATTGATAACGTTTGTTACACCATCAGCTCTGATGGCTCAAACCCCAATTACTCCATTATCGTAACCAACACCACTCTTAACGGTTGGACCAGCTTCACCGGTGGCTACAAGTCCGTATCCTTCACTAACTGCAACTTCGGTCAGGGTACAGGCGGATACAAGTACGCATACTGCCGTCCTTATTCCGACACCACCTTCACAGGTTGTGTGTTTGAGGAAGGCTATGGCTTCGATTCCACAAGAGCTGTCAACACATTTGTTGACTGCTACGTAGGCGATACTCTTATCACCGCAGATAACGTAGTTGAACTTCTTGGTAGCGGTGCGGCGAACATTAGGTTTGCAAACACCAAATAATCAATATTTGTAAAGTCAAATTTACAAAAAGCGAGAAAATCGCTCACGGAAGAAATTCCGTGAGCGATTTTTATTCCAAAAAAGAATTGCTATTGGTAATGAAGATGAGTTGTGCGCATCTCCGTGCCGTGGGTGAAAAGCGGCTTTGGGGCGTTCCCCTTTCCGCTTTCTGTGAGCGAGCCTCGGGCTTCTTTAAGAGTCCCAAAAGCCGATAGTCAGTTCTCCTTTTTGCCGTATGCAAAGAGGGATTTTATCATAGCCAGCGAGTTTTTATATGTATCGGAGTTTGAGCCGATGCCGCCGATACCCTCGGTTTCTATCCTCAGGCAGACCACCGTGTCGTCGGGCAGGTCCTCAATTATGGGAAGGGAGGAGAATTTAAGGGAATTCAGATATACCGCACGATTTCCCTCGCCGTGGTATTTATAGCCCTCCGCACCCGACGCGGAAAGAAGCTTTGAAAGGTCAACGAAAAGTCCGCCGTCGGGGAATGCGCTATCGGAATAAAGCTCGTCGTAAAGAGCGGAGGAGAGAAGGAGAAGGCAAGCACCGCCTGTTTTAACGGTGTTGTGGAAGTTATCTCTGTCCTCCTTGAGCTTTTGATAATCAACGGTCTTTTCCTCTGCCTCGTATGCGGCAATTTCCTCATCGGTGAGGTAATAGAAATCCTCCAGGTGAACGTTGGTTTCGCCGTTGCCGTCATAATCGGAGGCGACCCGCTCAAGGCTCTCAAAGGCGGTCTGATAGGGCGACTGCGCCCCGTCCGTCTCAAGCCGCGAGAAACGATAGCCGCCCGCGTATATCACGGTGATGTCGTATTTCGTTCTTCCGATAAACTGGGTCACGATAACCGATATGAGCAGAACCACCACCACCGAAACGATGGTGTGCCATTTATAATGATACCAGAAATTCGCAAGCCTGCCCTTAAAGGTCTTTGGCTTCTCGCCGTCGTATCTTTCCTTAACCCAAACATATTTCTCGGGCTTTTCCTCGGCAGTGCCGCCCTCGCCCGCCGCACCTTCCTCGTTGGTTTCTTCGTATATATTTTTTTCGTCCTTCATAAATTACCTCTTGATGGGGGCTTGGCAACGCGCCGAGCCTCTGTTCTTATAAATAAAGTATAGCATTTATTTATGAATATTTCAATAACAATGGGAAAATAGTGTGGTCCGCGCGTCAAAAATGTGGGATATATACCCGAAAATTGTCGAATAGTCCTTTAATTATAATAAAAAATATTGAAAAGCCGCGGCACTTGATGTATAATATAGCTAGAAAATTGTGCTTTCTCAAAACGGCGTGCCGAAAATGGATGTATAGCTTCGGCGCACCGATAAAAAACGCGAGGTGAATTATGAAGATCACAGATCTACTTTCAAGAAAAAAGCTGACCCTCTCCTTCGAGGTATTTCCCCCGAAGACCGATAGCTCCTTCGATAGCGTTAAGCGCGCCACCGAGGAGATATCCAAGCTTCGCCCCCTCTTTATGTCCGTAACCTACGGAGCGGGAGGCGGCACGAGCAAATACACTCTGGAGATCGCAAAGAGCATAAAAGAGAAAAACGGAGTTCCCACCGTGGCTCATCTCACCTGCGTTTCCTCAACGAGAGAGACCGTCCGTGAGAGGATAGCGGATATCCGCGCCGCGGGTATTCAGAATATTATGGCTCTGCGCGGCGACCTCACACCCGACCTAGCCGATAGCGACAGATCCGCCTGGCCCTACCGCCACGCCATAGATCTCATAAGAGAGCTGAAGGAGGAGGGAGACGACCTTTGCATCGGCGCCGCCTGCTACCCCGAGGTCCATCCCGAGAGCGCAAGCCAAAGGGAGGACATAATGCATCTTAAGGAAAAGGTGGATGCGGGCGCATCCTTCCTCACCACCCAGATGTTCTTCGATAATAATCTTCTCTATAACTTCCTCTATAAGATACGCGAGGCGGGCATCACCGCCCCCGTTATCCCAGGAATTATGCCCATAACGAGAGAAAATCAGGTGGAAAGAGCGATAAAGCTTTCAGGCTCCTTTATGCCTCGCCGCTTTATCTCAATGGTGGATAAGTTCGGCTCCTCTCCCGCGGCTATGATGCAGGCGGGCGTTGCCTATGCCACCGATCAGATAATCGACCTTTTCGCAAACGGCATCACAAACGTCCACGTTTATACTATGAACAAGCCCGAGGTTGCCTCCCAAATTATGGCAAATCTCTCGGATATTCTTGATAAATGAGCACGGTAACAGTCCTTACCCCTCGGCTTCCCGAGGTGGATAAAAGAGAGGTGCTACGCTATGCGGGAGTCCGCGGCGAGGGCGCAGAATACACCGAGCTGATAAACGAGCTTTGCGATAAGATCAGCCCAAGACTTTCGCCGAGGGCGTGCTACACGGTCCTGCCTGTGAGCGTCTGCCGTGGGCTTGTGACTCTCGGGGAAATATCCGTCAGCTCGTCGAGTCTCTCCGAGCTTCTTTCAAAGTGCAGTCGGGCGATAGTTTTTGCGGCAACTCTCGGTATTGAGGCAGATCGCGCCCTTCTTCGTCTTGGAGCCGTCTCTCCCTCGCGCCAGCTTATGGCAGACGCCCTTTGCACCGAGCGGATAGAGGCTCTTTGCGATAGCCTTTGCCTTGAGCTTTCGGGAGAGGGAATGAGGCTGACGAGAAGATATAGCCCTGGCTACGGCGACCTTCCCCTGGAGCTTCAAAGAGAGATCTTCTCCATCCTTGATTGCAAGCGCAAGATCGGGCTCACCTTGAACGAGAGCCTTCTTATGTCACCATCAAAATCTGTTACGGCGATCCTTGGTGTCGTCGGATAATTCTCGGAGCGTTATATGAAAATAACCGAATATTTAAAATCAAATTTTCTTATTCTTGACGGCGGAATGGGCACCCTTCTTCAAGCCGAGGGACTTGCCGCAGGCGAGCTTCCCGAACGCTGGAATTTAACACGCCCCCGCACTATCACCGATATTCACCGCGCGTATTACGATGCGGGCGCAAACGTTGTAAACACGAATACCTTCGGCGCAAGCTCGCTGAAATTCTCCTCCGAGGAGCTCTCGGAGATAGTCCGTGCGGCAATTGAAAACGCAAGGCTAGCGGCAGAGGAGAGCACCGCAGGGGGCACTAAATGGGTGGCTCTTGATATAGGACCCACGGGAAAGCTCCTGAAGCCCTACGGAGACCTTGATTTTGAGGATGCGGTGCGCATTTTCGGCGAGGTCGTGTCTCTCGGCGAGAGGTACGGCGCTGACCTTGTGTTCATCGAAACGATGAACGATAGCTACGAGACCAAGGCGGCGGTCCTTGCGGCAAAGGAATATTCAAGCCTCCCTGTGTTCGTCTCAAACGCATACGGCGAGGACGGCAAGCTTATGACAGGTGCCGACCCTGTGGCAATGATTGCAATGCTTGAGGGACTCGGAGCAGACGCCATCGGCGTGAATTGCTCCCTCGGCCCGAAGATGCTCGCCCCGATAGTGGAAAAATATCTTGAATATTCCTCCCTCCCCGTTATAGTTGAGCCAAACGCGGGGCTGCCGAGGCTTGCGGACGGCAAAACCGTCTTTGACGTTGAGCCCGAGGAATTTGCAGAGGACCTTTCCCACCTTGCCGCCCTTGGCGCGCGTGCTCTCGGTGGCTGCTGCGGCACAACGCCCGAGCATATAAGGGAGCTTGTATCCCGCCTTGCGGATATGGAGCACAAGGATATTGAATATAAAGAGCACACCCTCGTCTCCTCTTACACTCACGCGGTTGAGATAGGAAAGAGACCTGTTCTTATCGGTGAGCGCATCAACCCCACAGGCAAGTCTCGCTTCAAGGAGGCGTTGAGGACGGGAAATATTAACTATATTCTCGGCGAGGGCATCTCGGAGGACGAGCTCGGCTCGGATATTCTTGACGTAAACGTGGGTCTTCCCGAGATAAACGAGAGGGAGATGCTCACGAGAGTTGTGCGTGAGCTTCAGGCGATAATCGCCCGACCTCTCCAGATAGATACCTCCGACCCCTCCGCTATGGAGGCGGCTTTGCGCATCTATAACGGCAAGCCGATGATAAATTCGGTGAACGGCAAGGCTGAAAGCCTGAGCGCCGTTCTGCCTCTCGCTAAAAAATACGGAGGCGTGCTGGTGGCTCTGACTTTGGACGAGCAGGGCATACCCGATAAGGCAGAGGGCAGACTTGCCATTGCAAGAAAAATTCTTTCGGAGGCCGAGAGGTACGGCATCGCAAAGAAAAATATAATCTTTGATCCCTTAGCTCTCACCGTGAGTGCCGACTCAAGCGCCGCAGTTGAGACCCTTCGCGCCGTTAGAATGATAACCGAGGAGCTTGGTGTCGGCACCTCTCTCGGCGTATCAAACGTTTCCTTCGGTCTGCCCGCAAGAGATATTATAAACGGCTCCTTCTTCACCCTTGCTCTTGGCGCAGGCTTGAAGGCGGCTATAATGAATCCTCATTCCGAGGAGATGATGAAGGCGTACAAAGCATATCTCGCCCTCTCGGGTTTGGACGAGGGCTTCTCGGGATATATCGGCTTTGCCGAGGAAATTGAAGAAAAAAAGAGAGCCGCGCTTGCGGCTATCCAATCGGACGGTGGCGGAAAAGCCGATAAAGCAGACGGCGTGCCAACCCCCAATAATAGCGAAAAACTCAACACGGGTACCCACACGGAGCTCGGCAGAGCTATAATCAAGGGTCTTTGCGACCCCTCCGCCGCTATAACGCGTGAGCTTCTTTCCAAAAAAGATCCCCTTGCAATAATAAGCGAGGATATCGTCCCCGCTCTTGATGCGGTAGGCGAGGGCTTTGAAAAAAGGACGGTCTATCTGCCCGCCCTTCTTATGAGTGCCGAGGCGGCAGGTGCCGCCTTTGAGGTCATTCGCGGCGCGGCGAAGGATGCCTCCCGAGATAAGGGCATTATAGTTATTGCCACAGTCAAGGGCGATATCCACGATATCGGTAAAAATATCGTTAAGCTTCTTCTTGAAAACTATGGCTACGACGTCCGCGACCTGGGCAGAGACGTGCCGCCCGAGCGCATAGCATCGGAGACCGTCAGGCTCGGCGCGGAGCTTGTTGGACTCAGCGCACTTATGACGACCACCGTTCCCGCAATGGAGGAGACAATAAAGCTTCTCCGCGCCGAGGCACCCTTTGCCAAGGTGATGGTCGGAGGTGCGGTGCTCACTCCCGAATATGCGGAAATGATAGGTGCCGACGCTTACGCAAAGGATGCGATGGAGGCTGTCAGATGCGCCGAAAGGCTGCTTTCTGTCAAGTAATATCCCCCTTTTTGCTAACCGAAGGGCTGCTATCGGTCAAGGGATATCACCCTTATGCTATGCCGAAGGGCATAGCCTTGAAGAAAAGCTTTGTGTGCCTTTTGGCACGGAGGAAAAATGATTAATAAGGCAAAATGGATATGGTCAGAGCCCATATACGAGGTCAACGAATATATTGATATCGTTCGCGATTTTGAGCTTCTTGAGCTTTCTCCGAGGGCAATAATTCAGATATCGGCAGACAGCGAATATCTGCTCTATATCAACGGCGCTCTTGTGTCCCTTGGGCAGTTCAGCGACCACCCGGACCATAAGATATTCGATGAAATTGAGATCGGAGAGCATCTGCGCCTCGGCAAAAACCGCGTTGCGGTGAGAGGATACTATCAGGGCGAGAGCGGTCTCAGATATAAGGCGGGCGAGCGCGGAATTGCCTTTGCGCTGAGCTCGGGGAGCACGCTTGTTTTGAGCGACAGCTCCGCTGTGGCGCGCATCTCTCCCGATTATAAAAGCGGAAGAATACACCTCACAAATTGGTTTATGGGCTTTGGCTTCGAATATCACGCAGAGGGCAGAGACTCATTTGCTTCGCCCGAATATCCGCTTGGCGAGGAATGGCTCCCGTGCATCGAAAAGCCGCTACCCTCGCGTTTCTCGCCGCGACCTATCAAAAAGCTGAAGCTTCTTCCGAAAGCGAATGTGAAAATTATAGCCCAGGGCAGCTTCATCAGAAGGTCAAACGATCCGCTTCCCTCCGTGCTGATGCAGACCGATTATCTTTCCGCTAGGAGATTTGACCGCTTCTTTGAGGGAAGCAAAGCTATGCCTGTCTCCTTATCGGAGCCCGAGAGGGAAGCGGACGGCATATATTTCATAGTGGATCTGGGCGAGGAAAGATGCGGATATCTGCACTTTGAGCTGACCGCACAGAAAGGCACAAGAATAGATATCTCCCACGGCGAGCATCTTGAGGATCTTCGCGTGAGAGCGAGGGTGAACGATAATAACTTTGCAGACACCTATTTCTGCCGCGAGGGCAAGCAAAGCTTCACTCACTACACCCGCAGAATAGCCTGCCGATATATAGAGGTGCATATATCCTCGCGGGGACCCATCTCGGTGGATTATTTCGGCTTGCTCCCCCTTGAATATCCCTTTGGCGGCGAGACCGAATTATCCATTAGTGACGGTATCCACGAAAAAATATTTGAGACCTGCAAAAGGACTCTTAAGCTCTGTATGCACGAGCACTATGAGGACGGACCCTGGCGCGAGCAGGCTCTCTACGGCTCTGATGCAAGGAACGCCTCCGCTTGTGCTTATTACACTCTCGGCGGTAGCGCGGAATTCACAAGGGCATCCCTTAAGCTCCTTGCGGAGTCGGTCTTATGTGACACCTACGTAAACCTCTGCGCCCCCGCAGTAAGGCTTAAAACTATACCGTCCTTCACTATGCTGTGGTTTCTTGCGGTGAGGGAATACACCGATTTCAGCGGTGATCTCAGCTTTGCAAAAGAGCATCTTCCTCTTATGAAAAGAATGATAGGGAATATCACGGCAAACGAGCGGGACGGCATATTGAAGCCTGTGCCCATCGACGGTGTTGAGCCCTGGAATTTCTATGAATGGTCGGAGGATCAGGCGGCTCTCGCGGAGGCTATCAAGAAAAACGGCGACCGCATAGAGGACGGACTTTATCACGCCTTTGCGTATATCGCCGTTTGCTCCGCCGCATCTGTGGCGCAAAAGCTCGGTGAGAGCGAGCTCTCGGGCGAATATCTCAAGAGGGCAGAGGCTATGCGAGAGGCGTTCAACCGCAAATTCTGGGATGGCGACCGCGGCGTTTTCTGCTCCCATCTTCTGGATGGCAAGCCTATGAGATACGACGAGCTCACCCAGGCGATAGCCCTTTTCTCGGGCATTGCGTATAAGGAGAGGGAGGAGAGCCTGCTTTGCGCTCTCGCCGAGCCAAAGGGCGACCTTGTGAAGCTCTCCTTAAGCTATATGATATATAAGCACGAGGCACTTCTCTCGCGCGGCAAAAAATACGCCGATACAGTGTTCTCCGAGATCTCCCGAATTTGGGGCGGTATGCTTCTTCGCGGCGCAACCACCTTCTGGGAGTGCGAGGGCGGCACCGAATCTTATAGCATCGCTTGCAGTCTTTGCCACGCCTGGTCGGCAACGCCCATTATCATCTATGCAAAATACGTTCTCGGCATCGAATACGAAAACGGCAGTATTGCGGTGAACCGTAGCCCCGTGGCGGCAGACTATTTCAAGAGCTTTAAGGCAATCTTGCCGATGCTCGGTGTTGAGATAGAGGGGTCGCAAAAGGGCGAAAACACCGTGAGACAGCTTGATAAATAAGCTGTTATCTCTTTTGAATATCAAAATAAAAAAACAGACACGAAGCAGAGCCCACATTGCGTGAGCCCCACCCCGTGTCTGTTTTTTGGAGAAAATTTTATTTGATCTCCACTTTCTTGCCCTCGGGAACGACGACCTTTTCCTTGGGGAGATTAATGGAGAGAACACCGTCCTTATATTCCGCCGTGATGCCGTCCTCGTCTATACCCGAGAGATCAAAGCGTCTTTCAAAGGAACCGTAGCTGCGCTCGCGTCTGATATAACCCTTGGAGTCGTCCTCCTCGGAGACCTTCTTTTCAGCCTTGAGGGTAAGATAACCATCCTTGATCTCCGCCGAGATATCCTCGCGGGAGTAGCCGGGAAGCTCTGCCTCAATAAGATAGCTTTCGCCCTTGTCTATAATGTCGGTCTTGAAGGTGGGAGCCTGACGTCCGAAAAAGCTCCTTTCAAAACGGTCAAGCTCTGCAAAGGGATCAAAAAGTGAAAGTGCGCGTCTTGCGCTCATAGTGGGTGTGAGATAGAACATACAGAATCCTCCTTATCATTATCTGTAATTTTTCAAAAATGTTTTGTCGGCTTCGCCTTCGGGAAATCGTGATTTGCCCGAAAGCCTAGCCGCGAATTTGAAAGCATACGCGAGGTCGGCGCCTTGACTTCGCTTTTGTTTTGCATTATTATAATACACCCAAATTGTGAACTAGCCAATGAAAATATATGTCTAAATTGTAAATGTTAGCACTCTGCGTATAAGAGTGCTAAAGAAAAATAAGGTTTTTTCGGTTTTTCTCGCGAAAAAATTAGCACACTACAAAAATACTTGCTTAAAAACATAGGTCTCCTGTGCTCTGCCAAGGGAAGAAAAAAGCTGCCCGAAAGTTTTTATTTCACTTGAAAAAGCCGACGGCTTATGATATACTATCTATGTAAAATTTAATTTATAAAAAGGAAAAGAAAAATGGATCTTAAAAATAAAACGGTGATATTCCTCGGAGACAGCATAACCGAGGGCGTTGGCGCAAGTGCCCCCGAGCATTGCTACGTTTCAAGATTTGCCAAGTCGCACCCCGAGGCGCGGGTCTTGAATTTCGGAATAAGCGGCACGCGAATAGCCCTTCAGATGAAGCCGTCACTTAATTCAAGATGGGATAAATATTTTGCAAGTCGCATCGATGATATGCCAAAGTCCGCAGACCTTGTGTGCATCTTCGGAGGCACAAACGACTACGGTCACGGCGATGCCCCCTTCGGCTCCTTTGGAGATAAGGACGGCTACACCTTCTCGGGCGCACTCTACGACCTTTATTCCCGCCTCATAAATAAATACCCCGAGGCAAAGCTCGCGGTCTTCACCCCCACCCATCGCACCTCCGAGCAGGAGCCCCACGCAAAGCCCGACGGCGAGTATATACTCGCCGACTACGTCGCGCGCATCCGCGAGACCGCCGAGCATTTCTCCATCCCCACCCTCGACCTCTGGCGCACCTCCCTCATCCAGCCCGAGCTCGAGATCCACAAAGCCCTCTATATGCCCGACGGCGTCCATCCCTCCGACGCAGGCTACGCCCGCCTCGCCGAGCTGGTTGATAATTTTATCAAATCTCTCTAAAAAACAAAAATTACGAGCTATGAAAATGCGAAAGCAGATTCATAGCTCATTTTTTATTTCAGCATCAGGAAACCATCCTTGAACGCATTGGGATATACGAAGGTTTTTCCAACCTTTTCGTCGAACTTGATATAAAAATATTTTTTGTTCCCATCGATCCAGGTAATAGTTCCTTCGCCAAACTTGTTGTGATGGACCACCGCTCCAACCTCTATTTGCGGCGGTATGTATTCGGGTTCTTTTGGTTTTTCTACAACCGGTTTTGGTGAAACCGTTGGAGTATAAACCGGCTTTGGAGTAACAGTACCAACAATCGGCTTGCTCGGTGAAGCTGTCGGCTTGCTCGGAGTTATGACAACCGTATTTTCACGTGCCGAAACTGCAACGATCGGCGTGCCTCCGGACGTGCGCAAACCGCTAGTCATAGTTTCTTGCTGTCCAACGTAAAGCCTTTCGTATTCTTCACGCCTGATAACAGTATCCCAGCCGCCGACCGCCTCGTCTGCGTGTTTATCAATTCCGGTGTACGAAAGGCTTGTGTCCTCGTAACGTTTGAACTTGAATATAGCATCATTCATACGAGAGGGATTGAAAAGATTGAGAGAACAAAGAAGCTCGAAATCCTTAACCGAAAGACCTGTAACCTTCTTGAAAAGGCTCGGCTCCAGCTGCGTGATAACGTCCTTGAGTGAACGCTCGCGGTAGTCTGTCAGATACATAAATATGGGTATTCTCGTTGCAAACTTGATAAGCTTCTCTTGGATTTGTTTGCGCATAGATTTTGCGCGTTTTTCGTCCTCTGAAAGCTCCTCTTTTTCCTTCTTTGTAAGCTTCTCTTGCTTTTCCTTCTTTGCCTTTTTAACCGCCTCGGACTTATTGATTATAGTTTCAATATCCTTGTTGAGAGAACGGAAGCCTTCAATGCTCATAAGTGCCGCCATCGCATCGGGGTTATCCATAAGTCGCTTCAAGGTTTCGTTGTCAACGTTTACAAGAAGTGCGGATTCCCATCTGCGCGCGAGAAGCGTTGCACTCGTTCCGGCAAGTGCAATATCAAGCACGTCTTGCGCGGAAATCTGTGTCATCTTGCTACCGTCATACGCAAGAACGGGAAGGAAACGTATGAAATCGGCAACCTTCTTTTCTGGGTTAGACTCGTTCACATCAAGGCTGCAAGAATAATCGGAAATCTGACGTAATGCGCGGTCAAGCGCAAAGTCAAAGATATAACACTCTTCCTTCAAAATTTCTTTCTGCCCCTTGGAATTGGTATATTCCCACGGAGATTGAACTCGGAAAGCAGTTTGGAAGTAAGTTTCGGGGGATTTAAGATTACGAAGCATAAATACACCCGTCCACGGTTTAACCGTTACGCCGGTAGTAAGCTTACCGCAAGAAAGCGTAATAGTCTTTGTTGCGAGAGGGTCATCCATCGCCTTTTGCACAGGCTCTAACGCATCAAGTCCAATGCCTGCGGCAGTTCCTGCGCATACAACAACCTTGTAATCGTGGTAGAAAGTATTCTGCTTCTCGGATAGCAGATTTGCCATCGCAAAGCACGAAGCTACGTTTGGCAAAAACCAAAGTGTGTGAGTAAGAACAGAAAGAAGTCGCGCATCGTTATACGGCATCGGCGGCTTGTTCGCGCCAAGCTTCAAATCGTCCACGGCCCCCGGAAGGTATGAACCGCGAATAAGGTCAAGCCACTTCTGAACCTCGTTTTTATAAACGAACTTCGCATCCTTGCCCTTACCCTTCGCAGAGAAGAAAACGTTCAGATCAAACTCGTTGAACTCTCCCTGCATCGCTATCTGACGGATGCTATCGGGGATGCGGTAAGTAAGCATAACCATACGCGGCAAAGCGGCGTAAGGATTGCCCGAACCTACCCATTCTTCTTTTGCTTTCTGCTCGTCTGAATACGTCCAATTAAATATCTGTTCCTCTATGAACTCACCGCTATTGATTGCGCGGAAAGGCGTTCCCGATAGGAAGAGATAATGCGTTGTGGTAATTGGAAGGAAAGACTCATTATATGCGTTGTCTGCCTCTGTCTTTTTGTAAGCTTCCGCATCAAAATCCGCGCTTTCTTCCTCGTCAAGATTTTCAAAAAGCTTCTTCGCGTTTTCACGCCACGCGCCGAAATGGTATTCATCAAAGATTACTAAATCCCAATTCGTGTAGTGTATGAACTCGTTCTTTGCCTTAATACCGCCGTTATCGTTAGTGCCAAGAAGGTCTTGGAACGAACCGAATACAACGATAGGACGTGATTTATCTGCTGCCTCAAACTGCTCGTCCATACTGATATTATCGGCGTGTGCATCCTTGTTTGAAATGAACTGCCATCCATCAAAATCAACGTGAGAAAGAAGGTCATCGCTCCACGCCGACTCAACTGCCGGCTTGAAGGTCAGAACGAGAACACGCTTGAATCCCATTCTTTTCGCTAACTGATAAGAGGCAAAGGTTTTACCGAAACGCATCTTCGCGTTCCAAAGGAACTTCGGCGTTCTGTCGGGGAACTCGCGCTTTGCCAGCTCGAAATATTCCATCGTCTTCATAACTGCGCGATGTTGTTCGGGTCGCATACCAAAGGTTTCGGTGCGCTCGTCAAGTCTGATGCCATATTTAAGCTCACGAATTGCTATTTTAACATCGCGAACATCGCATCTGAACCATTCGTTTTTCTTGTCGATAGGAAGGTTTCTAAAACCTTTTCTCTTTAGAATTTTATGTACTTGTTTGTCCGTGAAGGATGAACCATCAGATTTCATAGCAGACTCTTGATACAATATCTCGTGCGGTACGTGAACCGCGCCTATCTGCTCTTCTATTCTTATTTCCGCGCTTCTGTCAGTATATCCAACCTTGATATAACCTTCGTGTGACTTTACGCCAACAAGCTTATAAACGTATATCGTTGGTTTGACTTCCGGTCTTTGAATAAAAAATTCTTGTGCCATAATTCACCTCAAAACAGAGTTATTATGTTTCGTCTGTAAAAGTAAAATTAAGTATAATACTGTCGTAACGCGGTTCGACAATTTTTAGTAAACTTTGTATGCTATCAAAGAATCCAAGTTTTAGCACTATCAAAGATTCGTTATTCTTGTTTTTATGATTTCTCACAATACTCTCTCTATAACGTGCTAATTTTGATAAACAATTTATTCCTTCGATGCTTATTACGTTTGACAAGACGAACTGTATATTTTCTTTTAACAATGGAGTGATTGCTTTTTCTAAATCCTCGTAATCACTTAAAATGTCCACATTTTCTGATGCTTTAACAACCAAAAGTTTATCATCCTTTAATTTGTTATACATTTCATTTAACTTCAACATCGCCACGTCAACTGAAATGCCATCATCCAATCCGTTCTTGTCATTATATTTAACACCTAAAAGCTCGCACAAAAACGTTAATTCTTCAAGAATGATACATTCTAAATAATGGATAAGATATGAGAAATAAAACTCTCTCTGCATATTCTGCTCCTCTACCAACCTGCGTTTAGTTGCTTTTTCAAAGCCTAACGAAACAATGGCAGAACAAAATATACCACTTCCAAGCATAGCAAGAATATTAAAGATAACATTAAACGGTGAGTTGTGATCAAAAAGAAGCGTAAGGGCATACGAAAGAGTGGCAATAAATCCAACCACTATCCAAAAATACATATTATGAAATATTTTTTTAATCCATCCAATTATCTTTTTCATTACTTACTCCATCGGCTTTATCATTGATTCAATAAAATCAATTTCTTCTTGTGTTAATCCATATTTTGCATAAAGTTCTTCATCAGTCCAAGCCTTTGAAAAATCTTGTTGTGGCACTAACTGATAAACTCCCTTTGCCGCATTTTGAGAATTTTTCTTTAACAATACCAAAAACCTGAAAAATTTTGTTGAAATATAAGATATAACATTCTCACATTCTGCAACATCCTTGAATTCTCCTATTACAAGATAACTCTCGTTGCAAACCGTTTGCGGCGCACCATAAAAAGGTTTCGGAAGAATTGGATGAGGAAAAGAGTCACTACCGCTACCCGCTTTAGCAATATATACCTTATGCCATCCTATCATTTCTTCTCCGCGCGTAACCATATTGCGAGGAACATACGCTATACTTCCTCTTATTTCTCTATCATTTCCGCTAACATAAATTTGCAAATCTGATGCTTTTTCTTTGGTTTTATTTCCTTTGTATGTATTAGGAAGTCCGAAAGGTAATCTTGTACTTACCAATTTTTCCATACTAATTTCTTTTTTGCTAACAACCTTGTGGAGTATGCTTATCGCCTCATTATATCTGATGAAAGTATCACATCCCGGTTCAAGAAGCGGACGTTCAACCGGTTCAGACACTTTATCCCCCCTATGAGAATACACTTTGCACAAACCACTTTCTTCTCTATTCCAAAGAAAATATGAAACGCCACCTTTGATTTGAACACCCGAAAAGCAATCTTCCGCTTCGGGAAAATCGTGTATAATTCTTAAATGATTATCGTTTAACATTTCATCTCTAAATTCATCAAGTCCTTTTCCGCCCGCGAACCAACGAGATGGAATAATCATAGATAAATATCTTGGCTTCAATTTTTTTGCTTGTTGAACGAACAAATCATAGATAGGTTTTGCGCTTGCTCCATTTCCGCCGCCATCACTTAACTGATAAGGTGGATTTCCAATAATAACATCAAATTTCATATTAAATATTTCCTCTGTTTTGCGAATATGTATAAATTCGTAAGCGTGAGATTCAAGTTCATCACCACGCTCATATTCTTGATTTGCGCCACAAAATACGCATTTTCCGTCTTTCCACGTATGCTCTATTCGTTTGAAACGTATATTACCTTGCGCATCATCGAACTTTGTTATGGAGAACTCACTATTTGGATATTTTGAACAGTAAATTCCACGGCGCGAAAGCAAGCTCGTAAGCTCGGTTATTGCAATTCCGTAAAGCTGCTTATGGAAAATATGGTCTATGCGTTCTTGCAAGTCGGGCATTTGCTTTTCAAGTCCTATAATAAGCCTTTTTGCAATCTCGCGAAGGAACACGCCGGTTTTGCACGCTGGGTCAAGGAAGGTTGTGTCGGGATTAGAAAACAATTCTTGCGGAAGCATATCAAGCATCTTGTTTACCACTTCCGGCGGTGTAAATACCTCATCGTTTGAAAGATTGGCAAGGCAAGATAGCACATCGGGGTTATAAACGTTAGAAAAAAGGTCACTCATCTTCATTCACTCTCCTATAATGGATTGGCGCAAACTCTCGCACCGGCTTGGGAATCCACTCGTTTGTTATCGGATCTATCATCCAATTCTCATTTCCCATAACATCATCGCCAAACATCGATAATTGGTCGCAATACATATTTTCATCGGGGTTCTCTTTCAGAAGAACGTCAAAACGATAATCGCGCCGCTTCAACTGCGCGCCGAGAACAAAAGACCATTCGGGGAAAATAATCGGCTCATCTGTATCCTCGCCGTTTTCATCAACGCACATCATTGAAAGTGCATTTCCAAGAACGATATTGAGAGAAAGGATATATTTTACTGCTTCGCGCGTTTCGTCATTTGCATCAGACTTACAGTTAGCTTTGTACTCCTTTTCCCAAATTGAATACATACGCTCGCGGCAAGAGGTAACGTTATCCATCATAATATCAATGCCGTAAATGCTTGTTATAGCAAGAACGGAATTTTGCTCATATTCATACGTGCTTTTTTTGTATTTCTTTTTAACCACGTCAAGCTTACGGCGTAATATCTCCGCAAGGAAATTACCATCGCCGCACGCCGGCTCAAGAAACCTGGAGTCAATGCGCTCGCACTCTTCTTTTACAAGGTCGCACATCGCACATACTTCGCGCTCGGCGGTGAACACCTCACCACGCTCGGCTACTCGTTCCTTTGATTTGATCTGCGAATTATCCATAATAAAGCGACTCTCTTTCTGTGATAACGATCTTCTCTATCAATTATAACGCAAATTCGTTAGTGTGTCAACGATTTTGCATATTATTTTTTACGCAAATGCGTTATATACTATAATTAAAAGAACGTGGAGAGTGCTATGATATTTGTAAATGAAAAGATAAATCGAATGTGTGAGGCTCGGGGTTGGACTCTTTATCAGCTTTCCGATCGAACCGAAATTCCGTATTCAACACTAAATTCGGCAATAAATCGCAACGCTGCTCCGAAGATAGATACCTTGCAACGCATCTGCGATGCATTTGGGATTTCGCTTGCGCAATTTTTTATGGAAGATGAGCAGCTTGAAATATTGAGTGCAGAAGAAAAAAAGCTCGTAACTTTATTCCGTAAGCTTACGGAAAACAAGCAACGAGCAATTATCGAAATATTAGAAAAATAAAAAATCCCAACTGAAGCAGTTGGGATTTTTTCAATAAAGTTTTTGCAAGGCTTTTTACAAAAAGCCGTATTAATTAGGTTTCGGGTTTCATAGTCGGGATTTTATACCTGTTTTTTATGTAACCCTACGTAAAGCCGATTTTCTTCTTTATTTTGCGGAGTTTATTGAGTTGTGGTTTTACGCAATTCTTCACAGGCCTACGTACAGACCAGGCAAATTGGCGTAAATTTGGTGTCAGATTGGTGTACCGCAGATACCGATGCTCTTGAAGGTGTTTTCAAGCTCTCGGAAGGTTTTAACCTTGGTATCCTCGGTAACGTCGGCGTAAATATCCAAGGTAGTTGAGATGTCGGCATGACCTAAAATCTCTTGCACTACCTTGACGTTTGTGCCTGCTTCAATCAATCTTGTTGTAAACGTATGACGAAGATGATGACAACTGAAATGCGGTAACAGAACTCGTTCGCTCTTGGTGGCAGGAGAATCAAACACTTGATCGTTGCAATCTCGGATGATTCTTCGCAAGGCTTTGTTAAGCGTTCCTTGATGTTGGGCATCTCCAAAGCGGTTTACGAAAATGAAATCCGTATAACCCTCAATGGATACCCGACAAGAAATTCCATTTTCTTTTTGGAACTCTTGTTCTTCAAGAAATGCATCCTTAACGATATCCATCATAGGTATTTTTCGTTTGCTGTTTCTGGTTTTTGGCGTATTAATTCCAAACTCGCAGCCGTTTCCATTTCCTCGGTTATAATAAACAAGCGTGTGATTGATGTCGATGCTTCCTTTTTCAAGGTCGATATCGCACCAACGCAAGCCCGTTACCTCACCGACTCTCATACCGGTGCCAAGCATTACAGCAAACACAGGATACCAATGTCGATACTGAGGAGAACACTTCAAGAAATCTACGAACAGAGCTTGCTCGGCAACCGTCAACGACTTTCGCTTCGGTCTGTCGATGTCGTATGCTTGTTTGATCTCGCGCATCAGATTGTCGGTTGGATTTTGGCGAACATATCCGTCCTCGACTGCAAGCCTGAACACTTGATGAAGGACACCGTGTACCGTTTCAAGTGTTGTAATCCGCAGGTAATCTCCGTCAATCAAGGTGTTATAAAAGCGTCTGATATCCGATTTCTTGATGGTGGATATGCGATGCTTTCCAAGACCGCCTCGAACGAAATGAGTGTACATATATTTGTAGTTCTGAAAGGTGTTATCCTTTAGTCCGCGCTTTAACGTACACCACAGCTCGAAAAGCTCGTTCAGCGTCGTGCTTTTCGTTTCCGACCGTATTCCGTCGCTCAGATCTCGCGCAATCTGCTGTTCCTTCTCTCGCAGTTCTTCAAGGCTCAACGCATATACGGTGTGACGAGTTCCGTCATCAGCTGTCCACCGATAACTGTATCGCCCGTCCTTGCGCTGAGACTCGCCCTTTTTCAGAGTGATTCTGTCTTTGTCAAGTCTTCTCTTTTTCTTTGTACTCATCTTTAGTTCCTTTCCTTTCATTTAGAATGGGAAGGCACTAAGAATACAAGCAAAGTATACCACATTTACACCATCATGTCAACCTTCCCGGGCGAAAACAGTACGTCGTTTACGCATTTTTTACTTTTGTTTTTGCTTACAGTCTATTGCCATTATATAGAGTAAGCCTTCTCGACGTATTCATCGAGCTTTCTACGCTTTATCAAGCGTTTTGTGCCAATCCACAAAACGAACGTGCAATCCTCGCGGTCGGTCATTTTGCGTAGCTTGTTGATTCCTATACCGGAATACACCGCCGCTTCCTCAAGGGTGAGATTGCTCTTTTCCCAGATTGGTACCTCTTTTCGCATAGAACACCTCCTTTATAAAATAGATTTCGTCATACTCACTTCGAGCTATGAAAAAAGAGTGAGTGGGGCTCAGGATTTTTTGTTTTCGGAATGCTCCTTCGCCTTCTGACAATTCTATTTTATCATACGGAACCCCTGTTGTCATCGGCAAAACACTGCCAACTTTGTGCAGTTTTGCGCCAACTTTGTGCCATAATTGTGACAAGTTGTTTTGCATCAAAAAAGAACGATATTAACGAATAATACAGTGCCTAAACGAACAATATAAATTCAAAACGAATAATGCAAACGAATAATACAGCGCATTGTTCGTCAAAAGTGTTGACATTGTTCGTTAAATGTGTTAAAATGTACGTGTAAAATACAGCTTGGAGGTAAAATCCATGAATAATACTATGACAGTTAAAGAGGCTGCAAAGCTCTGGGACATATCCGAAAGACGCGTGATGATTCTTTGCAAAGAAGGAAAAATTGATGGAGCAACAAAAAAAGGACGCTCCTGGGTCATTCCTGCTAATGCACAAAAGCCTGCTGATGCGAGATATAAAAAAAGCCAGCCCGTGAAAGCTTCAACAAGGCTGCCTTTGCCTATTGGTATTTCAGATTACCGTTTAGCTGTAACTGAGTATTACTATATAGATAAAACAATGCTCATCAAAGACTTTATTGACGAGCGTCCTATGGTTTCACTTTTCACACGCCCGAGGCGTTTTGGAAAAACCTTGAATATGGATATGCTCAGAACGTTCTTTGAGAAGACCGATGAGGATACGTCGGTTTACTTTAAGGATAAGAAGATCTGGGCTTGTGGAAAGAAGTATCAAGAGTATCAGGGCAAGTATCCGGTGATCTATTTAGGATTTAAAGATGTAAAAAAAGAATCTTGGGAAGAAACTTATGATGCGATAGCAAAGATCATTCGTTTGGAATATAAGCGCCATTCCAAACTTGCCGATAGCGAAAGGATTTCGGACAAAACGTTTTACGAGAAAATCGTAGGGTTCAATGCCAACCGGAACGATTATGAAACTTCGCTCTTTATGCTTTCTCAAATGCTGCACGAGCACTACGGCAAGGCTCCCGTTATAATCATAGATGAGTATGACACACCCATTCAGCAAGGCCATGTTAAAGGTTATTACGATGAAGTAATAGGCTTTATGAGAAACCTATTCTCTGGAGGGCTTAAGGACAACAAGCATCTTTCGTTCGGTTTCATGACGGGAATTCTTCGTGTAGCTAAGGAAAGTATATTCAGCGGTCTTAATAACCTCACGATAAACTCTATCCTTGACAACAAGTATAGCGAATACTTCGGTTTTACCCAGGATGAAGTTAAAATGATGGCTGAGTATTACGGTGCGCCCGAAAAATACGACGAGATACTTGCTTGGTATGACGGATACAAGTTTGGAGATACCGAGATATTTAATCCTTGGTCGGTTATAAATTACTTTAGGAATGAGTGTCAGGCAAGAGCATATTGGCAATCCACAGGAAGCAACGATATCATTGGTGAGATTCTTGGTGAAGCGACCGAAGATATTTACAAAAGATTAAATGCGCTTTTGCAAGGCGAATCCTTCTTGACTTACATTGATACCGGAGTAATCTATCCTCAGATTAAGAATAACCCTTCGTCTGTTTACAGCTTCTTGCTTGTAGCAGGATATCTTAAGGTTGTCAGATCTGATTCGGCATTTGGCGGTGATTTTATGTGCGAGGTCGCATTGCCGAATAAGGAAATAACGTTTGTTTATAATAAGGAAATTCTCAGCAAATTAAATAATATCATTCCTCAGGCTACCGCAATTGCCATTCAGGAAGCGATTTATTCCAGGGATGGTGAAAGCTTGCAGGAGCAGCTTGGCAAGCTGCTTATTCAGTCGGCTAGCTGTTACGATACCGCCGGAGAGAACTTCTACCATGGACTCGTGCTTGGACTTTGCGCAATGCTTGATAATAGGTATATAATTACGTCTAACCGCGAATCCGGAGAAGGGCGATATGATATATCTCTTTGCCCTAAAGATAGCAAAATGCCCGGCATTATTATCGAGTTGAAAGCAGAAAAGGACGCCGATGAAAAGGAGCTTAAAGAGCTTGCAAAGGCCGCATTAAAACAGATAATAGATAAGAAATACGATACCGAAATGCAAACTAAAGGTATCAAAAACGTTGTAAAATACGGCGTAGCCTTTAGCGGTAAGCATGTTGAAATTGCTTGCGCTTAAAGAATTGTTGATTGTATAGGAGATAAAAATGGCAACCAAAGAACAATATGAATCTCGACTTTTAAGCCTTGGTGCGAGTAAATTTGAAGATTTAATATACGACTTGCTTGAAAAAGAGTTTCCTGTTCTTCACAACTTAACTCATACAGGTAAAGTCTCTGGAAAATTAGCTGCTAGAAAAGGTACTCCGGACATTTGGTTTACCACTACACTGGATGATAAAGAAAAATTTATATTTGTAGAGGTAACTACTCAGCAGAATACTCTTACATCAAAAATACAAAGCGATCTCGACAAATGCAAAGAGCATATAAAGGAAAAAGAATTAGCAGTCGAGAAAATAATATATGCCTGCCTTGGCAAAATTACTCCCAATGAGTTTGAATGCTATCAGCAATTTTGTCAGGACTTTTGCCGGGGCAAAGACTCGTCATTTGAATTTTGGGGTATAGATTATATAGTTCACTTACTAAAGGTTAAGTACCCAGTGCTTGCTCACGAACATTTGGGCATCGCTATCGAGAATGGTAGTGTCGTTGAAATAGGTGAGTATAAAAATAAATTTGGGGTGACGGAAGAAAACAAATTCTTGTTTAGGCAAGATGAAATAGCCCGTGCCGAGGAGATTTTGCTCTCAGAACGTTGCGTGATTTTAAGCGGTGCTGCAGGATGCGGAAAAACGAGAATGGCTTTAGAAATTATGAGGAATTGGGAGCGAGATGATGGATATACCTCTAAAATTCTTAAGCTAAGTGGAATCGGTATAGAAAACGATCTTAAAGTTTTGCTTGATGATACGACAAAGAAATATGTTATCCTTATTGATGATGCCAACAGAATTAGTCACTTAGGAAATCTAATAAATTTTGCTGAGCATTATTCCAATATTTATTTGATATTAACAATTAGAGATTATGCATTAAAGGATATCTTAGTTTCTCTCGGAGGCACTATCAAGAGCATAACATTAGAACCATTGACGGCAGAGCAAATAAAGGATGTGCTTAGAGAAGGGTTCAATGCAACGAACGAAACATTTTTAAAACAAGCTATAGATGTATCTCGTGGAAATCTTAGGTTCGCAATTATGATGGCTGAGGCAAGTCTGGGGAAAAACAATATCAAAACCATCCCAGAGTTGTTGGATGTTTATTTTTCTACCTTAAAACAGGATTTGAAAGAAATAATAAATAATTCTGTTTACGGAAAGGTTTTGGCTGCGTTTGCAATATTCAAACGTATTTACATTAAGGATACAGCATTTGTCGGTCGAATTACTAATGCGTTTGAGATTAGCGAAGGAGAGTTTTTAGATGCTTGTGATGTTTTAGAGCAGCAGGAACTTCTTAATTATCATTTTGATAATGCGATTGCCGAAATAGCAGATCAAATACTCGCGGAATATCTTTTTTATCAAGTTGTTATATCGAAAAACAAAGTGGATTTAACAAAGATTTTTGACGAGTTTTTCTTTGGAAGAAAAAAGCAAAAAAACAGAATTCTCGAACTATTTAGAGCTTTGTTTAGATCGTATGGTGCTGATCAAAAGATACTCCAAAGAGTAACAGAATATAAGGATGTTTTGAAGTCAAGGGCGGATAATTACGATTTAATGGAGTTTTATCTCTCTTTCTGCGATATGTTTGGCATTGAAGTCCTCGCTTTTGCAGAAAGGATATTATGCGAAATTAATATAACCGATGGGTTGCGTGACAAAGCGTTAAGCTTATTGGCTGAATTTTGTGATACAGATAACTACCAATATGCTATTGATGCATTACTAAGAGAATACAAGGATGCAACCAAAAAATATAAGGAGGAGATATCAAAACATCTTGTAGACAGGTATGCAATGACTCCCGAATCCTATACGCTTGGATATGAGTGCCAAAAATATCTAATAACGAAGGCTGTTGAGTTTGCAAAGGATGCCCCTGAATATGAAAGCTTATTATATTCGATCTTAAAAAAGCATTTTCCTCCGAGGCATGAGTATACTACTGCAACTCATAAAAATATCACGATTTATAAGATACCTCTCATATATTCACCTGCATCAAAATCTTATCGAGATGTTGTGTGGGGGGCAATAAGGTATCTCTTGTTTCAAGCTAAAAATCATCACGATGTAACTGAAATTATTAATTATGGATATTATTCGGATGATGATTACAAGTTAAGGAAATATGATAAAGCTCATGCAATTTCGCTCTTTGACAATTTAAATTTGACAGTTCTAGAAGACAAGATTCTCGGTCTTCATTTGCTTGGATATTATCGTTTGATGAATGGAGCAAAAGAGCGCATAAAGTCATTGAAAGCTGATCCTATAATACGCTTTTATGCCGAAAACATTAACCATTCTACAGGAAAGCATAGTTATGGCGAAGCTTTCGAAAAACAAGTTTTGAAGTTAATGAAATCGGGAGCAGATTATCAAGAGATAATAATAAGCCTTTCTTGCATGGAGGTTTTACTTGGAAATCATAATGCCTGGAACATTGGAGAAGCCATAACCTATGCGTTTAATTACGTGTTCCAATATGACAAAGGCCGATATTTAGATATATTGGAATTGTTTTTAAATACCAATTCAAAGACCCAATGTCAACCGTATAAAATTTTATCAAATGCATTGGAAATTGTTGATGCATATACACTTCTGAGGATAATAGATGCATCTTCTTTAGAACGCAAGGTGAATTGGAAAATGCAAGTATATATTCAAGTTAAAGAAGCACAACTAACGGATCAAATAATAGCAAAAGCATTTGATTTTATAACTAATGAATATATCAATGCGACCATTTCGTGGGGCAACGAGCGCGCTACAAACTTCTTGCATTATGAGAAAAAGCAAAAGGGATTCATTCTCTCGGTGTGCCAAGTTTATTTTGAAAAGCATAGGGAAACATTTGCTTTCAAGACATTTTGCGAAGCTCTTTTTATGAATTGGGAGCCTATAGAAGAAATATTAACGCTGTTTGATGGTAATCTTGCATTAATGGAAAGCGTTTATTTTGAGTTAATAGCACGTAATACATTTTGTGATTATGATGCGGTGTTTGCGAGATATTTCATTGAAAAAAATCCAGCACTACTCAATAAGTTTTTTGAATTGTATATAAGTAAAATAAGCGAGCATATTTCGGTTAAATTTTTGTATTCTGCGGATAACATTGTGGATGCAATGCTCTCGTACATTGGTAAAAAGGAATATTTCTATTTGGATTATCACCTTGGTCGTTTTATTCAGGGGTTGCCTGAGGAAAAGTTCGAAGAGTTCGTAATTCGTTTTGTTGAACGGTACAAAAACGAAGGATATGAGATGTTTGAAATATCCAATATCATGGAGGAATGCTCAAAAGAACGGCAAAAGCATTTTATAAAAGTATTAATTAAAGAAAACCTTCCTTTGACAATACTCCAAGAAATGCGATTCTTTGACGGACCTCACAGCTGGTCCAATAGCAGAGTACCTTATATTCAAGCAAATATCAAGGCGCTGAGTGAATTACTTGAAGAAGAAAAAGGCATCATGCCAGTTAGATATTTCGACTTCTTTAGTGAACGACTTCGTGGCTTGGAAAAGCTATTGAAAAGCACCCAAATCGAAGAATTTAACGAAGATTTCGGGGTGTAAACGATGTTCTGGTTTGACAATTCAAGAAAGAGCTTAGTGTCTTATTCCAGAAGTTTGAATCCTGAAGAACGGGAGCACGCTGAGAAAATCTTTACGGAAAAAATTGGACATGAATACGGAACTAAAGCCCCAGCATTGCGTTTTAATAGTAGTGATGCTAAAGTTATTGATGATTATGAAATAATATATGTTAAAGCATTATATCGTGCAGCATCGGATAAAACCCACTGCATCCAAGAAATTAATCGCTGTATGTATAAAGACGGGCTTTTGTTTTCGGAAAATGATGAATCAGTTATAAATGCTCGTGGCGCATGTGCCTATATAAAGTTGGTTTATGATTTAGATGGACTTAAGATCAGCAAGCGTGCTAAAGAAGAGCCACCATTTAGAATTCTTCGTGAATTTCAAATTATACGATCGTTGAACCAACTACAGAGAGAGGCAAACGAATCGTATATTATTGAGTGCGAAGAAGACCCCAATGGTGGATACATAATGGAGTTTGCTACCGATTCGCTTGATCAATATATTTCAAGAATCGGTGGCACCCCCAATCCCGATGATTCTAAAAAAATAATACTCCGAATAATAGACTGCGTAAGCTTTTTGCATTCGAACAACGTGTTGCATCGAGATTTGCATCCTGGCAATTGGCTTTTCATAAACGGAGAGTTGAAAGTTTCGGATTTTGGATTGGCTTGTTATCTTAGTGATGATCGTTCCGGAAAGGGGTACAAGCCTTCTTATGGTGTTCCTGCTTATACCGCACCTGAACAGTTGGATTCTCTAGAAAACACATCTGAGCAAAGTGATATATATACGATAGGCAGACTAATTAACTTTGTTTTAACGAAGAGCCCACAAAAAAACAATCATTTTTTACATGATATATCTGAAAAATGCACGCTAAGTGAACAAAAACAACGTTACTACAGCATTGCTGAATTAAAAGAAGCCGTTTTGAAGATTTTTAATGATATGAACTAAAGTCATATAAACAGAAATGTATGAGTCATTAAGAATACAGCAAGATGTTAAAGCAAAAAGGAGTTAAGATGCTGAATTATTAATGCGAAGCTCTTTCAGGGGATTGCTTGATTTAGAGCAGAAATCGTCGGCTGAAGAAAGAAGCTTTATAAACATACAGCGATTGAGGAAACGGCGATAGAATAAAAAAGAAAAAATTCGTAGAATTTCAACCTTAATTTCAACAACTCATAACAAAAGTATAAACGGAGACGCTATGTAAAAATAACATCTCCGTTTTTTATTCGCTTGTGCTTAAATGAAGAAGCCTCTTTCTAATATAATATTTATAATTAACCAAAGTGTTTGCTTGAATATGTTAGTTTAATTTAAAAAACAACTTTGAAGAATATATAAAAAACGCCCGATATAATCGGGCGCTGCTTAGTTTCTTAAACTAAGCATTTTCCTTAAAAAAGGAGTGCTATAGCACAATACAATTATATGTAATTTCTTAAAAAATATGAATATTATTTTTATAACATTCTATATATCCATCTGCTGATATTTTTATTGCAATTCCATATTCAGAGAGCTTTCTTGTGATTTTGGTTCTTGCACCACCGTGATAATCATCGTCTTCTTTTTTTGTTTTATTATCGATTATAGCTCCAGTTGTTATAAAACTGCCGTCTGTCAATATGATGGTAGCGCCATCTATTCCCATAATTTCTTGAAGAGCTTTTCGACCCATGTTGTAAAATGTTTTCTTATCAATTACAATATCTTCAAGCATAAATCTCTTTTTTGATTCGTCAGTTTTTTTAATTCTAACAAAAGGCTTGTGAATATCCTCTCTTCTTATATTGCCTTTTATTTTTGAAATGTTTTGTGGTAAGCATATTGCCAAGCAACCACCTGTTCGTGCAAAAGCGGTATCTAGGCAACTTATGTATATTTTTTTAATTTTTGTCTTTCTTTCACTATCGTTACCTAATCCATCTATATCGTGAAACAAAGAGGAATTGAAAGCATCGTAATCATAGTAGTGCCACAACCCATTGCGCTTGGCAAAAATAAGACGAGTCTTTTTAATAAACAAAATATCTCCTTGCACGGTTAAAACAATTCCTAAATTGCTACCAGTACAAGCGGTTGCAAAACTTGAAAAACGATAAGGAACAAGCGGAATTTTCGATGAGATGGATTCGGGATCATAGTAATCAATAATCTTGTACTCGATTTTGTTGGATATGCTGATGTAAGATGTTATTCCATCTGTCAAAAGCGCGCTAGCATCGTCTTTTAAAAACGAATTTATTTTATCAAATAATTCTTTGCTTTGGCTACTATATTGGGTGTCGATTAAAAAAGAAAATGGTATTTTTCTGCCTTCATATGTGCGATTAGACCAAGAAGATAAATTCCGTATAAGTATACTTGTTCGATTAACTAACGGATCTGCCAAAGCGGTTGTCTGTTTATTTCCTATCATTATCGCGATAATGCTTTCTTCTATTGTTTTTTCGAGGATCGATATTATCATAGAGAAATTGATAGCTTTTGTGCTATATGAATAAAGGAGAGTTTTGATTACTTTAATGCAGTTTAATCCCAAGAAGTCGGCGTGCTTGAGACAGTCTTTTTTTCTATCAATATTTAATTTAGCATTAATAAGGTATATATCTCCGTCATGCTTTGCGACAAATTCTATTGTTAATATACTATGGTTTGTTCCGGTTGACTTTATTTTGAATTTGTCGGTTATCGTACTTGGGCTGGCCAGCTTTGTGATTCCTAAACTCCAATCTTCTTTGAATCTCGGAGAATAATTATAAACGGATAGAACTTGTGTTACCATATCTTCAACAAAAAAATTCATAAATCGACATCCTTTCAAAAAAAAAGATGACTTCTACAGCCATCTCTTAAAATTTCGTATGAAATTTTATATGAGTCTAAAAAGACCTAATCTTCTTAGCAGTTCCTATTGTAACATAAATAATAATATAAAACAAGGCCAAATCAGAGTTATTTACAATTTATTAATATTTTGTTTTCAAAAAGGAAAAATATGCGACATGTTGAAGTCATTTTATCGAAACAAGCAATTCATACATATCTTTGGCGTAAGAGTCAGTCATTCCGCTAATAAAATCTGTCACCAATAATAGTTTATTGTAGATGTAGTCTGGTTCATATAACTTCAATCCTGATGTTGCTTTGTTACATATAAACCTATAATTGTCAGATAACAGATTATAAATTAAACTATCTTTATCATCGTTTTTTCCTTCTTTTTCAAAGTTAAAAACGCAGGGGATGAAAGAATCTAAAAGAGTGCTTAATATTTTATATGACTTTATTTTGGAATTTACAATTTCTTTGCAATAATATATATGCTTTTTTTCAATATTTTCTCTTATGATGGAAACAACCCCATTAGCTTCTGAATCGTTAAGCAATTCGTCTTCAAACGAGCCATTCATTATATTGGTGTAGTTTTTTTCGAAACTATCCATGACTCGGCTGATCATATTACCTTTAATAAAAATCCTAAGTCTTTGCATTACGTAATTGTCAATATCAGTAATGCCTTGTTCGGCTCCTTGAACGCGGTATTTAGCTATTTCATCAATTATGGATTGAACAAATGCATCTTTATGCTCGGAATTATATGTTTCGAAATATTTTTCAATAGTGGTAAAAGAAATGATTCCTTTTTTATGAGCATCTTCAATATCAGCTGTTAAATATGCTATATCATCAGCTGCTTCTAGGAGAAATGTCAGTGGATATCTTTTGTTATTTAATCCAAGACTACTATTGATTTTTTCATACAAGTCTCTTTCCGAAGAAAAATAACCGGGTTTTTTGTTCAAAAGGCGAGATGTTTTGTTTGTTTTTGCTTTTTCGCAACTTATAGCACTGCATGGGTATTTAATGATAGTAGCTAAGACTGGATATGTAAGGTTCATCCCATTTTCGTCCACCACATAATTAAGTTTAGAAATTAGTCTGAGTAGTTGTGCGTTGCCTTCGAAATTTCTCAAATCGCTTTTTTGTTCTTCAGAGAGTATGTCGATTAATCTATTAACTCCAACAGAAGTGTTTTCGCTAAATATGACTTTTTGAGTTTTGGGCTCAATGATAAGTCTTGCTAACTTAGTTTTGAACCAATCGCCTATGATCCCTTCTCCTAAATGGCCAAAGGGTGGATTTCCCATATCGTGTAATAATGCCGCTGTTCGCAAGATGACCGGAATTTCTTTAAGTTGTTCTGCCAACTTTGAGTCGGGATTCGTTTTTTCCTGTATAACTTTTACGGCATGAACTCCTAAAGATTCAGCGATTGACATGACTTCAATAGAATGAGTAAGACGCGTTCTTGCATAGTCGCCTTTTTCCAAAGGAAAGACTTGTGCCTTATCTTGCAATCTGCGAATTCCAGTACAATTACACACCGTATCAAAATCAACTTTGAAAGGGGAACGTGCGTCGTTACTAGTTTTTGTCACAGATGACTTTTGTCTAACTTTCTCTGGTTTTAGTAATACAGTCCATTCCATATTGTCACACCTCATTTGCATAATTTTTGTTTTTCAATCTATATTATACAACACAAATATACAAAATTCAACAATATTTTCGCTATTCTAAGTTATTATTGCTAAAAAAGATATTTACAATGACAGATTCTTGTGACAACAGGTTGTTTTTTTGCTTATGTAGACCCCCTTTTTGTTACAAATTAAAAACTATTTATACCAACAAAGGCTAAAACCAGTATGAATATGAGGTAAACTACTGCATGAAAAACTGCAGTCATATATTCATATTTCAACACTTTTTTAATGCTGTCGTTAGTCATGCCGATACTCTTATAAGTAGCCAATGTTTCTCGCCTAACGCGGTTGTGAGCTTGAATGATATACACTGTTTGAAGAACTCCGAACACCGTTAATGCCAGGAAAGCTAAAACTCCGAATATTGCTATGTTTTTTGCAAATATTCCTACAAGCTTGGTTGCATCAACGCCATAATTAGGTGTGTAATCCGTTACACTTGTTTCGGATACGAGCACAAAGAAAATTACTGCCAAAACGGGATAAAAAACACAGGAGATAAACATAAACGTGATTCGACGATATGTGCTGCTATAATAAGCTACACTCTTTTTCGCAATACGCTTTTCGACGGGCATATGACGAAACGTGTATGAATTGCGATAATTATGTGTTTTGCCGGATTCCTTTTTGTTGCAAGCTTTTACCGTCTCTATTACAGATTTCTTTCGTCTCACGCTTGGTACATAAGTAAATGTTAGCACAAGCACTACTCCCACAATAGCAAGAAGCGCAGGGATCAGAATTGAAATAGGCGAGTGCTTATAGTCACTTACGAAAATGCGAGCGACCATACTGGTAAACAACTGTGAAGGGAGTATTCCAAGAAAACTGCCTAACAAGATTGGGATTCCGTATAAAACAAGTGTTTCTGTAATAGAAATGATTTTTCTTTGACCGCTTGTAGCTCCGATACTTGTAAGCGTTGCGAAAAAGTGCTTGTTTTCTTCTATTCGTAGCCTTGCAAATATAAACAATGCAACGAAAGATAGAATTATAATGGCGATAGCGATAAAACTAATTCCCGATACAATTTCTTTAAAGAACGAGCTAAAAGATTCAATCGTTAATAGGTTTTCTCCCCCAATGGCTTCAATACCGAAAGTCGGATTCGCGGATCTGAAAGCTTCGAGAGAAACAACAAAGCACACAAAGAAAGATATAGCAAACATAGACACGAAGACAGCAAAAGATTGAAATAAGCTTTTTTTGAAGTCTTTTCTCATCTTTGCAAAAGTGATATGCAACAGCGTTTTCATATCATCTTACCTCGTCACTAATGACTTGTCCGTTTTTTAGCGATATAAGACGTTTGGCTCTGTCAGCAACTACTTTACTGTGAGTGACGATAATTACGGTAATTTTCTTTTCTTCGTTCAGTTTACAAAGAAGTCCGAGTATATCTTCGCTGTTTTTCTCGTCAATATTTCCTGTAGGCTCATCCGCAAGAATAAGCGAAGGCTTTTGATAGAGTGCACGTGCTATTGCAACTCTTTGCTGTTGACCGCCCGATAAAGCACTCGGAAAATCATGCTCTCTTCCAAAGAGTCCAACAGTTTTCAAAATTTCCGACAGTTCATTCTCATCCACATTTCCACCGTCGAGCTCGACGGGAAGAGTAATATTATCTCGTATATTGAGTTCTGGGATAAGATTATAAAATTGATATACAACACCAATCTTGCTACGTCTCATTTTGCAAAGATCGTTAGAAGAAAGCTTCGTCAGACTGATTCCGTCAATTATAATCTCGCCCTTGTCAGGCACATCCATTCCGCACAACTGATTTAGAAGCGTAGTTTTGCCCGAACCGGATTCACCTATAATGGCAACCAACTCTCCATCGTTGAAGGTAAGATTAACACCACCGAGGGCTGTGATTTCTGTGCCGAATGAGTCGTATTTCTTCGTAAGGTTTGTAATTTTAATTCCCATTAGTATTCTCCGAACCGGTAAAATAAGATAAGTCCTTAACTGTTTTTATTTCAGCCTTTTTAAAAAGAGAGTTTCGATAGTTTATAAGCACTATTCCGCCAACCGATATATCATCTACGGTAATGTCCTCATCACAGTAGTTTTCAAGATCACTCTTGCTATCTATTATAAACGAAAACTCTCCACCTGCAATTGATTCGGCTTTTAATAAATAAGTTCCGTCTTCTTTCTCGGTTATGCCCGTTACTCTACCGTTAAAATCCACAGTTTTTTCAGGGAGCATAATACCGATAATCATACCTACGATTAAAGCGATAACAACGCAACCGATAGTAAATAACACTTTATAACTTTTCATTCATTATTCCTCCGGAGTAAAGATAAGATTTTTGCCATCAAAGGTTACCTTATAACGATAAGAATTGAAATCAACGTCACTATACTCACAAACAAGGTAAAGAGAACTGTCCTTTTCCTCAAATCTGATATCATCGTATTTTGTGAAAGGAATGGTGCTGTTTGCGAGAGCAACTCCCTGCGAATGAACGAGATACCAAAGTGTACCGCTGTTTCCTATATTTACAGATACCAGCTCGTGATTTCCATCGTTGTTGATATCAAAGAATTTTGTACATTGCGAAGCACCATAAAGCTGATAATAGCCGTGGAACAAAATCCCATCAGGGAACAAACCGGATAATCCATGTGTATCGGAGTCTTTTTCGGAATATATAAGTGCACCGCCTACGTCGAGGAACACAAGCTTTAATTCAAAGTAATCCGTGGTTGTAAAGATCAGCTTCGAATTTTTGTATTCATAAGTACCAAGCGCTGTATAACTCGAATGATCCCCAAATGTTATACGTCCGTTTCCTTTGCTTGAATCGAGAATTAAAGCCGCGTTATTAACCTCGGGGGAAGTATATTTAAGAGTATAAAGATATGTTGGCAAGGCTTCATTAAACCTAAGCTCATAGAGCGTGCCAATTTTTCCGTCATCGGCATAACCCATATAAAGCTCTTTTTCGGTGCGTAAAAGGTATACTTCTTTGTGGTCAATTCCCGAAGAAACAGACGGAGTTATTCTCCACGCAGCTTTGATGACATTATGGAAATATTCAGCATCATAGCCTTCACGGAAGGTGACTCCTTCGAAAAGTGATTCGTATTCGCTTTTGGATACGTATGCGGTATTCATCTTACCGAGCCTAACGTAAGAAAGGTCAGCAAGATTCTTAGATTCTACGAGCAAGTCACCGTTCTCGGTAAAAACAAATAGCGGAACATCGTCGCAGGTCGCATTTGCATCAGTTGAGCCGATTACCTTTCCGGCATACCAAATTCCTTGCTCCACAGCTACGGCATTGTTCTTTTTGTAAGTCAAAAAGCAAACTGCAAAGATTGTGCAAACTACAAGTGAAATAACTATCGCAATAGTTGCAGGCTTTTTATATTTTGAAATAGCCGATACTCTTGACTTGACAGATACTTCTCCGAAAGCCAGGGGGCACGCGGAAATGACTCTGTTTTTTATGCCGAGTGTCAAAAGTGCTTCTGAATAATCGGCTTTTTCGTTATCGCCAAGATTGGAAATGACTTTTTCGTCACAAGCCGACTCAATGTCACGGCACAGAAGCACGTAAGCAACCCACAAAAGCGGATTGAACCAATAGATAGAGAGAAGCAAGAACCCTAGCGGTTTCCAAATATAATCCAGGCGTTTTATGTGCGCTCTTTCGTGCGCCACAACAAGAGAATAATCCTTATCGGATATGTCAGAGGGTAGATAAATGCGCGGTCTGATGATTCCGAGTATAAACGGTGTTTTTACATAATCACAAAGATATACGTTGTCTTCGCGCTCTACCTTAACTCTTGTTTTTATACGCAGATAAATAAACGATGCTGCCATATAGAGTAGCATACAGAGCATAACAGCGAGCCAAATCCAACCGAGCGCAGTTATCCATACGTGCATGGGATTTGCGCTATATTCAGGACGAGCTTCCATCGAACCCGAAAGAATGGGATTAACGATTTCGTCAACATTTTCAAATCCGGTATCAAGTGCGGGATATCTATCGTGCGTAATCGTAGTAGGTATGGTATTCTTGCTCGGTATAAGACTCAATGCGCTTTCAATACTGAAAGGGAAAAGCAATCTTAAACCAACAAGTCCCCAAAGCAAAACCGAAATCCATTTTGGTGCTTTTTTAGCAAATGAGCGATAAAGAATAATGGCTAAAACGAGGAAGCTTGCAGCGATGCTTATATTCAATACGTGTATGAATAAATACTCCATCGTCAGCTCCTTTTCATATTTTCGATTATGGCTTTGATTTGCGCTATCTTGTCTTCACTCAAATTTTGCCTTGAGGTAAAAGCGGCTATGAAAGCAGGGAGTGAACCGCCAAAGCTCTCGTTAACAACCTTTTCACTTTGCATAGAATAAAACTCGTCTTTTGAAATTAAGACCGTAACAGTTCCGTTATCGTTCTTGAAAATTCCGCGTTCGGAAAGTCTTTTTAATACGGTGTAAGTTGTGGTGCGCTTCCAATTGAACTCCGCTTCGCAAAGCTTGATAAGCTCCGACGTGGAAAGCGGGGCGCGCTCCCAAACAATATCAGCAAATCTCGATTCGATAACTCCAAGTCTGGTTTCCTTCATGGTAAAATCCTCCGTCTAATGTTTGTAGACACATATAGTCTACCACTTGTAGACGTATTTGTCAATATGGTGGGATAATTGTTTACAAATTGATGTTTAAAGACTGCTGGGAGCGTCGCTGAATGCCCGATATATCAGACTCAATTTGAACTTGGGGTGAGTATGGGACTTTTCCTTATTTTCAAAATGAGTCTGACAGCAGGGGCGGGGCGGCTATTTAATTAGGTATCGACTGTAATACTCGGACAGTTCTTTATCCACTTCATCAAAGCTGATAACCGTTACCTTGGCGAGATCGTCGAGGAACTTCTTGACGAAATCGTATTGCCACTCGAAGCATAAAACCTCGTATTTTTCATCAGGTTCATCAATTATCGCCTCGCGAAAGCGGTTCAGGCGGCATAGGTCGGAGTCAAGATGGGAAAGAATGTATGTGCCGTTGATTTTTGCGTCATATTCGAAACTTGTAAGCTTTACTATTTGATCCTCGCCAAATAGCAACTCAAGTAAATGCTCTCGCCATCTCGGTATGGAGATGAATTTTATGAATCTCGCACCATACCGATTTAGTGGTATAAAATGTATTCTGGGCGCAAACATATCGAAACGCAAATTAATGTTAGTTGCTTTTCTCATTGCAAGCATTGAGCGAAATGCGACCTCATGTGATGCACCGAAGAATAATACGGGTAGGCGATCCTGATCAATACCGGAATTAACGATGGATAACTGCTTTAAACTTACCATTGCCTTCGTCTCACCTTTGCCAGACCATTTCATAACCGCATTTCGCGTATTGTAAACTGCATAGCAGTCGCCTCCGGCGAAGACTGCCCCGGTTATGCGGGAAAAGCCGGTTTTGTTGCCCTCACCGTTGTCCGTAAGCTTTAACATACGAGAGGGATAGGCAAGCGGTTGCGTCGTTATGATTCGGTTGATTCCATCTGATTTGAGTCTGGGGAGCGTGTGCGGCAAATAATAGAATCCTGCATCCATAAAGGCGGCGAGAGTTTCGGCAACTCTATGGTTACGGTCGACGTGTGCCGTAGTCATCGGCATATTATAGCCGTAGCAGATTGAGTCGTAATAATTACCCTCGCCAATCCAAGTGAGTATGGGGCGCGCGCCCTTGTATAAGCGAATTGATTTCATTCGTCCCTTGCCGGTGAGTATGAAGATTTTGGGGAGTGATATGGTTTCTTTTGTGATTGGGTTTTGGAGAGTTACGGGAACTGTACATTCGCTCACAACTCTCCTGTATAGGCGTTTGTTTCCGAGTAAATCCAGAGATTTTACGGAAAATTCACCGCATACGGAAAGCAGCGAAATGAGTCTATGTAGCTGACTGCCGGGTTTTAGAATTTTCATATTGTGTTCTCCTTTCAAAATTGAATAATTGTGAGAAATCCGACATAATGACTGCACTCAATGTCGGATTTCTTTTGCTTAAAAGCTTGAAAAGTGCAGTATTTTCAAGGTTTTTTGTGCTGTCTGTGAGGTGCAATAATTTTTACACCAAAAATTGAGGTTTTTACACCTTGCTATAATCGCGTTTTCGGGTTTTCAAATAGCGTTACACCATCGTCGGCATAGCTTTGCCGTGCGGTATTCCAAGCGTTTATATCCTCTATGGGTACAACGTAAATCTCGGTGCGGTTCTCGCTCCCCGCTACGCTGCAATAGTGATGCTCACAGTAATGAGGGCTATCGTCCTTCATCACGAAAAGTGCAACAGTATCAGATGCCATATTGATATCCACGTTGTCGTGGTCGCGCCAATGACGCTCGGGGTAATCTCGGTCGTACACGTGGCGATAAGCTATCATACACTTGCCGTATTTGATGGTAGGATGCTGCCTGAAAAAGTCGCTTAGCGCTGTGTATAGTATATCTCTCACATAGTCGGTAGAGCCTTTTTCTTTCTTCGGCAGCAGCGCGGGAAAACGCACGCAAAACCAACCTTCTTGGGTATATCCAACCTCTATGGGAATTGCGGATTTGATAAGCTTTCCTACATCGCTTACTGCGTTTTTATTGCCTGCGCAGGACATAAGTGAGGCGGCATTGACAAGAATCTTCTGGCATTCGTGGTAGATTTCAGCGGAGTAATAATAAGCATCACTCGCCTTGCCGTCCACCCAAAGCTGACTGGTTATCTCAATATGCTCGTCGAGATTATCGCGCAGTTCCTTGACCTTTTCAAGCGTTTTTATAAATGGGTGTACCTTCGGTATTTCATAAATATTTTGTTTCATAATTTTTCTCCTTTCTTTTGCAAAACAAAAAGAGCTATGAACGGCGCATAATAACGCTTAATTCATAGCTCTTAAATTGTGTATTCTTAGTACATTCCGTGTGCAAAGAGTGTTACTCTGCACAAATTGGCGTAAAATTGGTGTAATGGCGTACCATTTCACGCACTGAATTTCTTAAAAACCCAGCAAATACAAGGAGTTTCAGCCTTGTTATTAGGTTTCCGGCTTCATAGTAGGGAAGAGCAAAACATCCCTGATGGAAGCGGAGTCGGTGAGGAGCATAACGAGGCGGTCGACGCCGAAGCCGAGGCCTCCTGTGGGGGGCATACCGTACTCGAGGGCGGTGACGTAGTCGTAGTCGACCTCTGCGGTGGTGTCGGGGTTTTCTGCCTTTTTCTTTGCGACCTGCGACTCAAATCTTGCGCGCTGGTCGATGGGGTCGTTAAGCTCGGAGAAGGCGTTGCCGTACTCGGTGCAGTTGATGAAATACTCAAATCTCTCGGTGAAGGCGGGATTTGTGGGCTTTCTCTTTGCGAGAGGGCTGTTCTCAACGGGGTAGTCGTAGATGAAGGTGGGCTGAATAAGCTTATCCTCAACGTATGCATCGAAGAATTCGATAAGTACGGTTCCGCGAGTTGCGTCCTCGGGCACTTCAACGTGCTTTTCCTTGGCAACCGCGCGAGCCTCCTCGTCGGTCTTCCAGTCGTTGTAATCAACGCCTGCGTACTTCTTAACAGCCTCGACCATAGTGAGTCTCTCCCACTTGCCGAGGTCGATCTCGGTGCCCTGATAGGTGATCTTTGTGTCGCCGCAGACTTCCTTTGCAAGCATCTTATAGAGCTCCTCAACAAGGTCCATCATACCGTAGTAATCGGTGTATGCCTCGTAAAGCTCGATGGTGGTGAACTCGGGGTTGTGCTTCTGGTCCATACCCTCGTTTCTGAAGATACGGCCGACCTCGTAAACCTTGTTCATACCGCCGACGATAAGCCTCTTAAGATAAAGCTCGGTCTCAATACGGAGATACATAGGAATATCAAGGGTGTTGTGATGAGTAACGAAGGGACGAGCGGATGCGCCGATCTCAATAGGAAGAAGAATAGGCGTGTCAACCTCAAGATATCCCTTGGAATCAAGGTAATTTCTGATAAGAGTGAGGATCTTGGAACGCTTCACGAAGGTGTCCTTAACCTCGGGATTTACGATAAGGTCAACGTATCTCTGGCGATATCTCTGCTCAAGATTGGTGAGACCGTGGAACTTCTCAGGGAGGGGAAGGAGCGATTTTGCAAGAAGGGTCGCGCTTGTGAGGTGTACGGAGATCTCGCCCGTTCTTGTGCGGAAAAGATGACCCTCAACGCCGATAACGTCGCCAACGTCCCACTTCTTGAATGCGGCGTAGGACTCCTCGCCGATACCGTCGCGTGCAACGTAAAGCTGGATCTTACCCTTACCGTCAAGCATATGAGCGAAGGATGCCTTACCCATAATTCTGCGGCTGACAAGTCTGCCCGCAAGCCTTACTGTGATCTCCTCACCCTCTGCAAGAGTAGCTTCGCGCGCCTCGTAAAGTGCGATGGCGTCAACGCTCTCGTGAGTTACCTCATACTTGGTTATTTCAAAAGGATTATTGCCCGAATCATAGAGAGCCTGAAGCTTCTCTCTGCGGACGGCAAGCTCGCTTGTGGAGCTCATCTGATTTGCATTTTCCTGTGCCATTTTTAGTCCTTCTTTCTGATTAGCTTTGAATACCTTTAAACGATAGCCTCAAAATTCGGAGGAATATCAATCCTTTGCTCTGGTTACGCGAACGACCTTAAGCTCCATTGAGCCGCGAGCCGCGTTAACAACGACTGTGTCGCCCTCTCTTGCGCCGATAAGTGCAAGACCGATAGGGGAAGCATCGGAGATCTTGCCGTTCTTGGGGTCGGTCTCGTAGGAGCCGACGATGTGATAGGTCTTCTCGCCCATCTTCTCACTCTTGACCACAACGATAGAGCCAACGCTGATCTTGGATTCGTCGATCTTGGATTCGTCAACGACCTCTGCGTTTGCGATCATCTCGCGGAGCTCGTCGATCCTTGCGTGGATCTTTGCCTGCTCCTGCTTTGCCTCATCGTACTCGGAATTCTCCGAAAGGTCGCCGAATGCGCGGGCGGTTGAGATCTCCTTTTTATTTTCCTCGGCTCTCACGTTAACAAGGTAGTCGAGCTCCTTCTGCAACGCGTCAAAGCCTGCTTGTGTGTAGGTTTTTGCTTCTGCCATTTGAATGTTTCTCCTATTAATTATATTGGTTTTGCAAATAATAATTTACATTATTAATAAAAATCGCAAGATTTTTGGGTTTTATCATTCTGCCGCAAGGAGCTTTTTCATCTCCTCAATTGCGGCACTGAATTGAAGATCCTCCTCGGCGGTGTTCTCAACTATAACGTCGGGAGTGATGCCAACGCCGTGAAGAAGCTCGCCCGACGGGGGATAATAGTAAGCCACCGTGATGGTGAGAGTTGAGCCGTCGGAATAGCCCGCGGCAGACTGGATTATGCCCTTCTTATAGGACTGTGTGCCAACTATGGTTGCTTCGACCTCGCCGCTCTTATCGTAATCTCTGATAGCTGAGGTGAAGATCTCCGAGGCGGATGCGGTGTATTCGTTGCAAAGAATAACAAGAGGAAGATCAATGACCGAATCAAGCTTCTCGCCGGAGCTCGTCGTGTCCTCTGCCGTGTAGAGCACCTTATCCGTCATACTCTTATAATCGTAGCTGATGATAGGGAGCCCCGAGGGAAGAAGATAGGAGACCATACTTGCGGCAACGTGAACGTAACCGCCAAGGTTGTTTCTCATATCAATGATAAGTCCGTCGACCCCCTCTGCCATAAGTGCGTCAACAGCCTCGATAAACTGATCGTCGGTGTTGTCCTTAAAGGAGGTGACTTGGATATAGCCGTAGTTTTCCTCGGTGACGCCGTAGCCAACCGTCTGGACCGCAACAAGCTCGCGGACCGCTGTGAATTCAAGAAGCTCGCCGTCGCGAAGCATAGTGAGACGGACGGTGGTTCCAACCTCGCCTCTCACGTAATTTATAGCGTTGCGATGACCGACCTCGGAAACAAGCATACCGTCGACCGCATACACAAGATCGCCGACCTTGATGCCCGCCTTCTCGGCAGGAGAGCCGATCATAACCTCGTTGATCATAACCGTGAGATCGTCGTCGTTATATTCAACTATAACTCCGATGCCTCCGAAGGAGCCGCTCATATTTTCGTTATAGTCCTCGGACACCTCAAGAACTCTGTAAACGCCGTAGGGGTCGCCCGAAAACTCAACGAGCGAATTGATGATAGCGTCGGTAACGGCAACTTTATCGGTGCGGTCTATCTCGTCGTAGAAGCTCTCAAGGAATATCCTTGCGACCGCCGCCGCTCTCGGCATAACGTCTGCTTTAAGAGAGGGAATACCGCCGTCAAAGTAATAGTGCTGGAGCATAACAGCTTCAGCCCATTCGACCTTGTCTTCGTTGAAGGCAGGGAAGCCCCACTCAACGAGATAGTCGCCGAAGTTATCGTAGGAGCGAGTGTTGCTCTCCTCGGTTTTTTCGATGTTTTCAAGTATCTTTTCCTTTGGCTGCTCGTCTACCTCGGGTTCCGGAGCAAAGGGAATACCGAAGCAGGAGGTGAGCGAAATAATAAGGGCGAGGAGAAGTGCCACGGCACCTCCAAGCCTTGCTGTTCCTTTTGATTTTTTCATATTTTTTACCTATTTATCCCGATGAGGGGGATCGACTTCAAAGCCTTGCGCCGAAAACGGACCTCGGCATTTTTCATCTGCCATGGCGGCAGGCGCTTGCGCTGTCTTTGCTATTTGTGGGGTCGTCGTTCGTTCACGGCAACCCCACGAAGCATTATTTTTAGAATTTTGCAGGCTTGTTTGCAAGATATTTCTTAACCATCAGGGCAACCTTGAAGGTGACTGCGTGATCAAATTCGCGCAGATCAAGGCCCGAGAGCTTTCTGATCTTGTCAAGTCTGTATACAAGAGTGTTTCTGTGCACGAAAAGCTTTCTTGACGTTTCGGAAACGTTCAGGTTGTTTTCAAAGAAGCTCTGCACGGTGGTGAGAGTCTCACGGTCAAGCGACTCAAGGGAGCCCTTCTTGAAGACCTCCTGAAGGAAGATCTCGCAAAGCGTTGTGGGAAGCTGATAGATAAGCCTTCCAATGCCGAGATTTTCATAAGACATAATGGGCTTTTCGATATCGAATACCTTGCCGACCTCAAGGGAGATCCTTGCCTCCTTATAAGCCTTTGCAAGATCGCGGAGATTATCCACAACGGTGGAAATACCGATAAGTGCCTTTGCAACGCCGCTCTTGGAGATCTTCTCCTGGATAGCCTTGCAGTATTTTTCAACGTCCTCGATCTCCTCGGACTCAAAGAGCTCGCGGACAACTACAACGTCCTGCTCGCCGATGTTGATAACGTAGCTTGTACCCTCGGTGCTCTCGGACACTATGGACTGAACCATCTCGTATGCGGGAACGTCGCCAACAGATTGGAATCTGAATACGATAACTGCGCGGCGCATCTCGCTTGCGAAATGAAGCTCATTAGATTTTATGTAGATATCACTGGGAAGTATGTTATCAAGAATGATGCTTTTCAAGAAAGAGGTCTTGTCATACTTTTCGTCGTAGAGATCCTTCATATTTCCAATGAAGATGGAAACAAGCTCGGTCATACGGGAGGCGTGATTATCGTCGCCCTCAACGAAGGCGATGCAATCGTTTTTGTTGTTTGATGAAACGAAGCGGTAGGTGTAGCCCTCGTAGACTACCGCATCCGTGGAATAGGAGAGCTCCTCTCTGATGCGCTGCTTTGATTCACCGATCTTTGTGAGCTCGCTGCAAGCAACGACGATACCGTTTTCATCAACGATACCGAGAGTTCTGCCAACGGCGTCTCTTATCTGGTGTATTATGGATTGAAATAAGCGATTAGACATAAGTCGATCCTTCCTTGCTCGGTGATATATGCGGCTGAGATGTCGCTCAATATATCCCGAAAAAATAAAAATCCTCTGCAAGCGCCAATTTTTCGGGCGCTTGCATTGGGTTTTGGTAATACTGTACTATATTTTAACTCATTTTTAGACAAATTTCAATAGTTTTTTGAAAAAAGAGGAAATGTTCACAATTTTTTTAATATTTATTTGTGAAAATTAACGACAAGGGTGTAAAACAATACAAAAACTGCGTGAAAATATACCGAGACAACGAGCCCTTAAAGCTCGTATTGGTAGGAGATCGCCGAAAGAACGTAGCTCGGCGCGGTCTCGCATCTCAGGATACGTCGCCCAAGGCTCACGGATATAGCTCCCGCCGCCTCCGCAGCCGAAGCCTCCTCCTCGGAAAAGCCACCCTCGGCTCCGACTATCACGGCAATGCTCTCGGGCGCACACTCGGGGAGTGCGCTCTTAAGGGTGCGACCCTCCTCGCCCTCGTAGCAAAGGAGCGCGAGAGCACAGCTCTTTATATCGGCGAGCATCTCGCCAAAGCTCATAGGCTCGCAGACCTCGGGGATCCTTGCTCTGCCGCATTGCTTTGCCGCCTCCTCGGCGATCCGATTCTGCCTTGAGGTGATCTTATCTATTTTTTCCGCCTTCGGACGCTTTATGCATCTTGAGGACTCAAAGGGAACTATCCTTGATGCGCCAAGCTCCACGGCCTTTTGGATAACCGTCTCAAGCTTGTCTCCTTTAGGATATGCCATATAAAGCGTGGTTATGCACGCGGGCTCTCTATCGGATATGCGCTCGGAGATTATCTCAAGGGTGCACTCCTCGTCCCTTATTCGGGTGAGCTTACAGGAAAGCTCGGCGGAGGAGCCGTCGCACACGGTGAGCTCGTCACCAACCGCCATACGCAAGCTTCTTGCAATATGGCGCGCGTCGTCGCCCTCTATCCTGACAACACCGCCCTCGCGGTCTACCTTCTCGGCTCTGACAAAAAATCTGGGCATTTTATACCTCTTATATTATATTAATGTAGAAACTAGCAAACGCGAACGAGCATACCGACCCAGTCGTTTTCGGATATTTCCTTTTCGACCTTGAAGCCTGCTTTGATGACTGCCTCTCGCACCTCATCGGCTCTCTCGCCGATAATGCCCGAAAGGATGAGGGGCGCGCCGACCTTCACATAGTCGCGGACGTCGGGAAGCATACGAATAATAATATCGGCAACGATATTGGCAACGCAGAAATCGTATTTGCCAAGGGAAAGATCAACGCCGCGCAGAAGATCCGAAACGCCAACGGTGATATTGGTGCAGCCGTCTGCCTCGGCATTTTCCTTTGCAACCTTAACAGCCACAGGGTCTATATCGTATGCGTTGCAGCTCTTTGCTCCGAGCTTTGATGCGCAGATGGAAAGAATACCCGAGCCTGTGCCCACGTCAAGCACCCTCTCGCCGCCCGAAATAATGTCCTGCATAAGCCTGATAACAAGCCTCGTGGTCTCGTGAGTGCCCGTGCCGAAAGCCATACCTGGATCCATTCTTATTATGACCTCGCCATCCTTCGGCTCGTAGCTTTCCCAAGCGGGAACGATAGTCACCCGACCCAGGGGAACGGGCTTATAATATTGCTTCCAGGACTCTGCCCAGTCGTCCTCGCACATACCCTCAAGGGTGATTTTTGCATTTATCCCAAGTGCCTGAAATCTCGTTTCAAGAAATTCCTTGTATTCAACAACACTTCTCTCCTCGGGAACGAAAAACGAGACACGAACGATGCTTTTGTCCGCGTTAAGTATGGAGTCGTCAACAAGCTCACCGTACATTCCGTTGAGCGAAAAATCGCTGTAATCCTCTATCATCAGCCCGTTATCGAGCATACTCATAACGGCAACGATATCGTCGAGCTGACGAACGTTTCCTTCAGCCGTAAGTTTTGTCCAAGCTCCTGCCATTTTTAAATCTCCAAATCCGAAATATTTTTGCTTAAAGCTATATTTTTGTCTATATTTATTTGCATTATAAGCTCTTTTTCGCTTGAAAACTGCTTTTCATCCCGAAGATAATCAAGAAAATATATTGCAATTTCCTCGTCGTAAAGGTCGCCCGAATAATCTAAAATATAGGTTTCGAGATGATCCTCCCTCGGATCAAAGGTGGGGCAGACGCCAACGTTTGTGAGGGCGGTGTAAGCACGACCCGAAAGCTTTATGGCTGTGAGATAAACGCCGCGCTTCGGCATAATCGAGCCCTCTGCAAGAGAGGTATTGAGGGTGGGAAAGCCCAGTCTTTTTCCTTCGCCTCTGCCGTGGCACACTCTGCCGCCTATGCGATAGGGCGCGCCGAGAAGTCTTGCCGCACCTCTCACGTCTCCCGCCTCAAGAGCCTCCCTTATTGCGGTGGTAGAAACGGTCTTGCCGTCGAGAAGATATTCGTCTAAAATAAGAGCGTCGCCGCCGTATTTTTTCATCAGCCTTGCAAGAGCTTGCGCGTCACCTGCCGCGCCCTTGCCAAAGCGATAATTGAAGCCCGATGCCGCAACCGACGTGTGAAGGTCGCCTATAAGAACGTCTCTCACGAACTCCTCGGGAGATAGCCCCGAGACGTCGTCAAAGTCGGCGAAAACGGTGAAATCCGCTCCAAGCTCCTCAAATATCCGAGCCTTTTCCTCGTCGTTATAGATCCTCTTTGTGCCTGCCTTTATTTTTCCGGAGGAAGCAAAGGTGAATATTCCAAGGGATAAGTTAAGCTCCGATGCTCTGTGCCTTGCCATTTTCAAAAGCTCTCTGTGGCCGATGTGAACGCCGTCGAAAAAGCCGAGCGCAAGAACGCAGCTTTCTTTGAGAGTCTCTCCGCGCTTATATTTTACGATCTCCAAATCTTCCTCCTCCTTTCGTTTTTTGACAATTATATCTGCCGTTACATAACCAGCTCGTAGAGCTCCAGAAGCTCCTCCTCGATCTCGCCCTTACGGGTGTCTATCTCTGCGGCTCTCACGTAGTCTGATGCCGCCTCGCCGAAAAGCTCCTCTTCAAGCCGCTCAAGCTCGCACTCAAGCTCCTCGATCTTTGCCTTCGCCCGCTCGCGCTTTTTCTCCTCGCTTCTTCTTCGCGCACTTTCGCGCTTCTTTTCCTCGTAATCCTGCTTGCTCTCGCTTTTTGCCGACACCGTCACACGCGCCTCTGCCTCCTTGCGAAGCTCACGCATCCTCATATATTCGGTGAAGGCATCGTCGTAGCTTTCAAGCGAATAGTCAAACATTCCGCGCTCCACCTCGGGAGCAAGCTCGATTATTCTCGTTGCTATCCTGTTTATGAAATATCTGTCGTGGGACACCGCGATTATCGTGCCCTCAAATGCCAAAAGCGCATTCTCAAGTGCCTCGCAGGAGCCGATGTCAAGGTGGTTGGTCGGCTCGTCCATCACAAGAAGATTCACCTTTTTGAGTATAAGCTTTGCAAGGGTGAGCCTTGCTCGCTCACCGCCCGAAAGCGTGGATATCTGCCTTGCTATGTCGTCCGCATCGAAAAGGAACAGAGCAAGAGTTGAGCGAAGCTCAAGGTCGGTCTTATCTGGATATGCCGCACGCAGCTCGTCAAAGACGGTGTTGGATTCGGTGAGTCCGCGGTTCTCCTGATCGTAGTAGCCTATCTTTATATTGTAACCAAGAGTTATCCTTCCCCGATCGGGAGTGAGCATAGAGTTTATCAGCTTCATAAGAGTTGATTTGCCCGAGCCGTTTCTGCCAAGAAACATAACGCGCTCGTATCTTCTTATAAGGAAGGAAACGTCTCTTATCAGCGGGGATTGCCCATAGGAGAAGGAAAGCTCCTTCACCTCGCAAACGTCCCCTGCGGACTCCTCCTCTGTGGCAAAGCTGAGCCTTATGGTCCTCGGGTCCTTTTGCACAGCCTCGATCTTTTCCATTCTCGCAAGCTGCTTTTCCTTTGCCCTTATCGTCACAAAGTTGTGCTCTCTGTTACATCTGCGCTGGAATTCTATGTTTGCCTTTATTCGGGCAATTACCTTCTGCTGCTCCTTGTACCGCTTTTCCTGGGATGCCGCCTCTGCCTCGCAGATCTCCTTGGTCTCGGTGTAGTTTCCGTGATAAAGCTTCGCCGAGCCAAATCTCACCGAAAGAGTCTTGCTCGTGGTTCTGTCAAGAAAATATCTGTCGTGAGAGATGATGAGCACCGTCTTTTTGTAATTTGAAATATAACCCTCAAGCCAGGCTAGGGCATCTATGTCAAGATGGTTGGTCGGCTCGTCAAGCATAAGAATGTCGGGCTCGGTGGCAAGAAGCCTCGCAAGGGCAAGCCTTGTGTACTGACCGCCCGAAAGAGTTCTTATTTTCTGCTCGGTCTGCTCCTCGGTGTAGCCAAGGCGCAAAAGCATACTGCGGCATCTGCCCCTGAATTCAAGTCCGCCATCCTTGGCAAATCGACTGTTCAGCTCGTTGAGCCTTGCGGTGAGAGCGAGAACGTCCTCCTCGTTTCCCCGACCCGCCGCCACGGAAAGCTGAGCCTCGCAGGCGGAAATGTCCTTTTCAAGGGCGAGAAGGGCGGGGAAGGCGGAATACATATATTCAACCGCCGAAAGCTCGCCTGGCAGAGCTGTCAGATCGGGATTCTGCTCCAAAACGCCCACCGTGTGCCCCTTCTGGATATACACGGCTCCGCTATCGGGAGTGTACTCTCCCGTGATAATGCGAAAAAGAGAGGTCTTGCCCGCGCCGTTTACGCCGATAATGCCCACTCTGTCGCCGTCGTTCACGGCAAAGGAAATATTCTTAAGTATAGTATCCCCACCGAAGGAGAGGGAAATATCGGATGCCGAAAGTGCGATCATAAAAGACTCCGTTTTCGCAAAAATAATACAGAAAATAATTCACTTCTAGTATTTTACCATAAACCGAGCAAAAAATCAATATCTGCCGAAAATGCATAAATATTCATAAAAAGCAATGCATAAACAATGTATAAACTGCATAAAGCCGCTTTTTCACCGCCTTCCCCGAATATTTTTACCAATCGCTTCCAAGGGCGCAGGGCTCAAAAATATTATTAAATAACATTTCATAATTATTAATAATTGTTACCGAGGGATTGTTTTGTTTAGTGTGCAAAAAAAGCAGAGGAAAAGATATGCAAAATGCACAAAACTGCATACAAAAAACAGGTCTTTGAATAAAAATGCAAAAAAAGTGAATTATTTTTCAAAAACCCCTTGACAATCAAAAACTCTTGGTGTATAATGGTTGCACATCAAAAAACAAATCGGGCAAAGGCTATGCAAGGCTTGCCCGAAGAAAGAGGAAAAATAATGAAAAATATCACATCCCTTATTCTTGCGCTTGTGCTCTGCCTCGGATGCGTATTCGCATTCGTATCCTGCGGAGATGACGGCGAAGTAGAGAGCGAGCCTGTTGTTAAGGTAATTAACTATGCTCTCACCGAAGAGCAGTATGCATTCGCAGTTCCCAAGGGCGACACCGAAATGCTCACCGCTATCAACGATTTCCTCGCTGAGATCAAGGAAAACGGTAAGTTTGAGGAGATCCTCAACAAATACTTCGGCGACGGCACACCCACTCCTGTTGCTTCTGCTTCCACAATGAAGACCGACGGCAGCCAGCTCATCGTTGCAACCAACGCTGCATTCGCTCCCTTCGAGTATATGGAAGGTAAGAACTACTACGGCGTAGACCTTGAGATTATGGATCTCTTCGCAAAGAAGCTCGGTAAGGAGCTTTACATCTACAATATGGCGTTCGACGCAGTTTGCCTTGCTGTTTCCGATATCGGCGGCGACTACGAGGGCGGCGAAGGTGAGGAGTCCGTTAAGAGCGGTGTTGCAGATATCGCTGCAGCAGGTCTCACCATCAACGACACCAGAAAGCAGATCCTTGATTTCTCCGAGTCCTACTATAACGCATCTCAGATGGTTATCTGCAAGGCAGGCGACAAGACCTTCGACGGTTGCGAGTCCGCAGAGGACGTAATCGAGATTCTCAACGGTCTTGGTGCAAGCGTTAAGGTTGGCGTTCAGAGAGGTACAACCGGTCAGTATTTCTGCGAGGGCGATGAAGATTGGGGCTTCGATGGCTTCGGCTTCACCACAGTTGCTCACGATAACGGTGCTCTTGCTGTTCAGGATATGCTTAACGGCAACATCAAGTACGTTGTTATCGACGAGGGTCCTGCAAAGGCAATCGTTGAAAAGGTAAACGCAGCTAACTAATTTTCAAAGCAAAACGGGGAGATTTTACGTCTCCCTTGTTTTGCGTTATTCGGCTTCACAATAGCCATAAAAAACTAGTAAAGGTAATCAAAATGAGTGTAAAAGAAAACCTCTTTAAGCGCATTGGTAAGGCTATCGGCAGATTTTTCAAAAAGCACTGGATAGATCTTACGGTGCTTGCTTGCGTTATACCGCCCATCGTTCTTCTTTTCGATTATATCTACGATAAGTTCCGCTTTGCGAAAAAGATCAAGATCTTCTATGATCAGTTCATAGTCAATCAAGGCTATGAGCGTCTCCTTGAGGGCTTGAAGAACACGGCTCTCATCGCTGTCGTAGGTCTTATGATAGGTATAGTTATCGGTACGGTAATTGCGGTAATCAGAGTTATCAGACCCACAAACAGAGTGATAAAGTATGCCCATAATATCGTTGGCGCATACGTTGCTCTCTTCCGTGGAACTCCCATTGTCGTTCAGCTTCTCGTCGGATATTTCCTTCTTCTCCCCATTATGAAGGTGCAGATGGATCCCGTTGCCGCTTGTATAACCATTTTCGGATTAAATAGCGGTGCGTACATATCCGAGATAATGCGCGGCGGTATCAATTCGGTTGATCCAGGTCAGCTGGAGGCGGCAAGGGCTGTTGGTATGCCCTATTCGACTTCAATGCTGAAGATAGTAGTTCCTCAGGCGATAAAAAATATCCTTCCTACTCTCGGTAATGAGTTTATCGCCCTCGTTAAGGAAACGGCGGTCGTTGGTTACGTTGGTGCTGTGGATATCACGACCACCTTCCAGTACCTCGCTTCAAATTCTTACGAATATATGGTGCCCTATCTCGTGATGGCGATAATCTATATGGTTATAGTTGCGGTTATAGCCGCCCTTGTAAAACTTATGGAAAGGATGCTTGCGAAAAGTGAAAGAAGGCAGTAATAAGAAAATCGGCGAGCCTATTATCAGCGTTCGCGGGCTCACAAAAACATACGGCAAGCTGGACGTTCTCCGCGGTATAGACGAGGATATCCGCGAGGGTGAGCAGGTAGCTATCATCGGTCCCTCGGGTAGCGGTAAATCCACGTTTCTCCGTTGTCTTAACTGTATGGAGGATCCCACATCGGGCTCAATTATCTTTGAAGGTGTTGATATTGCGGATAGAAGGGTAAACATAAATACCCACAGAGAGCACATCGGAATGGTGTTCCAGCAGTTCAATCTCTTTAATAATAAAAAGGTAATAGATAATATCACTCTGGCTCCCATCTACGTTGGAAAAAGAAACCTGAGAAGAGCAAAGCTTAAGAACGCCCTGAGGACGATCGCCAACCTTTTCAGAAAGAATAAAAAGGAGCTTATTCCTATCACCAAGACCAAAAAGGAGATAGTTCTTGAGGCTCGCGAGCGTGCTATGGAGCTTCTTCGCAGAATAGGTCTTGAGGAGAAGGCAACCGTTTATCCCTCAACACTTTCGGGAGGTCAGAAGCAGAGAATTGCTATCGTTCGCGCTCTTGCTATGAACCCGAAGGTCATTCTTTTCGACGAGCCCACCTCGGCTCTTGACCCCGAGATGGTCGGCGAGGTTCTCGACCTTATGCGCGCTCTGGCAAACGAGGGTATGACGATGGTTATCGTTACCCACGAGATGGGCTTTGCCCGCGAGGCGGCAGACCGCATACTCTTTATTGACGAGGGTCAGATCAAGGAGCAGGGAACACCTGCCGAGGTATTCGATAACCCGAAGAACCCAAGACTTCAGGAGTTCTTATCCAAGGTGCTTTGAGAAATGCAGAATGCAAAATGCAGAATGCAAAATTGAGGCAAAGTGAAAAAATGAAAAAGAGAAAGCTCCGTGCCGTAATTTCAGCACGGAGCTTTTTGTGTATTTTGTAAATAATATTTTGCAAAATGACCGCAATTTAGCTTTTTGATAGAAGGATCAGACCTTTGCCTTTATCATTTCGTTGATCTTTTCTCTCACAGCGAGCATCTCCTCGGAGCTCTTTGCGCATCTTGTGAAGGTGAGGGTGTCTCCAAGCACCTCCTCGATAGCAGAGACGACCTCATCCTTGGAGTAAAGGCTCTCGCAAAGCTGCATAGCTCTCATATCCTGCAAGCCCTCGTTGAACACAACGAAGCGAAGCGACTCAAGCGCTTCTCCGTTCTGCGCGGGGTAGACCATAAACGCATCTCCCGCAGGCACCCAATGCTCGCCGTTTACCTCAACGAAGGGGTTGACGGAGTCGAAGGAGCGGCGGGTGTTGTAGAAGTTGTAGCCCCAATGAAGGAAGCCGACAACGCCTGCCTTGTAAAGCTGCATACCGAGAGAACGGTTGTTGTAATTGGGCTTTGCGTAAACACGGCTTGAATATCCGCCGCGACCGCCGCCGCAATAGTAGACCCAAAGATTTTCAATTCCCGCCTCAATGAATTCTTCTGCGTGGCTGACAAGCGGAACAGGAGTTTTTGTAATGCCCTTTTTGAAATATTCAACGTGAGAGAGCGCGTCCATAATGGTGTGATCTTTGAGAATATTATCCACGATCCTCTTGGATTTCTTATAGTCCTTCAGCTGTTCGCTGTTGGGCTCGTCGGAAATATGGAAGAAGCAACGCTCATCGTCTCCTCTTGCCTTCATATGCTTCAAAAGAGCTTTCAGGAAGGAACGCATAAATTTCTTATATTCCTCGCCGTGAGCATCTGTCTCCCAGCCGAAGAGCTTCTTATATTCGCCGTCCACGGTCGCCATGATCTTGGGTGCGTGAGTTGCGCCCCATTGAGTGAAGAGATGGGATATCTCAAGGTACTTGATACCAACTCTGTCGCACATATCCACCCATCTGTCAAGAAGCTTGAAGTTGAAGGTGTATCTGCCGTTTGTTCTCTTTATACCAACGAGCTGGGTCGTGAGTCTCTCGCCGCCAACCGAGGTGTCAAGAGGAAGGGTGAAAACAGGGGTGAGAAGCATATTTACGCCGCCCTTGACCGCCACTCTTGCAAAGTTTTCTATGATCTCCCAATGTCTCTCCGACCAAACGGGAACGTTATAATACTGGGCAAGGCAGTCGGCGTGGAACCACTCGGTGTGCATAAGCTTCTGCTCGGGAAGGGTCGCACCGATGACCTCAATCTCAACAGAGCAGCTTGCGGCTTCTTCGGGCTCGCCCGTGCCGAAGGCTATCTGCTCCTCAACGAGATCAACTCTGATAGGCAGCTCGTATTTGCCTGCCGCCATATCCTCGGGAATATCGATCTCTATCCAGATGCTCTCCGTCATTCTGTCGCAGATAGCGAAGTTTTTGCCGCCTGCAAGAGGTGTGAGAAGGTCGGGGAAAAGCCCGGGAGGCAAGCGGAGATAATCAACAAGATGGGGGTTTGAATAATCTCCGTCGTATTTCATAACGGGCACGTGCTTAACGCCGCGAAGGGTCGCGTATTTTGCAAGCTCGCCGCCGAGCACAGGTGAATAAAACAGGGGAGTTCTGTGAAGATCGTTGTGATCAAAGGCATAGATAAGCTGAAGCGAAAGCCTCTCGCCTCTCAGCACGCTGATCCTCTCAAGCGATTTGAAATCATCCGTGGACTGATCGAAAAACACCTTGTCCTGAGACGAAATAATTTTTACGTTAAGCATAAATTTTCCTTTCAAAAACCGTTTTCGGCGCCGTCGCCGTGTTCATAATAGCATAACCCGATCGGTTTGTCAATACGTTTTGGAAAAATGTTCCGTTTCCGTTTTTGCTTCCTTTAATTACTCTTTAAAACATAGCTCATATCGTCGAAATAAACGTCTCCGATAAAAGGCGTGTGCGGCGCAAAGCGCACCGTGTCGGTTACGTCGACAGGCTGTGCCGAGCCGTAGACCTCGGAGGTCTCAAGCACGCACTTGCCGTTAATGTGCACCCTGATGACACATTCTTCGCCGCCGCTCGGCTCGTAATACTCTATTTTGAGATCGAACCATTCCCCGATGACCGCATCGGTCGCCTGCTTTTTGGAGGAGCCGGGTGTGCCGTTCGGCGAATCGTAGACCGATATCGAAGTGCCATAGCTCATATTGGCGGCGTAGAAGGTCATCCTGAAAACTCTGTCGGACTTTGCCGCCCCCGCAGGCATCAGGCAAAAATCGATAGGCGAATAGCTGCCGCCCTCCGCAATGAGCATTCTTGTCTCAAACACCGCAAGGCTCGGCTCGCGGGATAGCTCGGATGCCGTCAGATCAAAGTAATTCTGGGAGCCGTCATAGTTTATCTCCCTATGGAAATGAAGCACGCCGCCACCCGAAAGCTCCTCCACGGTGAGAGTGTTTTCCTTAACGTCATCTCCGCTGACGTGCTTGATGGCAACCTCGGGGAAGGCATCAAATCTATGCTCGGAAAGCTCGGTGCGAGCAAAGCAAAGCTCGTGAATTTTTAACACGCCCCCCGCCGAATCAATATTAATGCCCTTGATAGCCTCAATGGAAGCCGCCCTCTCGGAGCTGATCGCCCACTCCGCCGCCCCGATGGAAGCATAAGCGAGAATACCGCCCGAGACCTCCTCAAGCTCAATAAGAAGCGTGCGCGTGCCACCGTAGCCGTATTCCGCCTCGGCGATGGTCGACCCATCCTCCGAAACAATACGAAGCTTGCCGTCAGCAAGCCTTAAGGTGAAGCAAAGAAGCTCGCCGTCACCCATCAGGGTGAAGCGATAATCACCCTCCAGAGCCTCAATATCCGCCCTGAAAATTATAGCCGAGCCGATATCCGAAAGAGGAGAGACCGCAATATTCGCACCGCCCGAGATCCAAAGCGCGCCGTCCATCACCGAAAGCTCGCCCTCGGAGCTGATAACGGGCGGGATCACTCCGTCCTCAAAATCAATGGTCGAGACCGAATAGGGTGCCTTCATCACAGGCTTGCTATCCTCAATTATAGCCATATATCTCATAAAGTCCGAGACGGTATAAATGGGAATACTCTCCGTATCGAAGGAATCAAACACGGTCCTCACCATACCTGTCGTACCGATGCACACCGCATCGAGATTGGATTCGTTAAGTCCAAGTCCCGTGGGCATACCCTGGTTTCTCGGGGTGCCCGTGTAAATATTGTGAGCAAAGCCGCCGTCGGGCTTCTGATATTTTGCAAGCTTATGATAAGTGTTGATGAGAGCCGCCGCTCCGTCGCGACCAAGTGCGTCGTCGATAATTCCAAGCACCTCGTCGCGAGTGCTTGCGGGATGCCGCAGCTCAACGTTCGTGCGAAGCGAGGAAATGCAGAACCACAGATTATAAAGCGAGCAGATATTGCTCTCGGAGGGCTCGTCGGAAAGAAGCCCACGGAGCACCGATCTTGCCGCCAGAGCAGGCTCGGGATAAGCCACGCCCCAGCTGTTGTATATTGCGATATGTCCGTGAAGACCGTTGGTGTATTTGAACTCCGTGCCCGTCATTCTCGGGGTGGTCGTGTCTGCTGCAAGATCAAGAGCCTCGTTGTATTTTTCCCAGTCGTTGCCCCAAAGCCCCGTTTTCGGGTTTATGTGATCGTTAAGATATTTCATCAATATTCCGCACATATCAAGTCCCGAATATTTGAGGTATTTCTCCTCCGTCACGTCCGAGGCGGGGGTGTACTTGCCCATTTTCGCGCTTGCCGCCTTTATCTGGGAGGCTGTGGAATTGAAGGTGCTGTGATAGGGCTCTGTGTCTATATCCTTACTTTCAATATAATCAATGAAAAGCTCAAAATCTAAAAGGAAATCGGTGTTGTCCGATGAGACCGTAACGACCCTTGACACCATCACGGCACATCCCTCACCAAGCCTTGCCGTAAGTGCTCCGGACTCAAAGGGAGATGCGGGAGGCTCTATGCCCACCGATCGGAGATAATCGTCCGCGCTGATTTTGTCGCCCCTCACTCCGCTCGGCGTGTTGTAGGTGGGCTCTGCGCCAAAGGTCTGCATAATACCCACCGCCCAGCCGAGGTCTCTGCCTCGTCTGCCAAGATTTTTGTTAGTCGCATCGACCGACCATTGGGGATGATAAAAATAGCCGTTCTTTGCTTGCAGGCTCTTTGCAAAATAAACCATCTGATGCTGCATCCATTCGGGAAGCGCGAGGCTTATGTCGCCAAGATGGTCTATCATTCCCGATTGCTCAATAAAGCGCAGGGTCTGCATAGTCGCCTCAACGTCGGGCCCGAAGCCCAGGTTGTCTCTGCCGCTTGCGGATTCGTAAAATCCGCCGAGATACATTCCGTACTCCGCGTTGTAATAGCCCTTTGCGTAAAGGGATGCCGACCAATCGGGGATCTTATCCGAATAAAGGCTGTAAAGGAGCTTCAGCGCGCTCACGCGCTCCTCGCCAAGCTCCTCCGTGAGAGCCGACCACCGCTCCAGAAGCATCTCCTCATCAGCTCTGACCTGCAAGGAATAGAGATCGACTCTGCCGCGCATAACCTCGCCCGAGGGAAGATCGGGAAGCCCTCGGGATAATATCTCGCCGATTATTCTCTCAACAGGCACCTCTGCCGCCGAGACCGTGGCAATGTCGCAGGTCTCGTAATAGATGGCAATGCAGCCGCCGTGGGCGTAGACCGCGTAATCCATATCGTATCTTGTGCCGCCCGACATAGCTTCAACTATCCGACGGGCTTCCACGGTCGCCACTCTCTCCTCGTCGTAAATGCCGATAAGTATTTCGTGCTCCGCCGCGGTGGAATACTGCGAGCCGATATAGGCAAGCCCCTCCTCGCCGAGCAGAGGATCAAGAGCATCCTTAAGCTTATAGGAAAGCTCCTTTTCAGCCTCGGTTGCAGAGGCGAGCATAATATAATCTCCCTCGGCAAAGGAGGTTCGCGTGCCGTCGTCATGAGGCTTGCTATCCTGTTGGTTCGTCTCCTCGCCCTCGCCGCAGGCAAAAAGCCCGAGGACCGTGAGGGAAAGTAAAAGTAAGCAAATAAGTTTTTTCATATTCACTCCTTTTTAAGGTTAGAATTGCTTTACCTCGCCTTTTGATGGAAGGTGTAAAAAAGCAAAAGGGCGCACCTTACATAGATGCGCTCCTATCAGCCAAGACTTTTCTTCCTTAATATATCAAGCGCACGTTCAAAATTTTCGGGCAGACTTGATTCAAAGGTCATCCTCTCGCCCGTCCTCGGATGAGTGAGGGAGAGCCTTATGGCGTGCAATGCCTGCCCATCGAAAAGGGAAGGGTGCTTTTGTTCAAATTGGGTCTTGCTTTTTTGATACACGGGGTCGCCGAGAAGCGGATGCCCCTTGTGCGACATATGAACTCTTATCTGATGGGTCCTGCCTGTTTCAAGCCGCAGGGAAAGGTAGCTCACGCCCTCAAACCGCTCAAGCACCTTATAGTGAGTTCTTGCCTCTCTTGCCGTGCCGTCTCTCACCACAGCCATCCTTTTTCTGTCCACGGGATGCCTGCCGATGGGAAGATCGATGATCCCCTCATCCTCGAAAAAGCCCCCTGCCACAAGTGCTCTGTATTCTCTCTCTATTCCGTGATACTTAAGCTCCTCGGAGAGGGATGAGTGAGCTTCATCGCACTTTGCCACAACAAGAAGCCCCGAGGTGTCCTTATCTATCCTATGGACGATACCGGGGCGAAGCACTCCCCCAATGCCAGAAAGCGAATCGCGGCAATGATAAAGCAGGGCGTTCACAAGCGTTCCCGTGTAATTACCCGGGGCGGGATGCACCACCATTCCCGAGGGCTTGTTGATAACGATTATATCATCGTCCTCAAAAACAACGTCAAGAGGAATATCCTCCGCCACAGCCTCGTATTCCTTTGGCTCGGGAAGGGAAATTTCTATTTCGTCTCCCTCTCGGGTAACGTATTTTTTCTGCACGGGTCTGCCGTTTACGGTTATTTCGCCGTCCTCAATAAGCTTTGCCGCGGCACTTCTTGAAAGCTCACTCGCCTCCGCAACGAAGGCATCGAGTCGCATTCCCGCGCCGCCCTCGACGGTGAGCCTCATTTCTTCTCGCCCTTCCTTTGCTTTGCGTCCTTGCTCTCCTTGATAATGGAGCGCACAAGAGCGAATATAAGCAGAGCCGCACCGACCGTCACAAAGCAATCGGCGATATTGTAAATCGGAAAATCCGACCAATAAACGCCGTAGTCGGTGAATTTAGGGTACTTAACGAAGGGGGTGTGAATGAAGTCCACCACCTCGCCGAGAAACACTCTGTCTATCATATTTCCGATACCTCCCGAGACCACCATAGCGATGGAAAGCCCGAAGAGCTTGCCGTCTGCGTGACCGAGGAAAAGATAAAGGGAAAAGGCGATTATCGCCACCGTGGAGACCGACATAAATATCCATCTTTTATCGTCCAGCATACCGAAGCCCGCGCCGTCGTTTGTGGCGAAGGTAATATGCAAAACGTTTTCTATCACGGGGATCGACTGATGAAGCCTCATATTGGTTGACACAACAAGCTTCGTTACCTGGTCGAGGATTATTCCCGCCACGATAAGTATGCTGTATATGAGGTAATTCTGAGTCGGCATTCTTTTGAATAGCTTCATTTTCTTGTCCTTAAAAATAAAATTTGCTCTAGATCGCAGGTAAAAACGCCTTTAGCAGTGCCATTCCAATGGCGGCGACGAAAAACGACCAGTCAATAGGAGAATCCTGCCCTATATTCAGCTTCATCAAAAGGAAGCGGAAGGGAATTATAAAGGGCTCGCTGAGCGCCGAGGCAACGGCGTATAGCTTGCTCTCCTCGGGATTGACGAGAAAGGGAAGAAATACCCTTGCGACCATAGCAAAGTAGACCACGTCAAGAAGGATCGCGATCGTTTTTGCAATAATAAAAAGTGTTGTTTCCAAGTTAAACTAAACCTATCTTAATGTTTTGAAAATCCCCCGACCATATCCGTCACGGCAGAGTCGGGAGATTGCTTTGATTGCTTTTTTCAGTTGTCCGATACGTCAACGTAGTTGGGCGTGATGATGAAGGTGGTGTTATTTACGTTCTTGATCTCGCCGCCTGTGGTGTATGTAACGCCGTTGAGGAAATCAAGCATTCTCATAGTTGCCTTGATATCAAGCTCCTCGGTGTTGAGCACAACGGTGCAGCCGCGGATAAGATGATCGGCAATGTCGCTCACCTCGGAGAAATCGGAGGGGCGGACCACCTTAAGCTCAATGTTGCTGTCGTTATCTCCGTTTGCCGTCATAGAAGCCACGGTCTTCTTGGGCGCGGGCTCCTCCACAGGCTCCTGGGCAGGTGCTGCCTCGGGAGCAACGCTATCCTCGTAGGATTTGAAGTTTATTTCTGTCTCCTCGATATTCTTGTCCTTCTTGGGGAAAAATCCAAACATTTTATATTCTCCTTTAGCATTATTTTCTCATTTTTACTCTCGGCATTATCCAAGAGGCGCACCGACAAAGCCGCCCACAGGGCGCGCAACCGAGCGCGGTCTGCCTTTGGCAGAGCTAGTCGTGACGGAAAAGGCGACGGCCCACGCGCACAAGCGTTGACCCCTCCTCAATAGCGACCTTATAGCTATCGCTCATACCCATTGAGAGTATACCCTCGCCCTCGAAGCCGTATTTCTCCGAAAGCTCGCGGTAGAGCTCGTATGTCAGGCGGAAGTATTTTCTTGAATCCTCGGGCTCTGTGCACACAGATCCCATAGTCATAAGCCCTGCCACCGAAAGGCTTGGAAGCTCTCTCACCTTGAGGAAAAATTCCTCGGCACACTCGGGTAAAATGCCGCCCTTGTTTTCCTCGCGCCCCGAATTGATCTCAATGAGCACAGGCACGCGACGGCCGCATTTTGCCGCCTGCTTGTTGATCTCCTCGGCAAGAGAGAGGGAATCAAGCGAATGTATAAGAGCAACGTTTTCTATTATAAGCTTCACCTTGTTGCGCTGAAGGTTTCCTATCTCGTGAAGGGTGGGAGTAAGCCCCGCCTCCCTAAGAAGCACACCTCGCCTTGCAAGCTCACCCGGGCGGTTCTCGCCTATATCCGAGGCTCCAGCTCGGCAAAGAGCAACAAGCTCCTCGTCCGTTCCGCTTTTCGTGACCGAAACGAGGGTTATCCTCCTTCCGTAACGCTTGCCGTATTCGGCAATTTCCAAGGAAAGAGCATCAAAATTTTCTTTTATATATCCGTAATTATCCATCTGACACTTCCTCTTAAATAATTATACCAAAATAAAAGGGCAAAATCAAGTGGCTTTGCTAAATTTTATCAGAATTATTATTTATAAATTTTATCAGAATTATTATTTATAAAGAGTATTGATTTTGTAAATAAAATATGTTAAAATATTAGGAGTGAATAAATTGGGGGTCTACCTATGCACGAAAAGGTCGTTGGAGCCTCGCTCCCCGCGGTGATGGCTCTTGCATATCTCGGTGACGCACGCCACGGTCTCTACGTCCGCGAAATGCTCGTTGCCAGAGGTATCTGTAAATCGGGCGAGCTGAATGAGGCGGCGCTTAAATACGTTACGGCAGAGGCGCAGGCCGAAATGATGCGGAAAATAGAGCCCCTGCTTCTTGAGGATGAGGCAGAGGTCTACCGCCGAGCCGCAAATTCGGGTCATCTTAACCGTCCGCGCCACGCCTCCGCCGCCGATTACAGAGCAGCCACAGGCTTTGAGGCGGTGATCGGAATGCTCCATTGGATAGGAGACGGCGAGCGGCTGAAAATGCTTTTGGATAAAGCGCACGAGTGAGAGAGATACAACACTTCGTGTTTATAGAAAAGGAGAAGTAAAAATGATACAGAAGGTAAAGGGTACTATGGATATTCTCCCGAGCGAGACACCGCTTTGGAGATACATTGAAAATATTATGCGTGAGGAGGCGGAGAAGTACGGCTACGGCGAGATCCGCACCCCCACCTTTGAGAATACCGAGCTTTTCGTCAGAGGAGTCGGAGACACGACCGACGTTGTGCAAAAGGAGATGTATACCTTTGTGGACAGAGACGAGGACAGATCTATCTCCCTTCGCCCCGAGGGCACCGCATCGGTTGCGAGAGCCATTATAGAAAACGGCAAATGCTCCGATCCTATGCCGCTGAAATTCTATTACATCATCTCCTGCTTCCGCCACGAGAAGCCTCAGGCGGGCAGAAGCCGCGAGTTCTTCCAGTTCGGCACAGAGATGTTCGGCTCGTATAGCCCTGCCGCAGACGCCACCGCCATCGCCCTTGCAAATTCGGTCATCCGCCGCGTGGGTCTTAAAAACGTTAAGCTTCACATAAATTCCATAGGCTGTAAGGAGTGCCGCCCCAAGTATCGCGGCGCCCTCGTCAGCTACTTCAATTCCAGAGCGGATAAGCTTTGCGACACCTGCAAATCCCGCCTTGATAAAAACCCCCTCCGCCTTCTCGATTGCAAAAATCCCGATTGCGCAGAGGGCGCGAAGGGAGCACCGAAGACCGTTGACCACCTCTGCGAGAGCTGCGAGAAGAACTTCAAGCTCCTTTGCTCGGCTCTTGATGCAATGAATATTGAATACGTGATCGATCCTTCTATCGTTCGCGGTCTTGATTACTACACGGGTGCCGTATTTGAGTTTATAGCAGAGGGCATCGGCGCACAGTCCACTGTCTGCGGAGGCGGCAGATACGACGGTCTCGTTTCCTCTATCGGCGGACCCGAGCTCCCTGGTATCGGCTTTGGTATGGGTATCACACGCCTTATCCTCGCAATGCGCGAGGCGGGGCTTGATAATATTGAGGCGGCAAAGCCGAGGCTTTATATTGCCGCAATGGGTGAGGCGGCTCTTGTGAAGGGTCTTGCCATCACCGAAAGACTTCGCCGCGAGGGCTTCTATGCAGAGTGCGACGTTGTGGGCAGAAGCCTTAAGGCGCAGATGAAATACGCAAATAAGATCGGCGCGGGCTACACGCTCATTATAGGAGACAGCGAGATCGAATCGGGCAAGGCTCAGCTTCGCAATATGGAAAACGGCGAGCAGACCGAGGTCGAGCTTGATAGCTTCTCGCTTTGATCGGATAGCAAAGGAAAAGAATGGACAGACTTGATTTTCTCCCCATAACAGCAGGGGACGTTGCCGACAGAAATTGGTCGGAGGTCGATTTTGTATACGTAACGGGTGATGCATACGTGGATCACCCGTCCTTTGGCGTTGCGATAATTTCAAGAGTCCTTGAGGCGGAGGGCTTCCGCGTTGCCATACTTTCCCAGCCCGATTATAAGAGCACCGCAGATTTCAAGCGCTTTGGCAGACCTCGCCTCGGCTTTCTCGTCACAAGCGGAAATATCGACTCTATGGTGGCTCACTACACGGTCGCCAAGAAAAAACGAACCTACGATTATTACAGCGCGGGCGGCAAAATGGGCGCAAGACCCGACAGAGCCGTCATCGTTTATTGCAACAGGATCAGGGAGGCATACGGCGATATTCCCATCATAATCGGCGGACTTGAGGCATCCCTTCGCCGCTTTGCCCATTACGATTATTGGGACGATAAGGTGCGCCGCTCGGTCCTCGTTGATTCAAGAGCGGATATACTTACTTACGGTATGGGCGAAAATATCATACCCCGAATAGCAAAGCTTCTTGATAAGGGAGTTCCCGTGCGCAAGATACGTGACGTGCGCGGAAGCGTGTACCTTGCAAGGCGCGGCGAGGCTGTGCACTTCGATTCGGTGGAGGTGGGAGACTACGACCTTCTGAAGTCGGATAAGGAGGCTTATGCCCGCGCATTTGCGACTCAATATAAAAACACCGACTCTGTTCGAGGCAAGGCAATAATAGAATATTACGGAGACAAAATGCTCGTGCAAAATCCCCCGATGCCCCCTCTTGAGCGAGAGGAGCTGGACTGGGTATATTCCTTGCCCTACGCAAGAGATTATCACCCCGACTACGAGCCCCTCGGCGGCGTTCCCGCTATCACCGAGGTGAAGTTCTCCATCACCCATAACCGAGGCTGCTTCGGAGCCTGCAATTTCTGCGCCATAGCATTTCATCAGGGTAGGGAGGTGCGCTCAAGAAGCTCTGAAAGCGTGCTCGCAGAGGCACGGAAGATCGCCGCGATGCCCGATTTCAAGGGCTACATAAACGACGTTGGCGGACCTACCGCAAACTTCCGCTACCCCTCCTGCGATAAGCAAAGGACGGCGGGCGTTTGCCCTACGAGAAAATGCCTCGCTCCCACTCCCTGTAAGCACCTTAAGGTGGACCATAGCGAATATGCCGAGATGCTTCGGGAAATAGAGAAGATACCCAAGGTGAAAAAGGTGTTTGTCCGCTCGGGAATAAGATTTGATTATCTGCTTCTTGATAAGGACGATTCCTTCTTTGAGCAGCTGGTCTCTCACCACGTTTCGGGTCAGCTGAAGGTCGCCCCCGAGCACTGCTCAAATAACGCCCTCTCAATGATGGGTAAGCCGCCCATCGAGGTCTACGAGGCGTTCAGAAAGAAATATTTTGCCCTCTGCAATAAAGCAGGGCTTGAGCAATATCTTGTGCCCTATCTTATGTCGAGCCACCCGGGTGCCACGATGAAGGACGCGGTTGAAATGGCGATATGGCTTAAGAAATGGGGCTATATGCCCGAGCAGGTGCAGGACTTCTATCCCACCCCGGGTACAATATCCACGGTTATGTACTACACGGGTATTCACCCGATGACAGGTAAGAGCGTGAAGGTGACGACCGACTATAACGAAAAGCGACTCCAGCGCGCTCTGCTCCAATATTCAAAGCCCGAAAACGCAAACCTTGTCCGCGAGGCTCTCGCTCTCGCAGGCAGGGAGGATCTTATCGGCACGGGTCCCGAATGTCTCGTTCGCCCCGCCTTCGGTAAGGGCTCGCCCTCAATGTACGACCCTAAAACCAAAAGGTCGAAAAATCCCTCGTTCGCGTCAAAGAATTGCAAAAATGCAAACAATGCTTTGCACGCAAACAGAGAAAACGACGCACGCGGTCGACGTGGCTCGGATGCCCTCGGAAAGCATATATCCAAAAAGGGCGCGAAGCCCATCGCGGCAAAGCCCAAGCTGTCAAAGAATACCTCGGCGCACAGTCGCGGAGCATCCGCCCAAAGAGGTGCCGCCGCACAAAGCAGAAAAAGCGCAGGGAGCGGCAGAGCTGTCTCGCGCGGAAAGAAAAAGTAACTGACTTCGGCAGATAGTCGAATTTTTTACGAACGGCTCCGTAAGCTTTTTGGCGGCTTCGCGGATAATATGCAAACAAATGCCATATATCCGAAATAAACGCCAAAGGTCAGCAAAAACGGAAAAGGATAGTTTTTTCAAAAATCAGCCCCGATTTGGCGTTGCTTGTTTGAAATGTGGAATAAAATGTTGAAAACTTGGGTCGGTAACTAACCTGTTCGGCATTATCTGCCTTTTTTCGACAGGAGGTTTTCAACATTTTCAACAGCCCGAAATGTTGAAAACTTTTGCCGTAGCAGACGGCAGCTCCCCTTTCTCCTTCGGGAAAGGATACTTTATCGGGGCACGAAAGGGAAAAGGAGTCGCCACTCGAAGTGAAAAGCAAACAAGGCAGATGTGAAATATATTCGTAAAAAATGCGAATTGTTTAAAATGCATAAATCCTTGACGAAATTGGCTGTAAAATTTATTGAGACTTAAGAAAGGAAGCGGAGAAAAAAATGGATATCAGGGAAAGATACCTAAAGGCAAAGCGAGCCCTATTTGACAAGGCTTTTGGCGCGAGCCTTAACCCCGAGCAATGCCGCGCTGTGTTCTGCGCTCACGGCCCTCTGCTTGTGCTTGCGGGTGCGGGAAGCGGAAAGACCACCGTGCTCGTTAACCGAATATCCTATCTTATCAAATACGGCAACGCCTATCACGACGACTCCGTTCCCGAATGGATCACCGAGGAGGGTGTTTCGGCTCTTGAGCTTGCCATAGAATGTACCCCCGAGGAGATCGAGGAGGATATCCTTCCTCAATTTATCACAGACCCCACCCCACCCTGGCAGGTCCTTGCCATAACCTTCACCAATAAGGCGGCGGGGGAGATACGCGACCGCCTTGCAAAAAGCTTCAGCGACGAATCCATCTCCTCCTCCATCTGGGCAGGCACCTTCCATTCGGTGTGTATGCGTATTCTGCGCAAATATGCCGAGCGAGTCGGGCTTAAGGACGGCTTTTCAATATACGATACCGACGATAAAAAGCGTATGATCTCCGACTGTATGAAGGCTATGAATATAGATGAAAAGAGCCTTCCTCCAAGATCGGTGGCGGATATGATCAGCCGCGAAAAGGATAAGCTCCACGGCCCCGACGAGGTTGAGCTTGACGGCGACCCAAGATGGCGCAAGGTGGCGGAGATATACCGCTACTACCAAAAGAAGATGCACGAGCATAACGCGGTTGATTTTGACGATATAATAATGAAGACTGTGGAGCTGTTGAACGAGGACTCCGAGGTTAGAGATTACTATCAGAGGAAGTTCCGCTACGTGCTAGTTGACGAATATCAGGACACAAACTACGCGCAATTTCAGCTCACAAGGCTTCTTTCGGGAGGCTATGAAAATATAATGGTCGTTGGAGACGACGATCAGAGCATATATAAATTCCGAGGCGCAACCATCGAAAATATCCTGAATTTCGATAAGACCTACCCCGATGCCACCGTTATCAAGCTGGAGCAGAATTATCGCTCCACCTCAAATATACTTGATGCGGCAAACGGCGTTATTGATCATAACGAGGACAGGCACAAGAAATCCCTCTGGTCGGCAAAGGAGCGCGGCGAGCATATCTCAATGCACACGGCAGACAACGCCGACGATGAGGGAAGATATATTCTCGATAAGATATCCCACGGTGTGAAGGTGGGCGGCAGACAGTATTCGGACTATGCCGTTCTTTATCGCACCAATGCCCTAGGCAGATCCCTTCAGACGGTGTTCTCAAAGAGCGGAATTCCTTATCGCGTTATCGGCGATATGCGCTTCTACGACCGCAAGGAGGTCAAGGATATGGTCTCCTATCTCACCGTGGTAACTACTCCCGACGATAACTTAAGGCTCAAGAGAATAATCAACGAGCCCAAAAGGAAGATCGGCTCGGTTGCGGTTGATGCAATAGAGAGGATCGCCGAGGTGGAGGGGCTCTCTATGTTCACGGTAATGGAGCGGGCGAGCGAATATACCGCCCTTCTGAAATATGCCGAAAGGCTCACCGCCTTCACGGGTATGATCAACTCCGTCCGCGAGGAGAAAAGGCTTCCCTCCGAGATACTCACGGAGCTCTACGAGCGAAGCGGCTATCGCAATATGCTGATCGAGGAGGGCTTTGAGGGCAGAGGCAAGCAGGAAAATATCGCCGAGCTTATCAACGGCGCGGCTGAATACGAGCAAAGATGCCTGAACGAAGAAACAGAGCCCACATCGCAGGGCTTTCTTGAGGAGATAGCCCTCATCACCGATATTGACAAATACGACGAGTCGGCAGATGCCGTTGTGCTTATGACCATTCACGCCGCCAAGGGTCTTGAATTTCCCGTGGTGTTCATTGCGGGAATGGAGGAGGGAATTTTCCCCTCCCAGCAGAACTTTGGCGAGCCCTCGGAGCTCTCCGAGGAACGCCGCCTTGCCTACGTTGCCATAACCCGAGCAAAGGAAAAGCTCTATATCACCTCCACCGCGACAAGGTTTATGTACGGCAAGACCACCGTAAATAAGCTCTCAAGGTTTGCCGCGGAAATACCAAGATCCCTTATAGATGCGGAAATGCCTCGCAAGGAGCCTCCGAGAGTGAATGAGTTCTATCGCAGGCAGAGGCAGGAGCCCTTCTTTGAAAACAGCGATCTCTCCGAGCTTCGCCGCAGAGCGGATATCGGCTCGCCGAAGCCCGCCCCTCGCAAGGGTGCCGAAAAATACGGCATCGTCCGTCTTGCGGAGGGAACGAGAGTTGAGCACGCAAGCTTTGGCAGAGGCGTTATTCTCTCGGCAAGAGATCTCGGCGGCGACGTGCTTTACGAGGTGGAGTTTGAGACCGTTGGCAAGAAGAAGCTGATGGCAACCTTCGCAAAGCTCAAAAAGCTTTGATCAATTAAATAAGCCCCTCGGGGCGGAAGGGAGAAATTATGGAAATGCAAAGAGTTATCACCGCAAAAAGCGGCATAAAAATTTATAGCTATAAAAGCCCCGACATACACTCCTGCCATATTTCTCTCTACGTTAAGGCGGGCTGTCTTTACGAGCGACCCGAGGAAAACGGAATAACCCATTTTCTTGAGCACGTTCTTTACAGAAACGTAAATATTCTTATGGACGGCGGACTTTACGCCACACTGGACAGAGAGTCCATTGAGCTGAACGCGGCGACCTACAACGAAATGATGCAATTCGGCGCCTCGGGTGAATATCGCGGCTTCCGAACGATGGCACAGATCATAGCAAGGCTCTTTTCACCCATCTCCCTGTCCCGCGAGGAGTTTTCGGCAGAGCTTGCAAGAATAAAGGCAGAGATCCGAGAGTCGGACGACCGCACCTCCCTCGCCGCCTTTTCAGCAGGAATAGTATATGAGGGCACGCCCCTCTCGCGCACCATCCTCGGCACTCTCGGCGGCATAAGCGCGATAACCCGCCGTCGCCTTGAGGAATACAGGCAGAGCGTATTCACCCCCGAAAACGCATTTATCTACGTTTCGGGCAGATTTGGCGAGGATGAGCTTGAATATCTTAAAAAGCTACTTGACGAAGTTACGCTCGGATGCGGCAAGCCTCACGAAAATATTGCCGAGGTCCCCGAAAAGTTCTTCCGCCGCGACAGTCGTGCTCATATTAAAAACGCAGACTTCACAATGGTCCGCTTCTCCTTTGATATGGATATGTCAAGGCTTTCGACGGGGGTGGACGACCTTCTCTACGACATCCTGCTCGGCGGCAATAATTCAAGGTTTTATATAGAACTTTCCGAGAAGCGCGGCGTGTTCTACGACGTGTCGGGAAGTGTTGAGAAATATAAGAATATCGGCACCTTCGCCTTCACCTACGAGGTGCGCCGAGGCTCACTATACGAGGCTGTAAGGCTCACTCTCGCAATACTCTCGGATATGAAGCGCCGCATCATGGCGGAGGATGAATGTATGAAGCACGGCTACGTCTCGGGAGGCGAGCTCCTCCTTGACGATCCCCGCGAGCTTGGCTACACCTTCGCCTACGACACGCAGATGATGGGCTGTGAATATAAGAGCATTCCCGAGAGGCAGGCGGTCTATGCCGCCATCACTCCAGAGCGGATAAGAGACGCGGCGAGGGTGATCTTCAAGCCCGAAAATATGGTGCTTGCGATCAAAGGAAATAAGCGCAAAATTGATGAAAAAATTATTGAGGCAATAATAGACGATTTTGCAAATGACAAGCTCAAATTAGACTAAATGTAAATAACTATATACAAAAAAGGACAAAACAAATGTTTAAATGCTGTATATTCGATCTTGACGGTACTCTTTTAAACACGATCACAACGATCACTCATTATATCGAGATCACCCTTGGGGCACACGGGCTTCGGGGCACGGATGAGGATGAGATAGTCGGCTACGTTGGAAACGGCGCAAAAAACCTTATTTGGCAGGTGCTCCGCGCAAGAGATATCGACGACCCCGACTTTTTCGCCACCTTCTACCGCGAGTATTCGGATGCATACGATGAAGCCCCGAGTTACCTCACAAGACCATACGACGGAATATGCGAGCTTCTCTCCGAGCTTTCGGAGAAGGGAATAAAGCTTGCCGTTCTTTCAAATAAGCCCGACTTTGCAACCCGCTCCATAATCGACACCTTCTTTGGCGGCTTATTCGACGTTGTTCACGGCGGCAGAGAGGGCATACCCCTGAAGCCCGCACCCGACGGCATTTTCGGAATACTTTCCGAGCTCGGTGTCAAAGGGGAGGAATGCTGCTATATCGGAGACTCCGAGGTGGACGTTAAAACAGGCATCGCCGCTTCTCTTGACGGAGCCGTTGCCGTGACCTGGGGCTTCCGCAAGCCCGAGGTGCTTCGCGAAGCGGGTGCCGCAAGGCTTATAGACACCGTGGAGGAGCTTCGCTCGTTTATTCTTTCGGGAAACTGATACCTTCGCGCTCGGAAGGGCTCTGCCGTAAAAGAGACCGCGTTTATTATGACTGTAAATTATTTAAACTCATCAAGTAATTATTTAAACTCATTAAGTAAGGAGAAGGAAAATGTTTAAAACAAAGCTGATATCGGGTCAGGAAAAGCTCTTTATCGATGATAAGATAGATTCCTTTGACGCGCTCACCTCGATCAACGTGCTTGGCGGCGAGGTGCTGAATATTCAATTTGCATACGTTGACGAGGGCTCGGAGAATCAGCTCCCCATCCGCCCCTTCTGCGAGGTTAGGCTTGAGGGCTCTCTTGCGGAGCACGTCAGAATGAGGGATGTGAGATGCGTTCCCGTTGAAAGACCGACTCACCCAAGCGTCAAGGAGGATAAAAACTATCTTCGCCTCTCCTCGGGCATATATCCCGACATCCTCACTCCTATGCGATACGGCGGCAAGATCGTCGTTGGCAGAGACAGGCTTCGCTCACTCTGGCTTGAGATCGACGTACCCGAGGGCTTCTCGGGAAGCACCGAGCTTTCTGTCTCGGTTTATCTCACAAGTGCCGCAGTCGGCGACACAGGCTTTGCCTCCTTCTCGGGCGAGTGCCTCTCAACCAACACCGTTAAAATTAACGTAATTCCCGCAAGCCTTCCCGAGCAGACCCTTCTTCACACCCAATGGTTCTATCCCGATTGCCTCGCCTCTTATTATCGCGTTAAGGCTTGGTCGGAGGAGCATTGGAGGATAGTTGAGGAGTTCGCAAGGGTCGCCGCAAAAAGAGGAAGAAACGTTCTCTACACCACACTCCTCACCCCCGCTCTTAACGTGCTTCCTCCCTTTGAGAGAGAAAACTGCCAGCTCGTTGACGTTGAGGTTGTGGACGGTGAATATAAATTCGGCTTCGACAACGTGGATAGATGGGTCGATATGTGCGATAGGATCGGCATAAAGTATTTTGAAATATCCCATTTCTACGATCAGCATAAGGCGGCTCATTCGGCTCACGTTTATGCGAGGGTCGATGGCGAAGAGAAAATGATATTCGGCTGGGAAACTCTCTCGGACGACCCCGAATACGTAAGATTTCTTCGCGCACTTATCACCGCCTTCCTCTCTCATATGAAGGCGCGCGGAGACGATAAGCGTTGCTTCTTCCATATTGCAGACGAGCCGGGTATCGACGACCTTGAGCACTTCAATAAGATCAAAACCAATATCGACGATCTTTTAGAGGGTTACACGATTATGGACGCCCTCTCAAATATCGAATTCTATAATATCGGAGCGGTAACGGAGCCTGTGCCCGTAACCTGCCACGCAATGCCGTTTATCGAGGCGGGCGTTAAAAATCTTTGGGTCTACTACGCCTGCAACCAGGTAGTTGACTATTCAAATTGCTATCTCGCTATGCCCTCCTGGCGCACTCGCTCCATCGGTATGCAGCTCTATAAATACGACGTTAAGGGCTTCCTTCATTGGGGCTATAACTACTATAATAACCGCGCCTCGGGCGATGCCATCAACCCCTATCTTGACCTTTCGGGCGAGGATTGGGTACCTGCGGGAGACACCTTTATCGTCTACCCGAATAACGACGGCACACCCCTTGAATCCATCCGTATCCTCACTATGGAGGAGGCGATGCAGGACTTCCGCGCAATGAAGCTTGCCGAAAAATATTTCTCTCACGAGGAGGTCGTCCGCGCAATGGAGGATGCCCTCGGCGACGAGATAACCTTCGAGCGTTGCGCTCGCTCGGCAGAGGAGATGCTTAAGGTACGCGAAGCAGTAAATAAGCTTATTCTTAAGGGAATATGTAAATAAAACATAACAAAAACCGCACTCAAAGCACCGTTTTGGCTTGCCTTGAATGCGGTTTTTATTTAAATTTTATTCTCAAAGAAATTCGGGAAGAAATTTTTCTTACTGCTCCTCGGGGTTTGCGGAGATGTGCTTCAGGTATGCGTTGATAAAGCCGTCTATCTCGCCGTCCATAACCGAGTCGATATTTCCGTCCTCATAGCCCGTTCTTGTGTCCTTGGCAAGGGTGTAGGGCATAAACACGTAGGAGCGGATCTGGCTGCCCCATTCGATATTCGCCTTGTTTCCCTGAATATCCTCTATCCTATCAAGCTTCTCGCGGAGCTTGATCTCCATAAGCTTTGCCTTCAGCATCTTCATAGCCGTCTCCTTGTTCTGAAGCTGGCTACGCTCGGTCTGGCAACCGACAACAATGCCCGTGGGCTTATGAACGATACGGATAGCCGAGTCTGTCTTATTGATGTGCTGACCGCCCGCGCCCGAGGATCTGTGAGCCGTGACCTCGATATCCTCGTCCTTTATCACGATGGTGTCGTCGTCCTCAAATTCGGGCATTACCTCAACCGAGGCAAAGGAGGTGTGACGTCTGCCCGAGGCATCAAAGGGAGAAACGCGCACAAGCCTGTGAACGCCGTTCTCGGATTTGAGATAGCCGTATGCGTTGATGCCCTCAACCATAATGGTTGCAGACTTAAGACCCGCCTCGTCTCCGTCAAGCCAATCTATAAGCTTAACGTTGAAGCCGCTCTTCTCGCCCCATCTCGTATACATTCTGTATAGCATAGAAGCCCAGTCCTGCGCCTCTGTGCCGCCTGCTCCCGGGTGGAAGGAAACAATTGCGTTATTCTTATCGTAGGGACCCGAAAGAAGGACCTCGATCCTCTTCCTTTCAGCCTCGTTTTCGATGAACTCCGTTTCGGAAACGACCTCCTCGACCGAGCCCTCGTCGTTCTCCTCAATAGCCATCTCGCAAAGCATAAGGGTGTCCTCAAGCTTGGTGACGAGTGCCTCGTAGCTTTCATATTTATCCTTAAGCTGCTTTATCTCTCTCAGCTTTTTGGAGGAGGTGTCCGCATCGTTCCAGAAATCAGCAACAAGCGTCTCTCTTTCAAGATCTGCGCATCTCTCCTTGGCTTCGTCTATCCTGAGCTGATTTTTAAGCTCGGAAAGCACATCCTCAAGAGCAACCAGCCTTCTTTTTGCATCCTCAAGTGCAACGATCATTTAAAATTCTCCTGTAATACATAAATATACCAATATATTTTACCACAAATAATAAAAAATGTAAATAGGGTTTTAAAATATTTTGATAAGTGTTGATTTTTGCCCTTCAATATGGTATAATGTTTTAGCAAAGCAGAAATACGACTGCCTTGCAAAGCCATACAGTTAATAAAATAAAAGGTGGGATATAAAAATGAAGGTAACAAAAAACACCCTTATCGGCGATATTCTTGATTTCGACGTTGAAACCGCGCAGTTCTTCTTTGAGATCGGTATGCATTGCCTCGGCTGTCCCCACTCCAGAGGCGAGTCCATTGAGGACGCTTGCTTCGTTCACGGCACAGACGCCGACGCACTTGTTAAAAAGATCAACGATTTCCTTGAGTCCAAGAAATGAGCGATACTAAACTGAACGGGCGCCTCTGCTCGGCGGCGTCGTTCGTCAGGCAGAGGGCAGTGCTTGCCGATATCGGCACAGACCACGCCTATCTGCCTATTTTTTTAGCCTCGGAGGGTGTGATAGAACGCGCCTATGCCACAGACATCAATAAAGGTCCCCTGGAAAAGGCGAAGGAAAATATCAGCCGCGCAGAGCTCGGGGATAAAATAGAATGTATCCTCACAGACGGAGCAGAGAAGCTTTCGGACCTCGGTATCACAGACTACACCGTTTGCGGTATGGGCGGCGAGCTTATTGCAGATATCATCTCCCGCGCCCCAAAGCTTTCCTCTCCCGAGGTAAGGCTCATACTTCAGCCGATGTCAAAGCAAGCCCACCTTCGCGCATATCTTCTCGGCGCGGGCTTTTCTATAATAGCAGAAGCTTATTCCTCCGATAGCGGCAAGGATTACGTCACCCTCGTTGCGGAATATAGCGGTGTCTGCCGCTTTGCGAGCGAGGCTGAATGTGAGCTCCCGCTCTCGGGCACCCCTCTTCACGGCAAGGACTCTATGCTCCGCTATTATAAAACCAAAAGCACCTCGCTTCACAGAGCCCTGGCGGGAAGGCAACGCGGCGGCGACAGCTCCCCCGAGGCGGCAAGCGTAGCGGAAAGAATAGACGCATTTATCACGCAGATAGAAAACTTTACATAGGAGAAAGCTATGACCGTTAAGGAAATGTACGAAAAATTTGACGACCGCATCCCAAAATCGCTCTCCGAGCCCTGGGATAACGACGGTCTTATGTGCTCCCCCGATACCTCCACCGAGGTGGAAAGGGTGCTCATCGCTCTTGACGTCACCGAGGAGGTGGTGGACTATGCCATCTTCCAGCACTTCGATCTGATAATCTCCCATCATCCCCTGATATTCAAGCCCCTCACCTCTGTCACGGAGGATAACCACGTTGCAAGAAAGGTGATAAAGCTTCTTGAAAACGGCGTTTCCGTCTTCTCCTTCCACACAAGGGCAGACAAGGTGACGGGCGGTGTGAACGATCGCCTCTGCGACAGAATAGGTCTTTTCAATACTTCCCCCTTCGGCGAGGATTTTCTCGGCAGAGTGGGTACTCTTGAGGAGCAATACGAGCTTGAGGACTTCGTTTACAAGATCAAGCAGGCTCTCGGAGCAGACAGTATAAGATATGCAGACGCCTGCAACCCCGTTCAGCGCATTGCCGTGGTTGGCGGAGACGGAAAAAGCTACGTTTCAGCCGCCATCGCCGAGGGCGCAGACACCTATATTTCGGGCAGGATCGGCTATAACGTAATGGAGGAGGCGGCTGAAATGGGAATAAATCTCATCGAGGCGGGTCACTTCTTCACAGAACAGCCTGTGACCGATTATTTCTGCGAGGTCGTCTCGGAGCTTGACCCCGACGCATACGTTGAAATACTTGATTCAAACGTCATCAAGGTGATATAATATGCGGCTTGCGAAGAACCTTTTCTTTGCCATCATCCTTTGGCTGCTTATGCCCCTTGCGGTGAATATTCCCCAATTTCTTATTCGCGGCACCCTCTTTCCCGCCCTTTGCGAATGGTTTCCCGAGGTCTTTGAATATTATAGCCCCGTCACCCAAAGCGCGGAATACGCCACACTCACCGCAACCCTTGATATTATTATTGCAAGCCTTGCCGTTTTTCTTTTCTCGTATATCACGGTCCGCTACGATAACGAGCGGATGGAGTATATGATAAGCAGAACGGACGGTCTTTACAGCTTCGCCGAGGGCGCAAGACTATACTTCCCAAGATATATAAAGTCGGATATCGCGGTCGCGGTCGCCGTGCCCACGCCCTTCGTGGTGGCATCGGCTCTCGTCCCCGAGCATATTCACGAGCTTGCAGACCCGATCTTCGATTATCTTTTCTCCTTTGGCAGAATGTATACCGATCACCTCGGTTATATTCTCGGCGGCTTGATGCTCTCGCTTGCCATTCTCCTCACCCGCCTTCTCTCGGCAATGAAGTCCATTAAGGCGTGGCAGGGGCTTTGGCTCTCCGAGATATAAGGAGGGGGATATGACAGGTATACTTAAATTCGCGCTCATACTCCTTGCCATCTGGTTTGCTGTGTCTCTCGTCTCTCTTTTGTTGAGAAGAATAAAGCTTTACCGCAAAATTCTTAAGCTTCGCTCGGTGTCGGGCGCCGAGGTGAAATTCTTAAAGCTTCCTCTCCTCTCCCTCTTTCGGCTCTCATCCACTCCCGAAATATCCGTTAAGCTTGGGGGCGCGCAATATCTCGTTCGTATCTTCAACGGAGGCGGCATCGGTAAGGTGGTGCATTTTGCCACGGCAGAGTACGCCGTGCGCTTTTCGCGCTTCCGTATTTCCGCTTACGTCAAGCTTCGGGGCAGGGAAAAGCTCGTTAACGCAAGATCGGGCTTCGCCGTTGGCACAAAGGTCATAAGAGTTCCGAAAATGAACACCTCGGGGATAGCACCGTCGGAGGGCGTTCGCACAGTCGAGGTAATGATATTCAACCCCGCCTCGGGCGAGGTCAGCTTCGTCACCGAGGAAAAGACCTCCATCCGCGTTGCCTTCACGGGCGACGACGTGCTCGGCACAAGGATCTTCACCGCAGGGACCTTCGTGAATTACGTTGAAAGGGAGCACCGCCGCGAGCAATTCGAGAAGGAAAAAAGCGTCTCTATCCGATAGCGTGATACTCTTAACGGAGTATCACGCTAACTAAGTTTGCCCTTTGGGCAAGTGAAGTTATCTCTGATAGTGAAGTTCACTTCGTGAGTGAAGTTTCGCCTGACGGCGAAGTGATGGGCAAACTTAACTTCACTTGATGCTTTGCGTCGCAAAGCGGCAAACTTCACTGAAACGGGGTTCCCCGAAGCGAAGTATGAGCTTTGGGGGGTCGCGGCGCAACTTCACTTTTGCGATAGCAAAAACTTCACCAACAGAAAAGAGAGAACTTTCGGCTATACCGTTGTTCTCTCTTTTCTGCTTGTTTAGGTGATGAGCCAAGGGCTCAAGCGGAGGTGAAGTCATCAGCAGAAATTCTCTTTATATTTAGCTATTGCGAGGCGAATTATCCGCAACGCCTCCTCGGGTCCCGAGACCTCGTCAACGGCGGTCTCCTTGTGCTCAAGGTTTTTATACACCGAGAAGAAGTGGCGCATCTCGTCAAAAATGTGAGAGGGGAGCTGATCGATATTCGTGTATTTATTGTAGGTGGGGTCGTTAAAGGGAATGGCGATTATCTTTTCGTCGCATCTTCCGTTGTCGATCATCTTTATGACACCTATGGGATATGCTCGGACAAGGGACATCGGCTCAAGGGGCTCGGAGCAGAGAAGCAAAACGTCAAGAGGGTCGTTGTCGTCTCCGTAGGTTCTGGGAATAAAGCCGTAATTTGCGGGATAGTGGGTTGAGGTGTAGAGTATTCTGTCAAGAATAATATAACCCGTTTCCTTGTCAAGCTCGTATTTCTTTTTACTGCCCTTGGATATTTCTATAACGCAGATAAAATCCTCCGCGTTTATTCTTTTAGGTGAGATATCGTGCCAGATATTAGACATTGTTTATTTTCCTTTATTCATTTAAATTCAAGTATAAGCCGGCAGACCTTTCAAGAGCACCTTTGAAAAACGGCGAGAATATGCACATCTTTACGGCTGCTTATTTGGAGCGGCTGTCATCGGCTACCTCGTCAGGCTCATTGCCTCCGCCCCTTCTGCTCATAATGTATTCCTTCGGAGACTTGCCAACGCTTCCCTTGAAGACCGAGGAAAAATAAAGCGGATCGGAAAAGCCCGAAAGCAGAGCAACGTTTTTCACAGAGTCCAGCCCGTGATCAAATAGGGCAATGGCGTTTTTCAGCCTGAGCATACGGAGATATTCGGTGTAGCCCATACCCATCCGCTTCTTGAAAAGATGAGAAACGTATTTCGGATTATAGCGCACCTCTGCCGAAACGGTGGCAAGAGAAAGCTCGGGGTCCATATAATTCTGCTCGCTGAGCCGCACCACCCGCTCTATCAGATCCTTCTCACTGCCCGACACGCCCGTGAGCCTTGAAAGCGTGTATATAAGCATACTCTCCGCAACGAGGTCTATATTATCGTCAATAGCCCTGGAAAGGCTCTCCGACCACATAGGAATAAGTCCGTCGAAGCCCGAAAAGCATCTGTTTGATCTGTTGACCGAAAATCTGCGGAAAAGCTCGTCGTATCTTGTGCCGCGGAAGGTTATATATAAATATTCGGTTTTATCGTCGGGCTCAACGTACGACTCCTCTCCCTCAAATATAAAGATGATGGAGCCGGTGGAGCATTTCGTTGGCATACCGTCGCAATAAAAGGTAGGCTCGCCGCGGCTGACAAGGCAAAGCTTGCTTGCCGCAAGCGTTACGTGCTTTTTCATTGCCGCGTGCTTTTTTTCATAAACGAAATTGAAAATTTCGCGCTCAAAGGCTAACGCCTCGGGTATGAATTTGCAGATGTTATTTTCGTTCATTTTTGAATATCCCTTCGGCTTGTTAATAACAGTATAACCGATAAATATGAAAAAAGCAAGCAAATCAAACTATTTTTAATAAAATGATAGAATATTTCTATTGTTTTGAAGAACTCCCGCGTGTTAAAATTTTATTGTAGAGTTTACAGGGAGTTTACAGGAGCTGGGCTCGGGCTCCCTTATGTTGACCTATTTATTATGCTAAAATATTTTTAAACGAAATGGAGAATTTGAAATGGGAAAATTGAAGATCGGAATTTTCGGTGCAGGCAGAGGCTTTAATCTTTCAAAGAATTTTATGCTTCTGAATTGCGACATTGTCGCACTTTGCGATAAACACAAGGAACGCCGCGAAGCGGCGGCAAAGCAGCTTGGAGGGGACGTTGCCTGCTACGAGAGCTTTGACGAATTTATAAATCACGATATGGACGCTGTTATAGTTGCAAACGATTTCCACGAGCACACCCCCTTCGTCATCGAGTGCTTCAAGAGAAATATTCACGTTTTCTGCGAATGTATTTCCAATATAACTATGGCAGAGGGTGTTGAGCTTATCCGCGAGTTTGAGAAGTCCAAGTCTATCTTTATGCTCGCCGAAAACTATCCCGATATGATATTTAATAGGGAAATGAAGAGAATTGTCGATAGCGGCACCCTCGGCAAGGTCGTTTATGCGGAGGGCGAATATAACCACCCCGTCTCCGCCTACGATAAGAAATTTATGAAGACCTATAATTACTACGAGAAGCATTGGCGCAACTTCCTTCCCAGAAGCTATTATCTCACCCACTCCCTCGGTCCGATAATGCGTATCAGCGGCGCAACTCCCGTGAGAGTTGCGTGTATGAACTCCTATGCTCCCAATACCTCCGACGTGCCCACTGCTTGCTACGTTGGCGACGTCGCGTCTACCATCATAACCACGAACAACGACGGTAGCGTATTCCGCTTCACAGGCTGCGCAAAATTCGGCGCGCATCACCATACCTACCGTATCTGCGGCACCAAGGGTCAGATCGAAAACCTTCGCGGTATGGGCAATAAGGTTATGCTCCGCTATAACGAGTGGGATAAGCCCGAGGGAATGCCTGCGGAAAATCTCTATGAGCCCAAGTGGAACGATCCCGATGAGCATCTTATCTGGCAGGGCGGTCACGGCGGCGGAGACTTCATCACCTCCCGTACCTTTGTAAACGCAGTCCTTGAAGGCAAGCAGCCCCCTCACCCCTACGATATTCATTCGGCTGTCACTATGTCCTCGGTGGCTATCCTTGCTCACCGCTCCGCGCTTGAGGGCGGTATGCCATACGATATCCCCGATTTCCATAAGGAGGAGGACCGCAAGAAGTACGAAAACGATCACCTCTCTCCCTTCTGGGGAAAGAACGGTGAGCCCCCAACACTTCCTTGCTGCTCCAATCCCGATTATAAGCCCACGGAAAAGCAGCTTGAGCTTTATCGCGCGCTTCTGAATGAGCCCGACTGAAGGTACGATCAATAAACCGACAGAAAAAGGAGACTTATTATGAAAAAGCTTATATTGACAGATTACGACCGCCAGGTCTATGAAAAGGAGCTTGCAAGCTTCCTTCCCGACAAAATGCTTGATGCTCACGTTCACGTTTCGGTTGGAGGACTCAACCCTCACGGAAAGAGAAACGGCGGCTCCACCTGGACAGATTACCTTGATAAGCATATGTCAGCGGCAGAGCTCACCGAGATAAACAAGATACTTCTGCCAAATCAGAAGGTTAATTCGCTTATCTTTGGACTTTGCCTCAGCGACATTGAGCAAATGAACGCCTTCGTTCTTGAAACCAACAAGGACTATAACTATCCTATGCTCTACCGTACCGACTATTCCCAGACTCCCGAGGAGCTTGAGGAGAAGGTAAAGGCGGGCGGATTCCTCGGACTTAAGCCCTATATCACCTGCAGTCCCTCCTATATTCCTGCGGGGGAAATAAGAATATTCGATTATCTTCCCGAGTCTCATCTTGAGGTAGCAAATAAAAACGGATGGATAGTAATGCTCCATATTCCGAGAGCAGACCGCCTTCGCGACCCTGTGAATATTGCGCAGATAATGGAGATAGACCGCAAATATCCCAACGTCAAGCTCATAGTCGCCCACGTCGGCAGAGCATATTCAAGAGCAGACTTCGGCAATGCCTTTGAGATTATCAAGGAAAGCAAGAACCTCTATTTTGATTTCACCGCAAACGTTCTGGACGATGCTATAACCGAGGCTATCAAGTGCGTCGGTGTTGACCGCGTGATCTACGGCACCGATCTTCCCATAGCTCTTATGAGAATGTACCGTATCGTTGAGGATGGCGTATATTACAACGTCGTTCCCAAGGGACTTTACGGCGACGTGAACGGTCAGCCCCATATGCGCGAGGCAAAGGACGGCGAGAATATCACCCTTATGATCTACGAGCAGCTTAAGGCGTTCAAGAGAAGCGCTATGGCTCTCGGACTTAAGGACAGCGAGGTTGAGAAGGTGCTCTTCTCCAATGCCGATAAGCTTATAAAAAGCGTAAAGTAAAATAATCTGAAGGGAAAACAAAATGAAGCCACAGATAAGAACACCCTATTTTGAAATAGGTGTTAAGAATTACGTGTACGGAGACACCGTGCTTGAATATGCTCTCGCCGCAGACCGCGCGGCAGAGAAATACGATATAGACGTTCTCTTTATCGCCCCCGCGGTGGAGATAAGAAGGATAGCCGAAAACACAAAGCATCTTATTATCCTCGCCTCCTATATGGACACCCTCTACCCCGGCAGAGGAATGGCAGACATCCTCCCCGAGGGACTTAAGGCGGCAGGAGCCGTTGGCGTGGTGGTCAACCATTGCGAGAAGCCTATGTCCGTACCGCAGATCAAAAAGACCATCGACCGCGCAAGAGAGCTTGATTTCCTCGTTTTCGCCTGCGCAGACACAATAGCCGAGGCAAAAGCAATAGCACAGCTTCATCCCGATATTATCAATCCCGAGCCAAGCGAGCTCATCGGCGGCACGCAGGCAAGCGATATGGGCTTTGTCCGCGAGTCCGTGAAGGAAATAAAGAGCATCTATTCGGATATTCTCGTTGAGCAGGCGGCTGGCATCACCTCGGGTGAGCAGGTCTACGATTTTATTATGGCGGGCTCGGATGCAGCAGGTGCCGCTTCGGGAATCATTAAGGCGAAGGATCCCATAGCTATGATAGACGAGATGGTCGCCGCAGTACGTCGCGCGGCAGACGACCTTAAAAAAGGAGAATAATATGGTATTTCAGAAAACAGTAATGCTCGGGTCAAACGACAGAGCCATAACCTTCCATAACGTAACCGATGAGGTGAAGGCGGCTGTTGAGGAGAGCAATATTAAGATCGGCACCGTAACCGTTTCCACCCCTCACACCACTTGCTCGGTCAGCACCCAGGAGCTTGCCTTTGATATGTCCGTCAGCGGACTTGAGACCCTTCAGCAGGATTTCGTTGAAGCACTCCAGAAAATTATGCCCGACTGCGTAAGAGAGAGAATTTATCTCCACCCGGGTCCTAAGGCTATTGCCTTTGCCGCAGAGCACGACGAGGACCTTCGCGGTTGCCATAACACCGACGCGCATCTTCGCTCCCAGCTTGTTGGAAGAAGCGAGACCATAGCCGTTATGGACGGCGAGGCGGACCTCGGAACCTTCGGAAACGTGTTCCTTATTGACTTTGACACAACAAGAGCGCGCCAGAGAAAGCTGCGCATCACCGTTATCGGTGAGTGAGGAGAGAAAAATGAAAAGTGTTAAAATCGGTGTTCTTCCTTTATACATAAAGCTATACGACGATTTCGTTCCCGCCTATCGCGCAGGAATGGAAAAGCTTTATTCGGACGTTCTCTCCGCTATCAGGGCAGAGGGTGCCGAGGTCCTTGCGGCAGACATTTGCCGTATCCGCCCCGAATTTGAGGCGGCGGTAAAGAGCTTTGAGGCGGCAGGTGTTGATGCGATAGTCACAATAAACCTCGCCTACTCTCCTTCTCTTGAGAGCGCGGAGGTGCTTGCGGGAACAAAGCTTCCCATCCTTGTGCTCGACACCACAAGAGACTATTGCTTCGATTTCAACGTAGCGGCAGGATCTGTGAGCTATAATCACGGCATCCACGGCGTGCAGGATATCTGCAATCTTCTTCGCCGCCTCGGCAAGGATTATTCTGTCTTTGCAGGGCATTTCACCGAGTCCGACGTTGTGAGGAGAACGGTTGATGCCGCTCGCGCCATAAAGGCGGCGAATTCTCTTTCGGGAATGAAGGTGGGCAGTATCGGCGGTGCCTTTGAGGGAATGGGAGATTTCACCGTTTCCAAGGAGACCTTCTCCCGCCTCGGCTTGGTTCGCGTTGATTGCGACGGCGAGCGCCTTTCTGAAATTTCCTCGAGGATCACCGACGAGGATGTGAGAGCCGAATACGAGCTTGACTGTAAGATAAACGGCGCCTCGGCAGTACCTTATGAAAAATATGCCAACACCCATAAAACCGCTCTCGCCGTAAGAGAGTGGATAAAGGAGGAGGGGCTTTCGGGCTTCACTATGAATTTCCTCGGCGTTGGCAAGACAAAGGGCTTTGATATCATCCCCTTCACCGAGGCTTGCAAGCAGATGGCGGCAGGCGTTGGCTATGCGGGAGAGGGAGACCTTATAGACGCGGCTCTTGTCGGTGCCCTTATGGGTGTTTACGATGAGGTCAACTTTGTTGAAATGTTCTGCCCCGACTGGAAAAACAGCTCGGTTTATTTTAACCATATGGGCGAGTGTAATGCCGCGCTTATGGAAAACCGCCGTATGCTCACAAAGCCCTTCGCCTTTGCCAAGAGCGAGGATCCAACCTATCTTATCGGTAATATGAAGGCTGGGCAGGGTTGTGTCTTCAATATGCTCCCCAACGCCGACGGCTGGTATGACGTCGTTATAGTTGAGGGCGAGATGATGCAGGTGCCCGAGGTGCTTGAAAACTTCAAGTCGTCCATCAACGGCTGGTTTAAGCCGAAGACGGAAGTCTCAAAGCTTCTTGCCGGGTATAGCGAGCTGGGCGGCACTCATCACAGCGCATTCGTTTACGGAGTCGATTCAAGCTCTCTTGCGCTCTTTGCAAAAACTCTCGGTATGAAGTGTACCGTCATATAACGGAGGAGATATGGAACGCTACGCAATAGGTCTCGACCTCGGCACCTCCTCCGCAAAGGCCGTGCTTTTTTCGGAGAAGCTCGGCATAATTGCCAAGTCGACCGCCCCATTTTCTTATAGAAGGGCATATCTCCCAAGCGGTGCGGAATACCTCGGCATAGACCCGGAAGAATTTTATCGCACCGTCACGGGCACCATAAAGGAGCTTTCCGCCCATCTTCCCGCAGGAGCTGATCTCTCGGGCATAGCAATGGCAAGCGCATCGGGCAACTCCCTTATATGCGACCGCCAAGGTAACGCCAAAATCAGCGCATATTCCTGGCTCAATAAGCCCTTCACAGAGGAGATACGCGCCGTATTTGGAGAGGGCTTTGGCTCGGAGGTTAGAGAGAGCGCGGGATGGGGTCTTTCGGGCTCCTTCCCCCTCGGTCAGCTTTCCCACGTAAGGCTCAATTCTCCCGAGCTTCTCTCGGAGGAAAACGTGGTGTGTATGACCACCGAATATCTTCTCAAAAGGCTGACGGGAGAGTGGGGAATAGACGTCTCCACCGCCACCCCCTTCTTTTTCCTCGATCAGAAAAAGAGATGCTGGAATAAGGAATATCTTTCGGCTCTCGGGCTTTGCGAAGCCCAGCTTCCGCCCCTTCGTGAAAGCGGCGACCTGCTCGGCTCGCTCACGTCTCGGGCATCAGCCGACACAGGACTCCCCGAGGGAACGAAGGTGTTTGTCGGCTCCTTCGACCATCCCACAGCCGCCCGCGCCTCGGGAATTCTTAAGGAGGGCGACCTGCTCGTCTCCTGCGGCACCTCTTGGGTCTGCCTTTTCCCGATGGAGGATAGAGAGAGCATCGTGAAAAACGAATTTCTTTGTGACCCCTTCCTCACTCCTCGCGGACCCTGGGCAGCTATGTGCTCGCTTGCAAGAGCATCCGAGAGAATAGCGGAGATCGTGGAAAAATATATCGCCTCGGGCGAAAATAAATTCGCCGAGCTTGAAAAATATGCGGAACTCTCAAACGGCAAAACCGACGGCTTATCCTTTAACCCCCTGGCAAAGGAGCTGCCCGACCTTTCGGCATATTCGAAGGAGAGCATCGCAAGGGCTCTTATGGAGGGTATCGCGGGAAAGCTTAAGGAGAGGATATCGGGCACCGTGAAGATAGATCGCATAGCAATGTGCGGCGGACCGTCCTCAAGCAAAATGTGGCGTCAGGTGATCTCCGAGGTGTTCGGAGCCGAGGTTACTGTCACCTACGGAGCCCATAGCGGCGCGGTCGGTGCCGCAATGTACGCCTTGAAATAAAAAGGCTTGCGGTCGGAAAAATGGAAAAAGCTCCCATATCGCCGCAAAGCCTTCGATAGATTTTTGTTTGTTGGATTTAAAAAGGGGCTGTCTCATTAAGATAGCCCCGTTTTGTTTTATAAGTGCGAGGGACTTGAAATAGGGAGAAAATTTCGATAACAATTTGTCCGAAGGACCAAACGGTTGATAACTGTTTGTCGGCTAAGGCCGCCACGGGCGGAAGTCCCGTCGTCTGCACCATACAAAAAGCACCCCCAAGGGGTGCTTTCCATAAAGCAGGTTTTGCTTGCAGAGAAAAACAAAAGGAGTACGGACAATTTGTTCGTACTCCTTTTCACACGCCTTGCTTTGCAAGGTATAGTGTGTTACACCTTTTAGGTGTACTGTCGGGCGGTGATGAGCCTCCCTTTACACAAGGGAGCCTTTGGTTTGTGCGCCTCAAAAGTCCGTCTTCTTTTCCTGACAAGCACTGCTTTTGTGGGCACAAAAGCGAAGCCCCGCGCGAGGCAGGGCAATAAATCACGGCTTTTTAGCAACTTTTTTCAATCGATCAACAAGCACTTCATAACGGGTATCGGAACGCAAAACGGCAGCTTCATCATCGTTTGTTAACCATTCAAGCAGAGATTGCGAACGGTTGCCTTCTGCCTCCATAATCCAACCGCCACTTGAGTAACCGCGAAGAATGGGCGAGGTGTGTGGCGCACCAAAATCATATGTGTCCATATGAACAGCAAAATCCGCACCTTTTTCCAGCCAGTTCCACGCTTCTTCATAGTCCTGTTTTCTCAGATATGCGGTACACAGAAAACTACAAGCAATTTCGCCAAGCTGAGCTTTAATTTGATAATCACCATCGGGGAAAATCAAATCAAGAAAATCTACCTCTGTTTTCCACAAACGAATTCTGTCTTCAAGTGGATAAATAAATTCTCCGTTATCGTGCCTTTGACCAACTGCGAGTTCAATCATTGCGGCGGTGTTGTAAATCAAAAACGATAAATATCCCTGGAATTCTTCAAAATCCGCATCACCTTTCCAACGATACATCATAAAGTTTTCATACGAAAAATGAGTGAGCGGCATTTCCTTGGCAAGCTTTAACATTTCCTCTCGTTTTCCCGCATATTTGTATGCAAGAGCAAGTGTACGAATTGCTTCATATCGTGTAGTGCTGTCAGTACATTCCGCAAGAATTCGATTGCAAAGGTCAAACACCTCATCATATTCCTTGATGCCTTTTCGGGAATATTCGCAAACAATTGCATCCGCAAGAGTCAGCATGATTTTATAATCACGTGGATATTTTTTGTTTGCTTCGCGGAGAATGGCGGTATATTCTTCCCACTTTCCTTGGTGACACAGATTCCGTGCTGTATCCAAGTATTTTTTTATTTCCCCATTATTCTTTTCAATATCGATTCCGAGCAGAACATCAGATGAAACATCGAAGATATGGCAAAGTGCTGGAAGTTGCGAAATGTCGGGAGCGGTTCTATCGCACTCCCATTGAGAGATTGCACGTGAAGTAATTCCAAGGTACTCGGCAAGCTGTTCCTGAGTAATATTCTTCTCACGGCGCAGACGTTTTATGGTCGAACCAATAGACATAATATTGTCCTCCAAAAAGTATTCAAAAGCACTTTTGTGACTTTATTATAGCAAATTTCTAAAACAATTCCACGAAGTATTTGTTGAGTGAAAGTATAGTTATGCTTTGATTTTCAAAGACATTATATCATATATGCCATAATAATGCAAGAAAAAAGACATGCTCAAAAATGAACATGTCTTTTTCAATACAACCTGCTTTATCGCAGGTGCGTCAAAAGGGGCGCTTTTCGTATGGATGTTGACGCGACAGACCTCAAGACAGGCTTTCGGTCTTCGCTCTGAAAACAGTTACTGACTGTTTTCCTAACGAGCGACATCGTCTGCACCATACAAAAAGCACCCCAAAAGGGGCGCTTTTCGTATGGATGTTGACGTGACAGACCTCAAGACAGGCTTTCGGTCTTCGCTCTGAAAACAGTTACTGACTGTTTTCCTAACGAGCGACATCGTCCGCACCAAGCAAAGAGTACTTGCGTTTTGGCAAGAGATTATTTTGCGAAAAGCCGTTTTTACGCAAGATATGGTGATTCCCACAGCTTAAGCTCCGTTCCGATTCCCATTTCCTTGGCCTTATTATAGATGTCATATCCCCATCCAACATCCCATACAGGCATACCGCCTGCAATAAAGCAGAATCTTTCCTCTTCATTCCTTCTTCCGACCTTGATGCCGCGGATTATGTCGCCAAGGCTTGTTCCTTCGTTAATAGGAGGGAGCTTTCCTTCATACATCATACGGTATATCTGAACGCCTATACCGTTAATAAACCTGTCTTTTTCGTCAAGAGCCATATGCTCGTCAAAATAGACCTCATGCATTTTTGTGTTGTCCCAAACTATGTTAGCTGAGGAGAAGTAATCTTCGTCAACGTTACCTCTGCCACTCAAGAGAAGTATTGAGCCGGGCTTCAGCCAGTCGTTTTTCAGTTCAACGGGCTTTATCGGAGACGCGGCAACACTGACTATATCTGCGGCTTTAACCGCATCCTCCATCGAGTCTGCAGCAGTTGCTTTAATGTTGTATTTTTCGCTCGCGTATTTGCAAAAATCGTTTGCTTTTTCCTTGACGATATCGAATACTATAAGTTCTTTTAAATTCTTCGTTTCTATTATTATAGCATCAAAACACGCGCGGCTGACCGGGCCTGCTCCGATACAGGCACACACCGATGACGATTTGTTCGCAAGATATCTTGTAGCAACCGCAGGAACGCATCCCGTGCGAACAGAGCTTATAAGGTTGGCTGACATAAGTGCAATCGGCTCGCAGGTGTCAGCATCATTAAGCATTACCATAAGAATAGAGCGTGGAAGCCCTCTGCCAGGATTTATTATATTTGAGCCGTACCATTTCTGACCCGCCACGTTGAATCTACCTCCAACGTATGCGGGCATTGCCATAAAGCGCCTGTCGGGTGCATCTGTGGGCATATTTGGGAACGGACTTTCTTTGGGAAACTTCATCATAATTCCGTGCGAATTATGTTTGTCACCGCCCATAACGTAATCGCCCTCGCTGAGTAATGTAAAAATCTCCTCTTCAACATTGATGCATCGCGCATAATCAAGAGCACCGGCTTTAATAATGTCCTCTTCGCTAAGGTATAAAAAACTTGTTTTCTTTCCCATAATTTTTTCTCCTATGTTTTTTGTTATAATTATTACCAAAATACGTAAAAATGTATTTTTTACTTTCAAATTATAACATTAAAATTCGGGAAAGTCAACGATATTGTGAAAATTAATACGTTTTTAAATAATAATGGATTTTTTAATACAAAAATATTGCAAAAAATAATAAAATAAAGTATAATACATATATATAGCTTTTAAGGTGGTATCATATGAACGTATTAAGGATAATAAACAACACTTTAACGGAAATGACAAAAACCGAATACAAGGTCGCTTTATTTGCCGTTAGCAACATTAGCGATTTTGCCTTTGAAACCCTCGAGTCTATTTCCGAAAAAATTGGCACAAGCACAACTTCAGTTCTTAGATTTTGCCGTCGCATAGGATTTGAGGGATACAAAGAGCTTCAAGAGAGTGTAAGAGAGGATTTGAAGGCTAATTCCAGCCTTCCCGATAAATTTGAGAAAACCGCAAACGATGACGGCAGGGACGGTCTTACCTGTCGCATCTGTAACAGGGCGTTAGATTGCCTCAGACGAACATTTGACGAGCTGTCAGATGAGGTGATGGATAAGGCCGTTTCCGCTCTCGCGGGTGCGGTAAGAATATTCACCTTTGGAATGAAGGAATCGTATGCTCTCGCTCATTATACATACACAAGACTTATTACTGTAAGACGTAACGTTTCTGTGCTTCCTGTTGGATATAACGGCGAGGTTGAATATCTTCTTTCACTTAATGAAAACGACGTTTGCCTTGTATTTCTGTTCCACAGATATACAGCAGAGGCTGTTCGTATATTAAAGCGTCTTAAAGAATGTGGCGTACAGATTTTGCTGGTCAGCGCAGCACCTTATTATGAGATTGCCGAGTATTCCGATATTTTACTACCGTGCTATGTTGATATAGGAGGTATAAAAAACTCATCCGTTGCACCAATCGCGCTTGTTGACTGTATGTGTAACGCCACCGCAATGAAGCTCGGTGATGATGCTCTGGAATATATGCGAATGAACGAGTCAGAATATAAAAAACTTGAGGTGCTTTTTGAATAGTGAAAAAGACAAATATACTAAATGGCTATTTCTTTATAATTGGGAGCGCTATCCTTTTTGGATGTATGCCGCTTATTGCAAAGCATATTTACAGCGAAGGCATCAACCCCATAAGTCTTGTGGTTTTACGCAATATTTTATCTCTTCCGTTTCTCTTTACGTTCGGTCTAATTAAAAAAGAATCATTCAAGGTTGATTTAAAAGCCATACCGAGGGTGGTAAGCATCGGAATATTCGGATGCGCTCTTACACCCCTTTTGCTTTTTTACTCCTATAATTACATAAGCGGCGGAACAGCTACCGTTTTTCATTTTATATATCCGGCTTTGGTTTTGCTTTTATATTTTCTCTTTTTAAAAGAAAAAATGTCGAGGAGCAATGTCGTTGCTATTATTATGTGTGTTGCGGGTATAGCGATGTTCTATGACCCGAATGGCTATCTGGATCCCACAGGTGCTATTTTGGCTTTGCTTTCCGGACTTACATATGCATTGTACATATTTTTCCTTGGAAAATTCGGTCGGGTAGGTATGAGTAATTTTGTGTTCAGCTTCTACACTACCTCGGGCGCCGCAGTTGTTTTACTTGTCGTAGCCATTGTAACCCAAAGTCTTGTCTTACCGTCAAGCTTTTTAGGCTGGATTTTATGTATTGCGTTCGCTTTACTGATAAATGTTGGCGCTGTTGTTTTGTTCCAGTGCGGCACGTTGATTATCGGCGGGCAAAAGGCATCGATTATGAGTACGCTTGAGCCTATAACCAGTCTTGTTGTCGGTTTTTTAGCATTTGATGAAAATATCAGCTTGCTTTCTGCAATAGGCTCGTTATTTGTTATATCGGCATCAATATTCATAGCGCTTTCAAAAACTACTTGATTTTTTCTCTCATTGTTGTATAATTACCTCGCTGCTTTTTGTGTGGTTTTTTGTGGTAATTAAATTATACAACAAAGCAAGCGGATGCTCAATACCTTTCGGTAAAGAACATCCGCTTTTTCTTTTTCAGGGCTAAGTTAATGACTCATCCCCCGTTTTTCGTTTTGTTTTTTATTGCTTCCTAAAGCTTTTGGAGATCAATAAAGATGCTCGTATATGCCGCCGGGGATAAATTCTCTGATAAGAGAATTTTCGGGAACGAGATCTATATCGATGGGCTCGATCACGCGAAGCGCATCAAGCACCGTGTGAACGTAGGGCTCGCGCTCGGCAAGCTCGTCTGTGAGAAGCTCCTCCGCAAAGGACTTCATAACGCCAAGCTCGAAGGTGTGGAAGGTATCGAAGGCAACGTCAGCCGTTGCCTTGTAGGGATAGAGGTAAACGTCCTCCGCCTCAAGCACGCCGCGCCACATAGAGAGAGTTCTCTCCGCATCCGCGCCTCTGTATATACTGTCGCGCACAAGCCTGCGCACAAATCTTACCTTTCTTCCCGAGAGAATTCGCCTGTCCTCAATGTTGATATTTGTGGAAACACTCACGAATATCTTGAAGATCTTTTCCTTGGGAAGGCTGTCTGAGATAATAGGGTTAAGGGCGTGCAGACCCTCAATAATGACGCAACCCTCTGCCCTTGGGTATTCCTTTATCTCGGCTCTTGAGCCAGTTTTGAAATCGTACTTCGGCACAGAGAAGGGCTTGCCGTCAGTAATATTCTTCAGAGTGTTTGCAAGGTAATCAAGGTCAAGTGCCTCAGGACATTCGTAATCCCTCTCGCCGCACTCGCATCTTGGGTAACCCGGGTCGTCGTGGGTTCTGTAAAAATCGTCAAGCGAAATAACCATCGACTCCTCGCCCGCCTCCTTTATCGCATCCGATATAAGGTTTGCCGAGGTGGTCTTGCCCGAGCCCGAGGGACCCGCGAGAAGGATAAGCTTGATATTCTTATCTCCCGAAACACGCTCTGCAATACTGTGAACCTGCGCGTGGTAGGTCATCTCCTCGCGCCTTATCATTTCCGAGGGGTATTTCCTCGCCAATTTATTTATAAATAAAGCCTGTATTTCTGCCATAATTTTCACCAATCAGCCCGAGGTGGGCTGCCGTTCCGTTATATTTCTTTTGCGTTTAATTATTCCACCGCCCTATCCCCGTTTCGAAAGGGTGGAAGATTATTTTACTAAAATTAAAGTTTTATGTCAAGTAAATCAAGTAAAAAAATTGAAAAATCCAAAGCTACCTTATACATTTTGCATATTTTACGTCTCGCCGCTTGTGCAATTATGCCAAATAATACCATCCGGAGAAAGAATAACTGCCGAAATGATCGGAGGAACAGCGGGTATGAAAACCGCAAGCGAGCTTTGCGCCGAGAGGCGAGCCCGTCTCGGGATTGCATTTATCTATCAGCAAAAAGATAAGGCGGGATAAAAAGCAAGGGTAGAGGTATTGACGAACAATACTTCTACCCATTTGATCCTCGGTGCCGCCTGCGGCAGACCGAGCATTTTGCTTTTTATATCAAATTTTTCCTATCAGCCGTTTGCCCAAGAGGGGTTCGAATACTTATCAACCATCTCAACCGAATTAAGGAAATCGGCAGAGGGGAGGTTTACGGTGTTTATCTGACAGCCGTAGAACGCGAAGGAGCCGATGGTCTTAAGAGTGGAGGGAAGGGTGATCTCCTTGAGAAGAGCACAGTCGCGGAATGCGTCGTATGCGATCTTGCTAACGCCCTCGGGAAGTGCAATGGAGGCAAGCTTTGAGCAGCCCATAAACGCTTTAGCTGAGATGGTCTCAACAGCACAGCCTGCTGCGAAAGATGCGCTCGCAAGCTCGGTGCAACCGTAGAAGGAGCTATCGCCGAGAGCCGCAAGGGACTTGGAGAATGCTACGGAATCGATAGCGGTGCAGCCGAAGAATGCGCCCTCGCCAACCGAGCAAACGCTTTCGGAAAGGGTAAGAGTACCGTTAAGTGCGGTGCAGCTTGCAAATGCGTATGCGCCGATGGAAAGCTCGGCGGGAGCATCTGCGTCGTATTTAAAGTCAACGGAGGAAAGCTTCGAGCAATTGTAGAATGCGCGAGAGCCGATCTCCTGTGTGCTTGCGGGGATGGAAAGGCTTGTTATGCCGTCGCAAGCGGAGAATGCATAGCTTCCGATGGAAAGTATGGTATCGGGGAGCACGAGCTCGGTGATATAATCGCAGTTTTCAAAGGCACGGTCTGCAATAGATGTGACCTTGCACTTCTCATAAACCGCAGGGATCTCGATCTTCGTGGTCTCGCCGTCGTGGCGGTAGCCGATAACTGCGTATGTACCGTCGGAGGTCATCTCGTAAAGAGGACCGTAGTGGACAACTACCTCGCCTGCTCCGCCGTCTGAGGGCTTCTTATTTCCGCCCGAGGTCTCCTCCTCCTCGCCACAGGAAACAAGGACGAGACAAAGAGTGAGCGCAAGGGAGAGAGCGAGAAGAATGGTTAAAAGCTTTTTGATATTCATTTTCAGTTCCTCCTAGAATTTTGCGGGAGCAATAAGCACCGACGGCGACTAAATTCGCGCCGTTGGCAGATCACACTCTCGCCAAAAGTAAACGGATGCCGCAAAGAGAGCGACAGCTTGGGGCGATGTGCGGCATCAGCCGTCTCGCAAAAATTATTTACCGTAGTTTATTATAACACAACGCTTCGCGAATTGCAATAGAAAAAATCCAATTAATTTATTATTTACAGATTATTATAAATCTTTAAAGCTCAAGAAGGGCGCGAAGCTCCGATACCTCCGAGAGATAAAAATCGCAATTTTTCTTCATAAAATCACGTATCTCGGGTACGTCGTACGCCCAGCCTGCCGCCGCAAATCTGACTCCCGCGCCTCTTGCCATATCGTAGCCGGGCTTCAGGTCGTCGACCACGAGCACCTCGTCCTTTGAAAAGCCGTATCTCTCCATAAGAGCAAGCACCGTCGCGGGGGAGGGCTTGCGCATCTCCTTCGGGATATCCCAGCCGTATATAACGTCGGGGGTGGGAAGGGAATTGTGAGACCAATCGCGCTCAATATAACGCGTTAAGGAGTGGGAGTCCACCGCAACGATGCCGCCCCTCGCCTTAAAATCGCGAACTATATCTCCAATGCCCTCGTACGCCGTGGGAATATGCCCCATAACGTAATCAGCCCAGAATTTCTCCTCATCCTTCAGCTCCTCCTCGCTCATACCGATCTCCTCGGTGAAAAGCTCAACGATGCCGGGGTGGAAATTCTTAAGGAGATATTCCTCAAAGCTGTATTTATCCGCCTTTTCGGGATAATAGATCTTAAGATATTCGATAAAGCTCGGATAATGGATAGACGCCGAGCTGTTGACCACGGTATCGTCGTGATCAAGAACAAGACATTTATATTTCATACCGTTCCTCATTCAAGATTCATAAAGCTGATCCTCGGCGTGATAACCGAAAGATCTGACCTCTGAACTGTGAGAGCTCTGCCTCTGGTGAGAAGCTCCCACCTCTCTTTTGTGCCTCCAAAGGAAATATCCGAGAGCGAATCGCACCCCGAGAATATGTCCTCATCCTCAAGCTCGCGCATCTCCTTGGGGAGAGCGATCCTCGTTAAGGAGGAGCAATCGGCGAAGGCATCAAAGCCTATGACCTGCGTGCCAATGGGAAGAATAATGCTGGCAAGCGAGGAGCAGCCCTTAAAGGCTCTGCGCCCGATTTTGACAAGTTTAGTTGGCATATCCACGTATTTTAAGGACCTGCACCCCTCAAATGTGGACTCGTCAATAAGGCTCATATTAGCAGAAAGCTTAACTCCCTCAAGAGAGAAGCAACCCGAAAATGCGCAGAATTCAACCAGCACGCAGCTATCGGGAACAGTCACCTCGCAAAGATTGAAGCAAAAGGCAAACGCAGAAGCTCCTATCATCACAAGGCTCTCCGAAAGCTTCACTCTCGAAAGAGAAGCGCAAGCCTCAAAGCAACCCTCTCCAAGCCGCTTGCAGCTATCAGGAACGGATATCTCGGTGAGGGAGGAGCAGGAGGAGAATGCCTCATCAAGGATCTCCTCAACTCCCATCTTCATTATGACTCGCCTTAAGCTCTTACATTCTGCAAAGGCGCAGGCGGATATCTTCTTAAGAGACGAGGGAAGCTCTATCTCCTCAAGGTGAAGGAAGCCGCGGAATGCGTTTTCGCCGATCTCCTCGATCCCCTCGGGTATTACGAGGGTGCGGATAGCCTCCGTGTCCTCATAGCTCCCCGAGAAAACGACCTTTATCTCCTCGTCGCGCTCGTTTCTTATAAATTCCATATTATCAGCCGAGCTTTGCAAGGCTTGCCGCAAGTGCCTCGCGGACCTCAAGATACTTTCTGAGCTTTGCGCGCTCGCCCTCGATGACCTGGGCGGGTGCCTTTGCAACAAAGCCCTCGTTTGCAAGCTTCCTTTCGATCCTTTCGATCTCACCCTCGTTCTTCTTTTGCTCGGCGGTGAGACGTGCGCGCTCCTTCTCAAAGTCTATAACGTCCGCAAGAGGAATATAAAGCGAGCCCGCATCGGTGGCAATAGCCACGGCGTCGTCCTTCTCATAGCCCTCCGTGAGAATTACCTCGGAGGCAGACGCAAGCTTTTCAAGGATCTTCGATGCTCTGCGGAAGGTGTCCTCATACTTCGTAACAACGTAAAGCTTCGCCTTCTTTGAGGGAGGAACATTCATCTCGGCTCTGCGAGCACGGATAGCCGTGATAGCCGTGATGATCCTCTCAACGTCCTCTGCCGCCTCGCCGAAGCAAAGCTCCTCACGGTAGGTGGGATATGCCGAGATCATAATGGACTCATCGGAATGAGGAAGTGCCTGATAGATCTCCTCGGTGATAAAGGGCATATAAGGATGAAGAAGCTTGAGAATACCGCTCAACACGTAAACGAGAACTCTCTTTGCGGTGAGCGAGGGAGCACCCGACTCAAAGATACGGCTCTTTGCCATCTCGATGTACCAGTCGCAGAAGGTGTCCCAGGTGAAGGAATAGATCTCGGAGAGAGCAACTCCGATCTCATAGCTTGCAACGTTATCGTTAACAGTCTTTGCAAGAGAATTGAATTTCGTGAGGATCCACTTATCCTCAAGCGACATATCCTCCTCGGAGGGAAGGGTGAGAAGCTCATCGTCCTCCTCGGTGAGATTCATAAGCACGAATCTCGATGCGTTCCAAAGCTTGTTTGCAAAGTTTCTTGCCGATTCGATCTTCTCGTCGGAGAAGCGCATATCGTTACCGGGCGCGTTACCCGTTGCAAGAGCAAATCTCAATGCGTCTGCGCCGTATTCCTCAATGACCTTAAGAGGATCGATGCCGTTTCCGAGAGACTTGGACATCTTTCTACCCTGTGCATCACGCACAAGACCGTGAATGAATACGGTGGAGAAGGGCTTCTCGCCCATATGCTCCATAGCCGAGAATATCATTCTCGCAACCCAGAAGAAGATTATATCGTAGCCTGTAACAAGCACGCTTGTGGGATAATATCTCGCAAGATCCTCGGTCTTTTCGGGCCAACCGAGAGTGGAGAAGGGCCAAAGGGCAGAGGAGAACCAGGTGTCAAGCACGTCCTCCTCCTGGCGAACCGCACCGCCGCACTTTGGGCACTTCGTGATATCATCCTTGGATACCTCCATATGGCCGCACTCGTCGCAGTAGAAGGCGGGAATTCTGTGACCCCACCAAAGCTGACGGGAAATGCACCAGTCGTGGCAGTTTTCCATCCAATTTATATAGGTCTTGGAGAATCTTTCGGGCTCAAATTTAACCTCGCCCGACTTAACGACCTCAAGAGCGGGCTTTGCAAGAGGCTCCATCTTAACGAACCACTGATCGCTCGTGAGAGGCTCAACCGTGGTCTTGCAGCGATAGCAGGTACCAACGTTGTGAGCGCAGGGCTCGATCTTCACAAGATAGCCCTCTGCCTCAAGGTCTGCAACAAGTGCGCGCCTTGCCTCGTATCTATCCATTCCCGCATACTTGCCGCCAAACTCCTCGCCTATGGTGGCATCGTCGTTCATCATCTTGATAACGGGAAGATCGTGTCTCTTTCCAACCTCAAAGTCGTTGGGGTCGTGAGCGGGGGTGATCTTAACACAGCCTGTACCGAAATCGCGCTCAACGTATTCGTCCGCGATAACGGGGATCTCACGGTTCACAAGGGGAAGAATAAGAGTCTTTCCAACAAGGTGAGTGTATCTCTCGTCCTCGGGATGAACGGCAACCGCCGTATCGCCAAGCATAGTCTCGGGGCGCGTGGTCGCAATAGTGACGAACTCATCCGAATCCTTAACGGGATATCTCACGTGCCAGAATGCGCCGGGCTGCTCGGTGTACTCAACCTCTGCGTCCGAAAGAGCCGTGAGGCAACGTGGGCACCAGTTGATAATTCTGTATCCGCGATAGATAAGACCCTTGTTATAAAGGTTAACGAACACCTCGCGGACCGCCTTGGAGCAGCCCTCGTCCATAGTGAAGCGCTCGCGGGACCAATCGCAGGAGGAGCCAAGCTTTTTAAGCTGATTTATAATTCTGGAGCCGTACTGATTTTTCCAATCCCAGACTCTCTCAAGGAATTTCTCTCTGCCGAGATCGTATCTTGTGAGACCCTCGTTAACTCTCAGGCTCTCCTCAACCTTGATCTGCGTTGCTATTCCCGCGTGGTCCGTGCCGGGCACCCAAAGGGTGGAGTAGCCCTGCATACGCTTGGTACGAACGAGAATATCCTGAAGAGTCTCGTCAAGTGCGTGACCCATATGGAGCTGACCCGTTACGTTTGGCGGAGGAATAACGATGGAAAACGCAGGCTTCTTCTTGTCCTTATCGGGTGCGAAATAGCCCTTGTCACACCAGTTCTTGTAAATTCTGTCCTCAAATTCGCGAGGAGCATAGTTTTTCGCAAGTTCTTTTCTCATTTTTATATTGTCCTTTCGGTTTATAATCCTTTAATTTTGATGCTGTCTTGACATCTATCGGTTTTAAAAAATCAAAAAATAAAGCCCCAAAGCAGCAAAACTGCCTTGGGGCGAATAAATCGCGGTACCACCCAAATTCGGAGCAAAGCTCCCTTTGCGGCTGAAAAGCCGATGCCGATAACGGGGCTGCCGTCGGGGTCTACAAGCCAAAAGCCCTTCTTCCCGAATACTGCGAGGCGACCTTCGCACCGTCTTTTGCAGGGCTCGCACCAACCGCCCGATCTCTTTGCCAAAAGAAAAGCACTACTCCTCCCCGAGGTGAACATAGATATTTTAGCACAAATATTTTATTTTGTCAATATATAATTTAAAAATCAAAGCCCTCGTCGAAAAGACCCGAAAAAAGCTCCGACTCAATAGACTTTATATTCTCGATCTTCACCTTAACGCCGCCCTCAAGGGTGATGCATCGCTCCGCTGCCGAAAAGCCGCAAAGCCTCGCCTCAAGAGTGACGTAGCTGCCTCCGCGCTTCTTCTTTTCATCGGGCACGAAATATGAGAGCCTGAGCCGCGGCTGAACGTCGACTATCGCCGAAAGCACCTTCTGCCATCTGTCAAGCCGCTCAATGGTATCCTCGCCAAGCTCCCTGTCCCGAAGCGTGAGCCGCTCGGCTTCGCTGATCGCATCCTCATAGCCGCTAAGTGCCGCAAAGGGCGCGAACTGCGCCGCTCTGTCTCCCCTCGCCATTCTCGGATGCCGCTCCGAGGTCGGGCAGGGAAGATCGATAATATCGTCGTATTTTCTTTCCTTCATCATAATACCTGTTAATATTTGAATGTAGCCAAGTCACACCTTTTGATAATTTAATATAGCCAAGTCACACTTTTTATAATTTAATATAGCTAAGTAAAGACCGATGATCTCCAATAAAAAGGTCACGCCTTGTGTCCGCCGATCTGCTCGTTTCGGTCTCGCGCCGTCGCGCCCTCCTCAAGATTTAATCCCCGCATAATTGCGTTCTTGCCAAATTTTCTCTTGATGTCTAAAATTGCCTGTTGCTTCTTTTCCTCACGCTCGGCACTCGCCGACTCGCAGGGCTCCTCCGAGAAGAAATCAAGCTGCACGACCTGTGCCGCGGCTTTAGCTTCCTTCGCAGATATAACGTGGCAAAAAGTAACGCCAATTCGGCGAATAAGTAAACTATCATTTACAATTTCGTCAAAAAGCGCCCCCGCCGCCTGCATAAGCTCGGTTGTGGATGAGGTGAATTTTCCTAATTTTTTTGTACCGTGTGCGTGCTTTGGAACGGCTCTGCCATAGAAGTCGCGCCCCACCTCGCCGCGGTATTTTTTGCCCTCTCCCCCTTCGAGATTTTCCGAATCGTAATTCAGAGTGACGGTTAGACTGTCCGTCATAAGCCCCTTTGAGAAAAGATCCAGGGAAAGCTGATCCGCCATCTCCAGGGTTATAAGCCTTGCCCCCTTTGCATCGTATGGGCAATGGAGCACCTGTCCCGCGCCGAGACTGTTTGTTGTGGGAGTGTAAGCCTTTATATCTGCCATAGTGCAGCTTTCATATCCCCAGGCGTGATCGATAAGAAGCTCCGCGTTAACGCCGAAGGCGCGGTATAAAAGCTCCTCGTTATAATAGTCCCGCTCTCTGCCAAGAGAGCATCTTGCCACGTCTCCCATAGTGTAAAGCCCCATAGCCTCAAGCGACCTTGCATACCCTCGTCCAACTCTCCAGAAGTCGGTCAACGGTCGGTGATCCCAAAGCAACTCGCGGTAGCTCCGCTCGTCAAGCTCCGCTATCCTTGCGCCGTGCTCGTCTGCGGGCAGCTTCTTTGCCACGATATCCATCGCCACCTTTGCAAGATAAAGATTTGTGCCGATGCCCGCCGTCGCCGTGATGCCCGTTGCCGCGAGCACGTCGCGGAGGATGGTCTCGGTCAGCTCTCTCGCGCTCTTGCCGTAGGTCGTGAGATAGTCTGTCAGATCAATGAACACCTCGTCTATCGAATAAACGTGAATGTCCTCGGGTGCCGCGTAATTGAGATAGACCTTGTATATCCTCGTGCTGTATTCGATATATCTTGCCATTCGCGGTTTTGCGGTGATATAATCTATGGCGAGTGAGGGGGTTTCGTTAAGCTCCGTGAGATCTGTGGAGCTGCCCTTAAGCCGCCCCGCGACCTCGCGCCTTGCGGCATTTGCCTCCTTCACCGCCGCAATAGCCTCAAAGAGTCTCGGTCTTGACGGCACGCCAAAGGACTTCAGCGACGGCGACACCGCCAGGCAAATAGTCTTCTCCGTTCTTGAAAGATCGGCAACGAGAAGATTAGTCCTCAAAGGATCGAGCCCGCGGTCGCGGCACTCAACGGAGGCATAAAAGGATTTCAGATCTATCGCAACGTATTTTCTCTCCTTCACTATTTTGCCTCCTTCCTTTTTACTTATTTACTTAATATTATTCTACCATTTTTCTTCCCGAAATTCAATCGGAAATGGCGAAAAATATATAAAACTAAAAGGAAAGCTTCAAATAACAGAAAAATTTTCAAAAGCCCTTGACTTATTTTTTATTTTTGATATACTTAAATTACAAAATATCTCCACGGAGGAAATAAAATGAAATTACTTATCGGCTCTGATATCGTCCCGACCGCCAGCACCGAGGCACTCTTCGTTGCAGGCGATAAGGAAAAGCTCTTCGGCAAGGTAAACGACCTCGCCAAGGATATGGACAGAATAATCATCAACCTTGAGTGCGCTCTCACCGATCACGACGGCGCGATTTTGAAGTTTGGCCCCAACCTTAAGGCGACCCCTGCGGCTGTAAACGGCATTAAGAGCTTCGGTGTTACCGATATCGCGCTCAGCAATAACCACGTATTTGACTTCGGCATTAAGGGTCTTAAGGATACAATGGAGACCCTTGATAAGGCAGGTATTCCTTATATGGGTATCGGCGAAAACGACACCGATTCAAGAAAGCCCTACTTCTTTGAAGTAGAGGGCAAGAAGATCTGCATCATCAACGTTTGCGAGCACGAGTATTCCTATGCGCTTCCCAACAGGATCGGCGCAAACCCCTTCAACCCCTTCACCACGATGATAGACATCAGAGAAGCAAAGAAGGAGTGCGACTATCTCATCGTCCTCTATCACGGCGGTAAGGAATACTGCAAGTACCCCTCGCCACGTCTCCACGACCTCTGCCGCGCTATGGTATACCACGGCGCAGACGTAGTCCTCACCCAGCACAGCCATTGCGTTGGCTGCTACGAGGAGTATATGGGCGGCCATATCGTATACGGTCAGGGTAACTTCAACTTCGTATACCCCGAGCTTGCCGAGAGAAATCCCCTTTGGTTCACCTCGCTTCTCGTTGAGGTTGATATCGAGGATAAGCTTTCGGTTAAATTCCATCCCATCGTTTGCACTCCCACAGGCTGTGACCTCGCAGAGGGTGAGCGCGCAAAAGAAATTATGGACGGCTTCTACGAGAGAAACGAGGAGCTCAAAAACGGCAAATGGCTCGACGGCTGGCACGCCTTCTGCACCGATCCCGAGCGTGAATACTATCACGATAAGATCGTCAACGCCTGTGAGACCGACCGCCAAAAGCACGGCTTCGCCCACTACCTTGATTGCGAGGCACACACCGACGTTTGGCGCGAGCTGTATCCTACCTATAACATGACCAACGAGCTTCCTAACGCATAAATAACTTCGCAATACGTCGCCGAAGCATCGACTTGTCACCCTCGCCGTAGGTAACTACGCCGTCGGGCTTCGCGCTTGCTTCGGCTCGTCTTGCTCGTTCTTTAAGCGTTAGGACTAACCCTAATAACTTCGAAATATTTCGCCGAATCATCGACTCACTCGAATCGCCGTAGGTAACTACGGCTTCATCTCGATCGCTCGCTTTGCCTCGTCTTGCTCGTTCTTTAAGCGTTAGGACTAACCGAATAACTTCGCAATACGTCGCCGAAGCACAAAAAACGTTATTTAATATTTATAAATGGAAAATATCCGCGCTCACTTTTTGTGGGCGCGGATATTTTTTTGCCTTGGGCTGAAAAGCCATCATTCAATTCCAAGCAGCCAATTCACGGATACCTTTAATATTCTTGAAAGCTCCCTCAGCTCGTAATCTGCCACGAATCTCGTTCCGATCTCAATGCGCGAAATGCTGTCGCGCTCGATCGTGATCCCTGCAACCTGAAGTCTTGCGGCAAGATCGCTTTGCGTTATTCTGTGCTTGCATCTCGCCTCGTGTATTCTGTCTCCCGTAATGTTCTTTTTTCCGTTATAATCGTAGATCTTCATAAATTCTCCCTTTTAAAAAATATGTTAAAAATCAGAATATATCTTGACTTTAACATATTTATGTGCTACAATTGTGTTAAAGATAAGAATTTTGTAAAAAAATGCATAAATTTTGTAAAAAATTGGATGTTATTTCCACAGATTACTCAACACGTCGACTTTCTCGGTGCCAAATAGAACTCGGGGAGCCGAGCGTGAAGTAATAAAAACGAGCTTATGTTACGAGATCATAAGGTCTAAAAAAACGGGAAGGAGGTAAAAAATGTCTGAAAACGAGCAAATTCAAAAGCGAATGGGAATTGGATTGATAATTCTCGCCATAGCTTCAATTTTTATAAACGGGTATTTCTTCTTTGCAAAAAATTATGTTAGGGTCTCGGATAACGTAAATGAGACCGAGGTGGTCTCGATCAAGTATTCCGAGATACTCGGACAGGAGGATAGCTTATCAAACACTCTTTCGCTGTACTTGACCGATGAGCCTGCCAAAAGCGACAGCGGTTTCTTTGAAAAGGCGGGCACGCTTGGTATGATATCGGGCGCGGTGCTGTGCGGCATTGGTGCATTGGTGCTTTACACGAAGCGCAGGGTCGGTTGCCTATCCGTTGGTGCGCTTTTGTCGTGCCTTGGCGGAGTGGTTTTGTTTATCGTGGTATCAAGCGTTGAGAAGTCTGTAAACGAATCTTTTATCGGCACGATGGAATCGCTGTTTGGCAAGGGAACGCTTCTGGAAATTGATTCGTCTGCCCTAACCTTGATGATACTGAATATCATCGTGAGCGGCGCAGTCGCACTTTTATGCCATCAATTTGCAAAAAGATCGGCAGCGGCACCGCCGCCGTCGGGACAGGCGGAGCAGTAGGACCGATCCTGTAACTGATTAAAATTAAAAATAAGAAAGGTAAAATGAAAAATGAGTCAGGAAAGCTACATCAAAAACAACGTTGAGCAGGCAAAGCAGCTGCTCACAAATTACAAGGGAAAGGTTGAGAAATTCAGAGGCATCACCGCAAAGCTTGCGCTGGTCATAGCCATCCTAAACCTTATTTTACTTATTGCCGTCCCCTTTATGTCCTTCAGGGGCGAGAGCGTTTCTATGTTTGAAATCTTCGATTACGATCACGATGCGCTGGGCGGCACGAAATTCTTCTACGTCGTCAATTGGTTATCCACCGTCGCAGTTGGTATAATCGCGATCGTGACCCTTAAGAACCCCGAGAGCAAAAGCTGGATAAAGGCGCACTGCTTCGGAGGCGGTCTCGACTTCCTTATGACCCTTATTCTCTTCATCACTCATATGAGTGCAGAGAGCGAGATCACCTACGCACATTCCTCTTGCTTCTTCTGGCGTGTTATCCCTATGCTCGCCGCAATAGTATACTTTATTATTCCTATTTTCGCTTCGATATACAATATGTATATCCCCGTTCTCGAAAAGAACATTTCCGAATACGAGAAGCAGGATTAAAAAACAATAAGCTGTGCCGTGCAGGCAAGATTTGCTTTGCCTGCACGGCTTTTACAAGGAGAAAAAATGAAAAGATTTATTTCACTCATACTTACTTTGTGCACGCTTCTTTCCGCGTTAAGCCTTTATTCCTGCTTCGAAACAGAGCAGAATGAAGAACCGAAAACGGAAGAAAGCACGCAGCCCTTGAATTACGTAACTAACAGCGCAGGCGAGGAGCTTCCCGTTATGAGCTTTGAGCAAAAGGCAGTTAAGAACGCTGATTTCCTTGATACCGAGGTATCCTGGTACGACGATGCATACAACTACTACGTTTACAACGTAGGAAAGATCAAAAACGTACCCCTCACTTCAACCTACGCAGTATTTTACTATAACGGCGGAGATTACAGCCTGGAGAGGGAAGTAACCAAGGCAACAGAGAAAAGCATATCAACATCAACCGAAATCGCCAAGACCGCATCAGTTACCACGACTCTGTCAGGCTCGTCCAACGTGACGATTGGCGTTGAGGCGGCTCTTGGTAAGATCGTATCTGCAAACGTGCAGAAGGGTTATAGCTTTTCTGTCACCAACTCCACCACGAATACTACCGTTTGGACCGATTCCTACGAGGAATGTGTAAGCTATTCCGAGTCGCAGAGCGATAAGCTCACCTTGAATTTCAATTCAAGCTGTGAAAAGGGTTACTATATGTACCTCTACCTTGGCGATATTACGGTTTATTACGTTGTTATTCAGTCAAAGTCCGACGGCAAGTGCTATGTTGAGACCTACGACAAGATCGATAATTACAAGTACGTTTTGAATTATTCGGGAAGCGACGATGAATTTCCGATCAACGAAAGAGCGAACATCGAAGTAGATACCGCTTTTATAGATTCTCTCAAAGCCCCCACGAAATATATTGAAGGAGCAAAGCCCGAGCTGACCTACGAGCCTATTGTGATAGAAAAGTATCAGGACAAGGTCACGACGGTGGAGAGTGCGCATACTCATTATTGGTGGCTCACGATCGATGCTATGGACGAGTATATTGCAAAGGGCTACAATAAGATCAACATAGAATACAGCTTCTATACCACAGGCGGTTGGAGCTTGTTCGGAGGAAACGTGGATATCAAGGGCTACCTTGCTCCCGGAACTAATACCGATAATGCTATACATAGCTTCACAACCCCCTCAAGCGAGGATGGCAAATGGATAAGCGGCTCTAAGGCGACCGATCTTCGTTGGTTTGCGGCTGATGAAAAGATCTATCTTATCACGTGCAACGAAAACCTGACTGAAGACTTCACGGTGAGCAAGCTGACTATCAAGGTAACTATAACAAAAGAGTAAAAAACAGGGAGGGCTTCTTCGGCAAAACCGCCAGTGGCTCTCCTTGTTTTTTTGTTTTTTCGTCCTTTGAGAACAGCTGTTACAAAGTAACCGTTTAGTTCACGGTGAGGAGCTCTCGGGTGGCGGAGAAAAATCGTAGAAAACGGGGCAAAATCGGGAGAAAAACTCAAAAAGGTGTTGATTTATTTTATTATTTATGGTATAGTTTAATGTAGCAAAGAATGGATTTTTGCCGCAGAGACTGCCGCCGATAAACGAGGCTTGATAGCTTTTTCGGTGGTGTGGGTCGCGGCTAAAGGAGGGATAACCATAATTAACCTTAAGCTTATTCGCGAAAACGGCGACGTTAAGTTCCGCGCCTATGGCAAGGAAATAGACGAGCGCTTTGAGGGCGAATACGAGGAGGGCGATAAGTTCAGGCTTGAGCTTTCGGATTGCGAGTTTGTTAAAATGAAGCTTGACGAAACGCTTGCCGAGTCCATCGTATATCTGCCCGACGGCGTCTTTGAGTTCATCATTCCCTTCGGCAAGGAGCGAAAGGCGTGCTACGCACCCGAGGCATTCTCGGGCGAGTCTCACCGTATTCAGGTCTCCGAGCCCGATGAGGCGGAGATATACAGCGAACGCCAGATCTCGCTGAATTCCCACGACCGTCATAACGTTCCGAAGTATTATCCCCACGCGGTTGCAAACTTCGTTACCCGTGAGGAGCCCTGCTTCTTTGAGCGCAACGCAATAGACGGCGTTATAGACAATTCAAGCCACGGCGCGTACCCCTATCATTCCTGGGGCGGCGGACTTCGTGAGGATCTTGAATTTGAGGTGCACTTCGGCTGTGAGGTCGAGGTCTCGGCTGTCACGATCTTCATCCGCGCCGACTTCCCCCACGACACCTATTGGAAGGAATGTGACCTTGAATTTTCGGACGGCTCCAAGGTACACACCGAGCTTCGCGGCGTAGCCGAGGGGCAGCAGGTCGTATTTGAGCCCAAAAAGACCGAGTTCGTCAGAATGACGGGACTTAAGCAGCAACGCCTGGAGGACGGCTCGCTTTCCTTCGCCGCGCTGTCGCAGATGCAAATTTACGGAAAATACGTTAAAAAGGAGATTGAAGGCATGGAAGTAAGAGATGCCGCTAACGCAAAAGACGTCAAGTATTACACAACAGACAGACTCAGAGAGGAATTCCACATCGCAAACCTCTTCACCAAGGATAACGTGAGAATGGTATATAGCCATATCGACAGAATAATCGTGATCGGTATGAAGCCCGTTATGGCAGAGCTCAGGCTTGAAGCAGGCAAGGAGCTTGCCGCAGAATACTTCCTTGAGCGCCGTGAGCTTGGCTGCATCAATATCGGCGGCCCTGGTGTTATCACTATCGACGGCGAGGTATACGATATGAACCCCCGCGACGGTATCTACGTCGGTCGCGGACACAAGGAGCTTAAGTTCAAGAGCCTTGATAAGGAAAATCCCGCAAAGTTCTATATGACCTCCTGCCCCGCGCACACCTCTTATCCCACAGTCAAGATCGATATCACCAAGGCTCGTAAGGTTCCCTGCGGCTCAGTTGAGGATTGCAACAAGAGAGTTATCAATCAGTACATACACCCCGAGGTTATGAAGTCCTGCCAGCTTGCAATGGGTCTCACTCAGCTTGAGGTCGGCTCTAACTGGAACACTATGCCCAGCCACACCCACGATAGACGTATGGAGGTTTATCTCTATCTCGATATGGGCGAGGGCGATGCGGTATTCCATATGATGGGCGAGCCCAAGGAGACCCGCCATATCGTAATGCACAACGAGGAGGCTGTTATATCTCCCTCCTGGTCCATCCATTCAGGCGTTGGCACAAAGAATTATTCCTTCATCTGGGCTATGTGCGGCGAGAATCAGGAATTCACCGATATGGACCATATTGAGACACGCGAGCTCAGATGATCCCCCCATCATATCCACCGAAAACCAAATAAAGAATATATAATTTAAGGAGAAATAAAAATGGCTTACACACAGAACTTCAGTCTTGAGGGCAAGGTTGCTCTCGTAACGGGCGCATCCTATGGCATCGGCTACGCAATCGCAAAGGGTATGGCTGCCGCAGGCGCAAAGATCGTTTTCAACGATATCAAGCAGGAATTCGTAGACCGCGGTCTCGCTTCCTATAAGGCAGACGGCATCGATGCAACAGGCTACGTATGCGACGTTACCGACGAGGCGGCAGTTAACGCAATGGTAGCGCAGATCGAAAAGGAGATCGGCGTTATAGATATCCTCGTAAATAACGCAGGTATCATCAAGAGAATACCTATGATCGAAATGAAGGCAGAGGAATTCCGCCAGGTTATCGACGTTGACCTTAACGCGCCCTTCATCGTTTCCAAGGCAGTTCTTCCTTCGATGATCAAGCAGAGAAGCGGTAAGATCATCAATATCTGCTCTATGATGAGTGAGTTCGGCCGCGAGACAGTTTCCGCATACGCATCCGCAAAGGGCGGTCTTAAGATGCTCACCAGAAACATTGCATCCGAGTACGGTCAGTATAACATTCAGTGCAACGGCATCGGCCCCGGCTACATCGCAACTCCTCAGACAGCTCCCCTCCGTGAGCCCCAGGCTGACGGCTCGAAGCATCCCTTCGATAGCTTTATCACAGACACAAAGACTCCCGCAGGCCGTTGGGGCAATCCCGAAGACCTTGCAGGCCCCGCAGTATTCCTCGCATCAAGCGCATCCGACTTCGTAAACGGTCAGATACTTTATGTTGACGGAGGAATACAGGCATACTTCGGCAAGCAGCCCTCTTGATTTAGGGGCACCTTTCCGCGCTTACAATAGAACTCGGCGTTCGACATATTCATATATGCCTGTCACGCCGAGTTCACTTGTAATCATCGAAAATCTGCCGCCTAAATGGTGTTGAATTTTTTTGAAACGGATGTGGTGGCAGTAGGTTATGGGCACCTTTCCGCGCTAATACGCGTTCTCGGGGTTCGACGTATTGCGTACTATTGCGGTTTGCGAAGCAAATGGCGGCAAGCCCTAACGCCGCCAAGCAATATACGCACAGCATTTATGCTGTTGTATACAGCCTATCACCCCGAGGCCACCTATTATCATCGAAAATTCTCTCCCTAAATCGGGGTTGGGGAATTTGAGTGACAAGGTGCAGGATGATATAAGCTTTTTGCGAGCATAGTCAATTTGCTCGAGGCACCTTTCCGCGCTTACAATCAATTTCAAAACGGAAAAGTATAGCCGAAAAAGCGCGGAAAATGTAAGAAAATAAAGATAATGATCCGAAAAACGGATAAATTACGGTAGTATTCTGTGAGGGCGTTTGATAGCCTTGCAGATAAGGAGTAAACAATGAAAAGCTATAAGATGATACTTGAAGAAAACAAGGCGTGGCTGGAGGAGACCTTTGCAAAGATCGATAAGAAGCTCTCCGCAGTTACCCTTCGTTCTCGCGATAAGCTGGTTGACGGAGTCGGTCCCGACGGCGTTACCCATAAGTCGACCCCTGCGCGCAACTGGACCAGCGGCTTCTGGGGCGGTATGAATGCTATGATGTACGAGCACACGGGCAACGAGGACTATCTTCTCACAGCAAAGAGAAGCGAGGAGCTTCTTGATCCCGCTCTTATTGATTTTGAGGGGCTTTACCACGACGTCGGCTTTATGTGGCATATTCTTTCGGGTGCTCTTTATCGCATCACGGGCGACGAAAATTCCAAAAACAGAAACCTTCACGCGGCGGCTTCTCTTATGTCCCGCTTTATTCTCGGCGGCAACTTTATCCGCGCTTGGAATTCACCGAGACCCAAGGATGGCAACGCCGAGCATTGGACCATCATTGACTGTATGATGAACCTTCCCATTCTCTATTGGGCAAGCGACCTTATCGGCGACGATAGATTTAAGAGAGTTGCTATGGCGCACGCCGACAACGCAATTCGCTGTCATATCAGAGCTGACGGCTCGGTTGCTCATATCATCGAGCACGACAGAGAAACGGGAGACACCGTTAAGGTCATAAACAGAAACCAGGGCCTTAACGCAGATTCCTCTTGGTCGCGCGGACAGTCCTGGGCACTTTACGGATTTATTCTTTCCTATCTTCACACAGGCGAGCAGAGATATCTCGACACCTCAAAGCGCGTTGCAAATTACTTTATTTCAAACGTATGCGACGACTGGCTCCCCAGAGTAGACTTCCGTGCTCCCGCAGAGCCTGTTTACTATGATAGCACGGCGGGTATGTGCGCCGCTTGCGGACTTATTGAGCTTGCAAAGGCTCTCCCCGAGGATGAGGGCGGTATGTATATGAATGCGGCTATCAACCTTATTAAGGCGATCTCCGAGAAGTTCGGCGATTTCAACCCCGAAACCGACGTTATGATCAGCCACGGCACCGTGCGCTATCCTATCCCCGGTGAGATTACACCCGAGAAGGCAGGAGTTCACATTCCTATTATCTACGCTGAATTCTATTTTGTTGAGGCAGTCCTCAAGCTCCTCGGCTCCGATTTTAACCCCTGGTTGTCGAAGAAAAAATAATTTTAAAGCTTTCCCAAAAAATCAAATTTATTTTGTGCGAAAGTAAAAAGATGCGGAATATGCAAAGAAATGTTTGCATATTCCGCGTTTTTGTTAGAATTTGCGTTTTGCTATTATATAAATTCACGTATTTTTTGCCCTTGATCTACCGATCCACGGAGCAAATATCAAGAAGCATATTTATCATTCTTCCGTTACAGGATGCATTGGGCGACCAGGGCGCATACCAGGGGTTGCTCTCGTGATATCTCTCAAGCATATAGTATTCATCGGACATCGCAAAACGTATGCTGTCCTTGATTATCTCGCGGCATCTATCAAGCTCGCCGTGCTCAAGAAAGTTTTTGAACCAGCCGTATTCCTGTGCGCAAACGTACCAGATGACCGAGTGACCCGCATCGTCAACCACCGAAAGAAGATTACCGGGGATCGAGGGGTCCTTATCGGGCATTTTATTGTATAGACCGCCTATCATAAGACCGCGGCGCGTGTAGTAGTTGATAATTTTGTTATACACCTCAGGCTCGGGTCGAAGGGCGTTGATAAGGAAGCCCATAGAGGGTGAGAAGTGATATCTTTCGGTGACCTCGGGAACGTCTCCCGCAGGGGTGTAAGGGATCTTGAATTCGTCTGTGTCCTTTGCCTTATGGGCAAGCTTATCAAGCACACTCTGCATCACGGCGCGGTATGCCTCATATTCCTCTCTCACCTCCGCGGCACGCTCGTCGCAGAACATCTCGCAGGCATCCGCGAATGCCTTAAGACCGAGAATGTTGTTTCCGTCCGTTGAAAGCCAAGCCTGGAAAACAAGGGGATCGTCACAAGCGGACATAGGAGGGAAGAGACCGTCAACACAAAGATAGGTCTTTTCAAGTCTGTTTGAATCACGGGGAGCCACGGCTCCGTTATAGGTCTTCTGTCCTCTGAGCCATCTCATCCATTCAAAGCTTCTCATAGCCTTGTCGCGGTGCTTTAAGAAGAATTCCTTTCCGCGAAGCATAGAATAGGTGCCGAAGCTGTTGAGCACCGTTCCCGTTGCCATAGCCCAATGAATACCGAGAGGCACGATCTCGCCGCTTTCGGTGAAGAATTGACTGAAATAAACGTCAAGGGTCGGCTCTATGTAGTCCTCAAAATCGCCGATCCTCATAAGGCCCTCAAGCACAGGCATTGCCTCATAGGTCCAGACCCTTCTTTGAAGACCGCCCTGCCTTGAATAGAGGGCGTCTGTATCCTTGCCGTAGCAGAAGCATTGAAGCAGCTGAACGGTGAGATTTTTAATCATTCTGTATTGCTCGGCATCGGAGGCGATTTTCTTGGGAAGCTTCGTGATCTTTTTAAGCTCGCCCTCCCAGGAGGAAATCGCACTCGCCTTTGCATCCTTGAAGCAGGAGGTTGCACCCTCGCCCTTGCCAAGCGCAAAATAAAATACCTTTTCCTCGCCTGCGCGAAGCTCAACGCCGATCATCGCAACGCCGCGCTCCTTGTCGAATTCAAGGGTGTCTGCTCCCGTGAGCTCGAAGAAGCACTCGCCCGAGCGGAAGCCGCCGTCAAGCGAGAAGGTCGCTGCCGTGTCAAGCCAGGCTTCAACCGTAGGAGCGTAAATTCCATATACGTCGGGAGCACCGAAAATAAGCTCACATTCCTTGCCGTCCCTTAGCATAAAGCCGAATTTTTCGGACACGTCCTGCCCCTTATTTCCTCTCACGGTAAGCTTGCCGTAAAGGGTGGGCTTCTTTTCAAAGGGAGACGCACACTCTAACGTGCACTCAAGCGACCCAAGATAAAATTTTAAGCCGTGAGTGGGGATGCCGTCCTCCCGCACGACGTATTCCGAGAGCTCAAAATCGGCTCTGTGCCCCTCGCTGTCAATAAACCACACGCCAGCCGCGTGCACGTTTTCGTAGGGCTGATTAATAGGAGTCTCTATCTCTCCCATCATTATCTTTCCCTCGCGCCAAAGGGTGAATATCCTCTCTGCCTTTGGAGGGTGAATATACATTCTCGTCGTTTTAAATCTTTGCCACTTTTTCATAAGTGCCGCTCTCCTTTGCCACTCGGGCTTATTATCATTTCTATTATATAATAAAGCAACCGATAAATCAAGCTAGTTTTTTCCCAAAAAAGAAATAAAATCTTCCCAAGCGGGAAAATATTGTTGACAATTTACCCTATATGATGTATCATATATCCGATAGCATTTATAGGTCGGATTTCGGGTGAGCATCACTTGCATGGGGAGGAGCTTCGCCAAACGTCCGAGCGAGGCTCGGCAGGTGCCCGATGTAATAAGCCCCGATGGGCGGGAGGAAAAAGAGTTGACAGTCAGATACGATATAGAAAAGCTTAAAAGAATAGTTTCCGATATTGAGATTGTAATGGGCATCAGCCTCTCGGTGGTGGATAGGGAAAAAAGGTGCCTTTGCAGAGGTAAAAACGCAGATGAATTCTGCGAGAGGATCTGCTCGGTGCCCGAGGGCAGAATGAGATGCGAATGCTCCGATGCAAGCCTTATCGAAAAATGCGCCGAGCTCGGTGCGCCCGTCTCTCATATCTGTCACGCAGGAATACTTGACACAGCCGTTCCGATCATCAAGGACCGAGTGATAGCGGGATATATTTTTATCGGCAGAGTGCGACCCTTCGAAAAGCCCGATAATATTCCGGAAAGACTTGCCTGGCTCGGGGATAGCGCGGAGCTCATAGAGAAAAGATATATGAAGCTCACCTATTTCACCTCCGAGCAGCTGAACGCGGTGGTCAATCTTATATCAAACATAATATTTGATGGCGCAATAGAGATAATATACGACGACTTTATGGAGATCGCCACAAGCTATATCAGCAAAAATCTGGACACTCCCCTCGACGTTGCCACTCTCTGCGAGAAGCTATACGTCTCAAAGACCCGCCTCTACGACGCCTTTCGCACCCACCTTGGAACAACGGTGAACGAATACGTCTGGGGTGAGAGGATAAAGCGCGCAAAGGAGCTTCTCACCTCGTCGGGGCTCGGCACGGCGGAGGTCGCCGCCGCGGTCGGTCTGGATAACCCCGCTTATTTTTGTAAGATATTTAAGGAAAGGGTCGGCGTGTCGCCTTCCTCATACAGAAGAATAAATACAAACAAAAAATAAAACCAATCCAATTAAAAAGTGCGGAATATG
>JAFQRL010000024.1 GCA_017410065.1 Clostridia bacterium | reverse complement strand
TCGTCAGGCTACGATTTCGCTATCCCTTCTTCTCGCCTGCACCTCACGATGCAAACCTTGGGAGTCGCTTTCGGGTTGGTCGGTAACTACCTCCCAGCGGACTTTCACCGCAGAGCATTGATATGCCCGTCATACAAAAAGGGCGACCCGTAGCAATGCAGGTCGCCCAAAAATATTTCAATTTTCGCAAAAGATGCAGTCTGTTCAGGTTGGTATTGGCTAGGTAATCTGGGTTGCTACTATTTTTCTTTCGGGTCTTGCCGCCCGATGAGCCCGATTTTGATGAGCCTCCGCAGTCGCAGCAATCTCCGCAGTCTCAGCAGTCGCCGTCGCAGCAGCCGTCGGGGCCGCAATCGCAATCACAGCCGTCGCCCGACACGACCGCCAAGCCTATCACCACGGCACCGATGATAATGATTATAGGATGTCGAAAAGGCAAAAAGCCTTTTCGCGGCTGATTTTTCAGCCGTTGCAAAAAGCAAAAAACTGCTTTTTGCTTCTATATCATTGCAACAGAAATCGACAAATTTCTTTTTGAAATTTGTTCGCAAATCTTTGATTTGCCGTCGAAATTCTCGAATTTCGACTTTCGATTGTCGTTATAACGCCGAGAAAGATGGAGAAGGTGGAAAGGGTCAGATTTCTCATAAGCTCGGATTTAGAATTGACCTCAAAGCCAAGAGCAAAAATAAACGCAAGCTCAACGAGCATATAATAACCGAAGGTAGAAACGAAGGTGGTGCTGGTTTTAGCCACAACGATGCAATAAACGATCACCGATATAACAGCATAGACCACGCAGGTGATAATGTAAGCAATCTTCGACTTATGTATAGCGGGGATCTTGGTTATAGCAAAGAAAAACCATAGATAGACCACGGCAACGAGCGAAACCAGGACCACCGTCAAAAAGCTGTTATCAAAGCCGCGGAACATATACCAGGCTCTGAGAAGAAGCCCCATCGCCACGGAGTTGACCAAAAAGCAAGCAATATTGATGACTAGTCTTTCCCGAACCGCAAACGCCACCGCACCGCTGACCAAAAGCACTCCAAGCCCTATCAGCAAAGGAACGTGAGCCGCCGAAAAGGCACGGCGCATAAGAATGGCGACCGCCGAGGTCAGCATTAAAAACACAAACGAAGCCGCCGAAACAATGTTGATCTTTTTCATAATACTCTCCTTAATTAAATTTTAGCATACTCGGGATGATTTGTCAATTTATATTCGTGTTTTCGGCTCATAAGCTCCGCCGAGCCGAACCAAGCCTCTCTGTCAGTGTCGGCTAAAATTCTTCAAAAGTCTCCAAAGCATATTGAAAATATTTCGAAAATGTGATATACTTAAACCATCTTTTTTAGGAGGCTTATTATGAAAAGGTTTTCAAAGCTTCTCGGCTTCGACCCCGTTGCAAAGCAAACGAGCGTTAAGACCGAGCTTGTGGCAGGTGTTGTCACCTTCCTTTCTATGGCGTATATTCTGACGGTAAACCCAAATCAGATCTTCGGCGCGGGTAGCCCCTATTGGGCGTCGGCGTTTATTGCCACGGCACTTGGCGCTGTGGTGGGCACTCTCCTTATGGCGTTTCTTGCAAAGATGCCGCTTGCGCAGGCGTCGGGTATGGGACTTAACTCTATGCTCGGAAGTATGATCGCAGGCATCGGCGGCTACGATAAATTCACCCCCGGACAAGCCTTTATGCTCGTCCTCATTTCGGGACTTGTTTTCCTCGCTCTCTCGGTCATCAAGATCAAGGGTAAGACATTCCGCGAGCTTGCATTCGACGGTATGCCCATTTCCATAAGAAGCGCGATCTCGGTTGGTATAGGCCTCTTTATCGCATACATAGGCTTCCAGAACGCGGGCATTATCGTGTACGATCCCTACACCCAGCTCAGCTTTGTTGACTTCACCAATTGGGGCAACCAATTCGTCAAGGCGGGCATCGACCCCTGGCACGCCGCAAAGACCGCCTCGGTGGCTCTTATCGGTCTTTTCCTTATCACCATACTTGAAAAGCTCCGCGTTAAGGGCTCTATCATATTCGGTATTCTCGGCGCGACGGTGGTTGGTATTCCACTCGGTGTCACAGACCTTTCGACCCTTGCGGGCGGCGGTGACGTTTCCTGGAAATTCTGGGAGAACTTCGCAAACTTCTTCGCAGGCGAGAACAGCGTTTTCGGCTCCTTCACAAGCGTATTCTCCGAGGGACTTCTGCCCGAGGGCTCAACCGTCTTTAATATAATAATGATAGTTATCACCCTTTGTATGATCGATATGTTCGACACAATGGGCACTATCGTTGGCTGCTGCGGCGGTAACAGAATACTCTCCGACGAAAACAACAAGCCTCATAACTACGGCAAGATAATGCTCTCCGACTCCATCGCAACCGTTGGTGGAGCTATGCTCGGCACATCCACCGTCACCACCTTCGTTGAGTCGGGCTCGGGCGTTTCCGCAGGCGGAAGAACAGGTCTCACCGCGCTCTCCACAGCTTGCCTCTTCTTCGCATCTATGTTCGCCCTTCCCCTCTTTGCCACCATTCCCTCCGCGGCGGCAGCATCCGCGCTTATCTACGTCGGCGTGCTTATGATGAAAAACAACATCAAGAGTGTTGATTTCAGCACCCCGATAAACGCAACCTCCGCCTTCCTCACCATCTCGGTGATGGTCCTTTCCTACTCTATCACCACAGGCATCGGCGTTGGTATGATCTCCTACACCCTTATGTCCACCGTGGGCTACCTCGTTGATCTCATCATCTCGGCTATCAAAAAGACCGAGCGTCCCAAGTGGCAGGTGTCCGCTGTCGCGATCATAGTCTCGGCACTCTTCGCGATCTACTTCTTCGTCCCCGCAAACCTGTTTGGATAAGGTTTTTGTAAATAGTTATATACATATTCGATAAAAACAAGAGCTTTTATGAGCGAAGCTGATCAAAAGTCAGCCGCCGAAAGCTCCAAAAACGCGCAAAAAGAAAGAGAGATAACGTTTAGCGTGTTATCCTTAACGGAGAACACGCTAAAACTAAGTTTGCCCTTTGGGCAAGTGAAGTTATCTTCGATAGTGAAGTTCACTTTGTGAGTGAAGTTTCGCCTGACGGCGAAGTGATGGGCAAACTTAACTTCACTTGTGCGTAGCACAAACTTCACTGAAACGGGGTTCCCCGAAGCGAAGCATAAGCTTTGGGGGGTTGCGGTGCAACTTCACTTTTGCGATAGCAAAAACTTCACTAACAGAAAAAGAGATAACATTTCGGCTACGATTTGTTATCTCTTTCTTTTGTTATAAGGGCTTGGGCTTAGCCCATTTGCATTTGACCGATCAAACGCGACGCCCGCCACCATTGGCAAGCTTTTTAAATCAACTGCCTCGCCGAGAATTTCAAGCTCTATTCAGATCGGCTACCTCGCCGAAATTATATGCTCAAGCTCCGCCATAAGCTCGGCGTTTCCGACAACGCTAACACTTGTTATATCAAAAGTGTTATATTTTATATTGATATGATCAAAAGAGTTTTTCAGCGAAAGCATAGAGTCGGCATAAAATTTTCGCTGTGGAGATACGCCCCTTATCTTATCGTATGCTATTTCTCTTTTCATAAAAAATCCGTACCTTATAAGCACCGAGCTCTCGCCAAGCTCAACGTAGCCGAATAGCGGCGAGATCAGAAAATAGATCACGAAAAGATCTATCGGTATCATAACGAACAGCATTGCCGTCTCGGAAAATGCCAAAAGCACCGTCACCGCGGCGATCAAAAGCAGAGTCGGTACAGATATTATATAAAACAGCTTATCCACAAGTGGCTTATACCGTTTAGGTCTCAAAGCAAATTCCCCTTTTCTTTAGCATCTAAAATACTATCTCAAACTGCTCCTCGGGTGCAAGGTCCACCACGGTGCAATCGTTTGCATAGGTGCACTCGGGAAGTATGATCATAGCCGTCAGCTGATCCTTTGTGGCAGGGAGAGGTGCAAGATGCCAAACGGCGGTCTTTATCTTAACGAGAGTGTTCTTGGGAACGAGGAACGCCTTCGCGTGCTCGGTCACGACCTTGCCGCCCGAAGCGGGCGCAACGTGAAGTATCATATCGTCGTCAAGCGGCAATATCAGCTCCTCCGTTGTCGTGTGATATTCCTGCTGCGTGATCACCCTGCGCTCGGTCCTTTTCACCGTCAAGGGCGAAAAGGCAAGCCTGCCACCGCACGCGGTGGTCAGCCTGTCGGGATAAAACCTGTGTATCGCCCCCTCAAGAAAATACCCCTCGGGCGCCGCCATATCGTAATACTCCCCAAAAGCCGCGAACTCCTCGCGGCAAAGTGCCTGTACCTTCACTTGTCTCATTGCTCTTTCTCCTTTATATTCTGTGTGTTCTTTAAATTCTGCATATCCCGAAAACTCCGAAAAATGCACGGCTCGTATTCCAAAAATTCCACAAATTTTGCAAATTCTGAATATCCCGAAAATCCGAAAATTCCAAAAATTTCACGCTTTATATATTCAGTATACCACGACTTAAAACCAAAGTCAACGGTAAATAGCCAACACAAAGCATAAACATAAAACTATAAAAGAAAATGTTAAATAAAAAGTATAAACAGATTAAATCAAATAAAAATCAATAACAAAAGAGAGATAACCGAGGGGGCTATCTCATCAAGGATTTTGACGGCAAGCGTCAATATTTCCACACTCTGCGTCTGACAAGCGAGCTTGTCGATCTTCGAGTGGGAAATGCGAACCTTTTTCCTCGGCGCCGCCTCGGAAACAATGCTCAGCGTTGTCTTGATGGTCCACCAGCAGAAACAAAAATGCCACCCTTGCGGGTGGCGTTTCTGCTGGTGGACCATCAAGGACTCGAACCTTGGACCGACCGGTTATGAGCCGGTAGCTCTAACCAACTGAGCTAATGGTCCATATTAAATTTATTGCGCACCGTTTTCTGCCGGTGACTGGTTATACTCCTTGCGAGCAACGCCTCTTTCGCGGCGGCACTTCGTCACGTTTGCGACTAATATATTGTAGCAAATCTATATGAATAAATCATTAACGAAACTTTAACAAATCAAAAATACTTAAAGAAGCCGGAAATTAATTGGGAAAATAATTCGACATTTAGGTTTTTTTAAGAAAAAAAGATTAAAAATGTATTGACAAAAAATTTTTTATTTGATATAATATAGTGCGTCACGAGGAAATATTCTTGTGATAAATGCTGCTATGGCTCAGCTGGTAGAGCACATCCTTGGTAAGGATGAGGTCCCCGGTCCGAATCCGGGTAGCAGCTCCAGATAACCCCGAGGTAATCCCTCGGGGCTTTGGTTTTTTATACAGCTTTCTGCGCCCTCTTTGAATAAATATAGCCCGCACCTCGGGATTATCTAGGGCTGCTATTCTCGCTTCGCGAGCGAGTTTCGCAAGTATACGCACCTTGCGAAGTCCGGTTCGCATACCCCACTCGGAGATCGAAAAGCTTGCTTTTCAGGCGGAGAGTGTGGGTATCTTCGCCAACGGCGAATACCCGGGTAGCTCCAGATTTCTCGCTGCGGCTCGGTCACACTCGCGGGAAAACAACACTCAGTTGTTTTCTAACACGCTCGTGCCGCTTCGCTACCCGAGGTAATCCCTCGGGGCTTTGGTTTTTTATAAGGCTCTCAACGCCGGATTTTACTATACATAATTCAGATTAACTTTATTATTTGCTACATATCTCATAATATAAAAGTGTTTTGTTATTTCTTATCGTATATTAAGAATAAATACGTTATAGAGGGATTATTATGCAAATAGTTGGACAAAAGGTAAAGCACTTAACACTCGGCGTTGGCACTATTATCTCGTACGACGGTAAAGAACAAAACACAAATAAGTATATTAAGGTGGAGTTTGATATCAAAAGGGGTGAATATCCCTTTCCCAATGCATTCCTAAAGCATCTATCGGCGGTTGATCTGGAATTTGATATTTTTATTAAAAATGAATTATCTAAAAAAATGCAACCTGAGATAAAGCCATCACAGAATATAGAAAAAAATAACTCAAAAATAAATATAGAACAAAAAAATGCTTTCTCACCAAAGCACGAAAAGACACTCGCTGTGGGAAGGTGTTACGGCACAAACTCCAAGGTTATTTATTTGAATTGTTGTGAATGGTTCGGATGGGATAAAAGTCAAAAAAACAATTTTGGAAAGCAGGGTACTCTTCTTTATGCAAAGGGAGCAACACCCGAAAAATACAGCCCTTGGTTTGTTGCAAATCACAATTTACACAAAACGCAAGGTGGAAAGTGGACAAACACCATTGAAGGTGATTTTATTCATGAAGAATGGCATACTCCTGACTCAAGATTATGGGAAGACAAAAGTATAAGAGTCGTCTTTCTCAAGCTTAATGGTGAATACAAATTTTACGGTTTATTTGAGGTTCACGCGGTTATACAAAAGGAAAATTTTAAATTCACGAAAATATACAAGCGTATAGCAATGAATTATCCAAGCTAAAGCAAGTCAAATATATTCTTAATTATTCTTATATTTCGCGCTATTCACAGATTTTTAAACAAAATATGGTATAATTAGGGTATGAAAAAGAAAAAGGTTATAATAGTTGGCGGCGGTGTTTCCGGCCTGACCACCGCAAACTATTTATGTATGAACGGCTATGACGTTCTCGTTCTTGAAAAGAACGCTGTGGCAGGCGGAGCCTGCATTGGCTGGGAAAGGCGCGGCTGTTATATTGACGGCTGCATACATTGGCTGGTTGGCACAAGGCCCGATTCGACCACCCGTAAGCTTTGGGAGGAGGTCGGCGCGCTTTCCTCGGAGGTGAAGATTTTTAATCAGGAGGATTTTTACACCCTGGAATTTGAGGACGGCACCACCTTCACCGTTTGGGCGGACCTTGAAAGGCTCAAAGGCGAGCTCGTGGCACTTGCTCCCGAGGACGAAAAGCAGATCAAAAAATTCTGCAAGCTTATCCGCCGCTTCCATAAGATAGACGCACCAATAAACAAGCCCGCAGATATGATGAATATCGCCGAGCTTATGAAGGTGGGTCTCACTATGGCAGGCGACTATTACTACGTCTCCAAGACCTCGAAAATTTCCTGCGCGGAGTACGCAAAAAAATTCAAAAATCAATACATCAGAAGATGGCTCTCCGAGCACATGTCCTCCGACTATAACCTTATGAGCACCCTTTATATGCTTGCTCACGTTACCTCAGGCGACGGCGGTATCCCCGTGGGCGGCTCAAAGGCGATCGTGGACCGAATGATCAAAAGGCTAAGAGAGCTCGGCGGCGAGATTAGATGCTCCGCCGAGGTAGAGAGGATAAACGTTGAGGACGGCAGAGCCGTGGGCGTCACTCTCAAGAGCGGAGAGGTTCTGAAATCCGATTGGGTCGTGGCATCCACCCCCTCGCCTCACGCGCTGAAAAAGCTTCTCGGAGATAAATATAAGCTGAAAAAATTTGAGGATCGCCTCTCCGATAGAAAAACCTACCCCATCTACACCTACACCACCGCAGTCTTTAAGATTGCAGAGGACCTCTCGGACTCTCCCCTCTCCCATAAGATCTACACAAAGGATCCTATCACCCTTGATAAGGATAACTTCGCCGTGGTCTACCGCAACTACTCCTACGACCAAACCGTGAAGCTACCCGAGGGTCACACAGTGGTGCAAGCCACCGTCAGTGGCAACGATGACACCTATTTTTGGTGGGAAAATGTAAAGAATAGTGGTCATTATAAGGAGAAAAAAGCAGAAATCGCCGAGAAGATGCTCGCGCTTTATCTTGAAAAATACCCACACCTTGAAGGCAAAATCGAGATAATAGACGTGATCACACCACTCACCTATCAGAGATATCTGAACGGCAGACACGGCTCCTTCCAGGCATTCGTGCAAACCTCCCACGGAAAATCTATGATGCAAAAGGGCAAAATCCCAGGCCTCGACGGCTTCATCCTTTCAGGCCAATGGATCCTCCAAAGCGGCGGTCTCCCCCCCGCAGGCATCACAGGCAGATTCGCTGCACGCCGCATCTGCCACGCAGATAAGGTCAAATTCAAAACAAGCATATAAAGATCTCCATCGTGTACATTTTGATATGATCGATTGAACGAGATTGGCGTAGTGTCCGTGAGGCACTACGCTTTTTTATTTTCTAACCTGTATTATCTTTCAATATTCCTATAAAATATTTCAAAATCATTGACAATAAAATCGCTCTATGATAAAATACAAGCGAAATATAAACAGACTATCGGAGATTTTTATGATCTATTCAATGTTCACAGGCTTTAATGCGGAGATCGATCGAGGCGGCATCAGGCAAGCAATAAAAAAAGCAAAGGAATACGGCTTTGAGGGAGTTGAATTTTTCTACGGCGCAAGGCGACACGAGGAGCATCCCTCTCTTGATGAGGCGCGTGAATACAAAAGGGCTCTTGACGATAGCGGAATGAAGGTCACCTGCGTTTCGGTTGGCGCAACCCTCATACACCCCGATAAGCCCGACGAACTGAACGAAGCCGATATAAACGGGCTTCTCCATCTGCTTGAGGTCACGTCGATACTCGGTGCAAGGCTTTTCCATCACACCCTCTTTATGGGCTTCGGCTACGAGATCCCCGAGGACTTCACCCTTGATACAAAGCGCGAGCTTTTCCTTCGCGGCGCAAGAATTATCGCCGACCGCGCACGCGAGCTTGGCATCACTATCCTCTACGAGCCCCAGGGTCCCTTCTTTAACGGCTACCGCGAGTTCACAAGGCTCTTTTACGATATGAAAAAGACCCACGAAAACGTGGGCATCTGCTGCGACCCCGCCAACTCCTATTGGGTCGACGAGCCGCCCTACGCGATCTTTGAGGAGCTCGCCCCCCACGTCAAGCACGTGCACCTTAAGGACTACTCCATCTCGGATGCGCCCTCGGAGGGCGCAAGCTGCTCCTTCACGGGAAAAAGCTATATCACACAGGTCCCCTTTGACCGCGGCGTCACCGACCTCTCCCGCATCGCAAACCTTCTCAAAACGCACTCCTATTCGGGCGCGGCATCCTTCGAGGACCACGTAAACGTGCAGGACCCCGAAAAAACAAAAGCCCTCATTAGCTACGCAAAATCCCTTCTTGAATAAAACCAACCAAGAAAAATCAAAGCACGGCACACCAACTTTCGCGGTATGCCGTGCTATTTCTTTTATTTTTCTTTTCTCTTTCACACAGCCTTGAAAGGCTTTATGAGAAATAACCAAACCTTATTCCTTCATCCCATTTTCAAAAACGCCGAAAACTCATTTTGGGAAAACCTTTTCTATCTTCGCCGAAAAGCACCGAAAATGGATTTTCGAGGGATTTTTGGATGAGAAGCTTTGATTGGCGACCGATAATCGTATACGAATACGATGAGGTCGTCAAACGAAGCTAGGGAAGATAGCATTGAGAAAACAGAGCCTACGAAAACTCATTTCGGGTAAACCTTCCCGGTCTCGCCAAAAAGCACCGAAAAGACATAAAAATTAGAGCTCTATGAAGCCGCCCTTCTCATAGAAGAAGTTGCCCTCGGAGAGGAACTTTTTCACCGCTTTTTGCAGCGAGGTCTCCTCGGGGAGCTCCTCGGCGGGGATGGGTGCGGGAAGCTTGAAAATAAAGCTGTATATCGCACTGCCGCCACTCTTTATGGGGTAGCCGTGGTATTCGTCCATAAATCTTGTGACGTTGGATTTTTTGCCCTGGATCTCCTCAAGTCTCTTTTCAAGCATCCAGGAATGGCAGATAATGCCCTTAAAATTATATTCGGGATAGCATCTTCTGAATATCTCTCGCGCCCGATCATAGGACGCAAGGCAGATCTCGGGAGTTAAGGGAAGATCGGCAGGAATATGCACGTCGATGCAAGGATCGCCGCAGCGGCAGATCTCCTCGTAGCCCACAAGTCTCACAGGGGTGGGGTCACACTCGCCGTACTCGTTTGCGGCGTAGCCGATAACGGCGTCACCGTCTTTGCGTATCTCGGCAAGATATTTGCCCTCCTCGTCGTCCTGACCGAGAGAGCCGAACACCATTCCCTTCTTGTGCATATATTCGCCGTCCATAAGGATCTTTATATCTTCGCCCTTTTTGTAAACGCGAACCTTGGCAGTCATTTTCCAAATTCTGAACTGAAATCTTCCAATAGTGATAAGGATCATTTTAGTCCAGTTTGAATACCAGCTAACGTAGCGGCGCATACCCACTCTGCCCATCATAGTGAAATAATCGTCCATCTCCTTGTTCATACCGTAAAGTGTTTCGGAGATAACGTCCTCGGGCAGACCGCGCCTCTCGTATTCCTCGATCATTTTTTCAAGGAAGAAAAGGGCGGAATAAAGGGGAGCAATATCTGTGTCAAACCTCTCCCTATCGGGAATGCCCATCATAACCACGTTGTGATCTACGTCCCAAAAGGTGGGGGTCGTACCCGCCTCGTATATAGCGGCAAGAACGTAAACGAACATAACAAGATCCTCGTCCTCACGTACTACGTCGCACCCGAGAAGAATCTCGTCCATATACCTTCTTATAAAATGATACTTTTCGTTGTGCTTGATTATTCGCTCCTTATCAAAAGCAAAATAACCGTACTCCTCAAACAGCTCCACACCCCGCGCAAAGTATGGCTCAAGCCTCTCGTCGTATGCAACAGACAATCTTTCACAAAGCTCTTTTCCACTCTTAATCATAGTTCAACCTCGTAAAAATAAGGGTTTTGTAAACTTCATTTTACATTCTTTTGAATTTATCATTATTTAACCCTTGCAGCAATTGCCGCAAGGGTTATGGTTTTATATTTCAGCTATAAGCTCGGAGGCTCTCTTAAGAGCATCACCTATCTTATCGATATCCTTACCGCCGCTCATTGCACTATCGGGTCTTCCGCCGCCGCGACCGCCGCATATTGCGGAGATCTCACGAAGGATATTTCCTGCGTGCGCGCCTGCCTTAACAGCCTCACTTCCCGCCGCCGCAACGAAGTTAAGCTTCTCGCCGTCAACCGCCGCAAACACCGCAATGCCCGAGGGGTACTTGGACTTGAAGCTATCGGAAAGCTGACGAGCCGCATCCGCTCTCATATCAACTCTTGCGAGAAGAGCCTTGAACTTACCTATCTCAACGGTTGCCGAGAGGATAGCTTCAGCCTTCATCTCGATTATTCTTGAATTTGCGCTTTCAAGCTCACGGCGTGTTTCCTTAAGCTCTGCCGCAAGAGACTGCGCCTTCTTCGCAATACCGTTCACGTTGGGCGACTTCAGCTCTCTTGCGCACTCCGCAATAAGTGCATCGCGCTCGCCGAGGAGGGTGAGAACGCCAAGACCTGTGGTACCCTCGATCCTGCGGACGCCTGCCGCAACGGAGGACTCGGAGATGATCTTGAAAAGACCGATGCTGCCTGTGTTTGCAACGTGGGTACCACCGCAAAGCTCGGTGGAACTGGAGCCGATCTTAACGACTCTGACAACGCTTCCGTACTTCTCGCCGAACAGAGCCATAGCACCCATCTTCTTTGCCTCCTCGGGGCTTGTGACCACCGTTTCACAGCCTTCAGCCTTAAGGATAGCCCGGTTTACAAGTGCCTCAACCGCCGCTATCTCATCTGCGGTCATTGCCGCAAGGTGAGTGAAGTCGAAGCGGACTCTGTGCTCGTCGACGTAGGAGCCTGCCTGCTCAACGTGATTACCGAGCACCTGACGGAGTGCCGCCTGGAGAAGATGGGCGGAGGAGTGATTTCTTCTGATGGCGTCGCGTCTTTCGGTGTCTATCTTCGCAATAACGGTGTCGCCAACCTTAACTGTGCCGCCGTCAACGGTGCACTCGTGGATATAAACGCCGCCTGTTTTCTTCGTGTCTGTGACTGTGAGAGTGAGACCCTCTGCGGTTATAGCTCCGCGGTCTCCGACCTGTCCGCCGCCCTCGCCGTAGAATACGGTCTTATCAAGGACTACGGATATCTCGCCCTCGGAGGCAAGCTCAACAGCCTCGCCGTCCGCAATAATGGAAAGCACCTTTGCAGAGCAGCTGTTCTCGGTGTAGCCGAGGAATTCGGTCTCCTTGATGCCCGAGAGAAGATTCTTTGAGGAATCCGTCCAGCCCGAGATATTGCCTCTTGCGGCTCTCGCTCTTGCCTTCTGCTCGTTCATAAGAGAAGTGAACTCCTCCTCGTTTACCGAAAGCCCGCTCTCCTCCGCGATCTCACGGGTGAGGTCGTAGGGGAAGCCGAAGGTGTCGTAAAGCTTGAAGGTGTCAGCACCCGAAATAATGCCTAGACCCTCACTCTTTGCCGCCTCGATAATGCCCGAAAGGATGCCGAGACCCGCATCGATCGTGGAGTTGAAGCGCTCCTCCTCAAGGGTTATGACCTTAAGGATATAATCCTCCTTTTCCCTGAGCTCGGGATAAGCACCCTCGTTCTGCTCGATAACTATCTCGCAAAGTCCGCGAAGGAACATACCCGAAATGCCGAGCAGCTTGCCGTGACGGCAGGCGCGGCGGATAATTCTTCTGAGAACGTAGCCTCTGCCCTCGTTTGAGGGGATAACGCCGTCGGATATCATAAAGGTCGCGCTTCTCGTGTGGTCTGTGATAACTCGGATGGAAACGTCGTCTGCCGCGTCTGCACCGTAGGTCTTGCCCGCGATGGAGCAAACGGTGTCAAGAAGACGGCGGACCGTGTCTACCTCAAAGAGGTTATCAACGCCCTGCATAACGCAGGCGAGACGCTCAAGACCCATACCTGTGTCTATATTCTTCTGCTTAAGCTCGGTGTAGTTGCCCTTGCCGTCGTTATTGAACTGGGAGAATACGTTGTTCCATATCTCCATAAATCTATCGCAGTCGCAGCCGGGCTTGCAGTCGGGAGAGCCGCAGCCGTATTTTTCGCCGCGGTCGAAATAGATCTCCGAGCAGGGTCCGCAGGGACCTGTGCCGTGCTCCCAGAAGTTATCTGCCTTGCCAAGCTTAACTATATGAGCCTCGGGCACGCCGATCTTATCTCTCCAAATAGCGTATGCCTCGTCGTCCTCCTCATAAACGGAGGGCCAGAGAAGGTCTGCGGGGATCTCAAGAGCCTCGGTGAGAAACTCCCAAGCCCACGGAATAGCCTCCTCCTTGAAGTAATCTCCAAAGGAGAAGTTGCCGAGCATCTCAAAATAGGTGCCGTGACGGGCGGTATGTCCGACCCTTTCAAGGTCGGGAGTTCTTATACACTTCTGGCAGGTGCAGACTCTGTTTTTCGGAGGCTGCTCCTCACCTGTGAAGAACTTCTTCATAGGTGCCATACCCGAATTGATAAGAAGAAGCGATTTATCGTTGTTAGGCACGAGGGAGAAGCTCTTCATTCTCACGTGTCCCTTGCTCTCAAAGAAGGAAAGGAAAGCCTCGCGCAGATCGTTAAGTGACGTCCATTTCATTTAAGTGACCTCTTTTTAAATATATTATCTTAAAAATTATAGCACAAAATATTATTAAAGTCAACAAGCCCGAAATATTTATAAAAAAATAAAAAAGAAAAAGGTCGGGGCACAGAGCAAAAGCCGAGCCGCGACCGTTTTCTTATGTACTTAGATCAATTATACAGGCTGAAGAATTTCCTGCGCGTAGGAGAGGATGCCTCTGAAATAATCCATAACCGCCTCAAAGGTAACGATACCGAGGGCGTTGAGAAGGAAAGCAACTCCTGTGACAACAGCGGTGAATGCGATACCGATGATAGCCGCGCAAACGAAGGAGCGGGCATAATTCCTGACGTTTCTGTTTTTACTGCCGATTGCCTGAACGAGCCAGATGATCCAGCCAACAACGGGAATGGACCAGAGAAGCTTATATCCAACGTAGCCCCAGGAGCTGATCGGCTTGAAGCCGTAGCCGTAATCGTAATTTTTCATTTTTATCTCCCTTTTGAAAATTAGTTTGTTTTATACTATTCTACCACACGTTATATAAATATGTCAATAAAAAATGGAAAATAAATGAACTTTTTTTATTATTTAATAATTAATGAACTTTTTTATTATTCAATATTTTTTGCAGCTTGCCTTTTCCGTTTACAATTATCTTCAATTATCTTTTCGCCTCCTGCATCGAAAAACAAAAAAATCAGTATTGACATAGCACGAAATATGTGCTATAATATTAACGGAGAGCACCGATGACGGTTGCCCCCATCATAGTTGATTATTGAGAAATAACCGCCTTATGTGAGAGTCAGGCGGTTATTTCTTTTATTTATCTCGGCGATTATTGAAATACTCGGCGAGAGCGATAATCAAGGAAAATATCATCAGTAATTCAACCAATGTTATGTTCATGGTTACCACCTCCCTCCAACGAAATTGAAGGGTAGCGAAGCGGCGTTAGAGTGTTAGAAAACGATTAATAATCGTTTCCCCTCGAACGTGCCCGAGCCGAAGCGAGACAAAAGAAATTTTCGCTCCCCCTCTTTTAGATGGGAAGCAACCGCCACCGTATATGGTGCTCTACGGGTACTTGAAGTACCGAATATATTCTACCATAAACGACAATAAAAGTCAATATATAACCGCTATTTATACGAGTTTAACCCGTAGTATTACAATTATCTTTTCACCTCACTATTGACTTTTTCCCAATAAAATGATAAAATAATGGAGTTAATTAAAAGGAGGCTATATGACGTACTTTTTCCCCATAGTTTATAACGTTGCTCTGATGTTTGCAATGATGATCCCAGGCTTCATTATGAAGAAGCTTCGCCTTTGCCCCGAGGGCTTTGGCAAGGGACTATCAAAGCTTGTTTTATATATCGCACAGCCCGCCCTCGTTTTCCTTGCGTATATCCGCGAATTTGATATGAAGATACTCATCAATTCTCTTTGGGTGCTTCTTGTTTCCGTTATAATACATATCATCTTCGCCGCGGTCGCTATGCTTTCCTTTAAGAAGGCTTCAAGGTCCGCCCGCCCGATGCTCCGCTTTGCAACCATCTTTTCAAACGCCGCATTTATGGGAATACCTCTTATCGGAGCGGTAATAGAGCCCGTGTGCCCGGGTGCAACGATGTACGCATCCATTTATAATATCGTATTCAATCTCTTCCTTTGGTCTCTCGGCGTTTATATCTGCAACGAGGACAGAGACACCGACGGCGACGGCGTTGACGATCAGTCCTATGCCGAGGATATAAAGGAGGTCCACGCAAAGCTGAACTTCGGCAAGGCAATAACGAAGGCTCTCCTCCACCCCGTAACCATCGCGGCGGCTCTCGGACTTGTGTTCTTCATCGTCCCCTTCTCAAGCTTCACCCCCGAATATATCACCGAGTCGGTGGTTATAAAGTTTATTCTTGAGGCACTCACACTACTGAAAAACCTTGTCGTTCCCCTCTCAATGCTCATAATCGGTATCCGCCTTGCGGATATGAGCTTCAAGGGCATCCTCAAGGATAAATATATGTTCCTCTTCTTACTCTATCGCCACGTTCTGCTCCCCCTCGCCACCCTTGGGCTTCTTAAGCTTCTTATCCTCATCGGTCTTCCGATGGATCAGAACGCTATGTGCGTTTGCCTGATACTTGCCGCAGCTCCCGCCGCCTCCAGTGCAACTATGTTTGCCGAGCAATACGACTGCGACTCGGTCTACGTCTCCCGCCTCGTTACTATCTCAACGATACTTTCCATTATCACAATGCCGCTAGTGCTGCTCCTCGTGTGATTTTTAGATAATATTATAACAATAGTTTACATTTCAGCGCAAAAAGCTTTTATTTTTTATAGCAATCAAGTAAAAAAAGGGCTGTCTCCAAGTGAGACAGCCCTCGCTTTATTTAATAGTTTTTTTCGCTTTTGGCTTTTTGTTTAGGTGTATCAATACATCTGAACAAGAAGGCCTGTTTTCATATCAACGACGAACTGAGCGGAAACGGTGGTAGCGTAGGTCTCTGTGACCTCATTGCCCTCGATGTAATTTCCAAGCTCATCGTAGTAGCCGCCTTCGGTGTAGGTGTATTCTCTATCTGCAACGTATACAACGTTATACATACCCATACCCTCGCTCTCGGCTACCATAGCAGCCAGAACGTCAGCGTAGTATACGGTGTAGGTTCCGTTATACTCGGTGGAGATAACAATACCGATCTTTTCGCCGTCCTCGCCGTAAATAGCGGTTGAATCCTGCGCGTCGTAGAGACCTGCCATAAGAGCCGCATCGATGCTGTCGATGGAGAAGCCGTCAATATAGCCAAGATACTTCTTGCCGTTTGCAAGAGTGAGCTTGTTGTAGTAGCCGTCGCCGCCAACAACTGCCTCTGCGGTGCCCTTTGCGATGGTCTCGCCCGCCATCTTAACGTCGAAGCTTGCCTTCGCACCTGTTGCCGTCTTCGTTACCTTAAGATTTGCGCTTGCCGCAACCTCACCGGGAACGCTTACGTTGTATTCGATGGAAACGAGCTCGCCTGTGGTCTTATTAGCAACTACCTTGCAGTTGATCATCTGGCTGACCATATCAACAGCCGCGCTTACAGATGCGAGATCGTCCTCGGACATACCTGTCATTTCAACAAAGGTCTTGGACTCAAGCTCTGCAAATACGCCGCCTATCATTTCCTGAAGCTCTTCTGCCGTCATAACGTGATCCTCGGTGGAGAATGCCATAATAAGGAAGGTGTTAAGGCACATAGAGGAGATCTCGGGAGACTTGATGTAATCAACGACAGTTCCCTCAAATTCGGGCATAGCCTCCTTGAAGGCTGCATCAAGATCAAAGCCCTCGGGAGCATCGAAGATAACGAAGAGTGCGTTTATAGCATCAATAAGATCCTGAACGCTGCCGCCGTTCTTCTCAAATTCCGCAATAACGTCACCAACGGTGAAGGAAAGAAGACCGGGAACTGCTTCCTTAATGGTTGCGTAGGTGTTGTCGCCAAGGATATCGTCGATAAGCTCTGCGACCTTTGCGGTCTTAAGAGAAGCTACCCAGGACTTAAGGGTCGTGAGATCAAGGGTGATCTCAACATTTGCGCCAACCTCCTTCTTGGAGATAAACTTATCGGCGATCGCCATAACGTATGCGTAAGCCGCCTCGATCTCCTCGTCTGTGGGAAGGAGAGAGCTGATATCGCCAAGAGAGGGGAGAAGCTCCTCGGATACCCAAGCCTCAAGGTCCTCCTTGTTGCTTGTGAGCTGGTTATTGACCTCTGCCATTATCTCTTCAAGGTTTACGCCTGTGCTATCAATAGCGAAGGAAATGAACTCCTCGCCGTCAAGTGCAAGGTGCATAGACTGCTTTTCGCCGTTCATAGCCGCGCTGACGGATGCGAAAAGCTTGCCGTCCTCGTAAACGAGGCTTGCATCAAGGGCTACGTTTTCGCCTGCGAAGTTAACGGTGATCTTACCTGTGCCGCCGCCCATATACTTGCCGTCTTTCTCGGCTACGTAGAGCTCAAGCACCTTAAGCTTTGCATTGTTACCCTCCATATTGATCTCAAGATCACGGATAACGAAGGCAAATGCGTTTTCCATTTTGACATCGTTAGGGTCTCTCGGTGCGGTCTGGTTCTTGTTGCCTGTCTCAGCCTCTTCGCCGCAGGATGCAAGTGCAAAGCACATTCCAAGGCACATCACAAGCGCGAGAAGGAGAGATACGATTCTTTTGAGTGTCATATTCTGAACCTCCATAAAATTTTCAGAGTTTTCTCTGTTGATTTAATTATATCACATTTGGTGTTTATTTTTCAATAGTATATCTGAATTTTTTAATGTTTTTTAATGTTTTTTAATAAATATTTCACTTTAGTATTCCAGCTCGCCCGAAACCGTGTCGTAAAGGAAGTATATCGGGGTGATGGAATTTACGGCATCAGCCCTCATCTTCGGGTTTTCGGGATCGATAAGATCGGTGCGGTAAATAAGCTCGCCGTCTGCCGACTCCACCCGAACGTCGTACACCGACATCTCCGCGTCTACAAAAAGGCTTGCCGTGATCTGAATATCGCTGCTACCTGAATATTCAAGCTCGGTCATAGCAAAGGAGCGAAGGTCGCAGACCATCTTTTCAACCGTGTATTCGCAAATGAAGTCCCCGTTAACCTCCGAGAAGCGGTATCTGTATGCCACGGCTGAAATAGGTTTGCCGTCCTCACCGTAGGTGAAGCTCACGTCCTCGCCGTAGATCTTGACAAGTGCCTCCACAGTCTTTTCAAGAAGCACCTCCTCCGAGGGTATCTCAAGAAGCTTTTCCGAGATCGCCGAGAATATCTCACCGCCGAAGGTCTCCTCCTTATCGTAAATAAGCTCAATATTTCCCTTGATCTCGCTGTAATAGCCCTTATCCGCGGTGATATCAAGGCTGATCTTTCCGTCCTTATAGCTGAAATTCAGAAGGCTTGCGATATTCGATATGAGCGTTGCGGAGTCGCCCTTGGTGTCTGCGGTGATATAAAGCTCGGTAACCTTGCCGTCGCCGTCCGTCTTATAGCGGATATCCCCATAGCTTGCAAGGCTCTCGGTGAGCGAGTCGATAAAGCTCTTTATTTCGGAGTTCTCGGTGTCTATTATCTCATAGAGGGTCTTCGACGAGAGGGTATCGTAGAATTCGGATATCTTCATTGAGAGAGCGACATCGCCCTCGATGCCGAGAATATTCATAAGCAGCATTGAGACGGTGAAGCCCGCTACCTCGGGATCATCAAGCATATCCTCAATATCCGAGGAAAGCTTTAGCATCTCCTCAAGAGTCTTATATTCTCCGCCCGAAATAATAGCCGCAAGGCTATCGAGAGCCGCGAAAAGCTTCTCGCGGTTTGCGCCGTTTGCCTCAAGATTTGAGATAAGCTCGCTGACCGAAAGGGTAAGCGCGCCTGTGACGGCGGTCTTCATATCAAGGAAGCTTCCCTCTCCGAATATCTGCTCGATTATCTCCTTCACGGTCTTTTCGGAAAGCTCGCTCTGCCACTTTGCAAGAGCACCGAGATCCACGACCGAGACGGCTCCCTCGCCCTCGCCCTCGGTCTTAATAAGGCTCTCACGAAGCTTCGTGCTTATCTGATCGAGCTTGCCGAGAAGAAGTGAGGAATTAAGACTGCCGAGTGCGGGGATAAGCTCGTTTGCAAGCCAATTGCCCATAGCGTCGGGAGAGGTGGCGGCTCCCATAATAAGCGAGCTCACGTTCATACCCACAGCACCGTCTATCATTCCGAGAAAGGCGGGGAGGGATATTCTTCCGATATTCTTCTCGTCCGCCAATTTAAGGATCTGGCCGATCCTTCCTATGCTTGCCACGCCGTGAGCCTGGCTATCCCAGCGCGCAATGTAAACGTAGCCTTTGAATACCGCAATTATTATTTCATTCTCCGAGCGTTTTGTGCCGTTATATTTTTCAATAAGCGTGCCGTAGCCCTCGCCGAGAAGCTCGCCCTCCGCGTTTTCCTCGAAGTATATCTCGCCGATAGTCAGCTGCATATTCGTGCCCTCGGTGAGGTTGATGCTAATATCCTTAAGTAAAAATCCCATTGAAATAGGCTCTTTTACCTCGGGCTCGTCGGGCTCATCGTCCCCTCCGTCCTCCTCGCCGTCTCCGCCGTCGGGCTTCACCTGACCTCCCGAGCCGCCGTTTTCCTCACCTGCATCATCACCGGGTGCGCAGGAGCAGCTCACAAGAAGCAGAGAGCAAATCATAACCAGCGCAAGAAGAAGCGATAAAAGCCTTGTTCTTATTGTCATAAAATTATTTCCTTTGCTTTAAATTATCTGTTTTCCCGAGGAAAAGCGCAACCGCCCCACCTCGGATTCCCTACATATAGTATACTATAACTACTACCCACCCGTCAATAGAATAATAATTTTTAATGAAATGATAGGCATATCTTCCTCCTAAAATCGTCAAACCAATTCTTTTGTCAAATTCTCAATGGAATAAAGCGGGAGATTGACAAGCCAAGATTCCTTTTTGTAATCCTGCATTGAGGTTCGGATAGCAACATCGGGCGAGAATTTTTCAACATACAATCTTAGGCTTTTGGCACGAAGATTAACCTCCGCTTTTACTTCAACAGGGACAATGGTATCACCTGTATCTACAAGGAAATCAACCTCGCAGTTACCGTTATCGTTGGTGTAGTAGTAAATATTCAAATCGGGATTGGTAATCAACTGCTGAAGCACGTATTGCTCGGTGAGTGCGCCTTTAAACTCTACGAAAAGATCGTTTCCGTCAAGCAAAATTTTCTTATTCAAGCCAACCATACAACCAAGCAAGCCAACGTCCACCACGAACATCTTAAATGCTTTCATATCCTCATACGCCTTTAGCGGCAAATGACCGACCGTTACACGGCTTACCTTGTGAACAAGTCCGCAATCAGTTAACCACATAATCGCGGTTTCATAATCCTTTGCTCTGCCGCCCTCACGAACCAAGCCATAAATAAACTTCTTGTTTTCCTTTGCAAGCTGCGACGGAATACTGTTCCAAAGCATACGGAGCTTAGGAACGGATTCACCCGGGGCGTGCTTAGAGAAATCCTGCTCATAGGCTTCAAGGATTCTTTTCTGTATTCTGCGAACCTTGTTAAAATCTTTTTCTGTAGCAAACGACATTACCGCTTCGGGCATTCCACCGATAAAATAATAATGCTTCAAAGAATCAATCAAATCCTGCTTGAATGCAGTCATCATTTCATAATCGCCGGAGTTCATCAAATCAACATATTTTTCCTTACCCATAGCCATAAGAAATTCCTTAAAGGAAAGCGGATACAAATTAAGAAAGTCCACCTTACCTACGGGGAAGGAAGTACCTTGATGCAAAGCAATACCAAGCAATGAGCCTGCGCAAATAATATTATACTCGGGAGCATTTTCATAGAAATATTTCAAGCTCGCCAAGGCGCGAGGCACTTCCTGCACCTCGTCAAAAATAATAAGAGTATTTTCAGGAGTTATCTTAACATCAGAATAAAGCTCCAAGCCCATAATAATTCTACCGATTTCAAGGTCGGAAGAAAACAATTCAGCCATTCTTGAGTTGGAATCAAAATTGATATACACCGTTTTTTCGTAAGCTTGCTTGCCGAACTCCTTCATAAGCCAAGTCTTACCAACCTGTCTTGCTCCTTCAATAATTAAAGGCTTACGATTGGCGCTCTTTTTCCATTCATATAATTCTTCAATTGCTAATCTATACAAGGCAAAACACCTCCGGATAATAATACAGTATCATTATACACCTAAATTACGAAAAAGTCAACATACTTTTGAGCAATAGATTACATTTTATCAACGAACTTTTGCATTATTGATACATTTTTCTTGACGAACTTTTGCATTATTGATACATTTTTCTTGACGAACTTTGAGCTAAAAAGCGGCGAGATTTAGCGTGTTATCCTTAACGGAGAACACGAATAACTAAGTTTGCCCTTTGGGCAAGTGAAGTTATCTCTGATAGTGAAGTTCACTTCGTGAGTGAAGTTTCGCCTGATGGCGAAGTGATGGGCAAACTTAACTTCACTTGTGCGTAGCACAAACTTCACTGCGAGCCATAGCGAGCAACTTCACCTGTGCACCGCACAAACTTCACCAAAAAAGAGCAAGAACGTAAGGAAAAATTTTCTCCTTTAATTCTTGCTCTGTTTTTAATTATTCAGTTATAAATTTGGCTTTATCGCTCATAACGACAATCAAAAGTCGAAATTCGAGAATTTCGACTGCAAATCTTTGATTTGCTAACAAATTTCGAAAGGGAATTTGTGGATTTCTGTTGCAATGATATAGAAGCAAAAAGCAGTTTTTTGCTTTTTCGACATTCTATAATCATTATGATATGATTGCCCTAAACTAGCCAAAACGCGGCTTGCCGCTCATAACGACAATCGAAAGTCGAAATTCGAAAATTTCGACTGCAAATCTTTGATTTGCTAACAAATTTCGAAAGGAAATTTGTCGATTTCTGTTGCAATGATATAGAAGCAAAAAGCAGTTTTTTGCTTTTTGCAACGGCTGAAAAATCAGCCGCGAAAAGGCTTTTTGCCTTTTCGACATTCTATAATCATTATAACGATGCGGAGCATCTCATAACTCATAACTTGCCCTTTGGGCAATCATAACTGCTTAATGCTCCCCGAGCATTAAGCCGCGTAGTTCTCAAATATCACCGAATCGAAGCCGTGCTTTCTTGCCGCCCTCTCCTCCTCCACCGAGCGTACCGTCCAGGCGAAGGTGGGTGTTTTATAAAGCTTTCTTGCGAGCCTTAAAGCAAAGCTCTTATAGTGCCTATGGTTAAAAGCGATAAAGGACGGCTTACAGATAGCGTTGGTTATCATTGCGCCGATAAGATAATAAAGGGGCTTTCTGTATTTCTTTTCCTTAACGTAGCTTTCGCAAAGAATACCGCAGGGGACACCCGAAAGATGCGCCTTGAAATTCTTTATTGAGAGGGGGTTGAAGGATTCAACGATGAATTTGCCCTTATAATCGGCAAGCATTTTTGCCGCCGCCGAGGACACCTTGCTGTCGCCCGCATCCTCCTTTATCTCAACGAGGAGGGGCACCTTGCCGTCAACGAGAGAGAGGACCTCGGAAAAGGTTGGCACGCCGTCTTCAGTTCCCGAAAGGGAGAAGGCGGAAAGCTCCTCTGCGGTGTAGTCTATGACCTTGCCCGAGATACCGCAAACGCGGTCGAGGGTGTCGTCGTGGAAGACCACAAGCTTGCCGTCCTTTGAGAGCCTGACGTCAAGCTCTATTCCGTAGCCCGCCTCCACAGCCGCCGCAAATGCGGAGAGGGAGTTTTCAGCTCTCACGGAATTGTGAAGCCCTCTGTGGGCAAACAGCACGTTTTTATATTCGTTAACGGATGCCGTGTCCTTTGGCTTTAAAAGTATAAGATATACTATGAAAAGTATGAGAAAAAGTCCAAGCAACCCGAGACCTATATAAAGAGCTATCATATCAGTCCTCCTCGCCTGCCAAAGCCTCAAGTGCGCCCTTCTTTTCGGCGCGGGAGTCTCCGTGCTTAACGAAGAACATCGTGACGAAGGATGCCGCAACGAAGATCGTACCGAATGCGAAGAACACGACTCTCATACCGTTGCCGTCCGTGAAGAGATCAAAGAGATCGTAGAGCGCGCCCGAAAGAATGGGAGCAACGATCTGCGCCGCCATCGAAGCGGTGTAGTAATAGCCTGTGTATTTACCGACCTCGCCGCCCTTGGCAAGCTCGACCACCATCGGGAAGGAGTTGACGTTTATGGTCGCCCAGCCGATGCCCGCAAGCACGAACACGGGGATAATAACGAACTCGGGAGTATTGAAGCTGATAAAGTTACCGATAAAGAAGGCTGTACCCAGCATTGCGATACCTGCAAGAATGGTCTTTCTTCTGCCTATCTTCGATGCAACCATACCAACGGGGATATAAGCGATAACAGCCGCCGCCTGTGCGATTATCAGAGTCATATTGAAGCTGAAGAAGAGCACGTTTGTGGAGTATACCGAATATTTACTTGTGATGGAGTTATAGCCGATATACCAGAGCGCAACCGACGCGAGGATAAGCATAAGCGATTTGAGCTCGGGCTTTGAGAGGGTGCGCTTTTCGCCCTCCTCTGCCGCGGGAGCCTCAACGATGCCGAGCCTTTCGGTGTCAAGCTTCATTTCCTCTGCCCAGCGTCTTTCCTTAACCGTGAGAAGGAATACCGAAAGAGCCGCGATCATAAGACCGCAAACGGCGATAACGTAGCCCGTATACTTCATATGATAATATTTATCCGTGCCGAAGATCATACCGAGAACGAGGACGATGATACCGCCCGCAGTTCCCATAAGGTTGATGATGGCGTTACCCTTGGAGCGCAGGGGCTTAACGGTAACGTCGGGCATAAGAGCAACGGCGGGAGAGCGGAAGGTCGCCATAGAAACGAGCACCACGAGAAGCAGACCGATGAAGCCGAGAAGGGGCCAGATGTTGCCGAGAGTGATGTCAAGCGTTTGCGCTCTTATTCCCTCTATCACGTCGTTGACAGCCTTAACGTTTGCCTCTGCCGCGGCAATTAAGGAGGAGTCTCCCGTTTTACCTGCCGCAACCAGCGCGTCGGTCGCCTCCTTGAGAGAAGCCTTTGCCGCCTCGTATGCCTCGGGAATACCTGTGCCCGAGATGGCGTTAAGCTGTATCGTGTCTATAAGAGTGAGCAGAACGAAGCTGACGGTCGCCGCGATAGTACCCACGATAATAAAGGGCGTTCTCTTTCCGCGACGGGTCATAACTCTGTCCGACAGCGCGCCGAATATGGGAAGCATAAATACCGCAAGCACGTTATCCGCCGACATTACAACGCCCGAGATAGTCTGGGGCAGTCCGTAATGGTTGGTGAGGATAAGAGGCACTATGGCGTCATACGCCTGCCAGAATGCGCTGATAAGAAAGAACGCAAATCCAACGAGAATCGTTCTTTTGTAATTCAACTTTAATCCATTCATTTTTCTTTCTCCGTTTTTCGTTTTAGAGGAATAATAACTTTTAGAGGAATATTAACTAAAGATTACGTTTTATTCTACCATATTATAAATTATTTGTCAACAGACTAAAAAATAAACGACAAAGGATAAAGAGCCGCAGAAACGATAAAAGAAATAATAAAGAGAGCACCTGCCCTCCGCGGTGCTCTCTGCCGATAATACAAAACAATTTTATAAAAGCTTTTTCAATAAAGTCGTAGTCTTTTTGATCAGAATCCCCGAAAGAATACCGATGCCCGCGCCCGCGATAACGCCCGAGATAAGCAAGGGCGCAAGGTAGGTGATAAGCCACGGCGTCTGCATTACTGCCATAGCCGCAAGGACCTGACCCACGTTGTGAGCAACACCGCCCACCACGCTGACACCAACGCAGGAGAATATTCTGCTCCTTGAAAGAAGTGCCATCATAACGAAGGAGAGCAAGGCTCCCGACGCGCTGTAAAGCAGCCCCACCGCGTTGCCGAAAAGCAAAGCCGAAAGGCAAACGCGCACAAGGGATATAGCCCCCGCCTCCTTAATGCTTAAGGAGTAAAGCGCAAATAGCGTTACAGAATTTGCAAGACCGATCTTCACACCCGGGATCGGAACGATGGGCGGAATAAGGCTCTCAACGTAGGAAAGCACCATCGCCGCCGCCACAAGCATCGAAACCGTCACGCACCGCCGAAGTATTATCTTGTTTCTTCCGGCACCGTTGCCAATACCGCTTTTTTTCGCACCGCGGAGAGAATTTCCGGAATTTTCGCAAGCCTTATCGGCTGATGCATCAGGGCAACCGACGTCGCCCGACGAATTTTTGCCGCGAGGATCCGAAGGTAACTTACTCATCTTAACACCTCCTCGGCACCGAGAATGGATATATAGATCTTGTTTGGCAGACAAACGATCTTCTCGCCTGTCTTTGAGATCTTGCCTGTGCGCACGCAGGTCCTGTCGGGGCAATTCGCCTCAACCATATACGCCTCGCCTCCCGAAATAACCAGCTTGTTCGTGCCACCGTTCAGCACGTACTCACCGTCCACCGAGAGCGAATAAAGCTGCTCCTCGCCGTCTCCGACCCTCACCGCAACCATCACGCCCTCATCCTCCGTGAGCCTGACGATAAGAAAAACGGAGAAGCCTATCGCCAAAATCACAAGAATGAGAATAACGTCTGCCAAAAGTCTTCGCCTCTTGCCCTCGACATTTACCTCTTTTTCCTGCATTTTGAACCTTTCCTCTCCGCTTTATCCTTGCCATATTCGGCAATTTTTATTGATTTTGTAAACTTTTATTTACTTTTTAAAGAATATACAGCTATCTAAATACTGTGCTTATATCATTTATTTTATCCTTTTCGATGGATTTTCAAAAGCACCAAAAATGAATTTTTGAGGGATTTATTAAACCTTAATCCTACTACCCGATTTTCGAGGGATTTTTGGATGAGGAGCTTTGATTAACGACCGACAGGCATATACGAATATGTCGAGGTCGTTAAACGAAGCTAAGGAATACCGCTCTGAAAATTCACAGCCTACGAAAACTCATTTTGGGAAAATCATTCCTGTCCTCGCCGAAAAGCACCGAAAATTACTCAAAATGGGCGCCGCAGATGAAGTTACCCACATGTATACACTTCACCGGACAAACATCGTGACAAATCCCGCACCCTGTGCACTTATCGTAATCGATAGTTGCAAGGTTATTTTCAACCTTGATAGCACCCGAGGGGCAGGACTTCTCGCACTTGCCGCAGGCAATACAGCCGTTGAGGCAGACCTTGCGGACCTGTGCGCCCTTGTCGTGGCTTGAGCACTTAACGACAACGCGGGAGGTGTCGTTGATAAGGCTGATGATACCGTTGGGACATTCCTTCACGCAAAGACCGCAGCCGATACATTTTCTCGGGTCGATCTCCGCGATTTGCTTTTCGGGATTGATGCAGATAGCATCTCTCGGGCAGACCTTCACGCAGTCGCCGTAGCCGAGGCAGGCGAAGGTGCAGAATCTGTCTCCCGAATAGATCATATTCGCACTGACACAGGTGGAAATTCCCTGGTAATCGTATTTTCTTTCATCGGGTGAGCAGGAGCCGTTGCAGGCAACGTATGCCACGCGCTCAACAACGTCCTGTGCTTCAAGACCCATAATAGCTCCGAGCTCGGAGGCAACGCCGTCGCCGCCGGGAACGCAGAGGGAGGGATTATTAGTTTTTCCCTCTCCGAGAGCCTTTGCATAGCCGTCGCAGCCCGAATAACCGCAGGCTCCGCAGTTTGCACCTGGGAGACAGTCGCGGACGGCGGCGACCTTTTCGTTTTCCTTAACTCCGAAGAGCACGGAGGATACCGTGAGGAGAATAGCGCATATAAGAGCTATTACACCAAGAACAAGAAGTGGAATTAAAATCGGCATAATAACCTCCTTACATTCCAAGCAGGTTGTCTATAACGCCTGCAAAGCCGAAGAACGCAAGAGACACGATCGAAGCGGCAATGAGTGTGATAGGCAAGCCCTGAATAGCCTTGGGTGAGGGGCAATTCTCGATCCTTGAGCGAACTCCCGCAAAGAGAACCATTGCAAGAAGGAAGCCGATACCTACTCCGAGAGAGGAGAACATAGATTCAAGGAAGCTGTAGCCATCGGTGATATTGTTGATGGCAACGCCGAGAACCGCGCAGTTTGTGGTGATAAGAGGGAGATAAACTCCGAGGGATTTATGCAGAGCGGGAATGAACCTTTTGAGAACGATCTCAACGAACTGAACCAGTGCCGCAATAACGAGAATGAATACGATGGTCTGAAGATATGCAAGGTCGGTGCCAAGCACGTATTCATTGATGGGCCAAGTAACCGCGGTTGCGCAAAGCATAACGAAGGTTACGGCAATACCCATACCCGATGCCTGATCAAACTTCTTTGAAACACCGAGGAAGGGGCAGATTCCGAGGAACTTCTGAAGAACGTAATTATTAACGAAAACGCCTGTGAGAAGTATATATAACAGGGTCTTAATTTCCATTAGCCTCGCCCTCCTTTTCCTCTTTATTCGTGACTATTTCGGGCTTGGTGATCTCTGTGAGCTCAACGTTTTCAGCACAGGAGACCTTGCCGCAAAGAGCGGCGGAGGGGCAACCCTCGCAGGAGAACTCCTTGCGCTTCTGTGCGCCCTTTTTGGGGCCGATCTTATTGATGACTGCAATAAGAATACCGAAAACAAGGAAGCCGCCCGGTGCCATCGTGAGAATGGGAAGGGTGTAGTCCTGAAGGAAGGGGATCTTAATTCCCGCAAAGCTGCCTGCGCCAAGGACCTCTCTAATGGTTGCCATAGCGACCAGAGCAAGAAGGAAGCCGAGACCCATTCCGAGACCGTCAAGCGCGGAATCTATGACGTTATTCTTTCTTGCAAACATTTCGGCTCTGCCGAGAATGATACAGTTAACGACTATCAAGGCAAGATAAACGCCCATCATTTCATACAGATCGGGCAGATATGCGTGCATCAATAGCTGGACTATCGTAACGAAGCCCGCAATAACTACTATATAGCAGGGGATACGGACGGTGTCGGGTATGATCTTGCGGAGAGCGGATATAACCACGTTTGAGCAAACGAGAACCACGGTTGCCGCAATACCCATTGAAAGAGCGGCGATAACGCTGCCTGTTTGCGCGAGGGTGGGACAGGTGCCCAGCACAAGCACGAGAACAGGGTTTTCAGCTATAAGACCGCGAAGAAGAATGGAAAGCTTTTTCTGTTTTTTCAATTTTCCTTCCTCCCTCTTATTTTCTTAAACACAGCAAGACCGACAGGGCAAAGAATACCAAGGGAAAGAATGATTATTCCCACGATCCTTGCACCGTTCGAGCCGCCCTGCTCTGCCGTTTGTGTAAGTCCGTCAACGAAGTCGAAGGCTTCGGCGATGGATGCTACGAGTCTGTTTGTTGTATTGGTTGCGTTAGCTACGTGCTCGACCTCCTTATCCTCGCCCTCTGCCTTAATGAATTTCTCTGAGAAGCTTTTGGAGGTGTTGCCTGCAAGCTTATCGTAGAAGGCTTTTACGGTCTCCTCTGTGGGAGGCTCATAGCCGTAGATGGCGTCACTTGTTTTCCAGGTGAGCTTATTGACCGAAACGATCTTACCCGAATTATCGAAATGAATGAGAGTTTCGGTTTCGGGCGTGCCGTAGTTTGGCGAGATAACAACGAGGTAAGCAACGAAGCCCTCCTCGCCTGCCTTATAAAGTCTTTTAAGGTAGGTGTTACCGCTTTTCGGAGTGATGTCGGTGAGGGTCGCTCCCTCTCCAACGAGAGCCTTTGAAAGCTCGATGACCTCGGACTCCTCGCGGGGCATATCGAGTCTCACAAGCTCGTCAACGAAGGTGAATGCCTCTGAAATGGAAGCAACGAGCCTGTTCGTTGTGTTGGTTGCGTTGGATACGTGCTCAACCTCTTTATCCTCGCCCTCCGCCTTAACAAATTTCTCGGCGAAGCTTGCGGAGGTGTTGCCTGCAAGCTTATCGTAGAAGGCGTTTACGGTCTCCTCTGTGGGAGGCTCGTAGCCGTAGATAGCGTCACTTGTTTTCCAGGTGAGCTTATTTACAGCAACTATCTTACCCGAATTATCGAAATGAATGAGGGTTTCGGTTTCGGGTGTACCGTATTCGGGAGAGATAACGAGAAGATAGGCAATATAGCCCTTTCCGTCAGCCTTATAGAGCCTTTTAAGGTAGGTGTTACCCTCCTCGGGGGTGATATCGGTGAGAGCTATATCTGCTCCTATAAGAGTCTTGGAGAGAGCTATGATCTCCGCATCGGTTTTCGGAAGAGTCTCCTCCTCCTCGGGCTCGGACGAGCCTGCGCCTGTGGCGGCGGCGATCGCGTCGGCAACTCCGCCTCTTATAGCCGTGGACGATACGGTTGCACCTGTGAAGAGCTCTACCGAGCCCACCTCGTCTGCACCGACGCCCTTGAATTTATCGGGGTAGCTTGCCATTCCCGCCTTACCGTGAGACTCGGACTGGCTGGTGATGACCACCTTTGATACAGTTCCGTCAGCCTTAACGCCAACAGTCATTGAAATGTCGCCTGCGTAGCCCTTGACCACAAGGGTGACGATCTTGCCCTTGAGGGTATCCGAGCTTGCGTTTTCCCTGACCTCGTACATACCCGTTACGGATTTGGGAGTGCCGTCGGGAAGATTTTTGATGGGAGTGATGTGTCCGTCCATTGCCTCCTTGAGAGACTCAAAGACCTTTTGCTGCTCGTTATCTTCAATTCTTTCCTCGGTGAGAAGATTTACCGCGCCGAGAAGAGCCGCAACGACAACGCATATAGCGAGAAGAACTATGACGGGCTTAAGGTTTTCTTTTTTGAAAATATTCTTCATATTCATTTAGCATTACCTCCCAGGGGACGCTTTGCCGTCCATTTTTCAATATAGGGAGAGAGAATGTTCATAAGAAGGATAGCGAAGGAAACTCCCTCGGGATAAGAGCCGAAGGCTCTGATAAGGAAGGTGATAAGTCCGCAGCCGAAGGCGAATATCATCTTGCCCGTTCTTGTGATGGGGGTGGTTACGTAGTCGGTCGCCATAAACACAGCCGCGAAGATAAGTCCGCCCGAGAGCACCTGATAGGTAGCAACGGTGAAGCTGTTATCTACGATAAGCGAAAGCACGAACACGGTGCCAACAAAGATAAGGGGAGTTTCAAAATGAATTACTTTTCTGATAACGAGATAAATAAATCCAACTATAACAGCCGCGCCGCAGACCTCGCCGATCGCACCGCCCTTAAGTCCGAGAAGCATATCGAGCATTGAGGGAAGCTCGCCGCCTGCCTTAAGGACTGCAAGGGGAGTTGCGCCCGAGGTAAGCTCGGGGGATGAGGTGATAACGGGAGCCATACCGCCGCTCAGGGTGCCTGTGAAGCAGATGAGCATAAAGACTCTCGCGGTTGCCGCAGGGTTTGCGAAATTACAGCCGAGACCGCCAAAGAGGCACTTGACCACGACTATCGCAAAAACAGAGCCCACGATGCATTGCCATATAGGGGCGTCTGCACGAAGGTTAAGAGCAAGGATAAGACCTGTTACCGCCGCGGAGAGATCCGAGATAGTCTCACCCTTTTTGAGAATGAGGTTGAAAAGGAACTCTGCGAGAACGGAGGTAGCAACACAGGTGAGAATCACGAGGAGTGCTCGGAGACCGAAGATGACCGTGCCCGCAACTGCCGTGGGGACAAGGGCAATAAGCACGTCAAGCATTATCCTCTGGGTAGAGGCAGCCGTGTGGATATGGGGTGACGATGAAACGACAAGCTTATTCACTTTTCTACCTCCTTATTTCTTTGCCTGCGCCGCGCGCAGCTCTGCCTTTGCAAGGCGGTTTGTTTCAACGAGAGGACGTACCGAGGGGCAAACGAAGGAGCAGCAGCCGCACTCCATACAGAGCATAAGCTTTGCTTCGTTCAGCCTTGCCACTCTCTCTCTGCTATCCTCAACCTTCATTGCCCTTGCAAAGAGTGTGGGATTCAAGCCCATCGGGCAAGCCGCAACGCATCTGCCGCAATGTATGCAATTGCGGGAGGGAGGAAGCTTTGCATCCTTCTTATTGAAGGCAACGATGGCGTTATTGTTTTTCATTATGGGCTCCTCGGTGGTGTAGACCGAAATACCCATCATAGGTCCGCCGTAGAGTATTTTTCCGGGCTCGGACTTGAAGCCGCCCGTGAACTCAATAAGCTTTTCGATGGACGTGCCGATAGGGCAGATAACGTTCATCGGATTTTTTATAGCCGAGCCGTCAACGGTGACGCACTTTTCAACAAGGGGCATACCCGTTTCAAGATATTCCGCAAGGAATGCCACCGAGGTGACGTTCATAACGAGGCAGCCGACGTCCGCAGGAAGCTTTCCCTCGGGCACAACTCTGCCGACGGTGTTATGAATAAGGATCTTCTCCGCTCCCTGGGGATAGGTTGAGGGGAGAGGGATGACGGTTACTTTATCGTCGTCAGCAAAGATCTCCGTGAGCTTTGCTATACATTCGGGCTTATTAGCCTCAATTCCTATGGCGATATTCTTTGCGCTGATGAATTTTTCAAGTATCTCAACGCCTGCCTTGACCTTATCTGCCTTGGCTATCATAGTGAGTGTGTCGCTTGTGATGTAGGGCTCGCACTCCGCTCCGTTGATAACTATCTGATCTATAAGACCCTTTTTCTCCGCGTCAAGCTTAACGGCTGTTGGGAAGCCTGCTCCTCCGAGACCCACAAGTCCCGATTCTCTGACAGCTGAAACGAGGTCGTCTATATTCTCAACGGTGGGAGCCTTGATCTCGGGGTCGGGAGTCATCTGACCGTCGGACTCGATGATTATAGCCATACAGCTTCTGCCGTTTGAAAGAAGGTGAGGCTCTATTTTCTTGACCTTACCCGAAACGGAAGAATGTATGGGAGAGCTGACGTAGCCCGAGGCTTCGCCGATCTTCGTTCCGACGTATACCGTATCTCCTGCCTTAACGATAGGCGTCGCGGGTGCGCCGATATGCTGCGAGGTGAGTATGACTACCTGCTCGGGCGCGGGCATACGTTGTGCGGGAGCCTCTGCGGTGTTTTTTCTATGGGGTACGTGTGTTCTACCCAGCATAAAACGTGGCATACTTTTTCTCCATTCTCCTTAATATTTTTATCAAAATCGAAAGTTTTTCGCATTTTTACGAAAATTTTCAGTATTCCTCATAGTATTATACAACAAAAAGGCTCTTCTGTCAACCGAATTCCCATAAGTTAAAATTTTAACTATTTTATTAATATTTTAGGTGTTCCTCTGCTATTATAACATCATTATGATTATGCGCTTAAAGTGCCTCTGAAATTCATATCTCACAAAGCTTGACGGCGGTTAAAAATTTCTTTTTCAAAAAGCAAAAGAGAGAGCGGCTCGGCAGATGAGCTAAAGGATCAAAATTCCTCTTTAGCACAATCAATCCGAAATACTCTCTCTTTATTATTTTGCCCACTTTTTACTTAAGGCTCATTACTTAAGGCTCATTTCCCGAAAAGCTTATTATACGCCTCGGCAAGAGCGGGGTTGCTTGCAAGGACTATGGTGCCGATCATAACGATAAGCGAGCAGACCACTCCGAAAATAGAGATGATGAGAGCCGCCACCGAGATGCGGTCGAAATACCCAAGGTTTATTCTGGATACCACCGTGGCAATAATAGCCGCTATACCGAAAAGGAGACCCAGCCAGAAAACAAAGCTTAAGGCAACCGAAAGTATGCCGAGCCCAAGGGCGATAACAGACCAGAGCCTGCTCTTGCTCTTCATCTCCATAACGTCCTTATAAACGCCGCCAAAGATATCCTCGCCCTCCGCGGCGGTCTTTTTTTCGTTATCCTGCATAACTCCTCCTTTTCCCGAGAGTCAAGCCATCAAAATAAGCTTGCCCGATGCTTTCTTACTATGATATATTCTATCATATATTTCGGTCATAATCAAGAGGACTTTCGGATTTTTTTGCGGCTTTTTTCTCACTCCCTGAATATTTCCCTTAAAATCATCGAATAGTAAAGCTGATAAACAATTCGGAATTTGGAGAAAAATATGGAAGCAAATGAGAAAAAAAGGCTGATAAAAAAGCATTCACCCCATACCCGTGTATTAAAAAACGCTGTAATGTCATTCATTTTCGGCAGTATTATCTGCGGCTCGGGGCAGATAATATTCCGTCTTTTGCAGAGCTATATCGGGGACGCGCGAGCCTCGGCGACCCTGGTTACTCTCATCTTTATTTTCATCGGCTCTGCCCTCACGGGCTTCGGCGTTTTCGACAGGATAGCACGCCACGCGGGAGCGGGAACTCTCGTTCCCGTCACGGGCTTTTCAAACGCCGTTACCTCGGAGGCTATGGACTCGGAGAGCGAGGGGACGGTGCTGGGTGTGGGCTCTAAAATTTTCACCGTGGCAGGTCCGGTTATACTTTTCGGGGTAGCCTCGGGGGTGGTCTACGGAATTATATTTTTCGCCGCGCGGCTTATTGCCCAAATGCTGTAAGGTGTCGCAATTTCCGACGGCACGGCGGGCGGCGGCGGGCTGATGCGCCGTCCGCCTTATATTTCAAATAATGTTATCAAGGATAGGTTATGAACAGAATAATTAAGCTGAAAAGAACGGTTTCATTTTGCTCGGTGGCGGCGGTCGGAGGCTATGAGGAGAGGCGCGGTCCTCTCGGGGAGCGTTTTGATTTTTGCGATATGACGGACACCTTCGGGCAGGATACCTTCGAGCGAGCGGAGGGCGAGATGGGTAAGCTGGCTCTGAACACCGCCCTCACCAAGGCTAATCTTTCACATAACGAGCTTTCCCTGCTTGTGGCGGGGGATCTTCAGAATCAATGCGTTGGCACCTCTCTCGGACTATCGGGCTTCGGTGTTCCCTTTCTCGGGGTCTACGGTGCTTGCTCCACCTGTACCGAGGCCTTGCTCGTGCTCTCCGCTATGATGGAAGCTCACGCCGATATGCGCTACGGTGCGGCTGTTACCACCTCCCATAACTCCGCGGCGGAAAGGCAGTTCAGAACTCCAATAGAATACGGCGGACAGAGAGCACCCTCGGCTCAATGGACCTCCACGGCAGGCGGCGCGTTTATTCTCGGCAGAGACGAAAGAGAGCCGAGGATCACCGAGCTTATGGTGGGCAGGATAGTTGACGGCGGCACCACCGACGGCTCGAATATGGGCGGAGCTATGTCCTTTGCGGCGGCAGACACTATTATCTCCTATTTTAGGGAGAGCGGCGCGTCTATCACCGATTTTGACGCCATCGTAACAGGCGACCTCGGTGCCGTTGGCTCGGATATTCTCCGCGAGCTTCTCTCACGGGAGCTCCCAGGCTCGGAGCGGCTTCACACCGACTGCGGACTTATGCTATACGATATGAAGAATTCCGACGTTCACTCGGGAGCCTCGGGCTGCGGCACCTCCGCGGCGACCCTTGCCGCACATTTCATTCCCGAGATGAGGGAGAAGAAATACAGACGAATTCTCTTTTTATCCACAGGTGCTCTGATGAGCCCTCAAAGCCTTCTGCAAAAGCAGAATATTGCAGGCATCGCACCGCTTATAAGAATTGAGTGCTCACAGTAAAGAAATATCCAAAAAAGGAGAAAAATATGCAAGCTATATATGAAATAATTCTTGCAGCCCTGATGGGCGGTGCGCTCTGCACCGTCGCGCAGCTGCTGATAGATCTTACCTCCCTCACTCCCGCGAGGATACTCGTGCTCTACGTTTCCCTGGGTGTGCTCGTTTACGCCGTCGGGCTATACGACCTGCTTCTGCCCATATTCGGTATGGGTATTTCAATACCCCTCATCGGCTTCGGCGCGGCTATCGGGCGAGGCGTTCGGGAGACTATTATATCCGAGGGCGCGATAGGTATTCTCTCGGGCGGTCTCTCCGCGGCGGCGGCAGGGGTCACGCTGGCTCTTATAATGGGTCTTTTATCGGCTCTTATCTTCAAGCCGAGGTCAAAAAGAATGTAAACCTTTATTATAATTTGAGGCAGAAATAAAATAACGGAAATGTCAACATTTTTTTACCTTCCCTATTGATTTTTTATTATCTTTATGATATAATAATACTATATATAGTATTACGATCGGGAGGTATAATTAATGGATGATCTTTTAGCCATCACAGAAGCTGTGCGAGAAGAGATAAAGGCGAAGGTTGCCATAAATCAGACCTCATTCAAGCTTTGGTTCGGAGAGATGAATCTCATCAGCCTCAACGGCGAAAAGGCGGTCTTCTCCACCCTCACCGAGCTTAGAAAAAAGGTGCTGATAGAAAGATATTTAGAAGACATCAGGAAAGCTCTCACAGAGGTGATAGGCTTCCCTGTTGAAATAGAATTTCAGGTTATGGACACAGGCAAGGCAAACGAGGGCGAATCCCTCCTTCCTCCCCCGAAATTCAGAGAGCCCACTCCCCCGTTAAGGTTCTTCACGGAGCCTCAGGAAAAGATAGTCTTTCCCATCACCGATAAGCTGCTTTTCGGCAAGGACACCCCCGAGGTCGATCAGTACAAGGTGATAGACAGAAAGAAGATCAAGGAGCTTATTGAGGAGGTAGACGAGGAGGATCTCAAAAAGGAGAAGGAGCTTGAGCAGATACTCAGCACCCATCCCGCGGAAAAGCACACCCTGCTTGACGATTACACCTTCGATAACTTCATAGTCGGCGAATCGAATAAATACGCGAGAGCCGCCTGCTTTGCGGTTGCGAAGGAGCCCTGCGCTTATAACCCCCTCTTTATTCACGGTAACTCGGGTCTCGGGAAAACTCACCTGCTTTATGCGATAATGAACCACATGAGGCAGTATCACCCCGACCTTAAGATAGTATATAAAAAGAGCGAGACCTTTATAAACGAGCTTATCGAGGCGATAGCCTCGGGCTTCACGGCTCCCTTCAAGGAGAAGTACCGCTCGGCAGACGTTCTGCTTATAGACGATATCCAGTTCCTTGCGGGCAAGGAGGCGACCCAGGAGGAATTCTTCCACACCTTCTCTGTGCTCTACGAGAACGATAAGCAGATCATCCTCACCTCGGATAGGCCGCCAAAGGAGATAAGACCTCTTTCGGATAGGTTAAGAACGAGATTTGAGGGAGGACTTGTGGTTGACGTTCAGCCTCCGTCCTTTGAGCTTCGCGCGGCGATCATCCGCAAGAAGGCAGACGTTATGGGCATAAAGATAGCACCCCCTCTTGTCGATTATATGGCAGACAGGCTCAACAGCAATATCCGCCAGATAGAGGGCGTGCTCAAAAAGCTTTATTTCTACACCTCCTTCACGGGCACGGATATAACGAAGGAGGATATAGATAAATCAATATCCATAGTTGATCCGGGTAATATACCTACAAGCGTTATGGTAGACAGAATACTTTCGGCGGTGGCGAAGAAATACGGCGTTACCGTTGATGATATCAAATCCAAGAAAAAGACGGACAATATCGCAAACGCAAGGCATATTGCCATATACGTAATAAGGAAGCTTACTCCTCTTTCGCTTAAGGAAACGGGTATGGCGGTGAACAGAGACCACTCCACAGCCCACGCCTCCGAGGAAAAGGTGCTTCTTAATATCCGCACCATTAAAAATTACGGAAACGAGCTGGATCTTCTCATAAAGGAGATCAAGGGAGTTTAAGTTTTCAACATTTGCCTGTTGGTAATTTGAAAACTTCCCTAGGAAAACCCGTTTAAAAAGCTTGTGAAAAGCTGTTTACGTTTCTCTAATGAAAATAAATACGCTTTTCAATAATCGATTGTTGAGATCTTTCTCCGAAAATCGCAGACGCTATCTGGCTTTTCAAGCTTTTCAACATTTTCAACAGCCCCTATTACTACTACTCCAACCAATAATATTATATTTTCTTTTAAAGCTCCCTCTGGGAGCAGAGAGAAAACAAGGAACGGAATATGCGAGAGAGCCCGTCTCTTTCGATATTCCCGAATAGAAAGGAAAAGGATATGAAATTCACCGTACTTAAATCCGATCTTATGGCGAAGCTTACCCCCGCTATGGGAACGGTATCCAATAAAAACACGATCACCTCTATTGAGGGAGTGCTTATCGAGACGATGGAGGATGGCAAGGTCCGTCTTTCCACCTACGATATGAACAAGGGAAACAGAACTCTTTTCACCCCCACCTCCATTGAGCGCGAGGGCAAGTTCATTCTTAACGCGCAGAGATTTTATCAGACGGTGCGCGTGCTTCCCGAGGACGAGATCACCATCGACGTAAACGATAAGCTTAACTGCACCATCTCCTGCGGCAGAGCATCCTTCTCTATGTTTGCGATGCACGGCGAGGACTTCCCCAACCTTCCCGAGCTTTCAAGCGACAGAGGCTTCGAGATGTCCTCCGAGACCCTTCGCCGTATGATAGGCAAGGTCTCCCATTCGGTTGCCGAGATAGATAACCGCCCTATGCTTTGCGGCGCTTTCTTCAAGATCTCCCCTTCGGGAATTGAGGTTGTGTCCTGCGATAGCTACACTCTCTCCCGCTGCTCTATGAAGTGCGAGGTAAGATCCATTGCCACAGACGGCGGCTTGAATTATTCCTTTATTATCCCGGGTCACGCCCTCGGCGAGCTTTCGAAGTATCTTGCGGACGGGGACGACCAGTCGGTGAGATTCTATCTTTCGAGAAAGCACGCTATCGTTAAGAAGGAGGACGCGGTGTTCTTCACAAGAACTATCGACAGCGAATACATAGATTACGAAAGAATTATACCCAAGGGCAACGATATTATTCTCACGGTTAACAGAGAAAGATTCCTTGACGGACTTGAAAGAGCAAATATCATCGCCGAGGAGAAGATCAAGGGCGGAAAGAGCTACGTTAAGCTCACCACCGAGGATCAGTCTCTTATCCTCACCTCCTCCTCCGTGAACGGTAACGTTCTTGACGAGATGGACTGTGTTCACGAGGGCGGCGAGATCGAGATCGGCTTTAACGGCAGATATCTTATCAACTCCGCATCGGTTGCCGAGGGCGAGAACATCAGGATCACTATGAAGGGCCCCACACAGGCTATCACCATTGAGCCCACCGAGGAGGACGAGCTCTTCTCCTACTTCTATATGATCCTTCCCGTCAGAATGAACGAGCAGAAATGATCATAAAAAAATTCTCCGCCGTGAATTTCCGAAATATCGGAAGGTGCGAGATAGCCTTTGAGAAGGGATTAAATCTTCTTCACGGCAAAAATGCTCAAGGAAAGACCAACGCCCTTGAGGGAATATATATTTTCTCCCGAGGCAGGTCCTTCAGAGCAAGGGAGGATAGGGAGCTTATCCGCTTCGGCGAGGAGGGCTTCAGGCTTTCCATTGAATACGAGGACGGCAGCGGAGATAATTCGCTTGAATATTCAATGCTGGGGCGCGAGAGGTTAAGGAAGAAAAACGGCTATAAGCTGAAGGGCCCCTCGGAGATGATAGGCTCATTCCGCTCGGTGCTCTTTTATCCCGATAATCTTGAGATCGTGAAGGGCGGCCCCGAGGAGAGGCGCGGCTTTATAAACGTTGCCATATCTCAATGCTATCCTTCCTATATTAAATATTATTCAGACTATAAAAAGGCTCTTGAAAACCGAAACTGCCTGCTTCGGGCGGCGGCAAAGGGGCTTTGGTTCTCCGAGGACGAGCTTATTTCCTGGTCTCACTCTATGGCTGAATACGCTTCATATATCTATCTTATGAGAGAGGAATATATAAGGAGCATATCGCCTTTTGCACAGAGGATAATGAAGGAGATATCCGAGGGCGAGGAGAGCCTCACTATCGAATATTTTCCCGATATTCCCGAGGGAAATTACACGCGCGAGCAGGTGCGCGATGAATATATAAAGGTATTCACCTCGTCTCTTGACCGTGAGCGCGCCGCAGGCGTGAGCCTTTTCGGACCTCACAGAGACGATATCAAGCTCGGCGTGAACGGCAAGGATTCAAGGCTCTTTGCATCCCAGGGTCAGCAACGCTCCTGCGTGCTTGCCTTAAAGCTTGCGGAGGGCGAGGTCATCCACTCGCTCACAGGCGATTATCCCGTTTATCTCTTTGACGACGTGCTCTCCGAGCTCGACGACCGCCGCCGTCGCTACGTGCTTTCGGGCCTTGGCGAAAGGCAGATCATAATCACCTCCTGCGAGTCGGAGGAATACAGGCAATACGGCGCAAATATTATTGAGGTCGCAGACGGAGCATATTCGCAGGAGTGACGGTCTTCCCTACTCCCGAAAAGCTCTTTGCCTTCCGCAAAGCTCCCCTGACATATAAGCCCCCTAGCTTATATACGCAAACCAAACACACACCCCATATCCAAAAGCTTTTGCGGAGCTTTTCTCGAAAAGCGACACACCCTTCGAAAAGCGGGAGAAAACTATATGTATTTACACGTTGGAAACGGAAAAAGTGTTCGCAAGGACAAAATAATAGGCATTTTTGATCTTGACACCGCGACTGTGACGAAGGCGGGCAAGGATTTCATAGGTGCTATGGAAAAGGAGGGTCGGCTCGTTTACGAGGATCTTGACCTTCCCCGCTCCTTTCTTCTCACCGAGGAAGAGGACGGATATATGATAAGGCTTTCGCGCATCTCAACGAGCGGTCTTCGGGTAAGGCTTCTCGGCGAGGACGGCGAGGTCAATTAAAATAAAAAATTGAAATAAAAAATAAAAGTTTATTCTTAAGAAAGGCTTGGTCCAAAAGGTGACGAAAGAATTAGAAACCAAAGGCTACGACGACAGCCAAATACAGGTTCTTGAGGGACTTGAGGCTGTTAGAAAACGCCCCGGTATGTATATCGGAACCACCTCGATAAGAGGTCTTCACCACCTGGTTTACGAGATCGTGGACAACTCCATCGACGAAGCACTTGCAGGGCACTGTGATACAATAAAGGTCACGATATGGCCCGACAACAGCGTTTCTGTTGAGGACGACGGACGAGGAATCCCCTCGGGTATGAATGAAAAGCTGGGGCTTCCGACCCTGGAGGTAATTTATACCGTGCTCCACGCAGGAGGTAAATTCGGCGGTGACGGCTACAAGATCGCAGGCGGTCTTCACGGTGTTGGCGCGTCGGTCGTAAACGCACTCTCCGAATGGCTGGAGGTTGAAAACTGCCGCGACGGCAAAAGGTACACGGAGAGATTTGAAAGAGGAGCGGTAACACGCCCGTTTGCGTGTGTGGGAGAGTCGGACGGTCGCCACGGCGTTTACGTCAGATTTAAGCCCGACCCGACTATCTTTGAGGAGACCGTGTTTGAATATGATACACTTCTCACGAGAATGAGAGAGCAGTCCTTCCTGAACGCAGGAGTTAAGATCGTGCTCACGGATATGCGTGAGGGTAAGGAGCGCGAGGAGGTGCTTCACTACGAGGGAGGTATAGTCTCCTTCGTTGAATATCTCAACAGCGAGAAGCGCGGCACACCCGTTCACCCCGAGGTCATTTATATGAAGGGAGAGGAGAACGGCTCTATCGCCGAGGTGGCTATGCAGTATAACGATAGCTACAACGAAACCCTCATCTCCTTTGCAAACAATATGTCCACCATTGAGGGCGGAACTCACGAAACAGGCTTCAAAACGGCTCTCACGAGAGCTATAAACGATTATTCAAGAAAAATGGGCATCATCAAGGGAGACGATAAGGGTCTTTCGGGTGAGGACGTGCGAGAGGGCTTGGTTGCCATAATCTCTGTTAAGCTCACCGACGCCCAGTTTGAGAGCCAGACCAAGGCAAAGCTCGGTAACTCCGAGATGAGAAAGCTTGTGGATTCCATCGTTTACACGAAGCTTGAGGAATTCCTTGAGGAAAACCCCGCCTCCGCAAAGATGATAATCGAGAAGGCGATGGCGGCAAACCGCGCAAGAGAGGCGGCAAGAAAGGCAAGAGAGTTCTCAAGAAAGAAGAATAGTCTTGAGGTATCAACCCTTCCCGGTAAGCTTGCCGACTGCAACGAGCGCGACCCTCGCTTCACCGAGGTATATCTTGTTGAGGGAGACAGTGCGGGCGGCTCTGCGAAGAACTGCCGAGACAGCCGCTTCCAGGCGATACTTCCCCTTCGCGGTAAGGTGCTGAACGTTGAAAAATCCAGGCTTGACAAGGTCTATTCAAACACCTCGCTCATTCCTATCATACAGGCTCTCGGCTGCGGTATCGGAGACGATTTCAGCCTTGAGAAGCTTCGCTACGGTAAAATAATTATTATGGCGGATGCGGACGTTGACGGATCCCACATCAGAATACTTCTTCTGACCTTCTTCTTCCGTCATATGCGCCCCCTTATTGAAAACGGACATATCTATCTTGCCCAGCCTCCCCTTTATAAGATATATAAAGGAAAGCAGCTTCGCTACGCATTCTCCGATGAGGAGAGAGACAGAGCGGTTGAGGAGCTCGGTGTTAAGGGTGTTGAGTCGGAGAGATATAAGGGTCTCGGTGAGATGGACGCAGAGCAGCTTTGGGAGACCACGATGGACCCCGAGAGGCGCACGCTTCTTAAGGTCACGATCGAGGATGCCATCAAGTGCGACGAGATATTCTCGGTGCTTATGGGAGATATGGTTGAGCCGAGGCGCGAGTTTATCACACAGAACGCAATATTCGTTCAGAATCTTGACATTTGATAGGAGGGGAATATGGAGCATAATTACACCACAAACGATATAGCCTTCCCTCTCCAAAAAATAGAAGAGAGAAATATGGAAAAGGAGGTAAGGCAGTCCTTTATTGAGTATTCAATGAGCGTTATCACCTCCCGAGCGCTTCCCGACGTACGCGACGGAATGAAGCCCGGTCAGAGAAGAATACTCTATGCGATGTATGAGGACAACCTTACCCACGAAAAGCCCTTCAGGAAATCGGCAACCACCGTCGGTAACGTGCTTGGTAGATATCACCCTCACGGAGACAGTGCGGTGTACGGCACGATGGTCAGAATGGCGCAGGACTTCTCCTTAAGATATCCTCTTATCGAGGGTCACGGAAACTTCGGTAACGTGGACGGTGACGGCGCGGCTGCATACCGTTACACCGAGGCGAGAATGGCTCGAATCGCAGATTATATGATGAGCGATATCGAAAAGAACGTCGTTCCTATGACGAGAAACTTCGATAACACGAGAAACGAGCCTACGGTCCTTCCCTCCCGACTTCCTAACCTGCTTGTAAACGGCTCGGTAGGAATTGCCGTCGGTATGGCGACCAACATTCCGCCCCACAACCTCACCGAGGTAATAGACGGAATTAATTACAGAATAGATAATCCCGAATGTACCGTTGATGATCTTATGGAGTTCATCAAGGGACCCGACTTCCCCACCGCGGCGATCATATACGGCTCCCGCGGAATAAAGGATGCCTACGAAACGGGACGCGGCAGAGTCTATATCCGCGCAAGAGCAGAGATAGACGAGGAAAACCGCCGCATAGTATTCACGGAAATACCTTATATGGTAAACAAGGCAATGCTTGTTGAGAGCATTGCGGCACTTCACAGAGATAAGAAGATCGAGGGTCTCACGGCACTGCGCGACGAATCGGGCAGAGGCGGTATGAGGATCGTGGTTGAATATCGCCGCGATGCAAACGCCGAGGTCATTCTTAATCAGCTTTATAAGTTCACCCAGCTTCAGGATACCTGCTCCATCAATATGCTTGTTATTGACGGCGGTGAGCCTAAAACTCTTAATCTACCAGAGATACTTGATAAGTATATCGGCTTCCAGAAGGAGGTCATCGAGAGAAGAACACGCTTTGATCTTGAAAAGGCACAGCGCGAGATACATATTCTTGAGGGCTACCGCATAGCCACCGAGCATATCGACGAGGTAATTGCCATAATCAAGGCAAGCGAGTCTATTCCCGCGGCGAAGGAGGCCCTTTCCGATAGATTCGGTCTTTCGGAGGCACAGGCGCAGGCGATAGTTGAGATGACTCTCGGTAAGCTTTCGGGACTTGAGAGGCAGAAGGTCGAGGACAGAATAGCGAAGCTCACCGAGATAATCGCGGAGCTTGAATCTATTCTTAACGACGAGCAGAAGCTTCTCGGTATTCTTAAATCCGAGCTTGAGGACATTAAGAGAAGATACGGAGACGAGCGCAGATCAGAGCTTGTTGAGGCGACAGAGGAGATAGACCTTGAGGACCTTATCGAGCGTCACACCTGCGTTATCACCGTCAGCCACACGGGCTACATCAAGCGTCAGAGAGCAGACGTCTACACAGCCCAGAACAGAGGCGGCAAGGGCGTTATAGGTATGAAGACCAAGGAGGATGACTTCGTTGAGGACGTTATCGTTTCCAATAGCCACGCATACCTGATGTTCTTCACAAACAAGGGCAGAGTTTACGCAAAGAAGGCGTACAGGATACCCGAGGCGGGCAAGACCGCAAAGGGCACGAACCTCGTTAATATCATAAATCTTATGGAGGACGAGTTCGTAACGGCTATAATTCCTATCACCGAGTTTGCAGACGGCGAATATCTCACGATGGTAACGAAGCTCGGTATTATCAAGAGGACCCTTCTTCGTGAGTTTGAGTACCAGAGAAAGAACGGAAAGATCGCCATCAGCCTTGACGAGGGCGACGAGCTTATCTTCGTCCGTCACACAAGCGGCAACGAAAGCCTTATCCTTGCAACGGGTAACGGTCACGCCGTGAGATTTGACGAAAACAACGTCCGCTCAATGGGACGAGGCGCAAGAGGCGTTAAGGGTATCACTCTCGCAGAGGGAGACACCGTTGTGGGCGTATGTCTCGTTGATAACGAGAAGACCCTTCTCACCATAACCGATCGCGGTATGGGTAAGAGAACGAGCTTTGAGGAATTCCGCGAGATGGCGCACAGAGGAGGTAAGGGAGTTATCTGCCATAAGATAAGCGAAAAAACGGGTAAGCTTGCGGCGATCATCACGGTTGCCGAGGACGACGATATTATGCTTATCACAAACGAGGGCACGATAATCCGTACCTCTGTCAGCGGAATAAGTCTCTATTCGAGAAATGCATCGGGCGTTATTGTAATGCGTCTTTCCGAGGACTCATATATTAATAACGTGGCAAGGCTTGAGCGCGAGGAGGAGATCGAAGCAGAGAGCGCGGCTGTTGAGGCTGAGATTGAGAGCACTCCCACCCCCGTGGAAAAGTCCGGAGAGGATGCACCCGAGGAGGATGTAGCCGAGGGTTCGGAGGATATTGCCGAGGAGACCCCGGAGGACGCAGAGCAGTAAGTGCAAAATAACCGCGGAGCGGAGGTGCTCTGCTCTGCGGGAATAATATTAATTAATTAAAATAATAATTTTTAAATCCGCAAAAGCGGTAGGAGGTTTACCATGACATTCAAGGAAAAACTCGTTATACTCAGAAAAGGAAAGGGTCTCACTCAGGACGAATTTGCAAGTGCTGTCGGCGTAACACGTCAGGCAGTTTACAAGTGGGAATGCGGTCAGTCTTATCCCGAGGTTCCGAAGCTTATTGAGATGAAGCTTCTTCTCGGCATCTCTATCGACGATCTTCTTGACGACAGCTACGATATTCCCCTTCCCGAGAAGAAGAAAAAGAGAATATCCAAGAGCACGAAGGCAAAGATTGAGGCATCCGTTGAGAAGGCTCACGTCAGCTCCGCAACTCACTCCGATCTTCTCAGCCAGGTAGCAAAGGTTGCAGTTTCCGAACCTGCACCCGCACCCAAGGCGGCACCCGCTTCAAAGGCAGCACCCGCACCTGTGGCAGCTCCCGCAGCAGCACCTGCACCCAAGGCAGAGGCAGCTCCCGCTCCCGTAGCAGAGCCCGTAGTCGAGGCAGCACCCACACCTGTGGCAGAGCCCGTTGCAGCTCCCGCGCCCGAAGCAGCGCCCGTAGTCGAGGCAGCTGCTGCACCCGCAGCAGCGCCTGCCGAAGAAGAACCTAAAAAGAAGGGCTTCTTCTCCAAGCTCTTTGGCAGAAAGTAAGATAAAATAGGGTAATTTGTAAATAATTATTTACATATCTAGGGAAAAATATTTCTTTTTAAAGTGAATAATTTTTATTGATACCGTCTATAATTTAAAAGAAAATTTGCAGAGCCTCGCAAAATTTTAAGCAAAAGCAGGAGCGAAGAATACCCCATCGCTCCTTTTAGGGATGCTCCTTTTGCTTTATCATTGAGGCTCTGCTTTTTAAAAATGGAGGACGGTATGAAGGGTTGCCAGAGAAAGGTAATTTTTTTAAAGAACACAGGATGTGAGCTTTTCGACGAGGCGTATTTTATAATAAGCCGTGAGGGTGAGCGCGAGGATATATCCGAGGATAATATAGTAACGGCGGCAACCGAGATCATCTCACGGCATATAGAGGTTGAGGGCAAGGAAAAAAGGTCTAAAAAGATAAGGCTTGCCCTTCTTATCACACTTCCCTTTCTTCTCGGCTGTGCACTAAGTGCCGCCATAGCATTGATGATATAAAAAGATAAATCAGAAAATAATCAAAACAATTTAATATAAGAAAAGATGAATAATAATATGAAAAAAGAAAAAAACGGAGGCAAGGGCTATAAGCTGCGCATAATTTCCCTCGGCGGTCTTGGCGAGGTCGGAAAGAATATGACCGTTATTGAGTACGGCAACGACATAGTTGTGGTCGATGCTGGAATGGGCTTTCCCGATAAGGATATGCCCGGTGTTGATCTTGTTATGCCCGATATCAGCTATCTTGTTAAGAATGCAGACAAGATACGCGGTATTCTCATAACTCACGGTCACGAGGATCATATCGGCGCAGTTCCCTACTTACTCCATCAGATAAACGTTCCCATCTACGGAACGCGCCTCTCCCTCGGCATTATTGAGGGAAAGCTTGACGAGGATCCACCCGAGTATTATCCCGAGCTATACACGGTGGAGGCAGGCGACGTTATAAACCTTGGCGCGATGAAGGCTGAATTTATCCACGTTAATCACTCGATTGCAGACGCCTGCGCCATTTCCATAAAGACCCCTGTCGGTGTTGTGTTCCACACAGGCGACTTCAAGCTTGACGTTTCTCCCATCGACGATAAAATGATAGATCTCACGAGGATCGGCGAGATCGGCAAGGCGGGAGTTGAGGTGCTTCTTTGCGAGTCCACCAACGCCGAGCGCGCAGGCTTCACCCCCTCGGAGCGGACGGTCGGCTCCTCTCTTGAAAGGATATTTGCTCAATACGAGGACAGGCGGCTGATCATTGCCACCTTCTCCTCAAACGTACACAGAGTTCAGCAGATAATCAACGCCTCGGCGCGTCACGGAAGAAAGGTGGCGGTGCTGGGTCGCAGTATGGTGAATATTCTCGGAGCCGCGCTGGAGCTCGGATATATGGAGCTGCCCGACGGCGTGCTTATCGATCTTGCGGATATTCGCCGCTATAAGCCAAACGAGATTACTCTTATAACCACGGGTAGCCAGGGCGAGCCGATGTCGGCTCTTTACCGCATAGCCTTCGGTGCTCACGATAAGATCAAAATTAATCCAAACGACGTGGTGGTGCTCTCCTCCAGCGCGATCCCCGGTAATGAGAAGCTTGTCGGAAGCATTATCAACGCACTTGTGCAAAACGGCGTTAAGGTGGTTCACGATTCCACCGAGGAGGTCCACGTTTCGGGGCACGCCTGTCGCGAGGAGCTGAAGCTTATGATGGCACTAACTCGCCCTAAATACTTCGTGCCCATTCACGGCGAGGCTCGCCACCTGAATGCAAACCGCGAGCTTGCTGAATTTATGGGAATACCCTCCGAGAATATTTTCATCTCGGAGATCGGTAAGGTTCTTGAGATAGACAAAAAGAGCGCGGGCTTCAACGGCACAGTTCCTGCGGGTAACGTTCTTGTGGACGGCGCGGGTATCGGTGATATAGGTAACGTGGTCCTGCGAGACAGAAAGCATCTCTCCGAGGAGGGTCTGGTTATCGTGGTCGCAACGGTGGACACAAGGGACAGATACCTTATCTCGGGTCCCGACATCGTCTCTCGCGGCTTCGTTTACGTTAAGGAATCCGAGGAGCTGATGCAAAGAGCAAAGGCTGTGGCGGAGGGAGCGATAGAGAGGTCTCTTAAAAAGAAAAGCGTTGATTCCTATGAGCTTAAGGATGCAATTCGCGACGACCTTGCAAAATTCATCTATAAGGAAACAAAGCGCAAGCCTATGATCCTTCCCGTTATTATGAATATCTGATAAGCAAATTTTAAAGCTTGATAAAAGCTTTAAAAAACATAACACATCAAGCAATAAAAATAAAAAACACCCTATTTTGTAAATTAAACATTACATTTTAGGGTGTTTTCTTTATTATTTAAAAATTAATTTTACCGTATGCTATTATAAAAATGAAGATTATAATATTTAAATAAATTCGCAAAGCGGAAGGCTTTTCTTATGCAAAGATATTATTGATGAAGCCGAGGATGGTGGGCATAAGAAGCACAAGACAAGCAAAGAGCGCAACTGTGAGTACGCAGAAAAGCACCGTATTCAAAACAAGAGAATTGTTTTTCAGGCTTATCTCGCGTGCTTTCGGAGCGGCTTCGCGGTCGATATAAAATCTTGCGTCCACAAAGTCAATAGTCTCTGATGGCCTTTCCTTTTTCTTCATTTTATCTACGTATTCCTCGTAGCTCAACTGCACCTCTCCGACTCTCTTTATAAGAGCCTTTGCTTGAGCTCCGCCCGAAAGAAGTCTTTTAACTCTTGGAATATTGATGCCAAGCTCTGTGAGAGTTTTTGCGTTTTCCTCGCCGATAGCGTCGTGGCGGATGAGCTTGTTTACCGTGAGGTAGAGTGAGGAGCGCACGTAGTTTACGGCGATCAGCGCACAAATTACGCCGACCATTGCCACAAGCAGAAATTTATTTATCTCAAAATTAAGCTTTAAATTTTCAAATTGATTCAGGTTAAGACAAATAAAATCCTCATAAAATTCAGTTAACGTCATATAAGTTCCTTTATGTTTTTTTGATCTATTAATATATTACCATAATAGATTTAACTTTTCTATAAGACTTTATAAAATTTTATTTAACTTTGTCTTTTTTGATTTACATACTTTCAAGGAAGTCCTTGCCGCAAAGCAGAGCGATGATCTCATCAAGGTCCGCGTTGTCCTCATAGGAGATAGTGATGCTCTTTTTCTTGCCCTTCTCCGCAATTTTAACGCTTCTGCCGAGAGCCTTGCGCATCCTGTCCTCAAGCTCCTTGAAGTAGTCAACAAAGGGCAAGGGACCTTCCTCCTCGGCATTTTCCTTCTTTTTCGGCTTGTTCATTCGCTTCACCTCTGCCTCAAGGGTGCGCACTGAGAGCTCCTCCTCAACCGCTCTTTGGGCGAGAAGTATCATATCGTCGGTGGATTTGAGTCCGAGAATGGTGCGTGCGTGACCTGCGGAAAGCTCCTTCGATGCAACCAGGGTGAGGACTGCGTCGGGGAGATCGAGGAGTCGGGTGGAGTTGGCTATCGCGCTGCGGCTTTTGCCAACCTTGATGGAAAGCTCCTCCTGTGTCATATCGTACTCCTCGGAGAGCGAACGATAAGCCATAGCCTCCTCAATGGGGTTCAGGTCCTCGCGCTGAATATTCTCAATAAGGGCGATCTGCGCAGCCTTTCTGTCGTCTCTGTCGAGGACGATGGCGGGGATCTCGGTGAGACCTGCAAGCTTGGATGCGCGGAAGCGTCGCTCGCCTGCGATGATCTGGTATCTGCCCTCGGCGTACTCTCTCACGAGTATGGGCTGGAGAAGTCCGTTTTCAAGTATGGAGTCCGCAAGCTGCTCAAGAGCTTCCTTGTCGAAATATTTTCTCGGCTGATCGCTCTTGGGGTCGATCATAGATATTTTAAGATGAGTGATCTTGTCCTCGGAATGTTCGCTTTCTTCGATTCGTGCGTTGTCGAGGAAGATCGCATCAAGTCCCCTTCCGAGTCCGCTGTTCTTTTTTGCCATTGGCTTGTCCTCCGCGTGATTAATTTAACATCAAATTGCGAGTTTTCAACACTTTCAACATCAAATTTGTTGAAAACTATTCGGTTTTAAAAAGCTTTATAAAATTGATATGACCCTAAAAATTCGGGAAAAGTATATTTTTCCTTCGAAAAAACGTCGATATTCACGAAAATTAAGCAGAAAAGCAGGATATAAAAATTAAAAGTATACTTTTTTCTTTAAAAGTGGGTCGCGTTTATGGCTGAATACCACAAAAAATACCGAAGATCAAATCAATTTTATTTAAAAAATGAAAATTTATACCGTAAAGTTATCAAAATATGTATTTTATTTTTAAAAGTGGGGAATTCCTTACCGAATTTTTAAAATAATTTCTTAAAATGTGGGGAATTCTATTTAAAACTAATATCAAAACCTTTTATGAGTGGGGATTTGCCGCTTGAATTATCAAAAATGATTTTGATAGCGAATTAAGTTTTCAACATAGTTTTCAAAAATACGAACCGAGCTTATCAAAAATTTCAAAATATCACACTTTTCTTTTTCAAAAGATTATTGAATAAGAATTATATTCTTAACATAAGCTCCTTTGCCACTGCGGCGTATTCAAGTGAGCCCTTGCCGTAGGGGTCGTGGTAGCATATCGGCTCGCCGTAGCCAGGAGCCTCCGAGATACGCACAGTTCTTGAGATGGGAACCTTAAATAGCTTCTCGGCATAATACTTCTTAAGCTCGGCTACAACCTGGGAAGTAAGTGTCAAACGTCCATTATACATAGTCAAAAGTATGCCAACGACCTGTAAATCGGGATTATAAGCTGCTCTGATCCTCTTAATAGTGTTCAAGAGCTGGGACATACCCTCAAGCGAATAAAACTCGCATTGCATAGGAATAACAACGCCGTCCGACACTGTGAGAGCCTTAACGGTGAGCATACCGAGGGAGGGCGGACAGTCTATAAATATGTAATCAAAATCATCCTTGACCGAATCAAGGGCAAGCTCAGTGAATTTGAGCTGCTCATCCTCTATGTCATAGAGCTCAAGCTCGGCACCGGCAAGATCAATAGTTGCAGGAACGACCCAAAGATTCTTGAAATTAGACTTGATTATAGTCTCCTTAATGTCTGCTTTGCCAATAATAACGTCGTAAACCGTCTTTTTTATCTTCGATTTCGATATTCCAAGACCGCTCGTGGCATTTCCCTGCGGATCCATATCTATCATCAGCACCTTTTTGCCCTTGTTTGCTATCTGTGCCGATAAATTAACGCAGGACGTGGTCTTCCCTACTCCGCCCTTCTGATTGGAAAATGACACTACCTTTGCTCTTGCCATTTCTGCCTCCTGTGCTTTAAATATTACTAATAATATTATACTATATTAAGTGTTTAAAGTCAATAAAAAGTATGTTAAAATTGTTTAAAAATGTAGAACGGAAAAGTGTATTAGTATATTTTTCCGTCTTGATGATTTATTAGTAGATTTAACAGCAAATTAAATGTAAAAACTATCAAAATAGTCAACTAATTGCGCAAAATGCTGGGTAAAATACTATATATAGTATTATATACACAGAACAGTATGAAGTAAAGCTAAAGGGAATATGATGGAATTTATTAAAACAGTCTGTATTAATTAAGGATAAAGTATTGTTTCACGTGAAACAATTAGTATGACGCTATATAATTGATTTCAAATACCTTAATCAGATCTATAATATCAATATCTTTTCTATAATAAGAAATGTTTCACGTGAAACAATGAAAATTATATATTACCTACTCTTGAAGTAATCACAGCTATGAGATATAACATATTAATTACTTGATTTGACGGCAAATAGCCTGATCTCGCTTCTGAAAGATCATAATTGTTTCACGTGAAACAATAGAAATTATAGTGCAAAAACCAATATTATAATAGAATATAAGGCAAAAAGCAATAGTATTATCGATTCAATTACAATATTACTCTATAAATTGGAGTATTTTTACATCATAATAGGGAAAATCAGCAAAAATACATAAATAGACTGTCAATTTAGCAAATATAAAAATAAGAATACTAGCCGGAAGAACTTATACTACACATTGATATCGCGAATATATATATATAGATATCCGCTCGGAAGCAATTGTTTCACGTGAAACAATTAAAAAACGGGTGAAAAATATAGATATTTACGTAAGATCTTAATCGAATATCAAAATTCAGCTTGTTATTTTATATATTTCGTTATTTTAGATAAGTTACGTTTAATTCGAAGATAAATTATGTATATTAATCGATTAACGGCAAAATAAAAAAATAATTATTAAATATCTAAATACGCAGCTTGATATTAATGGAATTATAGCATATTAACGGGTTTTAATTAAGTTGAGTATTTTTTTGCTTTTATACATTGATTTTCTATATTAAATACCATAAAATACCAATATATGTATAAATATGGAAGATTTCATTTGCTCGGGCTATTTACACGCGATTTTTTGCATTTTTGCATATTCATCGAGTAACTTTTACGAATGATAGAATTTTATTCAAAAATTATATGGAATTTTCTCAATAAATCAGGGTTGATTTTGCTATAAAAATATAAAAAGTCGTAAATAATACGAATAAATACATACTATTTACGACTTATAAATATTCTTTTTTTGAGACTAATTATTCTTTATTTTTTTGCTTTTCCTCTATGCTTCTATTAAGCTTTCTTTGTGTTGCTTTTACACATAGATATACGGTGATCCATACGATGAAATATGCAGCGACAAAGCCACCTGTGAAAATCAATATGAATATTATATTGAATGGGATCCATCTGTTTATAAGATAGGTGACGATGTATGCCAGGTATATTGATGTGAAATGAAAGAGCAGGGATTTTCCCGGGGACCAGCTATCGATCTGATTAAACACACTTGCTCCTGCTTGAATAAATGCTAGGAGATATCCGCTGATTATTGCAAGGAGTACCTCGATGGCACTTAAGGAAAAGTCCGCGATGTTCATTGAGATGCATAGGTATACGATCCCGACGATGATAGGTCCAAGCCCCCCGAACACGGCTCCCCTTGTCAGGAATTCTTTTAATATATTTTTTCTTCCGCTTAACATATTTTATTTTTACTTGCTTATTATTGCAATGCGACTCCGTTTGGCAAGCAAGTGGCACCACGTGTCGCAATTTATGTTAACTATTATTTACATTACCTCTATTTGATATTACCTAAAATTCTGGTCTTTACGGTTTTCATCTGCCGCCTTGACACGTAGTCCTCATACCCTGTGTCCAGCACAACCTTGAGCGAGCCTCCGATGGACGTATCGAATTTCAATACGTTTCTTATGCATACAAGGCAGGATTGATTGATCTTAATAAAGTCTTCACCCACAAGACCCTCTATCTCCCATAGCCGCTCCTTAAGCTTATATTTTCCGCTCCTTGTGTGGGCGATAAGCTTTGAGTCTTCAATCGTGAAGCAAGAGATATCACAGATGAGAATTGGGCGGATCTCGCCGCTTCTGTAACCGATAAGCCGCGTTACGTTTGCTTCGGTTTTATTTGGTGATGAATTGTTTTCGTCTGTCCTGGAGCATACAAGGACATCCTCTGAACAGTTTTCCGCTCGGTTATATTCCGCAATTAGCTCTCTCAACTTATTTTCAAGGAGCTTTTCGCGGTCGGTTTGAGCCGTAAGCTCCAAAATTATCCGCTCGGAGTTTGCATTATTAATAATTTTCAGCTTCAAGCTATCACCTCCCAAGTATGATTTTAAATATATTTTAGCAGTCTGTCAAGAAAAAATTATTATTCGGCAGGATTTTTTTGCAATTCGGCCGAAATACCTTTGCCGTGATCTGAAAAATACGTGATATTTTGAAATAAAAAACACCTTTCTTCATCCTTATTTGCTTGACAAAAAGGAAGGTGTGATGTATAATATCATTGAAAAAATAAATCAATTATAAAAATTATGCATAATTATGCATTTTATATTTTGAATGATTTCTCAAAGAAAATTATTTTCGAATTGATGAATGAATATTCGTTGGTAATATGCATAAATTTGAATTTGGAGACGTAATGAGCGAAAAAACATTGATCTACCTTGTGAGACACGGCGAAAGCATTGGAAATAAAAACAAAATGTTCTTAGGGCACACAGATCTCGACCTATCGGAGCACGGATACAAGCAGGCTCGCGCGACCGCCGAGGCTCTCTCGAAGGTCAAGCTTGATAAGATCTATTCCAGCAGCCTTCAAAGGGCATACAACACGGCAAAGGCTCACGCCGACCTGCGCGGTATGACGGTTCACACCGACCACGGACTTCGTGAGCTCTACGTTGGCGACTGGGAAGGGAAGCACGTTGACGAGATAATTGAAAAGTACGGTGAGAAAGTGTTCAAGGAGGATTGGCACGGCGGCTTTGGCACTTTCGTTTTCCCAAATGGCGAGAGCACAATGGAGGGTAGCCGCAGGTTTTATCAAACGGTTATGAAAATTGCCTCAGAGAATATGGGCAAGACTCTGCTTATTGCCGCCCACGCCGCCGTTATTCGTGGCTTCTGGTCTATCATTTGCGGCGTTGCTCCCGAGGATATAGTGGAAAAGATTCCGTTCCCATCCAACGCATCCTATTCGGTCGCCGAGTTTGACGGCGAGAAGCTCTCCCCCATCGAATATTCTCACGACGAGCACCTTGCGGATATCGGTATAACGAAGGTCATCGTCGGTTAGCCAATGCCAACCTAAATTGAACACGTTTTAATCTGCATATTTTCCCGAGTAATGCGCCAAAATTTCTTGCAATATCCGCATATTACTTCAAAATTTCGGGAAATAGCGTGAATTTATATAGCTTTAGGCGTATTCGATTTAGGTTGGTATTGGCTAAATATTAAAAAAGTCCATCCCGAGAGACGAGGAAAAACCTCGAAAACTCAACACGGGTATGGACTTTTTTGCTTTTTTAGTTGATTTTTGTGTTTTCTTTTATTTATTAAAGAGCTTTGAGAAGAAGCTTTGCCTTGTTTTTGTGTTGCTCTCCGAAAGAGATGCGGAGAACTTTTCAAGCAGCTCCTTTTGCTCCTTGGAAAGGTTCTTCGGAGTCTCGATATTGACGGTTATGATAAGGTCGCCCCGTCTGCCCGAATTAACGTGGGGAATACCCTTGCCGCGAACGGTGAAGGAGCTTCCGCTTTGCGTGCCCTCGGGAACCTTGAATTTCTCGGTCTTACCGCCGAGAACCGGGATATCGATCTCAGCACCCAGAGTTGCCTCGGCGAAGCTGATGGGGATGTCACAGTAAACGTTCGTGCCCTCGCGAGTGAAGATCTTATCCTCCTTCACTCTCACCTCAATGATGAGATCGCCGCTGGAGCCGCCGTTATATCCTGCTGAGCCCTGTCCCCTCAAAATAATATTCTGCATATTATCTATGCCCGCGGGGATCTTGACCTCAAGCTTTTTATTGATCTTGATCCTGCCCTTGCCGTTACAGTTGGAGCAGGGGTTCTTGATGATCTTACCCGAGCCGCGACAGTTGGAGCACGCCTGCTGAGTCTGCATATAACCGAGGAGGGTCTGCTTCTGCACCGTTACCTGACCTCTGCCGTGACAGGTCTGGCAGACCTCGGGAGTTGACCCCTTTGCCGCGCCCGAGCCCGAACATTCGCCGCAAGCCTCAATGCGAGCAAAATTGATCTCCTTTTTGCATCCGAAAACTGCTTCATCAAAGGAAATTGAGACACGTGCCGCCACGTCGTCGCCCTCTCTGGGCGCATTTGACCTTGAGCCTCTGCCGCCTCCGCCGCCGAAGAAGGAGGAGAAGATATCGCCAAAATCAAAGTCCGCGCCGAAGCCGCCAAAGCCACCGAAGCCCGAGCCGCCTCCGCCTGAAGAGGGATCAAAAGCCGCGTGACCGAAGCGGTCGTACTTTGAACGCTTCTCGGAATCCGAGAGGACCGCGTATGCCTCGTTGACCTCCTTGAACTTGACCTCTGCCTCCGCATCCCCTGGGTTCATATCGGGGTGATACTTCTTTGCAAGCTGTCTGTATGCCTTTTTTATTTCGTCCTCTCCCGCATCCTTTGATACGCCGAGGACCTCATAATAATCTCTTTTGTTATCTGCCATAATAGCACCTTGTTGCGTTAAAATATGGAGTTTTGACAATTATTGTTTACAAAAACTAAATAATTAATTAGCTTGTAAACACACTTGTAGGGCGAGCCAATTGAGGTCGCCCTACAAAATATTTGGGTATTTTTGTAAATGCCGTCACGGCTTTACCGTGGGCGTTTTTCACCCGAGGCAATGTCAGTTTCCTGTTTTATCCTCGAAGCCTGCGTCGTAGTAGTTGCCGTCTGCACCCTGTGCGCCCTGTGCACCGTTTGCTCCTGCCTCAGCCTGCTGTGCCTGGTAGAGCTTTTCAGCGATGGGGTAGAATGCCTTCTGAAGCGCTTCGGTGTCTGCCTTGATCTGCTCGGTGGTGCCGTTTTTAACGGTCTCCTTAAGCTTTGCGATAGCATCGTTTACGGGAGCCTTGTCTGCATCGGTTACCTTGTCGCCAAGATCAGCCATAGTCTTTTCGGTCTGGAAGATCATATTCTCCGCGCCGTTCTTAACCTCAACAGCTTCCTTCTGCTTCTTATCTTCCTCGGCAAATTTCTCTGCCTCGCGAACTGCCTTATCGATATCCTCCTTGGACATATTGGTGGAGGAGGTGATGGTGATGTGCTGCTCCTTGCCTGTGCCCTTATCCTTTGCGGTAACGTTTACGATGCCGTTTGCGTCGATATCGAAGGTTACTTCGATCTGAGGAACTCCGCGGGGAGCTGCGGGGATACCGTCAAGGACGAATCTGCCGAGAGTGGTGTTTCCTGCTGCCATCTCGCGCTCGCCCTGAAGAACGTGGACCTCAACGGAGGTCTGACCGTCTGCCGCGGTGGAATATACCTGGCTCTTCTTAACGGGAATTGTGGTGTTGCGCTCAATGATCTTATTGAAGACGCCACCCAGTGTCTCAATTCCGAGGGAAAGAGGAGTAACGTCAAGAAGAAGAACGTCCTTTACGTCGCCGCCGAGAACGCCGCCCTGAATAGCCGCGCCGATAGCTACGCACTCATCGGGGTTGATGCCCTTGAAGGGCTCCTTGCCCATAAACTGCTTAACTGCCTCCTGAACTGCGGGTATTCTTGTTGAGCCGCCGACGAGGAGGACCTTGGATACCTGGCTTGTGGAAAGACCCGAATCGGAGAGGACCTTTCTTGTGGGACCCATCGTTGCATCAACGAGGTCTCTTGTGAGCTCGTCGAATTTTGCTCTTGTGAGGGTCGCCTCAAAGTGCTTGGGGCCTGTTGCATCCGCGGTGATGAAGGGAAGGGAGATCGCGGTGGACATAACGCCCGAAAGCTCGATTTTTGCCTTTTCAGCCGCATCCTTAAGACGCTGTGCCGCCATCTTATCCTTGCGGAGGTCGATGCCGCCGTTCTCACGGGAGAACTCCTCTGCCATCCAGTTTACGATGCGCTCGTCGAAGTCGTCACCGCCGAGACGGTTGTTACCTGCGGTTGCAAGAACCTCGAATACTCCGTCGGAGATATCAAGGAGGGATACGTCGAAGGTACCGCCGCCAAGGTCGAATACCATAATCTTCTGGCTTTCTTCCTTATCCATACCGTATGCAAGAGCAGCCGCGGTGGGCTCGTTGATGATTCTCTTGACCTCAAGACCTGCGATCTTGCCTGCGTCCTTCGTTGCCTGACGCTGTGCGTCGGTGAAGTAAGCGGGAACGGTGATTACAGCGTCGGTTACTGTGGTGCCGAGATATGCCTCAGCGTCTGCCTTCAGCTTCTGAAGGATCATTGCCGAGATCTCCTGAGGTGTGTACTTCTTATCGTCGATAGATACCTTAACGTCGGAGCCCATATCTCTCTTGATGGAGATAACGGTCTTGTCGGGGTTGGTAACAGCCTGACGCTTTGCAACCTGACCGACGAGTCTCTCACCTGTCTTTGTGAAGGCTACAACGGAGGGGGTGGTTCTTGCACCCTCGGGGTTGGTGATAACGATGGGCTCGCCGCCCTCAAACACTGCCACGCAAGAGTTGGTGGTACCTAAATCAATTCCAATAATCTTTCCCATAATTAATTAAAATCTCCCTTATTATATAAAGATGTTTTTTATTATTTTGTTTTTATTTGATTTTTTGCTTTTGCCGAAAGGTTTGCTTAAATCGGCTGATTTGTAAACTTTAGTTAGCGGTTTTAACCATTGCGAAGCGAATTATGTGCTTACCTTTTCTATATCCCTTCTGGAATACTTCAACGATCTCACCCTCACCAAGAGAGTCATCCTCAACGTGAAGGACCGCATTGTGAATATTGGGATCAAAGGTCTCGCCGACCGCGCCGAAGCTTTCAACTCCGAGCTTTGCGAAGACCTGCTCTACCGACTTTGCGATCATCACAAGACCATCCTTGACCTTCTCGCCGTCGTCGTAAAGTGCGGCTCTGTCAAGATTATCTATGATGGGGAGAAGCTCTGCGACCGTGTCTCCGAGTGCACCCTCGTAAACACCCTCGCGCTCTTCTCTTGAACGACGCCTGAAGTTATCGTATTCAGCCGCCATACGCAGGTATTTATCCTGCTGCTCGGCAAGCTCGCCCTCAAGCCTTGCGACCTCTACCGCAAGATCCTTCTTTTCGCTTTTCTTTTTTGCTTTTTTTGCTTCCGCCTCGGGAGAGTCGGTCTCGGGCGACTCCGCCTTTACCTCATCCTCCGGGCTGACCTTTATCTCTTCCATCTCCGCCTTCCTTTCTTAGCTGTCGTCTTTTCCGTCTGTTAGCAGAGCACCGTCGCAAAACAGTCGGTCTATTCCGTTTGCAAGTCCGTTCAGCATTTCAATAACCTTGGAATAATTCATTCGCTTCGGTCCGATAACGCCAACGGATAGCTGCTTGCCACCGATATTTATGTTTTTGAATATCAGAGTTGTGTTTTTCATTCCCGCACTTTCGTCGTCTGCGCCGATGTAGACGTGGATGCCGTCGTCCGAGGTGTTCTGTGTGGAGATAACGTCCATCAGCTTATCCTTTTCCTCAAGGACACCGAGCAGATTTCTGAAATCCGAAACGTCGGAATATTCGGGATAGTTGAGAAGCTTTGTGACACCGTCAAGCTTAACGTCTGCCGAATCAAGCTCGCTCATTGTTTCGTAGATCGCCTTGACCGTGGGGTGTACCATCGCTCCCGAGGAGCCCATAAGAGCTTCAAGCTTAACGATGATGGGCATCGTGATCTCCTCGCTCGTCAGGTTCACAAGATAGATGTTCGCCGCCTCGGTGAATCTGCGGAGCGTGTCCTCCGTGAGAACGAAGGGGAGGTGTATGGTCTTCGTTTTAACCGTTTCGCTATCGAAGGTCATAACCAAGAGAAAATCTCTTTGAGAGAGCAGCACGCTCTTGAATTGACTTATGCGCACCTTGCCGAAGCCCGACTTGAAGGCAATGCCTGTGTAGTCTGTGAAGGATGCCGCAAGACGGGAGACCTGGGAGAGTATCTCGTCCATCGCCGTGAGCTTATAGGAGAGAAGCTGATTTATTTCGTCTATCTCCGCCTTTGTGTCTGCATATTGGCGCACAAGCGCGTCAACGTAGTATTTATAGCCAAGCTCGGAGGGAACTCTGCCTGCCGAGGTGTGGGGCTGAACGAGGTATCCCATCTCCTCAAGCTCTGCCATTTCGTTTCTGATGGTGGCGGGGGAAGCGGAGATGTGAACGTCCTGCGACAGATATTTTGAGCCGACAGGCTCGCCGTGATTGATATGTGCGTCAACTATCGCGCGGAGAATTTGCATTTTTCGCGGGGTGAGTCTTGAATCATCCACTTTTATCTGCCTCTTTTCTTTGAATTTTAGCACTTACATTGATAGAGTGCTAATCAATGCATATATAATATACCCTAATTTTAAATAAAAGTCAATGGTTTAGCCAAGAAAAATTATGAATTTTGTGTTAATATTTAGCCCACTATTCGACAAAGTGCTAAAAGTATAGCGCTTCGAGGATTTCATACAAGGCTTGCGCCTTGATGCCATACCGTGCAGAGCACGGATTCCACACTATCTCTACGAGATAGATTCCATACAGCCCGATGGGCTGATGCCATACCGCTTTGCGGATTCCATACCATCTCTGTGAGTTGGATTCCATACAGCCTGCGGCTGATTTGACGTTAGCTTGATTTATCCTGTGGGGTGCGCACCGTCCGCTGTCATCTTGAGCGGAGGGCAGAGCCCGAAGCCGAAACCCGAAGGGCGACCGCTTGCGGTCGGATCTCGGACGGAGAGATACCGCTCGTTGAGCGGATTTGACGTTAGTTTTCTTTATCCCGAGATATGGGTCGGGCGAGATCCCTTCGTCGCTTTGCTCCTCGGTTTTGCTCGCTCCTCGTTCGCAAAACTTCGACAGGCTCAGGATGACAGGGAGGGATGCAGCCTACGGCTGATGATATACGCGGCTGTGCCGTGATGCATACCGTTTTTAACGGTATCTTGCGTTATTCGGCGTGTACGACCGACGAATAGCAAATATACAGCCCATTGGGCTGATGCCATACAGCCTGCGGCTGATTTGGATAGGGTAGAGAGCAGATCGCTAAATTATATATATAGGTAGATAAAAAATCGGGGCGGTGCATAAATGTAAAAGATAGTTTACATAATTTTCTTGGAAAATCGGCTTTTGAAATGGGAATTTTTGATAAAATTTGGGGTGTAAAATATTTTGTTTTAAAATCTTCTTGACTTTGCGCGTAAAGTATTATATAATTAATATGTATGGTGGGAGTATGTTTCTTTCTTTAGTTTCTGCCATATCAACAAAATTTATTATTCCCGACAAAAATCGGGATTTCGATTTCACGGCAAGGGCGTATTTCGGGCACGTCCCCGAGCCTTTGCTAAAGTAAATCAGAAGGAGGTAAGAAAATGATCGCTATTTGGATCGCAATCGTTATCGCCGCGGCTATGCTCGTTGTTGGCGTTGGCGTTGGCGTTATCGTTCGTAAAATGAGTGCCGAAAAGAAGCTTGGCTCTGCTACCGAGCAGGCAAAGAAGATCCTTGAGGACGCTATCAAAAATGCTGAAAGCACTAAAAAGGAATCTATTATTGCAGCAAAGGAAGAAATATTCCAGTTAAAGAAAGATGCTGACATTGATATCAAGGAAAGACGCAAGGAGGTGTCTCGCCTTGAACGCAGGGTAACTCAGAAGGAGGAGACCCTTGATGCAAAGATCGAGGGTATGGAGAGAAAGGAGGCCAAGCTTGCGGAAAAGCAGGCAGAGGCTGAAAGAGTTGGCGAGGAGATCAGAAAGACCCTTGAGGGTCAGCTTGCTATGCTTGAAAAGATAGCAGGTCTCAGCCGCGAGGATGCAAAGGCAGAGCTCGTTGCAAGGCTTGATAGCGAGATGCAGCACGAGACCGCTCTTAAGATCGCCGAGTATGAGGCTAAATTCAAGGATGAGGCTGATTCCAAGGCAAAGGATATTCTCTCTCTTGCTATTCAGAGATGCGCCGCAGACCACGTAAGCGAGGTTGCTATCTCGGTGGTACAGATACCCAACGATGAAATGAAGGGTAGAATTATCGGTCGCGAGGGAAGAAACATCCGCACTATTGAAAATCTCACAGGTGTTGAGCTTATTATTGACGACACGCCCGACGTTATCACAGTTTCGGGCTTTGATCCCATTCGCCGCGAGGTGGCAAGGATCGCTCTTGAAAAGCTTGTCGGCGACGGCAGAATTCATCCCGCAAGAATTGAGGAGATGGTTGAGAAGGCTCGCCGTGAGGTAGACAACGCGATCAAGCAGGCAGGCGAAAAGGCTGTGTTTGAAACAGGTGTTCACGGTCTCCATCCCGAGCTTATCAAGCTCCTCGGTAGGATGAAGTACCGCACCTCCTACGGTCAGAACGCGCTTCGTCACTCCATTGAGGTGTCTATGCTTTCGGGCGTTATTGCAGACGAGATGGGTGCTGACGTAACTCTCGCGCGCAGAGCAGGTCTTCTTCACGATATCGGTAAAGCTGTTACCGCCGAGGTCGAGGGCTCTCACGTTCAGCTCGGTGTTGATATCGCTAATAAGTATCGCGAGAATAAGGACGTTATCCGCGCTATTGAGTCTCACCACAACGACGTTGAGCCTGTCACGGTTATCGATTTCATCGTTCAGGCGGCAGACGCTATCAGCGCGGCAAGACCCGGTGCTCGCCGTGAGGACGTTGAAAACTACATCAAGAGACTTCAGAAGCTTGAGGAGGTCGCAGGCGGCTTCGAGGGCATCGAAAAGACCTTCGCTATCCAGGCTGGCCGTGAGGTCAGAATTATGGTCAAGCCCGAGATGGTCAGCGACGACAAGATGAAGCTTCTTGCCCGCGATATTGCCAAGAAGATCGAGAACGAGCTTGATTATCCGGGACAGATTAAGGTGAGTGTTATCCGCGAATCGCGTCACATTGACTATGCCAAGTAATTTTTGGTCTCTGCGTCAGAGTTTTTCGGCTTGCCGTACGCCAGTACGGCTGGCGCCGGAAAAATCTTCGCATAGCCTCAAAAATTACGAGTTGGATTAAATACAAGTTTGTTTTAGAGACGGTGGTAGTTTTGCGGTTTGCGAAGCAGATGTTGAAGTGATTTCAAATTAAATATTCGGCTCGGGATCGGGCAAAATGAGGCTGCCTCGGGCGAGTGCTTGGGGTGGCCTTAATTTATTGATTTTATTTGGATTTTATTTGGCGCGTGATTTTTGAAAATTATTGAAAAAGTTATAATATGTAAATGATAGTTTGCAAATATGGCTTAAATATTAGTTTTTGAAAACAATATTTTATTTTAGTATTTATTTTAGTATTCACTTTTGTAAGTATTTTAGTATTTATTTTGCCGCGGTTTATAATATGCGGATAGAAAAGAGTTAGAAATTGAGAATTTTAGTAATTGGTGACGTAACGAGCCCTTCGGGGGTTGAGCATCTTTCGCGGAAGCTTTGGAAATTCCGCGAGCTTGAGAGGGTGGATTTTTGCGTTGTGAACGGAGAGAACGCTTCCTTTGTGACAGGTATTTCGGCGGAGCTTGCCGAGGTACTCACGAGGGCGGGGGCGGACTGCATCACGGGCGGAAATCATACCTTGAGAAACTTCAAGGCGCACAGCTATCTTGAAGAACATTCGGAGATACTCCGACCTGTGAATTTCGGAGATGTGGCTCCCGGGCGGGGCTACACCGTCCTTGACTGCAACGGCTATCGCGTGCTCGTTATATCGGCTATGGGCAACGTTCATATCGAGCCTGTGCTTGATTCGCCCTTTGTGTGGATAGACAGGGTGCTCTCGGAGATGGAGGGCAAATACGATTTTTCCGTGCTTGATATTCACGCGGAGGCGACAGGCGAGAAGCTTGCTATCGCTCACGCGTACGACGGTAAAATCAACGTTATTTTCGGCACTCACACCCACGTGCAGACGGCTGACGCGCAGATTCTCCCCAAGGGTACGGGGTATATCACCGACGTTGGAATGTGCGGCGAGAGCGGCGGTATTCTTGGTATGGATTCGGGGCGCGTGGTTGAGAGAATGAGAACTCATATTCCTCATTCCTTCAAGGCGGCATGTGGACCCTGTGTTGCCGACGGCGTTGTTTTCAATTTGGATACTGCCACGGGCAAGGTCACAAGCTTTAAGCCCGTTAAGATAAAATAATTTCGTTTTGGAGCAAATATATGGAGCTTAAATGTCAGGTTGCGGTGATCGGTGCAGGTCACGCAGGAATAGAAGCGGCACTTGCCGCCGCCCGAATGGGGCTTGACACCGTGCTATTCACCATCAACCTTGATGCGGTGGGTAATATGCCCTGCAACCCCTCTATCGGCGGTAGCGCGAAGGGGCATCTTGTGTTTGAGATAGACGCTCTCGGAGGAGAGATGGGCTACGCCGCCGACCGCGCAACGATACAGTCGCGGACACTTAATCTCGGAAAGGGTGCCGCCGTTCATTCAAAGCGAGTTCAGGCGGACCGCGCCGAGTATAAGAGAATAATGAAGGCGACCCTTGAAGCCGAGCCCAACTTAAGGCTTATTCAAGCCGAGATCGTGGAGATACTCACGGAGGGCAAATCGAGACACGTCTCGGGACTTCGCACCCATCTTGGGGAGGTTTGGTCCTGTTCTCGGGCGATCATTGCCAGCGGCACCTTCCTTGAAAGCCAGATCTTCGTTGGAGACAAGGTCTATTCGGCGGGCCCCGACGGTATGATGCCCGCTCGCGGGCTTTCGGCTTCGCTCAGATCCCTTGGCTTGACCCTTCAGCGGTTTAAAACAGGCACGCCCGCAAGAGTCCACAAAAGGTCCATAGACCTTTCAAGGCTTGAGGTACAGGGGGGTGAGGAGGAGCCTGTCTCTTATTCGGTGCGCTCGGGAGAGATGAAGGCGGAGGATGTCAACAAGGCGTTGTGTCACGTTGTCTACACCAATTCCGAGACCCACAGAATTATCAATGAAAATATGAGCCGCTCGGCTATGTATTCGGGCAACATCATTGGCGAGGGTCCTCGCTATTGCCCTTCTATTGAAACAAAGCTCGTTCGCTTTGCGGACAAGCCACGCCATCAGCTATTCGTTGAGCCCTGCGGACTTGACACCGAGGAGATGTATATTCAGGGCTTCTCCACCTCAATGCCCACCGACGTGCAATATGCGATGCTCAGATCCCTTGATGGCTTTGAAAATGCCGAGATAATGCGCTATGCTTACGCTATCGAATACGACTGCGTGGACCCCACAGAGATGTATCCCACTCTGGAGATGAAAAAGGTGCGCGGCCTTTACGGTGCGGGGCAGTTTAACGGCACCTCGGGCTACGAGGAGGCGGCGGCGCAGGGGCTTGTTGCGGGTATAAACGCGGCTCTTGCGGAGCTTGGTCGTGAGCCTATGATACTCCCGAGATCTTCTTCCTATATCGGCACGCTTATTGACGACCTTGTTACAAAGGGGACCCGCGAGCCCTATCGCGTTATGACCTCCAGAAGCGAATACAGGCTTCTTTTAAGGCAGGACAACGCAGACGAAAGACTAACCGAAATCGGACACAGGGTCGGACTTATTGACGAAAAGAGGTACGGAGAGTATAGGAAAAAGATGGACGAGGTGGCTCGGGAGATAGACCGACTTGAGCGCACCGTGGTAGCTCCCACGGAGGAGGTATGCGCCCTTCTTTCCGAGCTTGGCTCCACACCCATCACCACAGGCGCGAAGCTTGCCGAGCTTTTGAGGCGACCCGAGATAAGCTATAAGGCACTTGGCGCGATAGATAAGGAAAGACCCGAGCTCTCGGCGGCGGTTGCGGGAACGGTGGAGGTCCGCGTGAAATACGCGGGCTATATCAAAAGAGAGCTTGCCGAGGTTGAAAAGCACCGAAGGCTTGAATCAAGAAAGATACCCGAGGACATTTCCTATTCCTCCATCACGGGCTTGCGGCTTGAGGCGGTTGAGAAGCTGGAGAGGATACGCCCCGAGAATATCGGTCAGGCATCCAGGATCAGCGGCGTCAGTCCTGCCGACATCAGCGTTCTGCTGATCTATCTTGCGGGACGATGAGAGGTCTGTGATGAGTGGAGCTGAAACAAGGTCTGTGATGAGTGGAGCTGAAACAAGGTCTGCGATGAATGGAGCTGAAACAAGGTCTGTGATGAGTGGAGCTGAAACCTTATTCCCGAAATACTATTCTCGCTTTGCCTGCAAGGCGGAGAGGTGCACACATAATTGCTGTATCGGCTGGGAGATAGATATCGACGGCGCGACGGCTGAAAAATATGAAAGCCTTGACGGCAAGATCGGCGAGGATATCAGGAAAAACACGGCAAGGTCGGGGGATGTGTCTCATTTTTTGATGAAAAACGGGAGATGCCCTATGCTTTGCGAGGATAATCTTTGCCGAATCATCCGTGAGCTTGGGGACGGCGCGCTATGCCATATCTGCCGCGAGCACCCTCGCTACTATAACGAGCTTTCAAAAATCACCCTCGGCGGTGTCGGTATGAGCTGCGAGGCGGCGGCAGAGCTGATACTCTCGGAGACCGCGCCAACCCTTTACGGAGATATTGGCTATTCTCTCGGTGCAAGCTGCGACGGCAATTTGTCGGGCAGAGAAGAGTGCGACGGCAATTTATCGGGCAGAGGAGAGTGTGACGGCAATTCTCTTGCCAAAGGAGATATGGATGAAAATTCCTTGAAATCTGACCTTTTGGTGCTCCGTGCCCTATCGGATATTGAGGTCCTGTTATCCTCGGGAGAGGGTGCTCTTTCGTCGATCCGCAATGCGGTTCATAGGATAATAGATCTATCAAGGGAGATCGATCTTTATTTATTCGGCGAGGCTGACGAGCCTTCGGATATAAGAGAGCCGGCAGACGGTCTTCTTCTTGAGGGTCGGGACGAAATTCCCTTGAAGCTTCGCAAAATTCTTTCCGAGCTTGAATATATGTCCGAGGGCTTTGAGGAGCGCGTTTTTGCGGCTAGGTGGCGGGATGTGTCCGAATTTTCGGCTAAAAGCCCTATATTCAGCCGTTATTTACTTAATTCCTTCGCCTATCTTACGGCAAGGCATCTGCCGCTCCGCGCTGAAGGCGGAGACACTCTCTCCGCACTTGGAATTATTATCTCCGCATTTTTAACTCTCTCCCTTTTGCTTGCATCAGACCCCGAGGTTTTATCCTCCGACCCCGACACGTCTCTTTCGGCGGTGGTACGACTTGCCGTTCTTTTCTCCGAGGAGATAGAATATTCGGAGGAAAACACCGAGAGGCTTTCTGAGCTTCTTTTGTGATCGGTTGGAATATTTTCGATACGCTCACGAAGCTTTCCTTGTGATAGCCGGATATGTTATCAAAAACGGCTCACAGCGCCTCGACGTAATAAAAATTTTTTTAAAATGAAAATCAACAAAACGAGCTCGGAACTTTACCGAGCTCGTTTACCTTTTATACGTTTTTTTAGGTCTTTTGTTAACGCTTCCGTTTTCGGGTAATAACTTAATTTTCAGCTTTTGTCGCCGTCGTCGAAGTCCTTTTTTCTTTGGCGGACTATCAGCTTTGAGAGGGCGTGGGCGTTGAAGGGGATGAGTGGGTAGAGATATCTGTGCTTGCCCGAGAGAGTGGTGTTCATTGCCACGGCGATACAGAATATAACCAGACCTGCCGCAAAGCCCCAGATGCCGAAGATGGCAACGAGTATAAGAAGCAAGACCCGCATGAACTTGAAGGCGTAGCCAAGCTCGGGATTTTGCTGGGCAAAGTTGGCTATTGCCACGAATGCCATATAAAGGATAACGTCTCCCGAGAGCCAGCCCACCTCAACGGCGAAGTCACCGAGTATCAGCGCACCCACGACCGAGAGGGAATTTGAGAGGATGTCGGGAGTGTTCATTGAGGCTATTTTAAGACCGTCTATGGCAACCTCCACCAAAAGCAGCTGAAAAAGGATGGGCAGAGCACCTGGATCGTCTGGCACGAGAAAGGCGAGGCTCTCGGGCAGATACGCCTGATATTCAAGTGCGAGATACCAAAGGGGAGTTATGACCACCGAAAGGATAAGGATAAGAAGCCTCACCACTCTTAAATAAGTGCCCGTGAGGGGCGGAAAATAATAGTCTCCCGTTTCCTCAAGATAATCAAAAATTGAGGTTGGAAGTATCATTGCGAGGGGGGACGTGTCGCAAATTACGATAATACTGCCCTCAAGAAGCTGTGCGGCGGCGGTGTCGGGCCGCTCGGTGGTGCGTATTTTCGGGAAGGGGTTGAACCAGCCTCGCCTTATAAGGGTCTCCGCAAGGCTTTGCGCACCCAAGGTAAGCGACCTCGGCTTCACTCGCTTAAGCCGTCCTCTTATATCCGAGAGGCTCTCCTCGTTCGCCACCCCCTTCATATAGCACACCACAACGTCTGTGCCCGAGGAGCCCCCGAGATCAAAGTGCTCCATCGTCAGCCGCTCGTCTCTGATACGCCTGCGTATAAGGGCTGTGTTTACCACGAGAGTTTCCACGAAGCCGTCCCTCGCTCCCTGCATAACTCTGTCGCTTTCGGGCTCGGAGGTCTGCCTTGCGGGGTAGGTGCGCAGATCGAGAAGTATCGCCTTTTTCCCAAAGCCCTCAATAAGCAGGGCGGTCTGCCCCGAGAGCACCGCTCGGCAGAGCTTGCTCTGCTCCTCGGTAATCTCCACCTCAACGTAAGGAATGGTGCGCACAAGCTCCTCCGCATCCGAAAGGCTCTCTCTGCCGAGAAGATCCTGCATTATGCGGAGCATCTCTCCGTCCTTCACAAAGCCGTCAATATAGAAAAAACAGGCGTCCTTTCCCGCCACGGTGAGATGTCTTTCTATCATATCAAAGCTTTCCTCGACCCTTAACCTCTCTCTCAATAAGAGAAGGTCGAGGCGGTGGTCGCCCGAAAGCCTATCTCCCTTATATCCTTGCTTATTCATACCTCTCCCCCTTTTCTTTTTTTAAATTCTTGCTTAATTCGGCGAGTTTTATTCACCGGTGATAGCGTGATGCTCTTAACGTAGCATCACGCTAACTAAGTTTGCCCTTTGGGCAAGTGAAGTTATCTCTGATAGTGAAGTTCACTTCGTGAGTGAAGTTTCGCCAGACGGCGAAGTGATGGGCAAACTTAACTTCACTTGTGCGTAGTACAAACTTCACTGAAACGGGGTTCCCCGAAGCGAAGTATGAGCTTTGGGGGTTCGCGGTGCAACTTCACTTTTGCGATAGCAAAAACTTCACCAACGTTGCCTACGGCAGTGATGTTCACTGCGTGAATGATGTTACGCCTTGTGGCGTAGTGGGCAAACATCGCATCATTGCGAGGCTTGGCGAGCAACATCATTTTGCGTAGCATAACATCACTTTTGCATCAGCAAAAACATCACTATATAGCGTGTTATCCTTAACGGAGAACACGCAGCGATATAAATCCCCCGAGGATTTGCGATATTCCCTAACGGGAGCGATATTTGCTTCGCAAACGATATGTTTTAACATACTCGCCGCAAGGCGAGATATGCTAAAACGAAGGGATTTATATCATATCGCATTGGAGCAAAGCGACAATATATCGCACGAGCAAAGCGAGTATATCGCGTTTGCTTGCAAACATATCGCGCGTCAGCAAAAACATCACTATATGTTGACAAACCCTTTTATTTATGATATTATTTTTAGTAGAGGCTTGCGGAAGGCTCTTTCCTTGGAAAACAGTCGGCTCACCGCCTCTTACTTATTTACGGAGACAAGAATGAAAGCTATTGAAAAGGAAGCCGAGGTCGTATCCTCGGAAGAAAAAGTTAAAGAGAGGGTATCCGACACAGCCATCACGGGCCTTACCTCGGAGCAGGTGGCGGCGGAGGTCGCCGCGGGCAGAATGAACGTGGTGAAGGAAAAGGCGGGGAAGAGCTACGGCAGAATCATCGCGGATAATCTTCTCACCTTCTTCAATTTAATATACTTTATCGTTACCGTGGTGCTGGTGTGCCTCGGTGCGTTCAATAACCTGACCTATCTTTTCGTGGTCATTCCCAACGTGCTTATCGCCATAGTTCAGGAGATGCGCGCAAAGAGAATGGTGGAGAAGCTCTCGGTGACCACCGAGCCCAAGGCAACCGTTCTCCGCGACGGCGTGCTTTGCGAGATAGACGTTTCCGAAATAGTTATCGGCGACGTTATGAGAATAGAGATGGGCAAGCAGGTGCTCTCCGACTCCGTGGTGCTCTCGGGTATAGCAGAGGCAAACGAGAGTATGCTCACGGGCGAGTCTGATGCTATCAAAAAGCAGGAGGGCGACACAGTCCTTGCGGGCAGCTTCCTTGTGAGCGGCTCGGTTTACGTTCGCGTTATCAGGGTCGGAAGGGATAACTACGTTCATAAGATCGAAAGCGCGGCGAAGGGCTTCAAGGCTCCCGCATCAAATCTTTTCCGCGACCTTAATAAGCTCATAAAGTACATAGGCATCTTTATGATCCCTATGACTGCGGCGACCCTTATTTCAAACTACTTCGCGCTTGACGGCAATATCAAGGATATGCTTGTTAAGACCTCGGGCTCGGTGATAGGAATGATCCCTGCGGGAATGTATCTGCTCATCACCGTCACCCTCACCTTAAGCGTTATTCTTCTTTCAAGAAAGCGCACTCTCGTGCAGGATATGTACTCAATAGAGATGCTTGCATCGGCAGACATCGTGTGCCTCGATAAAACGGGAACTATCACCGACGGCACTATGTGCGTCAGCGCGTTTGAGGCAATTGGGGGTACCCCGTGCGACGAAATTAAGAAAATTATGGCTCTTGTTGAGGGCTCGGAGGAGAGCATAAACAATACCTCTCGGGCTCTTATAGAGTATTTTGGCAAGGAGTCGGGCGAGATAGTTGATAAGATCCCCTTCTCCTCTGCGAGAAAATACAGCGCGGTCACCATAGGTGGGCTTGGCAGCTTTGCCATCGGCGCGCCTCACTTCGTGCCTTGCCCTGTTTCCGAGGAGCTTGAGAAAAAAATCGGGCTACACGCGGCGGAGGGCGAGAGAGTTCTTCTTCTTGCAAGGCTTGATAGGCTTGATGGAGAGGGAGAGGCGATCGCGATGATAGCAATTGCAGACCGTATAAGACCCAGCGCAAAGGAGACTATCGCAAAATTCCAGGAGCAGGGCGTTACGGTGAAGATCATCTCGGGCGACCACGCGGCAACCGTCTCCACCATAGCGGCGAGAGTCGGCGTTGCAAACGCGGAAAAATATATCTCCTGCGAGAGCCTCTCGGACGAGGAGCTTGTTATGGCGGCGGAAAATTACGCCGTTTTCGGCAGAGTTACTCCCGAGCAGAAGGTGCTTCTCGTTAAGACCCTGAAGAAGAACGGACATACCGTGGCAATGACGGGCGACGGCGTAAACGACACCCTTGCCCTTAAGGAGTCCAACTGCGCCATAGCAATGGCTGACGGCAGCGAGGTGGCTCGCAAGGTCTCCCAGATAGTCCTTCTCAATTCGGATTTCTCAACCCTTCCCGACGTTGTGCGAGAGGGCAGAAAATGCATAAATAACGTGCGCGGCTCGGCTGTGCTCTACCTTATGAAGACCCTTTTCGTTATCTGCCTTTCGATATTCGCGGTGTGCACCGTTTCGGGATACCCCCTGGAGCCGAGGCAGATGATGCTCATTGAGCTTTTCGTTATCGGTATATCCACGGTGCTCTTGGCACTTGAGCCCAATAACAGGCGCATCGAGGGCTCCTTTATAAGGACGGTAATAATACGGAGTATTCCTCTTGCTTTGGTGATGCTTGTTCCCGTGCTTGTTGCTATGGTGACAAGCGAATTTATCCCGATGATCTTTGCATCTATGGGCGATAGTCTCACCCCTGCTATGCGCGATTTTGCGGAGATATTCAGCGTTTCCTCGGAGTGCAGAAGCTCGGTGGTTATGCTGGTTCTCACGGCGGTGAGCTATATAAATCTCGTCTCGGTCTGCCGTCCCTTCACCAAGTGGCGCGCGGGCGTGTGCATCTTCATCGGTGTCGCCCTTGCCGTAACTCTCCCCGCAAGCGTTTATATTCATTATCTTCTTCCCTTTATCGAATTCGATATGCTGGCTATTCTCCCCGCCTTTGAAAATCCCATATTCTTTATCGGTATGATGGGAATAGGCGTGCTTTTGGCGGTGCTTCTTTCGGTGCTTCGTCCCATCCTTGAAGGCGTTGCCTTCCGCGCGGCGGATAAGCTTTCGTCCCTTAAGAGGAAAAAGTAAACAGAAAAGCCTTTGGCAAAAAAAGAGATAAAAAAATCCGATGGGCAGGGAAATAGGTCAAAATTACCTGACGGCTGTTAAATAATTATTAACTATTTAAAAATATACTTGATTTTTCGTGCGCGATAGTGTATAATATATAATAAATAAATATACCAGGACATTTTTAAGAGACATTCCGAGCCATTAAAACCGACTTATGGAGAAAGGAGCAAAGATGGCAAACTCAAGAGGTGGCAGATATTCCTACGACAGGCAATACACAAGCATCACCGCACTTCTTATTAAAATAATACTTCTCGTTTCGCTTGCGTTTGGATCGACCTACGCTCTTTTCACAAACCGTGAGGAGGCCGATATGACGGTCAGCGCGGCGGAAATGGGAATGAAGCTTTATCGCACAGACGAAAGCCTCGGCGGCAGCTTCGTTGAAATGGACGGCGCGGAGGGAGACGCCTTTGCGGGCATCGAATGGGAGCCCGGAGCAACAAGGCTTATCTTCCTTAAGGTTGAAAACAAGGGTACTATCAACGTGAGATATCTTCTTCGCTTCGTGGCAGACGTTGAGGCACTTTACGGAGCCTTTGAGTATTGCTCCTTCAGGGGAGACTATTCTATGCTGGATAGCCTGAAGGCATCAAGCTGGGAGGAGATTTCGTCTTCTCACACCGTCAAAAGGCTTGAGACCAACGTGGGCGAGAGGATAGGGCCCGAAAACAGGATCTCCGGAGAGAACTTCGTCAGCCTTGAGGTTGACGGCATCGACTTCTTCGTGGTTGCTCTCCATATGAGAGATACGGCGGGTAACGAATATCAGAGCAAGTCCTGCACGGTCCGCTTCAATATCTATGCGGAGCAGGGCAATATGAGATAACCCGCTCACACCTCACATTCCCCAAAAACAAAACAGGAGACAAAACGTGGAAGAAAATATAAAAATAGAGGAGCAGACAGCTCCCGCCGCAGATGGCGAGACGTCCGGTGCCTCGAAGGTTAAAAGAATTCTTGTGAAGATCAAGGATATCGCGGTGTGGGTGCTCTTTGCCCTTGCGATCATCATTATGATTTTCACCATCATTTCGTCGATCTTCTTCAATCAGAAGAAGGGCGCGCAAAAGAGCCTTTTCGGCATCAAGTTCTACATAGTTCAAACCGACTCGATGAAGCACGATATAGAGCTTGACGGCGTGAAGAACAACGGCAAGGGTCCTTTTGCATCGGGAGACCTTATAGTCGGCAAGGAGGTCGACCCGAAGGAGCTTCGCCCCGGTGATATAATCACCTTTATGTCGTCCAACTCGGTGGACACAGAGGACAGCAAGGCGACCTACGGCTCTATCGGCGCGACCGTATCCCATAAGATACGCGAGGTGGTTTATAACGACGACGGCTCTATCAAGGGCTTCCTCACCTACGGTACCTCCACAGGTACTAACGACGAGGTGCTCGTTGCTCCCGAGGACATTTACTCACAGTATCTTTTCACGATGCCCTTCCTCGGTCACTTCTTTGCATTTATTAAGACCACACCCGGCTATATAGTTTGCATACTTATACCCTTCCTTCTCATTATCGCAATGCAGATAATGAACTTCGTGCAGGTATTCAGAAGGTACCGCTCCGAGCAGCTCTCCGAGATGCGCGAGGAAAGAGTTAAGCTTGAGGAGGATAAGCAGGCTAACGCCAAGATGATGGAGGAGCTGCTTGCCCTTAAGGCAGAGCTTGAAGCCGCAAAGGCACAGGCTCTCGGCAATAATTCGCCACAGGCAGACGATAGCTCCGCAGAGCAATAAAACCAAAATTTCGGCATTTTGTAAACACTTATTAACATTTTTTAAACAACTCTCCGCGGCAGGCAACGGCTGAAGATATCGGAGAGAGACATTTTTGTGAAGCAATTTGATTATGAAACCCGACATTATGAGAGAAAGGGGGAAGAGTTGTGAATAAGACTTTTGATAAGACGACGGCACAGGGCGCACACGTCAAGGACGAAAACAAAAAGATCACCGACAAAGCGATGACGACAAGTATGCTTGCTTGCGTTTTCGGTCTGCTCGTCACGGCTGTCCTTCTCGTTACGACCACCTGGGCTTGGTTCACCACGGACACGGGCTCGCAGGACAATATTATAAGCAGCTCCTATTGCACGGTTGAAGCAATTTTGGATGATAACGGAAATCCCCTCACACCGACACTTAACGGAGAAGATCAGGTATACACCCTTTCGCCAGGGGTCCAGTACACGGTGAAGATCACCGTTTCCGGCAGTGCCTCGGGCGGCTATTGCAAGCTTTCCTTTGGCACCGACCCCGAGGTTTATTACACCGAGGTGGTCTATTCGGACAGCTACGTTAACAGAACTGCCGACCCAAGCGACATAAACTCTATTTCCTTTAAGATATCGGTAGAGACCAATAAGGAGCTGACTGTAAGAACAGGCTGGGGTATTCACTCTCACGAAAATCCCGAGCTTTGGGACGGCGGCACATTCGTTTTTGATGAAGCAACGAAAAGCTTCGTTGATAGCACAACTCCCTGACGGCGAGAAAAATTATCGGATGAATGGCGGCTATTAAGGTAGCACCGCCGTGTTATCGCGGAATATTTGCCAAGCGGATCGTTTTTTCCCGCTTGCATTGACTTGCGGCAAAATGCCGCTTGGCGACAGGGAGCCGAAGCACGCGGCTCTCTTTCGTTTTAACGGATATTCTTCTGCTTTGTTGATAGATTACTTCTGTTTTTTAAGAGATAAAATAAAGGAGTTTTAAGATGATAAGATCTGAAATTACGTCCTTTAATTTAATATGCGGCGAGGTGGCGAGAGCTTGCACACCTCCCTTTTCGCTGTGCACAGCAGAGGGTGCGGAGCTTCCCTCGGGCAGCTTTTCCGCCGTCTTCACCCTTGCTCCCACCGCGCAGGACTTTAAGTATGAATATATAAGGCTCACCGACCTTGTGGGTCTCACCGAGGTGAGGCTTTCGGGCGAGGTGATACACTCCACGCCCTTCACGGGCAGAGTGCTTAATCTTAATATAAAGGATAAGGTGAAGCAGGGGGAGAACACTCTTGAGCTGGTCTTTTCCCAGACTGCGGGCTCACATCTTTGCGCGGGACTTTTCGGCAAGGCGGAGCTTCTTATGTTCTCGGGAGCGGTGATAGACAGAGTTGGCGTGAAGCAGAGCTTTGAGGGCGGCTTTGCCACTCTTGACATTTCTCTTGATATGCTTGGCAGCTCCGATCAGGTGAGGGCGGTTGCAACTCTCGTTTCCACCTCGGGGCAGATATTCTACGGCGGCATCACGAGGGGTCGCGGCAATATAACCGTGAAGGATCCTCTTTATTGGTGGCCGAAGGATATGGGCGTTCAGAATCTTTATAAGCTGACCGTCAATCTTTACGGTGAGCTTGAAATTGAGGATACGGTTGAGCTTAAGGTGGGTATCAGAAGGCTTTCGGTGAACGACTCCCGAGCAACCGTTGATATCGGCGGCGCGTCCTTCCTTCCCCTGGGTGCCGTATACAGACCCGAGCGGCGCACAAACGTTGCCCTCTCCGCAAAAAGAGAGCTTGCCTTTATAAATTCGGCGGCGAGAGTGGGTATGAACGCACTTCTTATAAAGAGCGACGACCGACTTCCTGACGAGGTATTCTTTGAGCTCTGCGATGCACACGGTATCTGCGTTATCCGCGAGATACGCTCCTCGGTGATGGAAAGCAGTGCAGACGAGGCAGAGCTTCTTGCAAGGATATGCCACCATCCCTCGATGGTGCTCTATCAGATAATATACGATTCGGGCAATAAAAATCAGCTCCGCGAGAGAATGGGAAGGATAGCTCCCGGCGTGGCGGTGCGGTTTGTGGACAAGGCTCCCGTATATCCGAGATTTCCCGAGCTTCCCTCGGCGGCTGTTACCGATAAGCTTCTCGCAGAGGACGAGAAAAATCTTTTCTCCGAGAAGATGGAAAGTCTTGGGCGAGAGGTGCTTATAGATATGATCGGCACCGCATCCGAAAGATATCCTTATGCGGGCGGCTTTGACGATTTTGCTTATATTTCCTCGGTGGCGGCGGCAACTCTCACGGGAAGTGAGATGATAGCCTCAAGGCTTGCCAGAGGAGATAAGCACGCCATCTACGACGGACTTGGAGACAGCGAGGACGGGCTTTGCTATTCGGGAATAGATTCGGCGGCTGTCTGGAGAGCGACTCATTATATGGCGGCGAAATTTTTCTCTCCCATATACCTTCACGCCGAGCATATAGACGACGGCAGAGTGGTCTTTTATATTTCAAATGAAAAGCGGCAGAGCTTTGCGGGCTCTATAGAATACAGAATTGCAGACTCGCAGAATAAAACCGTCCATACGGGAAGCGAGAAGTGCGTTATAGAAAGGCTCACGTCAAGGCTCGTGCTTGAAAAGGACTTCAGCCATCTTCTTCGAGGCCACGAAAACGAATACTATCTTGAGTGCTTCCTCCGCGATCCTCTGGGAGTTTATTCTCAAAGCACAACTCTTTTCGTTCCCGAAAAGCATTTCAAGCTCCGCGACCCCGAGATATCCGCGCAGATCGTGGGCTCGGACAGGCGGTTCAGCATCACCCTTTCGGCAAAGGCTTTTGCAAGGGCGGTGGAGATAAGCTTTAAAGACGTGGATGCTGTGTTCTACGATAACTACGTGGATATCACGGGCAGCGCGCCGATGAAGATAGCCTTCACTCTCACAGGCGGTATGAGCACGGCAGAGAAGCTTATGTCGTCCCTTAAGATAAGGAGCATCTACGACGTTAAAAGATAAGTCTGATTGCCCGACGGCGGATGCCGAGGACGGGAAACCTAAAAAGATATCAGCAAGTGTTCAGCATATAGAAAAAAACAAAGGAGAAGAAAATGAAAAAGCTTTTTGAAGATTTCAAAAAATTTATCAAGCGCGGAAACGTGGTTGATATGGCTGTCGGTGTTGCGGTGGCAGCTGCCTTCACGGCGATAGTAACCGCCTTCACCAAGGGCTTTATCACACCCCTTCTCACGCTTATCACAGGTGAATCGGATCTTGACGAAATGCGCTGGATCCTTCGCCCCGAGATCAAGGAATACGTTGATGCGGAAACCGAGGTGGTAACGCAGGCAGAGGTCGCGATCCTGTGGGGTCCCCTCGTCCACGCCGTTATAGATTTCTTCATCATTGCCATCGCTCTCTTCACGGTTATGAAGGTGGCATCCGCTCTTAAGGCAAGAGCCGAGAAGCTACATAAGGGCGCGCGCGACCTCCTCACCGACGCAGACGAAAAGGAAGCGGCGGCAGCGGCAGAGGCAGCGGCAAAGGCAGAGGAAGAAAAGAGACTTGCCGAGGAGGCAGCGGCGGCAGCAGCAGAGGCTGAAGCTATCGCAAAGGCGGAGGCGGAGAGAAAGCTCGCCGAGGAAGCCAAGGCAAAGGCAGACGCAGAGGCAAAGGAAGCGGCAAGGCTCGCTCGCCAGGAGCAGCTGCTCACGGAGATCAGAGACCTCTTGAAGCGCTGAAGCGCAATTAAATCCGTCCGGGACGGAATAATCCGCTAAAGCGCAATTAAATCCGTCTGGGACGGAATAAATCCACTAAAGTGGATGAAATCGCTTACGCGATGATATCCTGCTTCGCAGGATTTAATAAAAAAACGAAGCAAGGACGTGAAGTAAACTTCTCGTTTTACTCTTGCTTCGTTTTTCTATTTAAATAATTGAAAGAAGGGCGGCTTTCACCTCGGAGAAGGTGGTTGCGAGGTTTATTTTTGCTCTGATTTGAGAGGCGCCGCGGAAGGAGCGGATATAGAGGGCGATCTGTTTTCTTGCCTCGGCGGTGGCAACCGCCTCGCCCTTTTCGATAACGGCTAATGAAAGCTGGCGCAGAGCCGTGTGTATCCTCTCGTCAAGGGATGGGGGCGTGTGCTCCTTACCCTTAAGTGCCGCCTCTATCTCGGAGAATATAAAGGGGTTTCCGACCGCGCCGCGACCTATGGCAATGCCGTCTGCTCCCGTGTCCTTCAGCATTGAGACGGCAGATGCGCCGTCGACTATATCTCCGTTGGCAATTAGAGGTATTTGCAAAGAATTCTTTACTTTTTCGATGATTTTTCGGTCTGCCGAGCCGCCGTACATCTGTTTTGTGGTTCTGCCGTGAATACAGATAAGGCTTGCTCCGCCCGCCTCTGCCGCCTTGGCGCAGTCGATGGCGTTTAAGTGCTCGCCGTCAATTCCCGCCCGAAGCTTCACCGTGACGGGTAGGGGAGTTGCTCCCTTGACCGCCGAGGCTATTTTTTCTATAAGACGGGGGCTTTTCATAAGAGCCGAGCCCTCGCCGTTTGAGAATATCTTCTTCACGGGGCATCCCATATTTATATCTATTGCCACAGGGGAGACAGGCGAGAAGGGCACACTCTCGCCCTCCTTAAGATATTCCGCGCAGGTGCGCACAAGCTCCTCGTCCTGTGCCGCCCCGATAGGGCAGGGCTCGGAGAGCACTCTTGCCGCCTCTGCCATCACCTCGGGCTCGGAGCCGAATATCTGCACAGCAACAGGGCCCTCGTCTGCAAGTATTCTTGCAAGAGAGAAGGTCTTTTTATCGTTATAGACCACCGCCTTTGCGCTGACCATTTCGGTGACGGTGTATTCCGCGCCTGCCTCGCGGCAGATAAGTCGCATTGCTCTGTCTGTGTAGCCCGCCATCGGTGCAAGCATCACGCCATATCGAAGCTCGGTGCCGCCTATGCGCATAAGTCCCTCTCCCCCTTTTTCAAAGCTTCAAAAAATAAGCCCGACAGCCACCCGGCCTGCTATCGCTCTTTTACATATATTTTATCATAGTCTTATAAACTTTTCAAGTGAGGAACAAATAATTTTGAGGTGTACCTGTTTTTGCTTGAAAAAGACAAAAAAATGTGGTAAAATAGGTTAAAAAGAAAAATTCTTCACGGAGAGGGAAAATGGCAGAAAGAGTTTGGACGGCAGAGCAGCTATCGGCAATAGAGGAGAGGAGCAAGACGCTTCTCGTTTCGGCGGCGGCGGGCTCGGGAAAAACGGCAACGCTTACCGAGAGAGTGATAAGGTCGCTGACGGATGAGAAGAACCCCGTCAGCATTGAGTCGCTTCTTTGCGTGACCTTCACGGTCGCGGCGGCAGGGGAGCTTAAGGCAAAGCTCACTCGCGCTCTTGAGGACGCCTGCGAGAAGAACCCCGAAAACGCAAGGCTTCGCCATCAATTGAATATGCTTCCCTCGGCGAAGATACGCACCATAGATTCCTTCTGCAACGATATTTTGAGAATGGGAGCAGACAGAGTGGGTCTTAACGGCGGCTACCGTATTGCCGACACCGCGGAGTGCACCCTTCTTGCCATTTCTATGCTTGACGGACTTATCGGCGCGGTCTATCGCGGGGAGCTTTGCGAGGTGGCAACACCCGAGGAGTTTGAGGCTCTTTGCGACTGCCTCACCGATTCCAAGAGGGTGGAGGATCTCTCGGAGATATTCCGACTTGTTTATTCAAAGTTTGATTCCTCCGAATGTGGCATCGACGCTATGCTTCCGCTTATTGAGATCTTCAATGCTGACGGTGTTACCGACGTTGTGAACACCCCTCACGGCAAATATCTTCTTGATATAACGAGAGAGCTTTTCAGCCATTACAGAGACCGCTTCATAGCCTATCTTGCTCCTCTTTCCTCGGGCTCTATTGGAGAGCAGATATATTTTGCGCTTTGCGAAAACGATATTGCCGCAGTGGATAAGGTGCTCTCGGCAGAGAGCTACACCGAGCTTCGCGAAGCCGTTTGCGGCTTTAGCATCCCTTCTGCTCCGAGAATGAAAAAGGGAGTTGAGAAAACTCCGCTTATGGAGGATTATGCGGCGGAGAGAAACGCCCTTAAAGCCGATATAAGGGATAAGCTCCTTCAATTCTTTATATACACCGAGAAGGAATGGCTTGATAGCCTTTCCGGGCTTCATAAGCTTCTTTTGGTGCTTTATAGATTTGAGAAGAAATTCGACACTCTTTTCCTTGAGGAGAAGAAGCGGCGCGGTGCTCTTTCCTATGCGGATATTGAGAGGCTTTGCTATGAATGTCTTGTGAAGGACGGAGAGCCAACCGATATTGCCATCAACCTTTCAAATCAGTTTGAGGCTATATATATTGATGAATATCAGGACGTAAACAGTCTGCAAAACAGCATATTCAAGGTCATATCAAAGAAAAACAACCGCTTTATGGTTGGCGATATAAAGCAGAGCATATACGGCTTCCGCCTTGCAAGACCCGAGATATTTGCGGCTATGAAGGCTTCCTTCCCACCGCTATCCGAGGCAGAGGGCGACGAGGCTTCTGTATTTATGTCGGGTAACTTCAGGTGCGATGAGGGAATAGTTGATTTCGTGAACGGTATCTTCGATAAGATATTCACGAGGATCGGCGAGAGCATCGGCTACGAGGACGGAGACAAGCTCAAGTTCTCCAAGGTCTACGACGAAAAGAAGGATATAAACGTTGAATACAGAGCACCTGTGGTCTGCGTTTGCGACGGTAGCGGCGCGTTGCCTCTCGACGATGAGGACGAGGATGAGAGCGCGGGCTCGGGTATGAGCGAGGCAGAGGTGGTGGCGGAGAAGATAAGCGAGCTTCTTGCGTCGGGCAAGCTCAATAACGGAGAAGCACCCCGACCCTCGGACATTGCGATCATCATCCGCTCGGCAAAGGGCAAGGATCATATTTACGCCGAGGCACTTGAAAAAAGAGGTATTCCCGCGGAGATATCGGGAGCCAAAAGCTTCTTCCTCTCCTCGGAGGTCCTGCTTGCGCTTTGCCTTCTTAATTCAATAGACAACCCTAGAAGGGATATATATCTTGCGGGGCTTATGTGCTCGCCCATCTTCTCCTTTACGGCAGACGAGCTTTACAGAATAAGGCGTGACGGCGGCTCGGACACTCTTTGGGAGGACGTTAAAAAATACTGCGAGGCTCATCCCGACTACGAGCGCGGCGCGTATTTCATATCCCGACTTGAATATTACAGGACCATAGCCGAGGGCATAGGAGTTGATGCGCTGATCTCAAAGCTTTACCGAGAGTGCGGACTTATGGCGCTTGCCTCTCACAACGGCGGCGCGGACAATCTCACGGTGCTCTACGATTACGCCAGAAGCTACGAGGCGGGGGCGTATAAGGGGCTTTATAATTTCATTAACTTCATTAATAATATAATAGACGATAAAAAGACCGCCTTTGACGATAAGCGCGCAGGCTCTATGCAGGATGCGGTGAAGATAATCACCTGCCATTCCTCAAAGGGTCTTGAATATCCTATCGTATTCCTTTGCGGTGCAAACGGCAGGTTTTCCTCCCAGGACACTCGCCCAAGGCTTGTTTATTCTGCGGATATGGGAATAACCTTCCGCCAGAGAACGCCCTCGGGGCTTGCGGTGGTTGAGAGCCCTATCCACGATCTGAACTGCCACTATATTTTGAGAAAGCAGCACGAGGAGGAGCTTCGGGTGCTTTACGTTGCACTCACAAGAGCGAGAGAGCAGCTTTACGTTGTTGGTAAGGCGAGGACGAAAACCAGGGATAGCTTTGAAGAAAAGGTGGCTTACGCAAGAGAGAGCCTCTCGCCCTACACCGTGAGAGCTATGAGCACCTATCTCGATCTTATCACCGCAACGATGGACGGAAAATTCGTTTATCCCGAGGACTTTATCGAAAATTATCTTGCACCCTCGGAGGCGGAGAGGGATGAGAGAGAGGCTGCGGAGTCTGCCGAGGACGCCGAATTTGAGATAGGGGAGAGAGCCGAATTCGATATGGGCGAAAATGCCGCAGAGGCTGTGGGCTCGGTCTCACTACCCGAGGAGGACCCCGAGCTTGTGGCAGAGCTTTGCAAAAGGTTTGGATATGAGTACCCGAGAAAATACCTCACCACTCTCCCAGAGAAGCTTTCTGTTTCAAGGACCACCCCTCACGTGCTTGAGGAATACGACACGGCAAGGCTTCTTTTCACCGATGAGGAGGCAGAGGAAGAAAAGCGGAGAAGACTTCCCGCCTTTGTGGTTGGCAGAGAGGCAGAGGAGAGCGCGAAGCGAGGCATCGCGACCCATATGGTGCTCCAATTCTGCGACCTTGAACGGCTTGCAAAATATGGCGAGGACTCCGAGCTTGACAGGCTCCTTGCGGAGGGCTTTATCTCCGAGGAGGACAAGGCGAGAGTTCGCAAAAACGAGCTCCGATCCTTTATATCCTCGCGCCTCTTTGCCGAAATGAGAGGGGCGAAAAAGCTTTGGCGAGAGCTTCGCTTCAACGTGCTTCTGCCAACTCATATATTCACCGAGGACCCCGAGCAAAGGGAAGCCCTCTCGGATAGGGAAATACTTGTGCAGGGCGTTATCGACTGCATAGTTGAATACGAGGACGGCACCCTCGGGCTTTACGACTACAAGACCGACCGCCTCACAAAGGAGGAGCGGGAAAACCGCTACCTCGCCGAGGCAAAGCTCAAAGCGAGCCACACCCTTCAGCTTTCCTATTACGCCCTCGCCGTTGAGAAAATGTTTGGTAAGCTGCCCGAAAAGGTAGGGGTATACTCTTTGCCCCTCGGCGACGTAGTGGAGGTGGAGGTGGCCTTGTGTCAGGAGTGACACAAGGCAAAAAATGAATTGCCCTGTTGGGCGTGAATTGAAAGCTGAGCTTTCGTGAATTGACACTGTGTGTCATTAATTGGCTTCGCCAATAGAAAATAGAGCGAGAATTTCAAGGGAAAATTATCCCTGATCTTCTTGCTCTTTTTCTATTGATAGATGTTTATAAAGGGTTTAAAATGGGTAAAAATGCAAATTATTGTTTGCAAATAGTGGGTAAAATGCTGTTTTTCAGCAATTTGAGAGGGTGCTGAGGAGGGGGAGGGAGTTGACGTTTTCGGGGATTTTAACGAGGTATATCTGATTATAGCCCGATTCGTCGGAGGTATAGAGCACAGCTTTGCCGTCGGGGGTGATCCTTGGGTGGACGTGGCAGAGCTGATTTTTGAAGCTGCATCTATGGAGGCAGAGGGCGCGAGGCTGCTCGTATCCGTCCTCGCCAAGCCTCCAGAGGCGGAGATATTTGCCGCGCCTGTCGCCGTCTCCAACGATGAGGCCCTCGTTAAGCGAGAAGATATGCCCCATATTAAAGGGGAAGTCGTAGGAGACGTCATCTGTGCCGTCGAAGTTTACGGCTCCGAGCCTTGGGGTGCCGAGGAGCTCCTCGTCGGTGGGGCCCACTCTATTGCAATCGGTGAGACCGTGGTAGCCGATGCGCTTGCCGTCTGCAAACCAATATTCGTGGCCGATTGCCTCGCCCTCGCGGCAGACGTGGAGCTTTTTCACCTCGCCCGACTTTAAGTCGAGTGCCCAGAGCCTGTGGTCTACCTGCTCCCAAAAGCCCTCGTGGCAGAAGGTGAGCTTATCCTTGTCGGTGGGTGAGGCGTTCACGTGGGCGATAAAGTTGTTCTCCGAGTAGACCGCCTCTGCCCCCGAGCCGTCTATTGCTATCTTAAGTATTTCCGAATAGGGGTGACAGTCGAAGGTTCCTTGCAGGGTGTTTTCCTTGCGCCTTGCCGAGACGTCCTCTATCTTTGAGGTGTATGCGTATTTGCCGTCTGCCCCGATGCTGACGATATGCTTGATGAAGCCCTCGGGGAGAGTGTATATTTTGCGAAGCTCCTTGGTTTTCAGATCAAGGGCGAAAAGATCTTTAAGATCCCAAAAGACTGCCACGGCACTCTCCGAGTGAACGAAGGTGAGCTGAAGACTGTTTGAGCCGGGGTAGGTCTTTTTCGGAAGATCTGTGAGCTGCTCGATAGCTCCGCTCTCAAGGTTCAGGGAATAGAGATTCGGCGTGCCGTCGCGGTCGCTTGAAAACACGATGGATCTGCCCTCGTCATAAAAGCAATTGTTGGTGAAATAAAGGTGGTTGCTGTTTGAATAAGCACCTGTGAGCCTTGTAACGGTGGCACCCGTTGCCTTATCCACATAGGTGAACTTTTCGGATTCGTAGGTCTTCATTTTCTTCTCCTTCGGTTTGGTGCTTTCATTTTACAGCAAATCACCCCCTTTGTCAATAAGCTTTGGAAAAAATCTCCCCTCGGTAGAAAAATCCGCTTTTCCCGAATAAATTTTCCTACTTCGGAAATAATTGGCTTTACGGCGGCTTATTTATAGGGAATTTCTTAAAAGATATGAAATATCTTCCTGCCCTGCGATAATAAACGGATAACGGCTATTTATAAAAGGAACGGAGGAAAAGAAAATGGAAAAAGACAAAATAAGAGGTGAATTTTACGAGGCGTACTTTGAGCTTGACGCGCTTTGCTCGGCGAAGCTGGGTATATCGGCAGGCGGAGTTGAGGGCTACACCGTCCGACTCACCAACACAAGATGCGCCCCCGACAGAGAGGGTATTCTCGGCAGACTCACAAGGTACAGGCTTGCAAAGGAGGCTATTGCCTCGGGCTCGGAGGAGGAAAGGCAGCAGATATCAAAGGACGACGTGCGGTGGATAAGGAGCTTTGAGCGCAAGCTCGTTTCGGGGACCGATCCCCTTTCAAGATATCTTCGCCGCTCTCACGGAAGAAAGCCCTCGGGCAGGCTTTTCGGGCTTGTGTTTTCTGCGGTCGTGCTTCTCGGTGTTCTGGCGGCGGCGTATTTTCTCGGCTTGATTAAATTTTGAACGTTAGCTTGGTTTATCCTGTGAGGGCGGATTCCATACAGCCCGAGGGGCTGATGATATACACGGCTGTGCCGTGATGATATACAACACTTGCGTGTTGATGATATACAGCCCAAAGGGCTGATGATATACAAGGCTTTCGCCTTGATTATGAGAAACGAGGCTGGCACCGTCCGCTGTCATCTTGAGCGGAGGGCGAAGCCCGAAGTCGAAACCCGAAGGGCGACCGCCTGCGGTCGGATCTCGGACGGAGAGCGAGATATGCAGCCTACGGCTGATGATATACAAGGCTTTCGCCTTGATGCATACCGTTTTTAACGGTATCTTGCGTTATTCGGCGTGTACGACCGACGAATAGCAAATATACCGCTCGTTGAGCGGATTTGACGTTAGTTTTCATTATCCCGAGAGGGTGGACGGGCGAGATCCCTTCGTCGCTTTGCTCCTCGGTTTTGCTCGCTTCTCGCTCGCAAAACTTCGACAGGCTCAGGATGACAGGGTGTGCTACGCTTAAGAAACAGTAAATGTTTAACAAAAATACAAAAATCGTTCAGGAAATTACCAAAACTTCTTGACAAGTGTTATTAAAAAATATATAATTATAATGTGAGATAATATTCTCGCACATATTTAAAGACAAAAAACAAAAAATCTTTGGAGGACAATTATGAAGAAGACAAGCACGAAGCGCGCGTTGCTTTCCGCTATCCTCGCATTGGTAATGACAGTATCAATGTTGGTTGGAACGACCTTCGCGTGGTTCACCGATTCGGTTACCTCGGCAGGTAACAAGATCGTTGCGGGTAATCTTGACGTAGAGCTTCATATGTATGACGGCTCGGCATACGTTGATATTTCCAACGCAACAAATCCCATCTTCGGTGCAGACGGTCTCGCTGCTGCGGCAGACGGC